>CAVUGL010000012.1:0-161301 GCA_963740995.1 uncultured Solirubrobacterales bacterium
CTTGGTCTTGAAGAGCTCCTGCACGTAGCCGACAACGCTCACCGGCGACATGAAGAGCTGGTAGAGCAGCAGGTAGCTGAAGAAGCCCTTGAAGTTGCGGCGCACGTGCAGGCCGACCTCCCGGAAGGAGTCGCGGCTGAGCTTGAACATGATTCCCGAGAGGATCATGTTGAGTGGGAGGACGAGCAGGGTGAGGGGCCCGACGATCGCGTAGTTCTGGAAGCCGAGGGCGAGGATGATGCCCACCGGGAAGGCGATCGAATAGACCAGGTCGACGTACGGGAAGATGTAGTCGACGACGATCGAATGGGCATAGGTGCGGCGGCCCTTGATCAAAGCAGGACCGAACTCGCGCAGGCCCTCGATCATGCCGCGCGCCCAGCGGCGGCGCTGCTTGGCGAAGGCCTTGGCGTTCTCCGGGGCGTCGGTGAAGGCGACGGCGGTCTTCTCGTAGGTGACCCCGGCGCCCTTGTTCATCATCGCCCAGGTGAGGACGATGTCCTCGCCGATCCGATCCGGCCAGCCTCCGACTTCTTTGAGGGACTCGGTCTTGTAGACGCTGAAGGCGCCCTGCGCGACCAGCGTGCCCTGGAAGAGGCCCTGCTGGCGCTTGATCGAGGCGATCCCCAGGAAGTAGTCCCACTCCTGGGCCTGGGTCAGCAGGTTCTTGCGGGAGTTCCGGACGAAGACGGCGCCGGCGACCGCGACCGTCGTCGGGGGCGAGACCATCAGACGGGCGACGCAGCGCTTGAGCGCCTCGGGCATCAGCAGCGTGTCGGCGTCGACCGTGGCTGTGAGCGGCGTGTCGACCGTCTCGAGGGCGGCGTTCAGGGTGTTGGCCTTGCCGCCGTGCGGGAAGGTGCGGACCGAGATCCGCTCGTCCAGCTCGGCGCAGAGCGCGGCCAGCTCCACGGTCTTGTCGGTTGAGCCGTCGTCCGCGACCAGGATCCGGAGCTCGCCCGGGTAGTCCTGGGTGGCGGCGTAGTCGAGGGTCTCCTCGATCACGTCCTCCTCGTTGAAGCAGGCGACGACCAGGGTGATCGCGGGGAAGTCGACGTCGAAGCGGAGCGGCGGTGCCTTGTCGATCAACAGCGAGCTGATCAGGTGCGCGTTGAGATAGCCGGGGATGATCGCGATGCCCGCGATCACCGCCGCGGCGATCGGAACCGTGATCGACTGCCCGAGCTCATCGATCCACGGGATCGCGAGCCAGAGGGAGAAACCGACCCAGGCGAGACTGCAGAGCGCGACGAGGACCAGCTTGAGCTTGAGCGGGATGTAGAAGCGGCGGTGATGCTCGGGGAGCTTCTCGGCGACCGGGAATCCGTTCCCGTTCGTCGAGACAACCGGCAACTGCTCATCGAGCTTGGCCGGCTTCGGCAGGGTCTTGACCCCACCGTTGCCGTTGGCCGCGACCTGGCCATTCCCGCCGGTCGCAACCTTGCCGTTGCCGTTGGCGTGGCCGTTCTCGGAATGCCCGTTGCGCCGCACGAGCCCCCGCGAGCGGGAGCCGGACGGTGAGGCGGTGACATCACGCTTTTGGCCAGATCCGAACACGTCGTACGCCGGCGCAGCGGTGAACGGCTCAGCCTGAGAGCTCGTCGGCGAGGTAGGACGCGAGCGCATCCACCTCGTCGGCCGAGAGCGGGCCCGGGCGGGAGGCTGCCTCCGCGATCAGGCCGGTGCCCCAGATGATCAGGGAGCGGCCCTCCCAGGTCGTGACGACCGGCTCGCCCCGGACGTTGCCGAGGGCGAGAGCCGCCTCGACGTTCACCCCCGCATAGGGAGTGCCGTCGAGCAGGTCGCGGACGGCGGCCGCCTGGTCGAGAACTCGGTCGACCAGGTCGGTGCGATCGCGCTTGCCGACGCACAGCTGGCCTCCCTTGAACCTGGCCTTGCGGCAGCGGTAGTGCCGACTGTCGACGACGGTGATCCCAGCGGGACCGACGACGATGTGATTGATCTTCCGCAGCTTGCCCGGCAGGCGCCGCTGATGAAGCACTACGGCGTCGGAGCCGTGCAGGTGGTGCTCGAGGCGGGAGCCGGCATCAACGCCGTTGGGCCTCCCGGGAGCGAGCTGGTCCGGCTGCGCGGGGAGCGTCTGGGTGTCGGGTGTCCTGAACATCGCTGTTCAGGGTCATCGGCACCTCGCGCGCCCCGCGCATCCGTGATTTTCAGCTAATTCTTTGGCCCTGGACGGGTGTGCTACCGAGAGCGCCGGCGGCGCCTGCGGCGCTGCCTGTTCCCGCCGGAGTGCTGACGGCCGTTGCCGTTAGCACGGCGCTGCCCGTTGCCGTTCGAGTGAGCAGGACGCTGCCCGTTGCCGTTCGAATGCTGCGGCACACCGTCGCCCGCGTTGCCCCGGTTGGCGTCGTACTCCGTGTGGAGCCCGAGGTCCGCGGCGATCTTGCGCATCTCCTGATGCTGGTCGGGGAGGACGAAGCTCGCGGCGATTCCCGAGGCGCCCGCTCGGCCGGTGCGGCCGGTGCGGTGCACGTAGGTGTCGCGGTCCCCGGGGGCGTCGAAGTTGATCACGTGGGTGATGTCCTCGACGTCGATTCCGCGGGAGGCGACGTCGGTCGCGACCAGGGTGTCGCACTTGCCGCGCTCGAAGTCCGCGAGCGCGCGGCGGCGCTGGCTCTGGTTCTTGTTGCCGTGCATCGCGACCGCCTGGATCTTCTGGCGGCCGAGCCGCTTGACGAGGCGGTCGGCGCCGCGCTTGGTGCGGACGAAGACCAGGGTGCGGCCGCGCTCGGTGTCGCGGAGCTCCGCGACCAGCGCGTCGACCTTGGCCTCATGGGCGAGATGGATGAAGCGGTGCTCCACCTCGGCGTCCTTCTCGACCTTCGGCTTGTGGACGTGGCGCCGGGGGTTGCGGGTGTAGGCGGCGGCGAGCTTGCCCGTCGCGCCCTCGAGCGTCGCCGAGAAGAAGAGCGTCTGGCGATCGCGTGGCATCTTGGCGACGATCCGGTCGATCGCCGGCTTGAAGCCGATGTCGAGCATCCGGTCGGCCTCGTCGAGGACGAGGATCTGGATCTGCTTCAGGTTGAAGGCCCCGCGATCGAGGAGGTCCTCGAGTCGGCCGGGGGTGGCGACGACGATGTGGGCCTGCGCGGCCTTGCGCGCCTGGGCCTGGATGCCGACCCCGCCGAAGACGGGGGCGATCTTCAGGGCCCGGGACTGCGCGATCGAGCGCAGCTCGTCGACGATCTGCTCGGCGAGCTCGCGGGTGGGAGCGAGGATGAGCGCCGCGGGGCGGCGCGAGTCGGCCTCGATCAGATCGGCCATCGGGATGCCGAAGGCGAGCGTCTTGCCCGACCCGGTCGGCGACTGGACTAGGACGTCCTCACCTGCGAGGACGTCCGCGATGCAAAGTCTCTGCACCGCAAATGGTTCGTGAAAGCCGCGCTCGGCGAGTGCGCCCAGGATTGGGCGAGACACGCCGAGATCGGCGAATGATTCGGATGACATGTGTTGCTAACTCCTTATGTACGCGCTGCGTTGGAGATCCTGTGACCCCAACTAACGGCGCATTCGGAGCGCAATGAGGGAGGAAACGGAACCTCTCGGGGACCCAGTTGGTCGACCCGACGCGAACCACGGTAGCAGGGACCCCGGTCCGGACCGGGCGGAACCTCTCAGCCCGCCGGGGGATCAGCCGCGAACAGCCGCCACTCGTCCGGGATTCCCTTGAGCTGCTGCGCGCCGCGGTCGGCGAACGAAATCCCCGACCCGGCCACCAGATCCTTGACCGTGCTGGTGACGAGCACCTCCCCCGCCCCGGCGAGGGCTCCGACTCGGGCCGCGATATGGACCGCGATCCCGCCGACGTCGTCCTCCATCACCTCGACCTCACCCGAATGGAGCCCGATCCGCACCTCGAGGCCGGAGGAGCGGGCCGCCTCCGTGATCGCGCCCCCGCACTGAATCGCCCGCGCCGGGCCGTCGAAGGTGGCGAGGCTGCCGTCGCCGAGCGTCTTCACCTCGCGGCCCCTGAACCGCTCGAGCTCCCGCCGCACGGCGGCCTGGTGCGACGCGAGCAGCTCGCGCCAGCGCGCGTCCCCGAGCTCCGCAGCTCGCTTGGTCGAGCCGCAGATGTCGGTGAACATCACCGTGGCGAGCACGCGATCGGGCTCGGCCACCGAGCGCGTTCCGGTCAGGAACTCCTCGATCTCGCCGATCACCGCGTCGGAGTCGCCCGCCCAGGGCACGTGGTCGATCCCCGGCAGCTCGACGTAGCGGGCGCCCGGGATCTGGGAGGCGAGCTCCTCGCCGGCGCGTCGGTTGACCACCCGGTCGCCGCGGCGATGGATGACGAGCGTCGGGACCCCGATCGTGGGCAGGACCGCTCGCACGTCGATGTCCAGGAACATCTCGAAGATCTGCTGGACCATGGCCGGGCTCGCCGATGAGCGCTCCAGGCGGGCCGTGAACTCCGCCGCCTCGGGATTGCCCGCGAAGCTCGGGGAGAAGAGCTCGAGCATCCCCTCCGCATCCTGTCCCCAGTTGGGGGCGATGAACTCGGCGGCGGACTCGCGGAGCGCCTCCGCGGGCGAGGCCCAGGGGTAGTCGGGCGCCTCGGTGGTGCGTCCCATGGCGCCGTGGAGCACCAGGGAAGAAACCCGTTCGGGGTGAGTCGCCGCGAACAGGACGCTCATCGGACCGCCCTCGGAGACCCCGAACAGCGCCGCCCGCTCGGAGCCGGCGGCCTCCATCACCGCCCGGACGTCGTCGATCCGCAGCTCCAGGGTCGGCACCTCAGCGACCGGGTCGGACAATCCGTTTCCGCGCTTGTCGAAGAGGATCAGGCGCGAGAACGAGCTGAGCCGCTCCAGGAAGTGAGCCATCGGAGGCGACTCCCACTGGAGCTCGAGGTGGGTGGTGAAGCCGAGGACAAGGACCAGGTCGATCGGCCCATCGCCCACGACCTGGTAGGCGATCGAGGCATCGCCGGACTTGGCATAGCTGGTCTCAGGGGAGCTCAGCGCACCCTGAGCGTAACTACTCGCTCCCCCGCACCATCCCGAGCCGATCGCGGGCCTTGCGGACCGAGACGGTCGAGGTTCCGCACGCCTTGGCGATCTGGTTGTCCTGGCGCTCGGGGTCGCGCTTGATCTCGAACTCGATCCGCGCCTGCGAGCGGAGCTGGGTGCGCGTCTGATCCGACGCGTCTTCCTCGAGGCCTGCGAGCCCGGCTTCGCCGGCCATCTCGCGCTGGCAGCCCAGGCAGTAGAGCTCCTCGTCCTCCTTGACCCAGTTCGCCGGCATCCGAGGTTGCTCGACCTCGGGAGCGAAGGAAACCGTCACCTCGCAGCGGGCGCAGGTCCATGTGTTTGGAGCGGCCGCCCCGACTTGACTCACCAACCCAGTGTAGGGACCGGCCAGGAGGGCTACTGTGGTCGGGAATGGATTCGATCATTTGATCCGCATACGGGTGGCGGCTTTGCGCTCGACGCTTCGCCGGCACCCGACAGCGGTGAGCCTGGCGGGGGGCACGGTGGTCGCGATCGCTCTGGCGATCGGGCTCGCCGGCCACGGCCATGAGTTCCTCGTCGCGCTCGGCTCGGCCCCCATCTGGGTGCTGGGAGTCGCCGTCGCGCTCCACGTGATCTGGCTGGTTGCCCGCAGCGAGGCATGGGGCGGCTGCATCGGCGCCGCGGGCGGCCGCGTCGGGCGGCGCCAGCTCTACCGCGCCTCGAGCATCGGCTACCTGGGGAACATCTTCAACGGCCAGTTCGGCCTCGCGGTCCGGATCGGCGCTCTGCGTCGCTCGGCCCCGACCGAATGCCCACGCGCGCCCGTGCTACTTGCCGCTGAGCTCCCGATCGTGGTGGTCGAGATCGGCCTGGCCGCGATCTTCTCGTTCACCCTGGTGGCTCCCCTCGGCGTCCCCTGGTGGGTGCCGCTGGTCGCCTTCGCGGCGGTGACCGCGGTGTTCGTCGGCATGCACCGGGTGGCGCGAAACAGGCTCACGGGAATCTGGAGCGGTATCGCCGTGCTGCGTGAAACCAAGGGAACCGGCAGGCTGATCGCCCTGGTCTGCCTCGCCGTGGTCCTCCAGATCGCACGGAACTGGCTGCTGCTCAACTGGAGCGGCGTCGACGCCTCGGTCTTCGATTCAACCGGTCTCTTGATCGGCCTCGCCGTGGTCGGGCTGCTTCCCGGTCGGCCCCAGCCTGGGAGCCGCCACGGCCGTCCTCATCCTCGGCGCCGACGGGGTGGCGGCCTCGGCCGCCGCGGGCGCCCTGCTCACCGCAACCGCCGCCGCGGGCGCGCTCTGCTTCGCAAGCTGGGCGCTGGTGGACCGGCTCTGGGGTCGTCCCCTGCCGGCGCCGATGCCCGTGCCGGCGCTCTCGGCCCCGGCCGCCTAGCAACGCAGCGGCGCTCGGCTCAGGCCGGGCGCCTCGACTGCATCCCGAGGCGGACGCGCGCCAGCCGTACCGCCTTGACCGAGGTGTGGCAGGCCTTGGCGATTCGGTTGTCCTGCTGCTCTGGACGGCGCTTCATCTCGAATTCGATTCGGGCCCGCGACTCGATCTGGCCGCGACTCTGCGCCGTGATCCCATCGTCAAGCCCGACCAGCGCCGCCTCCCCCGCCCGCTCGCGGCGGCAGGCCAGGCAGTAGAGCTCGCCGTCCTCGTTGATCCAGGTCCCCGGCAGCTCCGGGCGTTCCACCTCGGCCATCCAGCTGACGGTCACCTCGCAGCGGGCGCAGGTCCAATCGGCCGCAGGCTCGATCGTCGTCTCGGGCATATCGCTCCACCTTCCAGCCCTCTCTACGGGTTCGCACGAGGGAAGAGGGAGAAAGCCGCCGGGCGAATGCTCTCTTCCAGGGTACTCCCCGGCCGGGCGACGGAAAAGCGAGGGAACGGTGGCCGACGCTAGCCGGCCGCCGAGCCCGTCAATTCGCGAGCGGCGCCGGTCCGCATGACCGTGAAGTCGTCCTGCGTCATCAGGGGGCCGCGGAAGTCGTCGTGCGGCTGGCGGGGCGGAGCGACGCCGAGGCGGCGGTCCCATTCCTCGGCCTGGGCAAGGAGGTTTTCGCGGGCGGTCGAGACGAACACCGTCGCCGCCGACCGCGACCGTAGAGACGGCGGACGCGAGCAGGCGACCGGCGCAGAGCCGGAGCGCCCCGGGCCGAAGCAGCGTGCCGGCGTCGATCGTGGCGACCAGAGGGGAACCGACGGTGGCGAGCGCTCGCTGGAGCGTCCTCGACTTGGCATCGTGCGGGAAGCGACGGACCGCGATGCGCAGGTCGTGCTCGGCACATCGGCTGGCCCGCTCGACGGTCTCGTCGGTGGAGTCCGCGTCGGCGACCAGGATGCGGAGCTCGCCCGGGTAGCGCTGGCGCCTCGCGCGGTCAAGGGTCTGCTCGATCGTGCCCTCGTCGTCGTGGGTGGCGACGATCAGGGTGAGCTCGGGGAAGTCGGTGGCCCGGCGGCGCCGCGGCGGCACGTCGAAGAGAGCGACGGAGACCAGGCGCGCGTTGAGGCCGACATAGACAAGCCCAAGCACGGCGACCGCCCCGGAGAAGGAGAGCCACTGCGAGAGGGCGATCCAGCCGAGGCAGACGGCGACGAAGAAGACCAGGTCCGGACGGGGCACAGCCACGGGGGCGCGGCTCACTGGCGTGCTTCTGTGCGGTTGACACCACCGCGTTCCTCTCTCCCGTCGCACCACGCCCCATGCCCGAGAAATCGGCCGACAAAGCCAGCCCCTCGTCCGTGTCTGCGACCTCTGAACGGATGTTCTACGGCAGGGCCCGGCGGAAAACCCCGCTCAGGCCAGATTCGCCCGACGCGGGTAGACGACCTCGGGATCGGTGATCACGTTGACCAGCGCGGGCTTGCCCGAGGCGAAGGCGCGCTCGAGCGCAGGGCGCAGCTCGGCGGGCGAGCGGACCAGCTCGCCGTGGCCGCCGAGGGCCGAGACGACCTCGTCGTAACGGGTCTCGGGCCGCAGCTCGGCGGCGAGCGAATAGCCGTAGAGGAACTTCATCGGGTGATGCTCGAGGGCCCAGATGCCGTTGTTGCCCATCACGGCGACGATCGGCAGGTGGTGGCGGACCATCGTGTCGAACTCCATGCCGGAGAAGCCGAAGGCGCCGTCGCCGAGCAGCAGGCAGACCTGGCGCTCGGGATGGGCGAGCTTCGCCCCGATCGCCTGGCCGGGGCCGGCGCCGAGGCAGCCGTAGGGGCCGGGGTCCATCCAGGTGCCCGGCTCCCAGGTCTCCCAGACGCGACCGGCGAAGCTGACGAAGTCGCCGCCGTCGCCGACCACGATCGCGTCGCGGTCGAGGAAGTCCCCCAGCTCTCTGTAGATGCGCATCGGGTGAAGCGGTGAGCGGTCGTCGTCGAGCAGCACCTGCTCCTCGGCGCGCTTCTCGTCCTCGATCTTCCTGAGCCGGTTCACCCACGCCGAGGTCCGCTTCGAATCGGCGGGCACCGACTCACGGATCGCGGTGAGGGTGGCGCCGATGTCGCCGCTGAGACGCGAGATCCGGCTGGCGCGTCTTGGCGAGCCGCGAGGGCGCGAAGTCGAGCTGGATCAGCTTGGCCTCGTCAGCGATCGAGCCACCGAAGCCGAGCCGGAAGTCGAGCGGCACACCGATCACCAGCGCGACGTCGCATCCCTGCAGCGCCGAGCCGCGGGCGCGGGAGAAGTAGAGCTCGTGATCGGGCGGGAAGCAGCCGCGGCCGAGCCCGTTGAGGAAGACCGGGATGCCGAACGCCTCGGCCAGCGCGCGAAGCTCGGACTCCCCCTGGGCCCAGTAGAGATTGCTGCCGGCCATGATCGCCGGGCGCTCCGCCTCCGCCAGCAGCCGCGCCGCCTCCTCGACGCCGTCCGGGATCCGCTCCGGCACGGCCGGCGGGTCGGGGACCTCGGATTCCGCCTCCGAGAAGACGACGTCGAGCGGATAGTCGACGAAGGTCGGGCCGAGCGGGGGCTCCGCGGCGGTGTCGATCGCCTCGGCGGTGGTCCGTGCGATCTTCGCCGGGTCCTTCACGGTGATCGCCGATTTGACGAGCGGCTCGACGAAGGGCAGGTGGTCGATCTCCTGGAGCGAGCCCATCCCCCACCTCAGCTCCGGGGCCCGGCCGCCGAGGGTGACGAGCGGCACGCCGTCGGCCTGCGCCGAGGCGATCGCGCTCATCCCGTTGGTGACGCCGCAGCCGGCGGTGAGCGCGCAGATCCCCGGCTCGCGCGTCGCCTTGGCCCAGCCGATCGCGGCGAAGGCGGCGGATTGCTCGTGGCGGGTGTCGACGACCTCGATCCCCTCCTCCTTGCAGCCGTCGTAGATGGAGAAGAGATGGCCGCCCGAGAGGCTGAAGAGCTTCGAGGCGCCGCGTGACTTCATGGCCTGGGCGACCAGGCGGCCGCCGTGGACCGCCGTTTTCTGCTGCGCCTGCTCAGTCGCCATCGCGGCCGAGACTAGCGCCTAGATCTCGTCCAGCTCCCGGCGGGCGGCGTGGGAATCGAGCTCGGCGGCGTGCAGGCTCCGCTCGGCCTCCTCCACCGCGTCTCGGGCCCGCTCCAGCTTGGCCCGCTCGCGCTTCACCTTCTTCTCGGCGGCCGACAGCTTGCGCTCGGCCTCCTTGCGGCGCTTCGCCTGCTGCTGGCGGGCCTTGCGGTCGGCCGCCTCGCGGTCCTTGCCCTTCTTCCCCTTCGGCGGCGCGGCGGGCGTGGCCGGACCGACCAGCCCGATCGACGCCGCGCGCTGCTCGCGCGTCAGCCGGCCGCGCCGGATGTCCTCGGCGACCTCAGGGTCACCGGCCGCGGCCTGCAGGGTCTCCCCCACCCGAGTGAGGATCTGGTCCCCCACCCCATGCTCGCGGCCGATCGCCTCGGCCGTGCGAAGCAGCGAGTCCACCGCCTTCTGCTCGCGCCGGGCCACCTCCCGCAGCTTCTCCCGGTCGGTCGAGCCGGCGAGCATCTCCTCCTGCGCCGCCCGCAGCTCGCTCCCCAGCTCGAGTAGCTCGGCCACCTCGTCGGGCTTCCGCACCGCGAGCTGGTTGACGAGCCAGGCGGCCCGACTGGGCTTGGTCAGAGCCTTGACCTGGTCGGCGCCCTTCGCGTCGCCGTCGGCCCGCAGCGACTTGGCGAGCTCGTTCCGTGCCGGGGTGAATTCCTCGAGGGGGCCGTGGTAGAGGCCCTCGATCGCCTCCTTGGGGACCCCGCCCGACTCGCTCCTCTTTGCCATGTCCCTTGATTTACCGAATTGCGAGGTAGCGGGGACCCCGCCCGTTGACCGATAGTCATTTACGCGGCCAGGGGGATCCGTAAACAGGGGATCTGTGGGTCGCCGCCTCCCGGATGGGCGGCGGCCCACTGATCTCCAATTGCGCCCGGCGGGGAAATTGCGCCAGGGCGGGGCAGCGGAGGGCTAGCTGCCCGGCAGCGTGTGGGTGCGGCCGAGGCCGCGGTCCTGGGTCGAACCGGCCCGGCCCACGCCCGGCCCGGGTCGCGACTGCCGGCCGAGGCCCTCGCCGGGGACCGGCGCGCGCCCGAGGCCGCCGACCACCGGATCTCCGAGCGGATCGCTGACGTCGGTGCCGGGACCGGTCTCGAGCGCGATCGGCACGAGCGGCGCGAACAGCTCGACCCTGCGGTCATAACCACGGACTTCGCGCTCTCCGCGCGACTCGACCTCGATCGTCTCGGAGAGCAGGGCGCGGGTGGCGCCGGTGATCAGCACCGGATCCCCGGTCTCGCGCGTCGCGGCCTCCACCCGGGAGCAGAGGTTGACCGCATCGCCGATGACGCTGAAGGACAGCCGGCCGGCGCCACCGATCGCGCCGGCGACGACGCTGCCCGAGTTGACTCCGACGCCCACCTCGAAGTCGCCCGGGCGGCGGCTGTTGATGGTCCGGGCGATCTCCACGGCGCACTGCACCGCTCGGTCGGCGTGCTGCGGGATGCGCTCGGGCGCGCCGAAGACGGCGAGCACACCGTCGCCGATGAACTGGTCGATGTGCCCGCGGTGGCGGGCGACGATCGGGACGATGCACTCGAAGAGCTCATTGAGCCGCGCCACGACCTCGGAGGCCGAGGACTCCGCCGCGGCCGTGGTGAAATCGCGCACGTCGCAGAAGACCAGCGAGACCTCCACCTCCTCACCGTGCGGCTCGAAGTCCTCGCTGATCAGGTGCTGGGCGACCTCCTCGTCCAGGTAGGTGCCGAAGGCCGCGCGCAGCCGCTCCCGCTCCGCCAGCCCGTCGACCATCTGGTTGAAGGCCGAGGAGAGCTCGCCGAACTCATCCGAGGTCGTCACCGGTACGTGCTCGTCGAAGCGGCCCTGGCGGATCCGCTCGGTGGCCGCCTCGAGGTCCTCGATCGGACGCAGGATCGAGCGTGAGAGCAGCACCGTCAGCTCGAAGCTGATCGTGAAGGAGACGAAGAGGGCGATCAGCACGTTGATGCCGAGCGCGTCGGTGCCGCCGCCGTTCGAGGTCAGCGCCGCGACCACGAGGCCCGTGATCACGTTGATCAGCGGCAGCGAGCCGAGCAGCTTGACGCGCAGCGGCACGACCGGGCGATCGATCCGGACCGGAACCTCGAGGCTCAAGTTGATGTCGAAGAGGACCGGTCGCAGGGCGAGCTCGAGAGCCAGGTAGTGGAGCGTTGCCCCATAGGCGACGGTGAGCAGGGCGGCGATCGCGATCGGGAAGAAGGCGAGCCAGCTCAGGTTGAGGACCGCGACCGAGGCGATCACGGTGATCACAGTGACGAGCACGGGAACGAGGAAGTCCCGGCGGATCAGCAGGATCGGCAGGTTCACCGCTGCGTGCCAGGCCTCCGCCGTCTCCTCCGAGGAGCGGGCGCCCCCGATCCACGCCGTCAACGGTTGCAGCCGCCTGAGCACCCGGAAGATCGTGAAGGAGATCCCGACCGCGGTGAGGCCGAGCGTGATCGCGAGGATCTTGAGGAAGTCCCCGCTGGAGACGTCGTAGTAGAAGCTGAACAGGGCCACCGCGCCGGTCGCGATCAGGAACGCCGACTGGAGCTCGACCGTGATGAAGAAGGCCGGGTAGCGGCGCCCGAGCTTGCGGTACAGCCAGGTGAGTAGATGCGGATGAGACATGGGTTAGCCCCCCATTGTCCCGTACAGCCCGGAGATCCCCCTGTTACAGGCTCGCGATCGCCTCGGCGACGGGTGTATCGCCGTTCATCAGGTCGAAGGACTTGCCGATCGAGTTGTCGGCGGTGAGGCACTCGGCGAGCACAGCGGCGACGTCGTCGCGCGTGACCTGCCCGTACTCCAGCTCTCGCCGAGCGGGACCTTGCCCGTGCCGGGGTCGTCGGTGAGGCCGCCGGGCCGGAGGATCGTGTAGTCGAGCCCGCTCTCGACCAGGTACTTGTCGGCCTCGGACTTGGCCTCCTGGTAGGGACGCATCTGCTCGGACCACGTCTCGGGACGGTTCGACGCCGATCGAGCTGACCATCACATAGCGGCTGTATGTCCTGCGTTTTCGCGGCGTCGGCGAGCTTGACCGCGCCGCCGTAGTCGACCGTGCGCTTGCGGGCGGGCCCGCTGCCCGGGACCTGCTCCCGCCGCAAAGACCACCGCGTCCGCGCCGGCGAGCGCGTCTGAGATGTCGTCGACGTTCTCGATGTCGAGCACGATCGGCTCGGCGCCGATCGCCTCCAGGTCGGCGGCCTGCTCGGTCTTGCGGATGATGCCGCGCGGGCTGTCGCCGCGGCCGGCGAGCAACTTCGCGAGCCGCATGCCGATCTTGCCGTGGCCTCCGACGATGACGACGTTCACGGGCCCGACGATACCCGGAGAGCGATACTTGACCCGTCATGGCCACCGCCGACCTCACCGTGATCGGGCTCGGGCGCTCCGACCCGAGCGCCGGCGAGTACATCGCCGAGATCCAGCGGCGGCTGGCAGCCCAGGAGCGGGTCGGCTACGAGCTGCACGCGATGGGGACCTCGCTGGAGGGCTCGACCCAGGACATCCTCGACGTGGTCGCCGAGCTCCACCGGGTGCCGTTCGAGATGGGCCTGCCCCGCGTCTACACGGTGCTGAAGCTCGACGAGCGCCGCGACAAGGAGCAGACGCTGGCCGACAAGGTCCGCTCGGTGGAGGAGCGCCTGAAGGAGGAGTAGTGCCGGGGGTGGGATTCGAACCCACATGCCCCGAAGGGCCATCGGGTTTAAGCCGATGTGCGTGTGCCAGTTCCGCGACCCCGGCGCCGACGGAGATTCTACGTCCGACATTGCTACGAACATGTGTTCGTGTACGGCCCGAGCGCTCCCAGCGCCGCCATCCTCCTCCACCGAATGGGCTTGAGTCGAAAGGCGATTGCCCGTGTGACTGGCGTTTCGATCAAGACGGTTAGCCGCTGGTGCCGTCGAGGTCCGCCGGCCGGATCCTGCGCGGATACCTCGGCGACACACCGGACCGGTCCAAGACGCCGATGTGTGACGATCGCCGACCTTGAGGATCGCCTGGTAGAGGCGGACCTGGGCGCGTACGCCTATCTCCTTGGCCTGTACCTAGGCGATGGACATATCGCGCCCACAAGAAGAGACGTCTTCCAACTTCGAATCGCGATGGACTCGAGATATCCCGCCATAACCGGCGAGACAGTCCGGGCGATGCGCGCCGTGCTGCCTCGGAACCGAGCGTTCGTCGCCAAACACCCAGTCCACAACGTCGTTCGAATCGGCTGTTCCTCAAAGGCGCTACTTGTGCTTTTCCCGCAGCACGGAGCGGGCCGAAAGCACTCCCGACCGATTGAGCTCGAGCCGTGGCAGGAGGCAATCACCTTTGTTCATGCAGAAGAACTGGTGCGAGGGCTGATCCACTCAGACGGCTGCCGGTTCATCGCGAACCAACGAATGAATGGCAACGTCTATTCCTATCCTCGCTACTGCTTCAAGAACAGATCGCGCGACATCATGGGGATCTTCTGCCAACACCTTGACCTGCTTGAGATCCACTGGACGATGACCGATCCAGAGCAGGCTCAAATTGCCCGCAGAGAGTCGGTCCAAAAGCTGGATGGTTTCGTTGGACCGAAGCGCTAGCCGGCGACTAGATCGCCAGCGAGTGGTCCTCGAGCGCCTTTGCTAAGAGCTCGCGGAGCTGGTCGCGCTCGTCCTGGCTCAGGTTGCCGAGGACGTCGTCCTCGACGGTCTCGAGCTTGTGCTCCGCCTTCTCGAGCGCCCGGTGCGCCCTTGGGGGTGATCGCGACGATGTGGCGGCGGCGGTCCTCGGGATCGCGGGTCCTCTCGATCAGGCCCTCCTCCTCGAGGCCGTTGAGCAGGATCACGCAGTTGTTCGCATCGAGCATGAGCGTCTTCGCCAGCTTCTGCTGGGTGGCGCGGGTGCTCTCCCGCAGGTAGGTGAGGGCCACGAACTCCTTCAGCTTCACGCCGATCAGCTCGGGGGTGGCGCTGCGGTAGGTGACCCGCGAGAGGCGGGTCAGCAGGTTCATCGTCCCCGCGACGGATGGTGCTTGGGTGGTCATCTCTCCCACAATCGTAGCCTCATTCTGGAGATCATCCTTGATCTAATGATTATCCATGCTATAGTGACGATCCTCGTGGAAGCTACTAACCAGAGAATAGCGGCTCGGAGCGACCGCACCAGGTGGATCGCGCTCTTCGTCGTCTGCCTCGGGCAGCTGATGATCGTGCTCGACACGACGATCGTCAATGTCGCCCTCCCCTCCATCCAGCGGGACCTCCACTTCAGCCAGTCGAGCCTCACCTGGGTGATCGACGGCTACCTGATCACCTTCGGCAGCCTGCTGCTGCTCGCCGGCCGGCTCGGCGACCTGTTCGGCCGCAAGCGCATCTTCCTCATCGGCCTCGCCTCCTTCGTCGTCGCTTCGATGATCTGCGGAGTGGCCCAGAGCGAGGCGATGCTGATCGGGGCGCGCTTCGCCCAGGGCGCCGCCGCCGCACTCACCTCGGCGGTCGTCGTCGCGATCATCTCGGTCGAGTTTCCCGAGGCGGGCGACCGCGCCAAGGCGATGAGCGCCTACACCTTCGTCGTTGCGGGTGGCGCCTCGCTCGGGCTGCTGCTCGGCGGGATCCTCACCCAGGCGATCAACTGGCACTGGATCTTCTTCGTCAACCTGCCGATCGGCGCGGCGGCGTTCTTCTTCGGCCGCAGGCTGATCGTCGAGAACGAGGGGCTCGGCGTGGCCGAGGGCATCGACTGGCTGGGCTCGATCCTGGTCACCGCCGCGTCGATCATCGGGATCTACGCCCTGATCAAGATCCCCGAGTGGGGTTGGACCGGTGGCAGGACCCTCGGCGTGCTCGGCGCCTCGCTCGCCCTGCTGGCCGCCTTCGTCGCCTTCGAGTCCCGCACCAGGAATCCGATCATGCCCCTTCGCATCCTCGGCGATCGCAGCCTGGTGGCCTCGAACCTGGTTCGCGGGTTCCTGGTGACCGGCGCCTTCTCCACCTTCTTCCTCGGCGCGCTCTACCTCGAGCACGTGCGCGGCTTCGACGCGATCCAGATCGGGCTCGCCTTCATGGCGATGAGCGTCGCGCTCGCTGCGATGTCCGCCGGGATCTCGGCCCGTCTGGTGGCGCGCTTCGGTCCCAAGCGGACCCTGGTCGGCGGGATCGCGAGCGGAGTCGCCGGACTGCTGATCTTCTCGCAGGCGGGCGAGCACACCCCCTACTTCCCGGTGATGTTCGCCGGCCTGGCGCTGCTCGGAATCGGCTTCGGCGCCGCCAACCCGCCGCTGATGATGATCGCGCTCGAGGACGTCCCAGCCGCCGACGCCGGCCTCGCGTCGGGGACCATCCAGGTATCGATCCAGCTCTCGGCCGCGGTCGGACTGGCCGCGCTCGGCACTATCGCCACCGACCGGACCAATTCCCTCGAGTCGGCGGGCGAGTCGGCCACCTCGGCGCTCAGCAGCGGCTACCACCTCGCCTTTTTGATCGCCGCCGGCGCCGCGGCAGTCGGGATCCTGATCGCGCTCTTCGTCCTGCGCTCCCCCACCCCGCAGCAGGTCGAGGCCGAGATCGAGGAGGGGGCTCCGGTCGGCGTCGAGGCCGAATCGGCCGAGCTCCAGGCCGCTTAGGGCAGCCTTAGACCCGTCGCCCATAATCGACCCTGGGTCTAGGAGAGATCCCCGCAAATAGCGGTGGAACCGCACGCGTAATAGTGGGATTTTGTGGGCATTAAGCCCCGTCGCGAGCGCAACCGAACCGCTGCTACGGTGTTCCGTTGGCAGGGAGAGAGCCGCTTCACAGTCCCCCCGGTCTTGGAAGTCCCCCCGGTCTTGGAAGCCTCAACACTCACACACGCACAGCGACGCGGGCTTTTCGCCCGGCGCTCGCCCCTCCTCCGCTTCCAGGATGACGAGAACCTCGTCGCGCTGACCCGCAAGGGCCACCAGCATGCCTTCGACTCGCTGGTCGAGCGCTACCAGTCGCGACTCCTCGGCTTCTGCCGCCAGATGCTCGGCTCGACGGAGGACGCCGAGGACGTTCTGCAGGAGGTGTTCGTGGCTGCCTACAACGCGATGGTCGCCGACGAGAGGCCGATAGCGGTGCGGCCCTGGCTCTATCGGATCGCCAGGAACCGCTGCCTCAATCACCTTCGCAAGCCGACCGCCGACGGCCAGGACACGATGGACACCCATCCCCACATGAACGGGGTGACGACCCACGAGCATGTCCAGAACCGCGAGGAGTTCCGCAACCTGCTCACCGACGTCGGCCAGCTTCCCGAGACCCAGCGTTCGGCCCTGCTGCTCCGCGAGATCGACGCGATGAGCTACGAGGAGATCGCCCAGGCGATGGATACGACCGTCCCCGGCGTCAAATCCCTGCTCGTCCGGGCCCGCATCGCCCTGGCCGAGTCGAGTCAGGCGCGCCAGCTGACCTGCGACGAGGTTCGGCTCGAGCTCGCCGAGGCGGCGGAGGGCATCGCCAAGGTCACCGGGCCGGCTCGCCGACACATCAAGTCCTGCGATCCCTGCCACGAGTTCCGCGCGCAGCTTCGCTCCGACACCAAGGCGCTCGCCGCGATCTTCCCGGCCGGCCCGCTGCTCATCATCAAGGGCGCCCTGCTCGCCAAGCTGAGCGGCATCTTCGGCGGCGGCGGCGGCGGGGCTGCCGCGGGCGCAGGCGGCGGCGGGGGTGCCGCGGCCGGCGCGGGCGCAGGAGCAGGAGCGGGCGCCGCTGGCGCCGGCGCGGGTGCGGCCGGTGCGGGAGCCGCAGGAGCGGGAGCCGCAGGAGCGGGAGCCGCAGCGGCCGGCAGCACGGCCGCGATCGGCGGTGCAGCAGCAGCCGGCGGTGCAGCCGCCGGCGGCGGAGCCGCCGTCGCGGGCGGCGCCGCGGCCGCGATCGGGACGAAGGCTGCCGCTGGGCTGGCCACGGCGGCGATTCTCGCCGGGGGTGCAGCCGAAATCCAGACCGTCACCGACCACCACCCCGCCACGAAGCAGCCGCAGACCAAGACTCGCGTGGTTCACAAAGCTCATCCAGCCACCGCGGCGAAGCCCGACCCGACCCAGGCAGTGACCCCGCCGGTGGCCCCCACCACGACGCCTCCAGGCGCCGCCACCTCCCAGCCGCCCACCACTGTCACGGTTCCGCCTCAGACCGCCGAACCCATCGCCGCCGGCAGCTCGGCGACCGGCGGCACCACGGCCACCGCGACCGGCAGGCACAGAAAGCACAAGAACGCCGTGGCGAACAGCGACTCTCAGCCGAAGAGCCCGGTGCAGACCGGCCCGGTGACGACCGGGGTCGAGCCGTCGACCTGCGACGCGGATGGCGACGGAGTCGCCGATCCGGGGTCCCCGAGCGGCTGCGGCACCAGCGACGGGACGGTGGGCGCCGCGGTCCAGCAGGGCACGGTCGCGCCGACTCTCTACTCAGCGCCGAAGCGGCACAAGGCGGCGCACAAGAAGTCAGCGCCGAAGAAGAGGGTCAGCCAGCGGCGGAAGTAGGGGCCTGACCGCTCGAGGTCAAGCCCCGACCAGCCCGATGACCTTGAGGCGGCGGCTGAGGCACTGCGCCGCGAAGGCGTGGGTCTCCTCGCGGCTCGCTCCGAACAGGTCGTTGTCCTCCTCCTCGGGCCAGGGCGGATCGATCACGCCGTCGGCGACCGGCAGCGACTGCTCGAGCATCTTCTGGATGATCTCCTTGTAGCGGTCGTCCTCGCGAACGCAGTCGGTCAGGAAGCGGACGCCGAAGGCGATGTGGCGATGCTCGTCGCGGGCGACGTTGGAGAAACCCTCGACGAACCCCGGCAGCGTCCCGACCCGCTCGTTGTACTCGATGATGAAGTGCTGGCCGGTGAGGGCCAGCATCCCCTCGATCACCATGTGGTAGAGCGTCACCGCCTCCACCAGCGCGTCGCGGTCCTCGGGCTCCTGCGCGAGCCGGTCGACCCGGCTCTTCAGCAGGTCGTCGAAGAGGGCCCGGAAGGAGTCGTTGATGTGCTGATCGAGAGCCTCGAGCCGCTGCGGTAGCTCCTGGGTCCCCTCGAGCACATCGACCTCGCTGAAGAAGCGGTCGAAGAAGCGGACATGACGCGCCTCATCCGCGATCTGCGTGCAGAGGAAGATCCGCTGCGCCTCGGTCGGGCAGGCGCGCATGATCGGGCCGAGCTCATCGGCGACCTTCTGCTCGCCGATGAAGAAGCTCGAGAGCCCGTACATGCGCTGGAAGCGCTCGTCGGGCGGGATGCGCTCGTGCCAGTCGATCCGATCCTGGGAGAAGTCGAGGTCCTGGGTGAGCCACTGCTGCTTCTCCCAGAGGTTGTAGAGCTGCGTGTAGTCGAGGAGCTTGACGTCGCTCCGGCCGCCCTCCTGTAGAGCCGGGTCCGAGGTGGCGCGGAAGTCCTCCCGCTGCGCCCTGGACGGGCCGGTCTGCGTCGCGTCCTTCGCCTCAACTGGCTCCACTTGCCTCTCCTCTCTCGCGGTCGCCGCGCAGCCTAGCGCACGGACTGGCTGGCTGGCCAGTTTTGTCCGCGAGGAACCGGCGCCCTCGGTCGTTATTCCGATGAGACCGCTGAGAGGACTGAGATCGATGAAGCCATGGACACTCGGAAACCGGATTCTTGGAGTTGACCCCGGGCGCCGCCGGCTCTGGGTCGGCGGGCAGCGGCTGCACCATGGGCTCACCGGGATCGCACTCGCCACGGCCGGGCTCGCCCAGCTCGCGACCCGGCGAACCCAGGCGAGCCGCGCGATCGCCTGGGCCCTCGCCGGCGGCGTGCTGATGGCGCATGACTGGAAGGACCGCGCCGTCTGGTTCCGCGGCGGGCCTCAGTCGGACTGAGGCTCAGACGCTGAGGGACTCCCCCGGCGACAGCACCGCCACCTTCGACTTCGTCTTCGACTCGACGTCCGACTTGAAGGCCTCGGCGTCGGTCTCGATCGGAGGGAAGGTGTTGTAGTGGATGGGAATCACCGTCCCCGCGCCGATGAAGTCGGCCGCGACCACGGCGTCGTGGCGGTCCATCGTGTAGTGGCCCCCGATCGGGATGAAGGCGACGTCGACCGGGGTGCGCTCGGCGATCAGCCGAAGGTCGCTGAAGAGGGCGGTGTCGCCGAGGTGGTAGAGCGTCTTGCCGCCGAGGTTGATCACGGCGCCGGCCGCCGCGCCGATCACGGTTCCGGTCGTGGGACTGAAGGGCCGATCGCCCACCGGCACGGTGCTGGTGTGGAACGCCTGCACGAGCTTCACCCAGCCCCAGTCGAATTCAACGGTGCCGCCGAGATTGGGGTCTGCGAAGTCCTCGATGCCCTGCTCGTCGAGCACGTTGGCCAGCTCGGAGATCGCGACAAAAGAGGCACGGGTCCGCTTGCCGACCGCGACGGCATCGGCGAAGTGATCCTGGTGGGCGTGGGTGATGACGACATGGGTCGGATCCACATCGTCCGCGGAGACCTTGGCGGCCGGGTTGTTCGGCGCCAGGAAGGGATCGATCAGTACGCGCGTGTTGCCGTCCACCAGCTCGACAGTCGAGTGGCCGATGTAGTTGATCTCCATCTGGTCAGTCCTCCTTCGTCGGTTCGGATTCCTGTTCTTCGAGCTGATCGGCCAATGCCCAGCCGACAGCCACCCCAACCATCATTCCCATGCGCGCTTCCTCGGCCAGCAGCGTGCGAACCGCCGTCAGCCGAGCCTCCTCATCCGGGGTCGTCGCGGCCTTCAGCGCCTCGGAGTCGTGCGACTCGCCGAACCAGCCGCCGGCGCCCAGGGCCTCAGCGAGGATCTTCTGCAACCGGGGAGCGGCCCGAGCGACCTGGCGCTCGGCATCGCGGAAGGCCTCCGGCTCGGAGAGCGCCTCGATCGCCGCGTCGATCTGCTCATCGGTGTACGGCCCTCGCGCCACGGCCGGAACATACCCGCGAACGCGATCAGGGCTGCTTGCGACGCTCCCACATCTCGAGGCCGCCGACCTCGCGGTAGCCGAGTGTCTCGTAAACGGGATAGCCGAGTTTGGTCGCGATCAGGGTCGAGGCGGAGATACCGCGCTCGCGCGCTCGCTCCAGCGCGTGGGCGAGAAGCCGGCCCGAGATGCCGCGGCCACGCGCCTCGGGCAGGGTGGCGACGAAGGTGACCTCCGTGTCGTCACCGCGGTCCCAGAGCAGGACGGTGGCGACCGTCTCGCCGTCGAGGCTGGCGAGGTGGGCCTCGGTGCCGGGCATGGGCGCGATCGGCGGGAAGTCGCCCGGCGGATAGCCGTAGGCCGTCTCGTTGATCGCGCGGAGCAGCTCCATGTCCATCTCCGCGCGGATCTCGAGCTCGTGGTCCGGGTCGGGCACCCGCAGGCCGGAGAGCTCCAAGCCCATCGCCCGCGGTGTGGCGTCGAGGACGTGACCGGCCTCCTGCAGGCCGGTCCTCGCCCGCTCATCCGTCGCCGGCACCCAGACGGTCCAGGCGTTGACCCCGGCCTCGTCGTAGGCCCGCGCAAGCCGCGGCAGGCTCTCCAGCAGGCGCTCGGTGTCCCCGTAGAAGACCGAGTTGAAGAACGAGCGGTTGGGCGAGGCGGGAACGAGCGCCGCCTGGAGATCGTCGTCCGCCCAGACCCCGCCCCCGCACGCCTCCGCCATCAGCTGCCAGAGCGGCGGCTGGTTGGACAGCACCAGCTCGAACCAGCCCCTGTCGTCGGTGGGGAGGCCGCTCACCGCTTGCGGACCATCGTGATGCCGTCGGCGACGCCGAGGAGCGCCACGTCGACCCTGTCGTCCTTGGCGAGCCGGTCATTGAGCTCGGCGGTGACCTTGGCCGCATCGCTATCGCCCGGATCGAGAACCGTGCCATCGCGCAGCGTGTTGTCCAGCATGATCAGGCCGTTCGGGCGCGTTCGCGGCAACGTCTCCTCGAAGTAGTCGATGTACTCGGTCTTGTCCGCGTCGATGAAGGCGAAGTCGAACTGCTCGGTGCGCTCCATCGCTCGCAGGCTCTCGAGGGCCGGCCCGATTCTGAACTCGACCTTGCCCTCGAGGCCGGCCTTGCTCAGGTGCTCCCGCGCCCGGCTTGCGTAGCCCTCGTCGAGCTCACAGCAGACGAGCCCGCCATCGGCAGGCAGTCCCCGGGCGATCGCGATCGCCCCATAGCCGAGGAAGGTGCCGACCTCCAGCGCCTGGCGCGCGCCGATCGCCGCGACCAGGATTGTCATGAAGGCGGCCTGGTCGCCGGCGATCTGCATCGAGGCGAGGTCGCCCATGTCCTCGCCGGCCTGCTCGACTTCGGGGACGGCGCCGTCCCGGAAGGAGCTGTGCTCGACCGAATAGCGGTGGAGCTCCGGCGTGATCGAGATGAACTTGTCGTGTGCCAAGCGAGCTGGAGGCTAGCCGGGATGCCGCTCGCGCCGGGCGAAGGCCGCCGCCAGGCCGCAGGCCGCGCCGACCAGCACACCGGCCAGGCCGGCGAAGACATTCGCGTAGTCGTCGACCAGCGGCAGCAAGATGAGGACGGCGGCAGCAACAGCGGCGCCGATCACCTCCACGTCCTCCCCCGGGCGCGCCCGCACTTCCGCGCCCCGGATGACGGCCCAGGCCGCGAGCAGGCCCAGTGCGATCCCGTTTCCACCGGAGGCGAAGAGGATGTCGCGGCTCGAAGCAAAGGCGGTCTCGATCCCGTCCGCGGCGAGCATCCCGAGCGCACCGCAGGCGACGATCAGGACGACCGTCGGGATGGTGCCGAGCCGCTGCTCCACCGCGATGCCGAAGATCGCGATGCCGATGGAGGCGACGAAGAGATAGCCGACGTCGGGATAGACGAAGGGGGCGGCGAGGTAGCGCCACCAGTCCCCGCCCACGGGTCCGACGATGGCACCGAGGTCGTAGGCGTTGAGCGCCGGGCTCGCCACGCGGACCAGCAGCAGAACCGCGGGGATCGCGATCGCGGCGATGACGGCGTAGGGCCGTTCGCCCAGCCGCTCCGTTCGCTGTGCCCTCGCCATTCGGCGGCGGGAGCGGCGCGATTGCCGCGGGGTGAGCTCATCACCCCGCAGCTCCAGCTTCGGCGCCCGCTTGCGCAGCCTTGTCCCGCAGTACGGGCACTCGGTGACATAGGGACTGACCTCTTCACCGCAGCTCCGGCAGATGATTCCCAACTCGGGCGAGCTCACTCACGCGAGGATACCCCTGCCTGCTCGGCCCATCTATTGAGCTCGTAGAGGATCCGGGCCAGCTCGCGCCCGTTTCCGCTGAGCCGGTAGCGCCGGCCGGGGTCGCGCTCGACGACGCGGGCGTCGACCAGCTCCGCAAGCCGGGCCGAGAGAACCGAAGGGCTGATGCCGGTCCGCTCGCGAAGCTCGGAGAACGCCAGGCTGCTCCGCCGGAGCTCCCAGACGAGGCGCAGCACCCATCGCCTGCCGAGCAGCTCCAGCGCGTTCTCGACGGGTCTGGTGGCAGCCATTGATACGGAATTCGTATTACGTGCCCGTAAAAGCGGGTAATTCGCTACGAAAAGCGTAGCAGCGTGTCCAGACCGGTTCGAAACCGGCCCTTACAAACCCGGGGCATCCCCGTCATGCGTCTGGGTCGGTTGCGGCGACGATCTCCTTCATCAAACCGCCGATGTCGCCGTGGTCCGAGAGCCAGTCGAGCTGGCGGCGAGCCCCCGTCCCATTCTCGACCAGATCAGCGAGGCCGGCGAGCTCGTCCTCGCAGTCGAGGGCGCGGGCGTTCTCGCGGAGGTCCTCGATCACGCCGAGTGTCATTTCCTCCGCCGGCACCTCGAGGCCCTGGTCGAAGTCGATCAGCCTGCCCTCGATCCCGACCAGCGCAGCGCGCACCTTGTTGTCGTCGATCAGCTCCTGGGGGTACTCGATGCTCGGCACCCCCTCCTCGTATTCCAGCGCGAGCCGGCGGGCGAGCGCCAGGGCGAAGGCGGCGAAGCCGATCGTGTGCTCGACGCGGGTCTGCTGGTCGAAGACGCGCAGCTCGACGGTGCCGAGGTTGGGGTGCGGGCGCACGTCCCACCAGAGGTAGGTGTAGTCAGGGATCGCCCCGCCTTTCATCATCTGCTCGACGCGGTGGGAGTAGATCTGCCAGGTCCCGTAGTAGGGAGGGATTCCGACGCGCGGAAAGGCGCGGAAGACCGGCGTGCGCGAGGACATCATCCCGGTGGTCCGCCCCTGCCAGAGCGGGGAGTTGCTGGACATGCCGAGCAGCAGCGGCAGATAGCCGCGCATCCCGTCTGCGACGTAGATCGCCTTCTCGGCGTCGTCGATGCCGACGTGCACATGGGTCCCGAAGATCAGCTCCTGCTCGGCGATCCAGCGCAGCTCCCGGGCGAGCTGCTTGTAGCGGGGGTGGTCGACGATCAGCTGGTCCTCGTAGAGCGCCGACGGGTGGGTACCGGCTGCGCCGATCGCGAGGCCGTTGCGGGCCGCGACCTCGCGTACGCAGCGGCGCAGGGCGCGAAGCTGGTCCGCCGCCTCGGTGATGTTCGCGCAGGGCCGGGTGGCGACCTCGAGCACGGACTGCATGAGCTCGGGCTTCACCTCGCCCGGGAGGTCGTCAGGGAGGTCGCCGAGGATCACGTCGATCGACTGCGAGAGCTCGAGGCTCTCGGCGTCGCAGATCATCAGCTCCTCCTCGATCCCCAGCGTGAAGGGGGTGCCCGTGAAGTTGTGCTCCAGCACCGCCGAGACCATGACAGCCACGGGGGATGCGTTTGCCGCCGATCCGCGTGGGTCAAAATCCCTCGGGTGGTCCTCGACGAGCTCGCACATCCCATCGTCCTCGCGCCGCTCGCGGGCGGCAGCGCTCACCCCTGAGCTCACCGCCGCGGTCAGCGAGGCCGGCGGGCTCGGCTTCCTAGCCTCCGGCTACCTGTCGCCCGAGGCGCTCGAGGAGCGCATGGTCCGCGTCCGGGAGCTCACCGAGGCGCCGTTCGGGGTGAACCTGTTCGTTCCGGGAGACCCAGCCGCCGCGACTCCAGACCTCGAGGATTACCTGCAGCGGATCGCTCCCGAGGCAGGCAGGTATGGCGCCGAGCTGGGCGAGGCCCGCTACGACGACGACGGCTACTTCGAGAAGCTCGCGCTGGTCGCCTCGCAACGGCCGGCGGTGGTCTCGTTCACGTTCGGATGCCCGGACGCGGAGCGGGTCGAGACCCTGAGGGATGCCGGCGTCGAGGTCTGGGTGACCGCGACGAACCCGCCAGAGGCGCGCATCGCGGTCAAGGCCGGCGCCGATGCCCTGGTCCTGCAGGGCTCGGAGGCGGGCGGTCATCGCGCCTCCTTCGCAGACGTCGATGATGAGCCGCTGAGCACGCTGGTGCTTCTCAGGCTGGTCGCCCAGCATGTCCGGCTCCCGCTGATCGCGACCGGCGGGTTGACGGACGGGCCGGCCGTGGCCGGCGTGCTGGCCGCCGGCGCCGCCGCCGCTCAGCTGGGCACAGCGTTCCTGAGGGCCGACGAGGCCGGTACCGAACCGGCCTACCGGGAGGCGCTCGGATCGCACACTCCGACGGCCCTCACCCGTGCGTTCAGCGGCAGACAGGCCCGAGGCATCGTCAATCGCTTCCTTAGCGAGTACTCGGATGAGGCCCCTGCCGCCTACCCGCAGATCCACCACGCCACCTCGCCGCTTCGGGCGGCCGCGCGGAAGCGGGGCGACCCGGACGGCTTCAACCTCTGGGCGGGCCAGGCCCACGAGCTGGCGCCAACCGGTCCCGCCGCCGAGATCCTCCGATCCATCAGCGAGGGGGCGCGCCAGGCGCTCGAGGCCGGCGCGAACAGAGCCCTCTGATGGGGCATACTGAATCGACGAGGTCCGAAAACACGGAGGTAATCGAGAAGATGGAAGTCAAGTCGATCAAGGAACAGAAGTCGCTCCTCGCCACGCTCTCGCCCGGCAAGCGCGCACGGCTGCGCCGTCTGCTCTTCGACTACGGCCCCGGCAACGGGACCCTGATGCTGCTGCCAATCGATCAGGGAATCGAGCACGGGCCCCGAGACTTCTTCCCGAACCCGGCCTCCAAGGACCCCGAGTACCAGTTCAGCCTCGCCGCTGAGGCCGGATACTCGGCGATCGCCTGCCAGATCGGGCTCGCGACCCGCTACTACCCCGACTACGCCGGGCAGGTGCCGCTGATCCTCAAGGTCAACGGCAAGACGGACATTCCGCCGTCCGACGATGCTTTCTCCTCGACCAACGCTTCGGTCGAGGACGCCGTGCGGCTCGGCGCCGATGCCGTCGGCTACACGCTCTACGTGGGCTCCCCGCGGCAGGACGTCGACCTGCACCAGCTCAAGGGCGTCCGCGAGGACTGCGAGCGCTACGGCATGCCGCTGGTGGTCTGGGCCTATCCACGCGGCCGGGACATCGACAAGAAGGGCGGCCAGGTCTCCTTCTACGCGATCGACTACGCCGCACGCATGGCGATGGAGATGGGCGCCGACGTCGTCAAGCTCAACTTCCCGAAGTTCGATCCCGAGAAGGACAAGGACCAGCCGGCTCCCTACAACGAGATGGATCCCACTCCGGAGGAGGCGGTCCGCCAGATCGTCGAGTCCGCGGGCCGGTCGCTGGTGGTCCTCTCCGGCGGGTCGAAGACGGATGACGAGACCGTTCTCAGCCACACGCGGACGATCATGGAGGCGGGTGGCTCGGGCGTGATCTTCGGCCGCAACGTCTGGCAGCGCGAGAAGAGCCAGGCGCTCGAGATCATCGGGCAGATCAAGGAGACCCTGCTCGAGCACGTGCGGCGTATTCCGTAGCGCCAGCACCGCCAATAGGCGGATAGTTCCGGCGCCCTGAGCATCATCAGGGGGTGAGCCGACCGCTGCGCCGCGGCGCCCTGCGCGCCCCCCTTTTCATTGCCGTAGTTCTTGTCGTCGTCGCCCTCTCCCGCTGCGGATCCAACAGCGGCGGCTCCGCGGAGCCACCCGGTCCCGTCAGCGCCAAGGTGACCCACGTCGTCGATGGGGACACGATCGACGTCACGATGCCCGGCGGTGACGAGGACACGGTTCGCTACATCGGCATCGACACCCCTGAGACGGTGAAGCCGGGGACACCGGTGCAGTGCGGCGGCCCCAAGGCCCACGCGGTGAACGAGCGCCTGGTCGGCAAGCGGACGGTGACGCTCCGCTTCGACGCCGAGCGCCGGGACGTCTACGGCCGCCTGCTCGCCTACGTCTATCTGCCGAGCGCAGGACCCGACGGTCAGGCGCTCTTCATCAACGCCGAGCTCGCCCGCCGCGGCCTGGCGCGCACGCTGACCATCCCGCCGAACGACTCACATGCGTCCCTCTTCGCCCGCCTCGCTGCCCGCGCTGGGGTCAGGGGGCGTGGGTTATGGGGGCGCTGCCCCCTATAGTCGGTAGCGCCTGCGGGCGAGGCTTGTGCTGCTTGGCTCATGCAAGATCGTTTGCTAGCTTGCACGGCCGCCCAGGGGGCTTCTGCGATGACTCAGATGCGGATGCGACAGAGCATTTCTCAGATCGAGCTGGCGTTCGAGCAGGAGATGGCGCTCGAACGCCGCCGGCGCGATCAGCTGCGCAAGCGCGCGGTCAACCGCTCGCGCGCGCGGCGCATCACTCGCAACGAGTCGCGCGGCAAGGTCCGGTTCAGCGTCCTGCTGGTCTGCCTGACGATCACGGTCGTCACCGTGGTCGTCGCGATGTTCGAGACGCTCGCCTGGCTGATGGGCTAGCCGCCACCAGGCCGCGACTGACTACGAACGCTGTGAGAGCCGTTCCAGGGCGTTGGAAACCGCCACGTTGGTCCCTTCGTCGTCGGAACTCCTGCTGCCGGTCTCGTTCTCGATCCGGTCGTAGACCTCGTTGCGGAAGATCGATACGTCTCGGGGCGCCGCGATCCCGAGGCGGACCTTTTCGCCGGCGACCGCCAGCACCTGAACCTCAACGCCGTCGCCAATCATGATGCTCTGGCCAGGCTTCCTTGTCAGCACCAGCATCGTTTGCCTCCTCAGAATCTTTGCCTACCCCCAGGCACCGATTCAGTCCGGATTACCGAGAAGTAAGTAGCGTACAGGGTTCGCCTTCGCCTGCCAAGGCGGAACCGTTCAATGATCTAGAGTCCGCCGCCGTGGCCCGCCAGTCCCTGAGACCACAGCTCAACCAGATCCGTGCCTGGGTGCGCCAGGGGCGGACGGACGCCTGGATCGCGCATCAGCTGGGCGTTCCCGCCTCGCAGCTGCGTGACTTCCGCAGCCGCCACGGACTGAACGCCGAGGGCGAGGAGCCGGCCAGCGACGTGGATCTGCGCGACGAGATCGAGGCCGAGATCGAGGCCGAGCTGGGAGAGCCCGAGTCAGAGGAGGAAGACGAGGCGTCCGATGAGGGCGACGGTGAGGGCAATGGCGACGGCGATGAGCGCACCGGCCGCAAGCGGCGCCGCCGCCGGCGCGGACGCCGCGGCCGTGGCCGCCGCCGTCCACTCGAGGCGACCTTCGACCAGGGCGAGGAGGAGGGCTACGGCATCTGGCTCGACCCCGCGGTCAAGGACGATCCCACCTACGCCGAGCACTGGGAGGGCCACAAGGCCCTGAAGGTGACGATCGAGCCCGAGCGGATCGTGCTGGAGCGGATAGAGGACTGAGGTTTCTGGGCCGCGGGTCCTGTCGCCGAAATTGATCGACACGCGCAGGGGCGCGTGTCGAAGGTCAATTTCGGCGCCACCCGCCGCAGCAACGTCAGTCCTGTTCCGCGCTCACCCCGGCTTCGGCAGCAACCTCAGGGTTCTTCCGCCACCACCCTCCCGCCCGAGTAGTCGTACGCGCCCCTTAGGTACTGGAAGAAGGCACCGTCCACGATCGCCTGCGGGTCGAGGTCGACTGCGGCCATCGGCGCGGCTGCTCTCGCTGCCTCGAGGCACCAGTCAGTGCCGCGGGCGTAGAGCTCGGCCAGCTCCTGCGCCGAGAAGGTCGGGCCGATCCGGCGTCGGAGCTCGTCGCGGATGGCGTCCACGGCGCGGACCGCGGTTCGGGCGCGGCTCGGCTCGGCCTCGAGCTCACGAAGCCGCCTGGCACCCTCCTCCCACTGGAAGAGAGCGTTGTCGAGGGGGTAGGCCACCCCTATTTGGTAGCAGGCGGAAGCAGCGGCGCTCCGGGAGCGGCGGCGCAGGTCAGCGGGTCGAGCGGGCCGGTCACCTTCCAGATGTCGACCAGGTCGGCTCCGGCGACGTGCTGCACGTTGCCGGCGCCGGAGATCCAGTCGCGCTGCACAGGGGCGGTGTCGGCGGCCGGATCGTCCTGGTGGTAGGTGGGCGTAGTGATCACGTAGTCGTAGCCGCCGTCATTGAGGGCGGCGATCCACTCCGGGCACTCGGGGAACTCGTTGAATGATCCCCGCGGGCCCTTCTTGCCGATGTAGGTGACGCTGTTGCTCGAGTCCCCGCCCCAGAGGCCGTACTGGAAGAGGGCGCCCATCGTCCCGGAGAGGGCGATGTGCAGGCCTCGCCCCTCCCTCGCCCAGTCGTAGGCGGCCCCCAGCCCCTGATTGAGCTCGACCGCGGGCTGCTCGGTTTTTGGATAGTCGGGTGCCGCCGAGGAGTAGCGCTCGTCCAGGTAGTGGGTCTGGGCCATCCGGCCGAAGACCGCGAGGGCGATCAGGGCGGCCAGCCCAATGCCCGCGAGCGACACCGGCGAGAGCCCGCGGCGGAAGAGGAAGACCAGGAGCAGGGGCAATGCCACCACCGCCACCGCCAGCGCCGCGGTCCCCGGGATGCGGCCGGTGTCGATCGAGCCGACGGCTCCCGCGCTGACCACGATCAGCAGCGCGAAGAGGGAGAGGGTGCCGAGCCGCCAGATCTGAGCCCGCGTGCCGAGCCCCCAGACCCGCTGCTCCCCGGCGAAGCGCGGCGGGATCGCCAGCAACGTCAAAGCGAGCACCAGCCCCGGCGCGAGATAGCGGATGTTGAGCCGGAAGCCGACCGGCATGCCCTCCGGCCCCGAGGCGCCGAGCGGCGTCAGCAAATAGGCGATCGCCGCGACCACGGCAACCAGCGCGAGCATCCGCTCCATGCGTCCCCCTCGCCAGAGGACCAGCAGCACGGCGATCACCGCCAGCCCGAGGTACACCGGCCACAGCTCTCCCAGTCGCTCGTGGAGGGCCGGAGTGAAGTAGCGGCCCCAGACGCTCGTGTCGGTGGCGTAGTGGACGATCGAGTACGGGTGGCGGCCCTGCAGCGCCTCGGCGTGGTGGATCGGCCCGATGCTCTGCCAGGGGAACGGGTTGCCGGAGACGATCAGGTTGCGGACGTACCAGTAGCCGCCGCCGATCACCATCGCGCCGAGCCACTCCGCGGAGGCGCGCAGCCGGTACCCGGCGCCGCTGATCCAGATCACGCCCACGGTCAGGGCGATCACCGGTGGGACGACGGTGAGCTTGGTGCCCAGAGCGAGTCCCGCGGCGAGGCCGGCCACGATCAGGGTCCCGGACGGCGGGCCGGTGGACTCCTCCAGCCGGCGCGGCCAGCGACTGTTGACGAGCACCGCCACCGCGGAGAGGAAGAGCGCGATCGCAACCACGTCGTTGTTCGCGTTGCCAGGCTGGCGGCTGAAGAGCAGGTTGGCCGCCATCACCGAGGCCACCGCGGCCATCGCCGTGGGCCCAGTGCCGTAGGGGCGGCCGATGCAATAGCCCGCGAACAGGGCGAGACCCAGCCAGGCCATGTTGATCAGCGGCGAGATGAAGTCGTTGCCGAAGAGGAGGATCCCGCCCGCGTGGAGCAGCTCGGAGACCTGCGGGTAGAACCAGTTCAGATAGAGCGGATCGGTGTAGAGCAGCCCGGTGATCGAGTGCGTGTCCGCGATGTGGGCAGCGAGCGGCATGTGGTACCAGAGCGAGTCACCGCCGTAGATGCCACGGTCGAGCGCCAGGAGCGTTGGCCCCGCCCACTGCGCCGCGACGATCAGGGCGAGGATGACCGCCACGGCGATCTCGATCCGGCCGACGGCCGGCGCCGGGAGCATGTCCGGCTCCTCGGAGCGGCCCCAGTGGGCGACGCGAGCGCCGGCACGGATCAGCATCGGCTCGAGCCGCAGCGCGCAGCCACCGACGATCAGGCTGGCCGCGACCAGGAGCACCCCGTCCAGAACGCCGAAGAGACCGAGCAGCTCCGCGACCACGATCAGGATGCCGATCGCGAGGACCGTGTCGGCGAGCAGAGCAGGGGGTCCGGTCCAGCTGGGAAGGGCGGCGCGGCGCGTGGTCCTGCCGGCGATCGCCATCGAGAGGACGACGGCCACCAGGCCGAGCACACCGAGTATGTAGTCGCCGAGTCCGCTCACTTCCGAGTCGAGGCTGATCCTCCAGGTTGGCTCTGGGGGCTGCGCCGATTCGCCTTGCCGCAGCCCTGAGGCGAGAGCTCCCCCATGATCCGGAACACCGAGACCCGCCCCGAGCTCAGCACCGGCTGGACGGCCGGATCGCCCCTCAGCCAGCCGCGCTCCGGCGAGGGCTCGGCAGTGGAAGGGTTGTTCAGGTCGAGCTCGGGCGTGGTGATCAGGTAGTCGTAGTCCCCGGAGTTGACGGCGCTGCGGAATTCGGGGCAGCTCTGGATGCGGCGGAAGTCGGCCTCCGGCAGGTGGCGGCCGATGTACTGGACGTAGTTCGAGACGTCGTCGCCGTAGAAGCCGTATTGGTTGTATGCCCCGCTCGTCCCGGCGACGCCGATGCGAAGGTTCGAGGTGGGCTTCGCCCAGCGGACCGCGTCATCCAGCTGGAAGCGGAAGTCCTCCGCGCGGTCGTAGCGGTGCGCGAAGTAGTCGTCCTGCTTCGCCCACCCCACGGCGGCGACCGCCAACGCCAGCACCGCGCCCGCGAGTCCCGCGAGCATCGCCCTGCGCCGAGCGAGCAGCGCGAGGCCGACCGGGGCACCGACCAGGACGATCCCGATCACCGCCGCCCAGGGGATCGAGGCGAAGGGCCCCTTCCAGGCGACGTTGGCGTCCGAGTAGTGCGAGGTGAAGAAGAGCGCGATCAGACCGCCGACGATCAGCGGCAGGCGCAGCCGGGCCGGCACGATCCGCGGCTCGAGCGGCAACAGCGCCAGACCGAGCGCCAGCCCCGGTGTCAGGTAGCGGAGGTTGATCCCGAACGCCAGCGGATGGCCCTCGGGGCCCGCGGCCGTGAGCGGAGTGAACAGGTAGGCGATCGCCGCCACGATCGTGACCGCGCCCGCCAGGCGCACGGCCGGTGAGCGCGGCCGCCAGATGGCGAGGATCGCGCCCCCGGCAGCCCCACCCAGGATCAGGAACCAGAGAGGCCCGAGCAGATTCTCGATCGGATTGAGGAAGTAGGCGCGCCAGAGGCCGGTGCTCGGGTCGGACAGGATGTAGTGCGCGACCGTGAAGTCGTCGCGGCCCTCCAGCCCGCGGTTGGGACCGGGCAGCTGGATCGGCCCGATGTGGCGGATCCAGGGGAGCGGGTTCCCGGAGTGGATCAGGTTCCGCAGGAACCAGAAGCCGGCGGTGGCCACGACCCCGGCTACGAAGACGCCGAAGGCCTTGCGGCGGATGCCCGGGGGGACGATGAAGATCACCCCCACCGCCATCGCCGCCGTCGCGCCGGAGATCGTCAGCTTGCTGCCCAGAGCGATTCCCATCGCCAGGCCAGCGACCAGGAGCGCGCCGAGAGGCCGACTCGGCGCGGCGTTCTTGCGCTCCCCTCGCATCGCCCAGGCGTTGACAAGGATCGCCGTCGCGGCCAGCAGGAGCGCGACGGGGACGGTGTCCGTCGCCGGCGTGCCGGCCTCCCGCGGGACCATCGGGCCGGTGTCCATCGCGATCGCCACTCCGGTCAGCGAGAGGGGCGCGACGCCATACGGGCGGCCGATGCACCAGGCGGCCAGCAGCGTCACGCCGAGCCAGCCGAAGTTGACCAGCGGGACTGAAGATGTCCCTGTTGAAGAGCACGATGCCCGCCGCGTGCAGCAGCTCGGAGTTCTCCGGGTAGAACCAGTTCAGGTAGAGGGGGTCGATGAAGTGCATCCCCCAGACCGACCCGGTGTCGGCGATCCGCGCGGCGAACGGCCCGTGGTACCAGAGCGTGTCGAAGGTGAGCATGCCCCGGCCCCAGACGTCCTGGAGGCCGGTGGCCCAGTGGGCTGCGACGAAGGCGGCGGCGAGCAGCGCCAACACCATCTGGGGAAGGGGGATCGCGGGGGCCGGCGGTGCGACGGGTCCTGTAGTTGGCGCTTTGTTCGCGGTATCAGCGAAGAAAGCGCCAGTGACGCCGAAGTAGATGCCAAGACCGACCAGCAGGACGACCGGGATCAGGACGGCCGGGAATGAGAATCCCGAAGGCGCCGAGCAGCTGGAGCAGGACAGTGAGCAGCGCAACGCCGAGTACCGCCTCGGCGAGACGGGCGGGCGGCCCCTCCCATCCGGGCAGCAGCCGCTGGCGCAGACGCACCGCCGCCAGAGCCGTCGGGATCGCGACGGCGGCGAGCCCGACGACCCCGAAGAGGTAGTCGCCGAAGCTCACTTAGGTGCGGCCGCCCGACCCAACGGCGATGACGCTCTGAGCCGTCCCTCTTGCGGGCGAGGAAAGGTGGGTGCAGGCGCCCGCGTTGAGGGGGGCGCTGATCCGAAAGACCGAGACATTGTCGTTCTCCTCGATCTTGGTTCCCCCGGCGGCCGCAGTCCAGGTGGCCTCGACCGGGGCCACGGTCTGCGTCCGCTGGTCAGGGCCGATCACGGCATAGTCGTAGCCACCCGCGCTGAGGGCCCGGACCCATTCCTGGCACTGGGCGACGAAGGCGGGCCCTCCCTGGAGGTGTTGTGAGGCCTCGCTTGCGATGGGCAGGTAGGCGCCGTGCGGACCGTGCCGGGCCACGTACTGGACGTAGTTGGAGAGATCGTCGCCGTAGAAGACGTACTGCTTGAAGCCGGGACGGCCGCCGACCACGGCGATCCGTGAGTCGTGCGGGTCCGCGCGGTTGAACCAGGCCAGCGCAGCCTTCATGCCGACCGGGAAGTCGTGAGGCGCCGTCGATGCCTGATAGCGGTCCTTGACGTAATCCTTGCTCTTGGCCCAGCCGATCCCGACGACAAGGCCGAGCGCGACCACGGTCGCAGCACCGGCAAGGGCGAGAGAGGCGCCGTGCTGGCGAGCGATCACGAGTCCGACCGGGACGAGGATCAGGAAGATCCCCAGGCCGATCGCTCCGAGCAGGAAGTGGCGCGTCCACAGGTGGCCGTGGAGATCCCAGACCGGGACCGCCTGCACAAGAAGGAGGACCACCAGCGCACCGATCAGCCAGGGCTGGACGCGCGGCTTGAGCAAGCCGGCGTCGACCCCGAGCAGCATCGCCCCGAGACCGAGCGCCGGCGAGGAGTATCGGAGGTTGGTGGTGAACGCCGTCGGATCCCCCTGCGGCCCTGCGGCGGTGAGCGGCGTGACCAGGTAGGCGAGTCCGCTGAGCAGGGCGACGATGCCGAGCATCCGGATCATCGAGGTCCGCCCGCGGAAGATCGCCAGCAGGAAGCCGCCGATCACGGCGATCAGGACGAGCGGCCAGAGATCGCCGAAGCTGTCATGCAGGCCGGGGATCAGGTGGTGTCTGATCACGCCCCCGTCCGGCGGCAGCAGGTAGTGGGCGACATTGTGGGGTTCGCGGATGTTGATGTCCGCCTGGTCGGGACCGACCAGCGGCCCGGCCTTGATCCAGGGGAGCGGATTGCCGGCGTTGATCAGGTTGCGAGCGAACCAGAAGCCGCCAGTGATCAGCGAGCTGACCACCCAGATTCCGGTCGCCCGCCAGCGGTAGCCCGCGCTCACGGCGATCACCCCGAGGGTGAGCAGGCCGAACGGCGCCAGAAGATTCAGCTTCGTACCAAGGGCGACCCCAGCCGCCAGGCCGGCGACGATCAGCGCGCCGTTGGGGAGCGCAGCCGTGCCTCGGTCGGCGGGCTGGGCCTCGTGGGCCGCACGTCGCTGCGCATCGGCATTGACCAGGATGGCCGCGGACGCGAGGAAGAAGAACAGTCCCATCGTGTCGTTCTTGGCGTCCCCCGGCTGGTAGAGCAGAAGCATGTTGGCGTCCAGGACGAGCGCCATCGCCAGGACCGCGATCGGGCCGCCGCCATACGCGCGTGCAAACGCCCAGGCGGCGAGCAGACACAGGGCCATCCAGCCGATATTCAGGAACGGCGAGAGGAAGTCGTTGCCCAGGAAGAGGATCCCCGAGGAATGCAGCAGCTCCGAGTTCTGCGGGTAGAACCAGACCGTCAGGTTGAGGACCTCGGTGAAGTGGAGCGCCCCGACCTGGTGGTCTTGGACGAAGCGCGCCGCGAAGGGCGCGTTCTGCCAGGTGGTGTTGGGGAGGTACATGCCGATGTCGAGCCCGGTCTGGGTCGGCATCGCCCAGTGCGCCGCCACCAGGAACGCTGCGGCGACGGCGACGCCGAGCGCGATCGGCGTCACCTGCGGTGCCCAGAGCGGTGGACCCGGGCGCGGAGTGCGGAGCGCAAAGCCGATTCCCAGCCCCACGATCAACGAGGCCAAGAGGACCCAGCCCGGCCGGTAGAGGCCGACCACCCCGACCAGCTCGAGGGTCACGATCAACAGCGAGAGGCCGAGGACGACCTCGGCGAGGCGCGCGGAGGCGCCCGACCAGCCGGGCAGCAAACGGCCGCGCAACCCGACCGCGGCGAAGCCCATGGCCGCCGCGACCGCGATCAGCTCGATCGAGCCCTGGAGGTAGTCGCCGAAGTTCATGTGTGCGCCTGGGCGCCGAGCTGCGCGCAGGTGGCCGGGTCGAGCGGGCCGAGGATCTTGTAGACCGCGGCGGGTCCGGACTGGATCACGACCTTCACGTTCTTGTCGCTCTCGGTCCAGAGGCTCTCGGGCGGCGCCACGGTCTCGTCGGCTCCCAGCTTGGGCGTGGTGACGATGTAGTCGTAGTGCCCATCGTTGATGGTCTGGCGCCACAGCCCGCACTTGTCGATCGGCCGGAAGGTCCCGTGGTTGAGCTGCTGGCCGATGTACTGGACGTGGTTGGTGAGGTCGGTGCCGTAGAAGAAGTACTGGCCGAAGGCGGATGCGCGGCCGACCACGCCGATCCGCTGATGGCTCTGCTTCCGCCCCCAGTCCTGGAGCGGCTGCCACTGCGGGCTGGCGCGGAAGCCTCCGCCGAGCGGCGGTCGCGACGCGGTCACGTAGCGGTGGTCCAGGTAGTAGTTCTCGCGCACACGCCCCAGCGCCACCGCCGTGACCAACATGACCAGCCCGAAGGCGACGATCGCCACCGTGCTGATGCGCCGGCGCAGCCCGGCGACGATCAGCGCCGGCACGCCGACGACCAGAAAGGCCAGACCGATTGAGGCGAGGTGGTGGTGGAACTTCCAGTTGGCCTGGATGACGGTCCCCTGGACGAGCAGGATCGTGAACAGGCCGATCAGGATCCAGGGACGGTTGCCGTGGCGGATCCAGGGAATCAGCGGCAGCAACAGGAAGCCGACCATCAGCACCGGGGCGACGTATCGCAGGTTCGCGTCGAAGCCGCTCGGGTCATAGGCGCTGCCGGAGGCGGTCAGCGGGGTGAAGATGTAGGCGATTCCGGCGACCATTCCCGTCACCGCGAGCACCCGCATCAGGGCGCTGCCTCCCCGCACGAACGCCCAGACCAGCGCGACGATGACCACCGCGAGGATCACCGGCCAGAGGGGTCCGAGCCGCTCGTGGAGGACCGGGGTCAGCTTGTGGGTCCAGACCAGGGGGTCGTTGTAGTACCCGGCGAGATTGTGCGGGGGCCGCGGATAGAGGGCGAGCTGGTCGGGGCCCGGCAGGTGGATCGGTCCGATCTTGTGGATCTGCGGGAAGGGATTGAGCGCGTAGACGAAGTTCCGCCCGTACCAGAAGCCGCAGGTGATCACCAGACCGCCGAGCCAGACGCCGAGCGCCCGCAGCCAATGCTGCCGGCCGCCGAGGATCGCGACGCCGACGGTGAAGGCGGCGATCGTGGCGAGCAGAGTGATCTTGGTCCCGACCCCGAGCCCGGCCGCGAGGCCGGCCATGAAGAGCGGTCCAGCGCCGACCGTCGCCAGAGCCCGTGGATCCCCCTCCACCGGGACATCCTCGACCACGCCCGGCTCCAGCTCGCCGGTCGGAGTGGCCGTGTAGCCCTCCGTTCGTCGGGCGGCCGCCACCTCGCGGGCGGCGTGGGCGCTGGCGGCGCCGTCGACGAGGAAGGCCAGGGCCGCCATCAGGAAGAAGAGCCCGGCGACGTCGTTCGGGCCCTGCCCGGCCTGCGAGCCGACCAGCATGTTCGAGTCGAGCACCACCGCGGCGCCGAGGACCGTGACCCCGCCGATGCCGTAGGGACGCCCCACGCACCAGGCGGCGAGCAGGCAGAGGGCCACCCACATCAGGTTGATCAGCGGCGAGAGGAAATCCGTCTTCAGGAAGACGATGCCGACGCCGTGGAGCAGCTCGGAGTTCTGGGGATAGAACCAGGCGGCGAGCTTCAGCGGGTCGGTGAAGTGAAGGGGCCCGACGTGACCGGTCTGCGCGAACCGAGCGGAGAACGACATGTGGTACCAGGTGGTGTCCTGGTAGTACATGCCCTGGTCGATCGCCTGGCTGGTCGGATGGGCCCAGTGGACGACCACCAGGACCGCGGCGGCGATTCCGATCACGACCATCAGCACGCTCGATCGCGCCTCGGGAGTGTCGGGCGCCTCTGGGAGGCCGCGGCGACGGGCGAAGAAGGCCGCGCCCAGGCCGGCGACGACGTAGCCCAGCAGCAGCGGGACCTCCTTGAAGAGGCCAAGGGCGCCGAGGACCTCGGAGACCAGAATCAACATCGAGATGCCGATGACCACCTCGCCCAGGCGCCCGAGCGCCCCCGTCCAGGCAGGCGCGAGCAGGGCTCGCAGGTGATAGGCGCCAATGCCGAGAGCGGTCGCGATCACCGCCAGCTCCGCCGCGCCGAGCAGGTACCGGCCTGTACTCATCGGCTCATTCGACTCAGATCACAGAAAACGCGCACAGCCGCATGGCTTGCGCGCGCAGCGCGGAATCATATCCGCGCACCTGAACTCATCGGGTTGCGCTTTCGCGCACCCTCACTTATGTCGCTTAAGCGGAGGTCAGTCGCCGCGCAGGCCGTGCACGACGTAGGCGTGCTCGCCGGGCTTCACCATGCCCAGCCGACGCGCCTCACGCTCGAGCGTGGCGGGGCTGGAGGCGGAGCGCAGCTGCCCGCTGAGCTCGACCCTCTCCTGCTTGAGCTGGGCGAGCTGCGACTCGCTCGACTTGGACCCCTGCCATGCCTCCAGCAGGTTCACGAGCGGGTTCAGGTAGGAGATCATCACGCCGAACAGCACCAGCACGAGGGCGATCCGCCCCACCCGGTCCCAGCGGATGCGGCTGGGGCCTACCCGGCGACGCGGTGCCCTCCTGGGCGCGGCGTATGCCCTGCTCGACATGCTTCGTGAATTCGCCCCACGCTGCCCATAGTCCTTCTCGGAGTTACTCGAAGACCGACGCGCCGGGGAACTCTGCGCGGTCGCCGAGCTCCTCCTCGATTCGCAGCAGGCGGTTGTACTTCGCGACACGATCCGAGCGCGAGGGCGCGCCCGTCTTGATCTGACCGGCCCTGGTGCCCACCGCGAGGTCGGCGATCGTCGTGTCCTCGGTCTCCCCGGAGCGATGCGAGATGACGGTCGTGTAGCCGGAATCGCGGGCGATCTGGATCGCGTCGAGCGTCTCCGAGAGGGTGCCGATCTGGTTCACCTTGATCAGGATCGAGTTGGCGACGCCCATCTCGATGCCGCGGCGCAGCCGCTCGGGGTTCGTGACGAACAGGTCGTCGCCCACGAGCTGGCAGCGGTCGCCGATCCTCTCGGTCAGAACCTTCCAACCATCCCAATCCTCCTCGTCCATCCCGTCCTCGATCGAGACGATCGGGAAACGGGTGCGGACGTCGTGCCAGTAGTCGGCCATCTCCGCAGGCGTCAGGGTCCGCCCCTCGTGCTCGAGCACGTAGTTGCCGTCGTCGAAGAACTCGCTCGTAGCCGGATCGAGGGCGATCATCAGGTCCACGCCGGGCGCGTAGCCGGCTTCCTCGATCGCGTCGATGAGGAAGTCGAGCGCCGCCCCGTTGGACTCCAGGTCCGGCGCAAAGCCCCCCTCGTCCCCTCCGCCCGTCGAGAGCCCTCTCTTGGTCAGGATGCCCTTGAGGGCGTGATAGGCCTCGGCGCCCATCCGAAGGCACTCCGTGAAGGTCTCCGCGCCAGCCGGGACGACCATGAACTCCTGGAAGTCGACCTTGTTGTCGGCGTGGGCTCCGCCGTTGAGCACGTTCATCATCGGCACCGGCAAGAGCGCCGCCGCTCCGGCGTCCTTGGCGCCTGTGGCTGCGTAGAGCCCGCCGAAGTACTCGTAGAGCGGCAGACCGGCGTCCGCCGCGGCCGCCTTGGCCGCCGCCAGAGACGCGCCGAGGATCGCGTTGGCGCCCAGCCGGCCCTTGTTGGGCGTGCCGTCGAGTTCGATCATGGCCCGGTCGATGGCGGACTGGTCCGCGGGATCCGAGCCCTTCAGCGCGTCCGCGATCTCGCCGTTGACGTTCGCGACGGCCCTGCCGACGGCCTTGCCGCCGTACTCGTCGCCTCCGTCGCGCAGCTCGACCGCCTCGTACTCGCCGGTGGACGCGCCCGACGGCACCGCCGCGAGACCACGTGCGCCGGAGTCGAGCACGACCTCGACCTCGACCGTCGGGTTGCCCCGCGAGTCGAGCACCTGCCGTCCGTGGACCCTCTCGATCGCCGCCATCGGGCTGGGAAAGCTAGTCGATGGAGCCCTCTAGTTTCCGCGCCGTCTGCCGGAGGGCGAGCTCAGGGTCCACGCCGAGGCTGCGGGAGGCCGCAACCGCCTCCAGCAGCAGCGTGCCGACCAGCTGCTCGGCCTCGGCCCGCGTCGCCGGATCGGACTTCGGTCCGCCGGGCTTCTCGCTTCCTGAACCGGGTGGCTTTTCGGCCTCGCCTCCAAGCCCCCTCGCATCTCCCACCGGATCGACCCGGCGCAGCACCTTGCGGGCGTAGATGAGCGCCGGCAGGTTCTCGGGCAGCTCGGTGGCCTCTCCCCCGCCACCCTCTACCTCGCGCTTGATCTCCTCCCACTGCGAGAGAACCTCGCCCGCAGTCTCCATCTCACGGGTCGCGCTGTCGCGCGCCCTCTCATCTCGGTCCCCGTAGACGTGTGGATGGCGGCGGATCAGCTTCGCGGCACACGATTCCGCGACGGCCGCCAGGTCGCCCTCCCCGCGCTCCTCGAGCAGCAGCGAGAGGAACAGGACCTGGAAGAGGACGTCTCCCAGCTCGTCGACCATCGCCTCCGAGTCGTCGCGGTTCGCAGCGTCGGCCAGCTCGTAGGCCTCCTCCACGGTGTGCGGGACGATCGAGCGCGCGTCCTGCTCCCGGTCCCAGGGGCATTCACGGCGCAGGCGCCGGGTGACCTCGTCGAGGTGCCTGAGGGCGTCGAGATACGGCGGCGTGGCTATGCGGCGGCCCGCTGCTAGCCGCCGGGCGTGAGACCGGACAGGCCGGCGGGCAGCGTCCCTGAGGACGACGACGTGCCCGCGCCGGCGGGGTGCGGCCCCTGCGGGGCGCCCCCGGTGGATGTGGTGAACGGCTTGAAGGAGCCGGGCGCGCCGGGGGTCGGGCCGCTGCCGGTGCACTGCAGCTGCCCGCTCGTGCTGCTCGCGCCCTGCGTCGACTGAGCCGCCTGGCAGAAGGCGAACACGGGGGCCGGGCAACCCTGGCTGGGTTGCCCCGGCTGTGAAGCGAGCTTCTTCGGGTCACAGGTAGGTGAGGCGCCGTTGAAGTTGTCGCAGCCCGACACCTCGTAGCCGCTCGCGCACTGGGTCAGGTTGGTCCAGTAGTCGCGGAAGTCGGTGCCGAAGTCGCTCAGCGCTTCCTGCTGGAGCTGGGACTTGATCTGGGTCTTGATCTGGTCGCTGACCTTCCCTGCGCTGGTCCCGGTCGAGGCGGGCGCTGTGTCGTTGAGCCCCAGCACCTTCTCCGGCGTCGCCGAGATCACCTCGAAGACGAAGTTGCCGGTTGAGGTGGCCACGGGGCCCTGGATCTCCCCCGTCGGGGCTTTGAAGATGTCGCCGTCGAGGGGCTGCTGGAACGAGCCCGGCACGACGTCGGTGCGAAGTCCGCCCTTGTCCTTCGAGGTCGGATCGGTCGAGTACTGGGCGGCGACCTTCTTCCAGTTCGCGTCCGAGTCGTCCGCGCGTAGCGCCTGGTAGGCCGTGTCGATCTGGTGGGCGTCCTTGTTCTGGATGATCCGGATCGTGCGGCTGGCCGGCTGGGTGAACTGCCTCTTGTTGGCGTCGTAGAAGTCCTGGGCGTCGCTGTCCGACGGGGTGCCGACGCTGTTCTGGACGTTCTCCTGGATCTTGTTCTGGATCAGCTGGAGCTTGGCCCGCTCGAGCACGTCCGCATCGGTGAGTCCCGCCTGGTCGCGCGCCTGCACGTACTCGGCCTGGGTCTTGAACTGCGACTTGATCTGCTGCAGCGACTGCTGGACCTGCGTATCGGTGAAGGTGAGACCCTGCTTGTTCGCCTCGCCCACGATCCAGGCGATCTGGAGCGCCGTCTGCATCGCCTGGTCGTGCACCTGCTTGTACTGCGGATCGCTGGGCTGCGGGACCGTCTGCTGGCCGGTCTGCTTCGCGGTCTGCAGCAGGAAGCGGTTGAAGTTCGTCTTGCTGATGTGTCCGTTGTCGACCAGGCCTGGGACGTTGATGCTCGAATCGTCGATCACCGCGACGTCGTCGGAGGGCACGCTCGGGTGACCCACGCCGACGGCCGCGCCGACGATCACCACCATCGCGACGAGCACGACGCCGAAGATGATCGCGAGGTTCCGCTTCGAGAAGAATCCGCGGTTCACAGGGGCGGCAGCATAGCCATCGCTGCCTAAGTCGGCGCTAAGCCCGACGCCGGCGCCAGGTTCGAACTGGCCGCGCCCAGCCCGTCGACCAGCGCCAGCAGCGCACCCAGGCGCGCGCCCGCCTCCTCGGGGACCGGGACGGCGATCGTGCGCTCGCGCCATTGATAGATCGCCTCCGGGACGCGCTCGTTCAGAGCTCCCACCTGCTCGGAGTCGAGCTCGACCGGCGAGACCCGCAGTCGCCCGGCGCGGAACTCGACGTTCCGGACCCCGGCGTCGCCGAGCGCGATGCGGACGCGCTGGAGGTCGAGCAGATTCGAAACCGACTCGGGGAGCGGCCCGAAGCGGTCCTCGAGCTCCTCGCGCAACGCCCGCAGCTCGCCCGGCTCCGTGGCGGCGGCTACGCGGCGATGCACGTCGATCTTGGCCGCCTCGAAGGGGATGTAGTCAGCGGGCACATAGGCGTCCACGTCGACGTCGATGCGCACCGGCTCCCGCGGTTCCTCGGGCAGTTCCTCGGCCCCGGTGCGAAGCGCCTCCGCGGCGTCCTCCAGCATCTGGCAGTAGAGCTCGAAGCCGACCGCGGCGACGTGGCCCGACTGCTCGTCGCCGAGCAGGTTGCCGGCTCCGCGGATCTCGAGGTCGCGCATCGCGACCCGAAAGCCCGAGCCGAGCTCGGTGTTGTCGGAGAGGGTCGCGAGGCGGGCCGCCGCCTCCGGGGTGAGCGTCTCGGCGGACGGATAGAGCAGATAGGCGAAGGCCCGCTCACTGCTCCGGCCCACCCGGCCCCGGATCTGGTACGCCTGCGCAAGCCCGAGCTGATCGGCGCGCTCCACCAGCAGCGTGTTCGCGGTGGGGATGTCGAGGCCCGACTCGATGATCGTGGTCGCCACGAGGCAGTCGTGCTCACCCCGGACGAATGCCAGCATCGTCGCCTCGAGCTCGAGCTCGTCCATCTGCCCGTGCGCCTCGGCGAAGCGGACCCCGGGGCAGAGGGCACGCAGGCGCTCGGCGGTTTCGTGCAGAGAGTCGATCCGATTGTGGAGGAAGAAGATCTGTCCTCCCCGCTCCTTCTCGCGGAGGATCGCCCGCTTCACCAGGTCCTCGTCGTATGGGCCGACGTGCGTCCGGACCGGCCGGCGTCCCTCCGGCGGGGTTTCGATGACCGAGATGTCACGGAGGCCGGCGAGCGACATCTGCAGCGTCCGCGGGATCGGGGTGGCCGAGAGCGAGAGCACGTCGACCTTGAGCTTGAGCTGCCGCAACAGCTCCTTCTGCTTCACGCCGAATCGCTGCTCCTCGTCGACGACGAGCAGCCCGAGGTCCTTGCCCCGCACGTCCCGGGAGAGCACGCGGTGCGTTCCGATCAGGATGTCGACCCGGCCCTCCCCGAAGCGCTGGAGCGCGTCCCTCACCTCCGCGGGCCTCCGCAAGCGGGAGACCATCTCGATGTTGAACGCGGTGTCGGCGAAGCGCTCGCGGAAGGTGCCGAAGTGCTGTTGCGCCAGGATGGTGGTCGGCACCAGCATCATCACCTGCTTGCCGTCGGCGACCGCCTTGTGGGCGGCGCGCAGCGCGATCTCCGTCTTGCCGTAGCCGACATCGCCGCAGATCAGTCGGTCCATCGGCCGCTCCGACTCCATGTCGGCCTTGACCGCGTCGATCGCGTCCATCTGGTCGGCGGTCTCCCGGTAGGGAAAGACCTCCTCGAAGTTGAGCTGCAGCTCGCCATCCGGCGGGAAGGCGTGGCCCTTTCGGACCTGGCGCTCGGCATAGAGGTTGATCAGCTCACCGGCCATCGCGCTCGCCGCGCGGCGCGCTCGCGACTTGAGGTTCTGCCAGCGCTTGCCACCCAGCGGACTGAGCGCGGGCTCGTCCCCCTCCGCCCCGATGTAGCGGCTGATCCGGGCGAGCTGGTCGGTCGGCGCGAACACCCTGTCGCCGCCCCGGTACTCGAGCTCGAGGTAGTCGCGCGTGACCCCGGCGAGTGTCTTGGTGTCGAAGCCCGAGAAGCGGGCGACGCCGTGGTCCTCGTGCACCACGTAGTCGCCGACGCGCAGCTCGATCGCGGCGGCCAGCCTGGCCCTGGCGGAGACCGGCGCCGCCGCCCGCCGGCGATGGATGAGGCGACGCTGCGGGATCACCGCCAATTGCAGCTCTGGAGCCAAGAACCCCTCGCGCAGCCGCGCCTCGGCGAAGCTCACACCAGGCTCCTCGGGCGCCCTCTCGCCCAGGAACGGCACGTCGATACGGCTCAGGTTGTAGCGCGCGCGCTCGGCCTCACCGCGGCCCTCGAAGGCGACCACGGTCCGATAGCCCGAACGGGTCAGCTTCTCGAGCTCCCCCTCGGCCTCGGCCAGGGTCCGGGAGGGGAACTCGGCCCGCTGCGCCCGGAAGGAATGCTCCTGCCCGCTGTCAGCGCCGAGCGAGAGACGGGCCCGGGCCTGGAGGGCCCCGGAGACGTCGACGTAGAGGCGGCGGGCGTCCTCCTCGATCATCGACGCGGTGACGTCCTCCCAGTGATCGTGCAGCGCGCCCGGGATCTCCTCGGCCGCGGCGATCACCACGAGCGCCTCGCCCGGCACCAGCTCGAGCGGCGCGAGAAAGCTCTCCGGATCGACCTGGTCGCGGTGCTCCGCCGACAGCTCGGCCGCCGGTGCGAGCTCGACCCGGTCCGCCTCACCCAGAGACCTCTGCGTGAAGACCGAAAACCGGCGCAAGGATTCAATCTCGTCGCCGAACAGATCGACGCGAATCGCCTGCTCCTCGGTCGCGGGATAGACATCCAGGATCCCGCCGCGGACGGCGAACTGGCCGCGCTCCTCGACCTGGTCCGTGCGGTCGTAGCCCGCGTCGGCGAGGAGCAGGGTGACGTCGTCGAGGTCCACGCTCTCCCCCTTGTGGAGCGCGAGGGTCTCGGGCCGCAGCTTCGGGTCGGGGACCTTCTCGGCCAGCGCTATCGCGCTGGCGACGACGACGGCGTTCGGGTCTGCCATCGCGTTCATCGCGGCGATTCGGAGGCCGGCCAGGTGCGGAGGCGGGTCCAGGTGTGACTCGAAGGTGGTCCCGCGAGACGGATAGAAATGGACTGCGCGAGGGTCCAGGAAGGCCTTCAGATCACCCGCCAGGTCGCGAGCGGAGCGATCGTCCGCCGCGACCACCAGCACCGGACCCGGGGGCGCCTCGTCGTCACCCGCGATCAGCGTGGCGAGCAGGTACGGCCGCATCGATCCCGGACACGTAGGCGTCGACAGTCCCGTCGCCGGAGGAGTGCAGCGCCTCGCGGAGCGCGCGGAGGCGCTCGTTCCCCTCAGCGATCTCGAGTAACGGTCTCAGTGTCATTTGCGCACGACGAACGCCCGAATCAGCGATTCGGGTCGGAAATCCGGGCACGGGCCCGGCCTCAATCGAGCTTAGCCACTGGGTCCGTCCGACCGCTCGAACTGCCACAGGGAGACCGCAGCCGGCGCCCGTTCCAGCGCGACAGCTGCCGCCCCATCCGGCCCGACGTCGAGCTCGATCACCGCCAGGTCGTCCTCACGGCCGCGACCACCCAAGCCTTCCCCGCGGCATTTGAGCCCGGCCTCGTGGCGAACCCAGAGACGTAGAAACTCCGGCTCGAGCTCCGCTGCTGGGAGCGCCCGGAGCCGCTCGGCCTCGTCGTGGCCGAGGGTGCGCTCGGCGACCGCGACAGGGTCGCGCACCCTGCCGGCCAGCTCGACATCCACCCCGACCGGGTTCTCAAGCGCGAAGGCGAGCAGGGCGAGCGCTCCGGAGTGGGAGATGTTGAACTCGATTCCCTCTCCCGCGACCGCGCTCGGCTTGCCCCGCTCTCCCTCATCGAACTCCATCGCCGCCGGGTCGCGACCAAGGTATCCGCCGAGGATCTCGCGCAGGACGGCACGACCGCGGCTCCAGCGCTCGCGGCTCCGCTCGGAGCTGAAGCGGTAGGCGCGCTCACGCTCCTCCGCCGAGAGCACGCCGTCCCCCACCCGCTCGAGGTCGTCGAGGTCGGCGCGCCAGACGTGAAGCGCGCCGGCGGTGAGAGGCGGTGCCCCGTCGGGGGCGCTCGTCCATCCCGCCTCCAGCCCGCTCACGGGATCCGCCGCATCAGCGCCGACTCGAAGCGGAACGGCCGGTTGTTGTCGTCCTCGATCAGATCGATCGATTCGAACCGGAAGCGATCCGAGAAGATCTCGCGAAGCTCCTCGTCGGTGAACCCGCAGCCGGTCTCCTCGAGCGGCCCGGTCAGGAATCCCAGGAGCTTCCCGATCGCTCCTCCATACATACCGTCCAGGATCACCGTCGGGCGGGTCGAGACGTGGTGGCAGATCAGGTGGAAGAGCCCGTCCGGCGCGAGCCGGTCCGCCACCAGGTCCTTGTAGTCCTCGAAGTGGAAGACCTGGACGTGATGGAGCATGCCGCGATCGAACACGAACTCGAAGGGGGCCGCGGCGGGCCCCAGCTCGAAGACGTCGCCCTCGATGAACTCCACCTCCACCCCGGCCACACGCTGCTTCTCCCGCGCCAGCTCGAGGGCGGTCGCCGAGACGTCGACGGCCGTCACCTCGCAGCCCCGGCTCGCCATGAAGACCGCGTTGACTCCGTCGCCGCAGCCCAGCTCGAGAACGGTGCGGGGGCGAAAGCCCGGCCGATCGAACAGCTCCACGAGGGCGCCAACCGGACGTTCGCTCTCCCACGGGAGGCAACCGATGAGGTCCCGGGACCGGGACGAGTAGATGGCCTCCCATCGCTGTGCCTTGCGCCGCAGGCCACTGTGCACGGGCTCGGCGAGCCCGACGCCCACATCGCGGTGGAACGCGTGAAGCTCCTTCGCCGTCACGCCCCGCACCTCGCGATCGCCGAAGACCTCCGCCAGCGCCTCCAGGTACGGGGTGGCGGCGACGATGCTCTCGACGGAGTTCGCTCGGCCGAACTCGACGAGACGGCCGACGAGCTCCCTGGTCGTCATCCGGCGGGAGCTACCACGCCGCGCCGGGACTCGCCAGATAGGAGACAAGTTGCGCGGCCTCGGCCTTGTTGAGCTCGTCGACGTTCGCCTTGCCGAGCCGATTGCGGAGGATCGCCCGCATCACCTCATCCGAGTACCCGCTGCGCCTTGCGCCGGCCTCAACCATCTCCTTCTGCCGCGCGTCGATCTCCCCGGTGGGACGGGTTCTCGCGATCAAGGCCGGGTCTTCGTACTTGAGACCCCCCTTCATGTCGTTCCCCTCGGCGATCCTGGTCACCTGCTCCTCCTCGCGCTCCGGCGGGCAGAGCCTCTCCGGATCCGCCTCGGGGGAGATGTCGGCACAGAGCCGCCTGAACAGCGCCCGCATGTCTCGGACCTTGTCCCGGAGGTCCGTCGACGGCCCGACGTACGCCTCGGCGATCTCGTCGACGACCGGTTCGAACGTGCTGAGGACGTCCTCGGGTCCGACCATCTTCGCCGCGACGTTCTGGATGTACGGATCGCGGTGGAAGTTGTCGACCGACAGGAAGCGGCCGTATCGGGTCCGCCCGAAGCGATAGTTGAACGACATCGCGTTGTCCATGTACTCGAGGTGGTGCCACATCAGCATCGGGATGTAGATCGTCTCGCCGGGCTCGAGGACCGTCTGGTAGCCGCCGGCGCGCTCAACCCAGTCGAGCTTCTCCTCGAGGCTCATGTCCTCCAAGTAGATGCCTGCCAGCGACGGGCGCGAGTAGGGCCCGTCGAGCGTCCGCAGGTGGATTGCCGCCGCCGGCGGGAACAACACCACGCGCTTTCGCCCGTAGACCTGGTACAGGAGGACGTCGCGTTGGTCGCCATCGAAGTGCAGGTGCCCGACGTTGCCCTCGTTCGCCAGGAAGATCGCGGTGACCAGGTCGAAGTCGCCGTACTTCCTGGGCAGACCGAGGATCTCCTCCCCCGCGCCGTTGACCCGGCAGATGTCCGGCAGCTCGAAGGACGTGAGGACGCGCGCGGGTGTGTCGTACTCGGTGCAGCAGAGGCGCGTCGAGGGGTTGGACCGCGAGAAGTCGACGTAGTCGCGCAGCGACATCACGGTCGGCTCCGGCGCGGTGGCGTTCCCCTCGGCGCTCGTGTACTCCTCCTGGACGAGGAGGTTCACGCCCCCCCAGGCGCGCACCGCGTCCTCGACGGTCGTGATCTGAGAGATCTCCTGCCCCTCGAACAGGTCGCTGATCACAACCGGCTCGCGCCTGTAGGCGTACTCGGCGAGGAAATCCGTCTGCGGGGGCATCGCGATGCGGGGGATCTCTCGGGTCGCCATGGGCCGTCCTCGTTATATCGGGCTGGCGCTGACTTGCACTGTCGCTTCGCCCCCGATCGCCACCGACCTCATGGGGCCGGCGCTCCGTCCGGCTCCTCCCGGGCCCGACGCAGGCAGTCGTCGAGGCAGGCTGCGGTGGTGGCCGCGTGCTCGCGCAGGTGGGTGTAGTGGTCGCCCGGCAGGTAGAGGACCTCGAGGCCCCCGGCGGCGACTTCCTTCCAGACGCGAGCGGCATCCTCGACCTCACGCTCCTCGCAGGCCAGGAAGGTGAGCCTGCCCTCGTACGGCTCCGGGCGGTATCCCAGGATCCGGCGCAGGTAGCGGTTGCCGATCGCCGAGCGCCGCATGCCGACGCGCTGCTCCTCGGTGGGCGAAAACAGCACCCGGGCCCGGTCCTGAGCGCGCGCGGCCGCTCCGCGGAGCCCGCCGGGGCGGGCGACCCCAGGCGGCAGCGTGTCCTTCCAGAGGTTGACCACCTGGTTGCGGATCATGCGCGGCCGGGTGGGGTAATTGCTGTCGATCAGGACGAGCAGCCGGACCTCCTCTCCGGCGGCACGAAGCTGCTGCGCGAGCTCGAACGCCACGACGCCGCCAACGCAGCTCCCGCTGATGTAGTACGGGCCGCGAGGCTGGACCTTCCGGATCTCTTTCAGGTGCTCGGTGGCCATCGCCTCGACGCTTTCGTGCGGCTCGACCAGGTCGTCCACCCCGCGGGCCCGGAGGCCGTAGAAGGGCTGGCCGGGGTTGAGATAGCGGGTCAGCCTGGCGTAGACGAGCAGCTCCTGCTCGCCGCCCATTCCCCCTGCGACCAGGAAGAGGGGTGGCAGCTCGCCCTCGGGCCGAATCGGGACCAGCGGCGGATGTAGGGTCTCGGCCGGAGGGGCCGCCACCTCGACGGCGGGGGCCGGCGCGTCCGCGGGGCCGGGCGCCGCGGCGGCTTCGCTGCGGGCCTGCTCGACCTCGCGAACGAGAGCCCCCAGGGTCGGCTCGACCAGCAGCGACCTGACTGTCAGCTCCACCCCGCAGGCCTCGTTGACGTCATGGATCAGCTTCATCGCCAGCAGGGAGTGCCCGCCTGAGGCAAAGAAGTCGTCCTCGGGGCCGGCGGCTCCCACGCCGAGTACCTCGGACCAGATGTCGGCGATGACGTCCTCGACCTGCGTCCCCTCCACGTCGGCCGGCGCCTCAGCCTCGACCACGGTCCCCTCCGTGCGCCCTCCCCGCGCGGCCTCGTCCTCGAGGGCCGTGCGGTCCACCTTGCCGTTCGTTGTCAGAGGGAGGCTCTCGAGGCGGGTGATCGCCGACGGCACCATGTAGGGGGGCAGCTTGTCGGCGAGATGCGAGCGCAGCTCGGCTTCGCCGAGGGCGGGGTCGGCGACGACGTAGGCGACCATCCGCCGGTCGCCTTGACGATCGGCCGGAGCGACCACGGCCGCATCTCGCACCCCGGGATGCCCGATGAGCGTCGCCTCGACCTCTCCCGGTTCCACCCTGAAGCCACGGACCTTGACCTGTTGGTCCTGACGGCCGAGGAACTCGAGATACCCATCTGGACGCCAACGGACGATGTCGCCGGTCCGATAGAGCCGACCCTCGCCGAACGGGCTGCGGACGAAGCGCTCGGCGGTCAGCTCGGGTTGGTTCAGATAGCCACGGGCGACGCCGTCTCCGCCAATGTAGAGCTCGCCCGGAACGCCCACCGGGGTCGGCTGGAGCTCGCGGTCGAGCACGTACGCGGAGCTGTTGGCGATCGGCCGTCCGATCGGGACCAAGTCGTCGAACGGCACGCCGGACGTTGCGTCGAAGCAGCAGGAGAAGGTCGTCGCCTCCGTCGGCCCGTATCCGTTGACCAGCTTCACGCCGGGCAGGGCCCGCATCGCGCGTGAGACCCGATCGGGCAGGAGCTCATCGCCCCCGGCGAGCAGCTGCTCGAGGCCGCTCAGCGAACCGACATCCATGTCTACGACCTGGTGGAAGAGGCCAGCCGTGAGCCACAGGGTGGTGACGCCATGGCGCTCGAGCGTGGCCCTCAGCTCAGTCAGATCGATCGAGCTGCCGGGGTAGAGGACGAGCCGCGCGCCGTGAAGCAGCGCGCCCCAGATCTCGAAGGTCGAGGCGTCGAACGCGAGCGGTGCCATCTGCAGGAAGACCTGATCCGGCCCGAACTCCGCGTAGGTCTGCCCACTGACGAGCCGGACGACGTTGCGGTGGGTGACGACGACGCCCTTCGGCTGGCCGGTCGAGCCCGACGTGTACATGACGTAGGCCTCGTCGGTGGCGGCGGCCGAGGCCTCGACGGCCTGATCGCTCTCGGCCAGGATCGCCGGGTCCGAGAGCAGCGGGGAGTCCAGGACGAGTGAGATCTCCGCGTCGCGGATGACGAACTCGCGCCGCTCCGCCGGATCGCCCGGGTCGAGAGGCACGTAAGCGCAGCCGCCCTTGAGGATTCCGAGCAGCCCCACCACCATCTCGAGCGAGCGCTCCGTCGAGATTCCCACTCGCGAGCCGTGGGCGATGCCGCGGGCACGAAGGTGGCGGGCGAGCTGGTTCGAGCGGCGGTCGAGCTCGCCGTAGGTGATCGTCTCGCCGTCCATCGCCACTGCGGTCGTGTCCGGGTTCCCCTTCGCGATCGCCGTGAACACGTCGTCGATCCTCGCGTCCCGCGGGTACTCGGCGGCCGTGTCGTTCCACTCGACCAGGAGCCGGTTGCGCTCGGACTCCGCGAGCAGAGGGAGGGAGGAGACGCGGTCGCCTGGATCCGTGAGGACCGACTCGAGGACGCGGCAATAGTCCCTCAGCATCCGCTCGGCGGTCGCGGCCGAGAAGAGGTCGCCGTTGTACTCCCAGATGATCGTCGGCTCGGCCGGGGCCTCCCCGCGACCGTCGTGGTTCACCACCACCACGTTGATCTCGGCCTTCGCCGAGCCGTTCCCAGGGCTCTCGTCGGGCACGATCTCGAGCCCGCTGACCTCGAGATCTGGAAGCGGCGCGTCTGCGATGGAGAACAGCGTCTGGTAGAGCGGGGTGTGGCTCGAGCTGCGGGCCGGCGCGACCGCCTCGACCACCCGCGGGAACGGCACGTCCTGGTTCTCCTGAGCCTGGAGCACGGCGGCGCGCACACGGCCGAGCAGCTCCGTCACGTTCGGGTCGTCACCCAGATCGACGCGGAGCGCAACGGTGTTGATGAACATCCCGAGCATCGCGTCGAGCTCGCGCAGACGGCGGTTGGCCATGCCCGAGCCGACGATCACCTCGCCGGCGCCGCTGTAGCGCTGGAGCAGCACGCAGAAGGCCGCCAACATCGTCATGAAGGGCGTCACTCCCTGTACTCGGGCAAACTCGCGCAGCCTCTCGGTCAGGCCGGGCGAGAGATCGTGCACGACCTGGTCGCCGCGAAAGGTCTGGCGGGCCGGCCGGGCACTGTCATACGGCAGCGTCATCGGCTCAGGCGGGTCGGCCAGCCTCTGCCGCCAGTAAGCGATCTGCTGATCCGCGATCTCGGTGTCGAGGAGCTCGCGCTGCCAGGCCGCGAAGTCCCCGAACTGCAAGCTGGGTGGTCGGAGACCCGCCCCCTCGCCGCTCATAGCTGCGTACAGCTCGCGGAGCTCCCTGAGAAGGACCATCATCGACCAGCCGTCGTGGACGAGGTGATGCTCCTGATGGAGGAGGGCATGGCGGGTGGGTCCGAGCCTCACCAGGCGCCAGCGGACAAGCGGCAGCTCGTCGATCGGTATCCGCCGGCGGAACTGTGCGTCCGCGAGCGCGGCGAGCATCGCGTCCGGGTCCGGGGCCTCGGTCAGGTCCTTCAGGTCGAGGTCGATCTGGAACGGGTCGTGGACCTCGGCGGTCCAGCCTCCGGCCTGACGCGGGAAGGTGGTGCGGTAGATCTCGTGGCGCGCGACGATCTCGCCCAGGGCCTGCTCCAGGGCCGCGACGTCGAGGTCCCCGTGCAGCCAGATGATCGCCTGGAACTGGTAGGCCACCGAGGTCGGGTCGAGATCGTTGAGGAAGCAAATCTGCTCCTGCGAAACCGACAGGGGCACCCCCGACGTCCGTGGCCGCGGCACCAGGGGTGGAAACGCGTGCTCGGACGCTCTGGCCCGGGCGCGCTCAATCGCTCCGGCGAGCGTCGCCGGCGTCGGCGCGTCGAGGAGGATGTCGAGAGGGAGCCGGACGCCGGACTCCTCACCCAGACGGGCCAGCACCTCGGTGACGAGCAGAGAGTCGCCGCCGAGCTCGAAGAAACCGTCGTCGCGCCCGACGCCTTGGAGGCGCAGGACCTCGCCGAAGACAGCGGCCACCCGGCTCTCGAGCTCGTCGCGCGGCGGCGCCCCATCCGGCGCCGACGATCCGACGGCGTCCGGGAGCGCCGCGCGGTCGACCTTGTTGTTCGGCGTCAGAGGCAGGGCGTCGAGTACCACCCAGGCAGCCGGGACCATGTACGCGGGCAGGCGCTCGGCCACGAAGGCGCGCAGGGCTGGGACGTCGGGCTCCCCGGGCCCGGTGAGGTACGCCACGAGTCGCTTGTGGCCCGCCTGCTCCTCGCGGGCAACGACCACGCAATCGTCGATCTGGTCGTGGTCGCGCAGGACGGCCTCGATCTCGGCCGGCTCGATCCGGAAGCCGCGAATCTTCACCTGGTGGTCGATCCGGCCGCCGAACTCCAGCCGTCCGTCCCCGCGCCAGCGCGCGAGGTCGCCCGTGCGATAGAGCCGCTTCCCCGAGCCCGGGACCGCGAAGGGGTCCGGCACGAACTTCTCCGCCGTCAGCTCGGGCCGGTTCACGTACCCGTCGGCGAGGCCGAGGCCGCCGATCAGGAGCTCCCCCTCGACCCCGACGGGCACCGGGCGGAGCTGGTCGTCGACGACGTGGCAGGTCGTGTTCTCGATCGGGTGGCCGATGGGGAGCGAGGCCTGGTCGTCCCCGACCTCCCGGATGACGTCGACGGTCGCGAACAGGGTGCTCTCCGTCGGGCCGTAGCAGTGCACGACATCGTCGACCACGTCGCTGGACAACAGCCGGCGCACGTGATCGGCCGAGAGGACGTCGCCGCCCACCAGGATGTGGCGAAGCCCCACGAGCTCCTGCGGGTCGCGGTCGACGATCATGTGGAGCTGCGGCGAGATGAAGAGCGCCGCCGTGACCCCCTCCCCCTTGATCGTCTCCCTGAGTCGCTCGAGCCGCGACTGGCCGGCCGGCATGACCACCGTCGCGCCGCCCGTCAGCAGCGGGCCCCAGAGCTCGATCACCGATGCGTCGAAGGTCAGCGGGGAGAGCCAGAGGAAGCGGCAGTCCGCCCCGAGCTCGACGTAGTCGGGCGCGCCGCAGACCAGCCTGTTCACGGCCCGGTGCGGGACGGCGACCCCCTTCGGGGCCCCGGTGCTGCCGCTGGTGTAGAGCACGTACGCGAGATCGCCCGGCTTCCGATCAGGCGGCGGAGGAGGCTCGGGTGCATCGCGGGCCTCTTCGGCGGCCACGGGGGTCAGGCCGATCTCTCTGACCAGGCGCGAGTGCTCCTCGTCGCAAACGACCAGCCGCAGGCCACAGTCCTCGGCCATGAACCGCAGCCGCTCCCGCGGCCAATCCGGATCGAGCGGCACGTAGGCGCCCCCGGAGCGCAGGATGCCGAGCACTCCGGCGATCACCTCCGGCGAGGGCGTGCCGCACACGCCGACGAGGTCACCAGGCTGGGCACCGGCCGCTCGCAGCCGGCCCGCGATCCCTTCGGCCCACCGCAGCAGGACCCCGTAGCCAACGGTCTCGCCGCGGGACTGCACAGCGACTGCCGCGGGCGAGCGGCCCGCTTGCGCCGCGAACAACACGTCCAGGCACTCGTCGCGCTCGAGGGGTCGCTCGGTGTCGTTGGCAGCCTCGACGACCCCATCGCGATCGGCGATGGCCCCAGGACGATCGTCCGTGCTTCCCCCCAATGCGGTCAGGCCTCCGTGCGGCGCCCGACCCAGGTGCGCTCAAGGTTCTCGACCAGCGCCTCGCTGGTCAGGCAGCGCGCCTGCTCGATGGCGTACGTGGACATGAAGGCGCGAAAGGTATCCAGCGGCTCCTGGGCCGCGCGAAGCGCACGCCGGTTGGCGACCACACTCGCGGAGCCCATGGCCATGAGCGTCTCGGCGGCCGCCTCGATCGCTTCGCCGACCTCTTCCCGCTCCACTGCGTCGTCGACCAGAAGGCGGCCCTCCGGGCTGTCGGCGACCCACTGCTCGTCGAACATGATCGAGCGGCGCGCCGCGGAGAGGCCGGCGAACCTGGGCAGCCTGAGCGCCGCCGCTCCCGGGATGATCCCTTCGCGGCCGGCCGGCAGGCTGAGTACCGCGTCGCGCTCGGCCACCACCCGATCCATGACGAGCAGGAGCTGAGCGCCGCCGCCGATCGCGAAGGTCTCGACGCCGGAGATCCACGGCACCTCGAGCCACCCATCACCCGCAGGCGGCGATGCGGTCGGCTCAACCACGTCGCCCGCGTCGGGTGCGGCCGCGCCGCGCAGCATCTTCGACACGAAACCGAGTTCGCGCACGATGAAGAACAGGTATGAGAGTGCCCCCGCGTAGAGCTCCGAGAGATCCAGCCCCGAGCTGAACACCCGGCGGCCGCGGTAGCGCGGGTGTTCGACGGCGCCGCCGCGCAGGACGCCGACCTGAGATCCCGGATCGAGCAAGACCAGGTCGACGGCGGTCTCCAGCGCCTCGGTCGTCTCGTCGTTCTCGGCGTTGAGCCGCTCCGGGCGTGTGAGCGTCACCACCCCGAGGTTGTCCTGGCGCTCGACGCTCGCTGCGCCCAGGTCCACTCGGCCATCGTCCAGGTAGCGGGACAGGAGGGCAACCGACTCGGGTTTGGGCTGCAGCATCGAGGAGATCAGATGTGTCCCCGCCCGGGGATCCGCCAGCCACTCGGAGATCAGCTGCCCCAGGGCCAGCTCAACGCCCTCCTGCTCACGAAGCTCGCGCCGGCGCTCGGCCGCGATCTCCTCGGGGCGCGGCACCAGGCCAGGCTGGCTCGCCGCGGCGCGCTCGAGCAACTCCTCCACCCGAAGCCGGGTCGAGCGGCCGTCGGTCAGCTCGTCGTAGAGACCGGCATGCCGACGCAGCAGGTCACCCCCTTCGAGTGGACTCTGGATCGCGCTCACGGCTCCATCGGGTCGGCACGGCGGCGGGCCCTCACGGCGCAAAGGATGCCAGGTACGATCGGGAGCCCCCAGGCGCACGAAGCCGATTGGATCCCAAAGCGATAGCCAAAGAGCCGATCTCGGGCAGGCCGGAGGTCGTGGGATCCGCCTCGGAGCTCCTGGCCCTCTATCGCAGCATGGTGCGCCTGCGCACCTACGACGATCGCTCAGTCGTCTACCACCGACAGGGCCGGGTCGGGACCTACGCGATCTTCTGGGGCCACGAAGCGCTGCAGGCCGGCGCCGTCCACGCGCTCGAGACCGAGGACTGGATCTTCCCGTCCTACCGCGAGTCCGCCATCGGCCTGCTCCGCGGGATGCCGGCCTCGACGGTTTTCTCATGGTGGCGGGGCCACCCGGACGGCTGGTGGAACCCGAACGACTGGCGGATCGCATCGATCGCCGTCCCGGTGGGCAGCCACCTGCCGCATGCGGCGGGGATGGCGTGGGGCCTTCGACTCAAGGGCGAACGGGCCTGCGTGCTCGCGTTCTTCGGCGACGGCGCGACCTCCACCGGCGCGTTCCACGAGGGAATGACGTTTGCCGCTTCCAAGCGTGTTCCCGCGGTCCTGCTCTGCAACAACAACTCATGGGCGATCTCGACGCCGACGGCGGCGCAGTCCGGAGCCGAGCGGCTCGTCGACAAGGCGGTGGGATACGGGATGGAGGGCGTTCGCATCGACGGCGCGGACCCACTCGCGGTGCGCGACGCCATGCGCGATGCCGCCGGGCGCGCCCGCGCCGGCGAGGGGCCGCAGTTCATCGAGGCGGTGACGTTCCGCGGCGCGCCGCACGCCACCGCGGACGATCCGTCTCGCTACGTTGACCCGGCACAGCTCCGAGCGGCGCGCGAGCGCGAGTGCCTCGGGCGCTTCGAGAACCACCTTCGCCAGCTGGGAGTACTGGACGAGATGGCGAACGGCGAGATCCGCGCGGCGGCCCATGCCGAGATGGAGGAGGCGATCGAGGCGGCTGAGGCTCTGCCGGCCCCGGACCCGCGACAGATCTTCGACACGACCTACGCCTCGCCCCCGCGCGCCCTGCGGCGCGATCGGGACTCGGCCCTGGAGCCATGACATGGCGGTGATGACTCTCGTAGGGGCCGTGAACGACGGGCTGCGCCAGGAGATGGCGCGCGATCAATCCGTGATGGTGCTCGGCGAGGACGTCGGGAGCCTCGGCGGTGTCTTCCGAGCCACGGACGGCCTGCTCGAAGAGTTCGGTGAGGACCGCTGCGTCGACACCCCGCTGGCGGAAGCCGGCATCGTCGGGACGGCGATCGGCCTGGCGCTCGCCGGCTGGCGTCCCGTTTGCGAGATGCAGTACGAGGCCTTCAGCTACCCGGCCCTCGACCAGGTCCTGAGCCACGTCAGCCGCTACCGGTGGCGCAGCGGGGGCACGATCGAGATGCCGATCGTGCTCCGCATGCCATACGGAGGCGGCGTCAAGGCGCCCGAGCTGCACGAGGACTCGCCCGAGGCCTACTACGCGCACGCTCCAGGGATCAAGGTCGCGATGCCCGGCACTCCGGCCGACGCGAAGGGCCTGATCGCTGCGGCGGTGCGCGATCCCGACCCCGTCGTCGTGCTGGAGCCCAAGGCTCTCTACCGCGCCGCTGTGGGACCGGTGCCCGACGGCGACCACTTCGTCGAGCTCGGACGGGCGGTCACCGCCCGGCATGGGAGCGACGCGACCGTGATCTCCTACGGCGCGATGCTGCCGGTGGCGACGGCCGCCGCCGCGCGCCTCGCCGAGCGCGGCGAGGCCGAGGTGGAGGTCCTCGATCTGCGAACCCTCGTGCCGCTCGACGAGGACGCGGTGCTCGACTCGGTCGCAAGGACCGGCCGGGCGGTGATCGTTCACGAGGCGCCCCGCACCGCGGGCTTCGGCGCCGAGGTGGCGGCGATCCTGGCCGAGCGCGGGATCCTGTCTCTCCGCGCGCCGGTGCGGCGCGTCACCGGCTTCGACGTCCCCTATCCCTACTGGTCACTCGAGGAGCAATACGTCCCGAGCGTCGAACGTGTCGTCCGTGCGCTCGAGGAGGTCCTGAGCTTCTGAGCGACCCGCATCTGATCCGGCTCCCGGATCTGGGAGAGGGGCTCACCGGCGCCGAGGTCGTCAGATGGCTGGTCGAGGAGGGGAACTCGGTCTCCGCCGACCAGCCCCTGCTCGAGGTCGAGACGGACAAGGCCGTCGTTCAGATCCCCTCGCCGGTCTCCGGGAAGGTCACCGGACTTCTCGTCGCCGAGGGCGCGCGCGCCGCGGTCGGCGAGGCGCTGGCCGAGATCGCTGCCGAAGGTGACGGGATAGGGCCCGCGCCGCGGGCGCTGCCCAGGGTGCGCGCGCTGGCCGCCGAGCTCGACGTCGATCTGACCCGCCTGCGGCCGGGCGGTGGCGTGATCACGGAAGACGACGTTCGCCGGGCGGCCACTGAAGCCGCCGGCGGGCCCAGGCGAGCCGAAGCCGGCCGTAAGGTCCCGCTGCGAGGGGTTCGTCGCGAGATCTCCGAGCACATGACAGCGGCCGCGGCCGTCCCCACCGTCACCGTGGTGGAGGAATGCGACTTCTCCGCGCTCACCGATGCGCCGAGCCCCTACTCCCGGGCCGCCGCGATCATCGGCGCCAGCGCGGAGGCGCTCACCGCTCATCCCGCCCTGAACGCCACCTTCGATCAGGGCGAGCTGGTCCTTCACGACCGCTGCGACCTGGGCTACGCGGTCCAGGGCCGGCACGGGCTCGTGGTGCCGGTGATTCGCGACGCGGCCGCGCGCTCGGCCCGCGAGCTCGCCGCAGAGGTCGAGAGGCTGGTCGGCGCCGGCCGCGCCGGGACGCTGGCGCCAGAGGACCTGCGCGGCGGGAGCTTCACGATCACCGACGCCCGGGGGCTCGGCGGTGTGCTCGCGACACCGCTCCTGAACACGCCCCAGGTCGCCATCCTGGGCGTACACCGCGTCGCAGAGCGGCCTGTGGTTCGCGACGGTGAGGTCGTCGCGCGGCCGGTCGGCATGCTGTCGGTCGGGTTCGACCACCGCGTCCTCGACGGCGCGGCCGCCGCGGCCTTTCTACTCGATGTCGTCGAGCGGCTTGAGGGGTGGAGGCTCGGCTGAGGGGCGTTTCCGGCGCCTGCGGACAGCCCCCCTGAGCCGTCCGAGCAGCGTGCTCCGCTCGATCACCTGGAGCCGCCGATTCGCCTCCTCGGTCAGCCGACCGATCAGCTCGAGGCGCTCGCCGGCCGCCCCTTCCTGCTCCGCCGTGATCCGCTCACTGCGGTTGCGGAGCGCGCGATCCAGCGCGGGCAGGGCAGCCTCGGCCGCCTCGACCAGCGAGTCGTCCATGAAGACGAGGTTGCCCCACTCGCCCTCGGCCGGATCGGCCGTGTCCCAGCGCCCGACGCTGATGTGCCGGGGACCGTGGCGGACGAAGAGAAAGCGTCGGGGACCGAGCGGCTCGATGAGGGCGCGCAGTTCCTCGAGCTCGAATGGACAGGGGCCGAGCGTGTTGGGGAGATCGCCCCAGAACTCGACCATGACGATGTCCGCCTTGATGCTCGCCGCGCCGCGCAGGATGTCGGCGTCCGCGCCCTCCGCATCGATCTTGAGCAGCCCGACCCTGCCGGGGATCTCCCCGGCGGCGCGTAGCGAGTCGAGGGAGCGCACGCGCACCTCCACGGACCCGTCCCAGACGAGGTCGGGGCCGCAGAGCTCGGGCCGCAGGGTGTGGAAGGCGTCGAGGCTGCGGCCCGATGGGTTTCGGGCCAGATGCAGCTCCGCGGACCCGTCCTCCGTCCCGGCCGCCACGTCGAGCACGTGCACGGCGGGATCCTTCCCGAACCGCTCTCGCAGCCGCGCCAGGTTGCCCGGAAAGGGCTCGATCAGCCACATCGGATCCATTCCCGCGTCCCGCAGGCTCGCCGCCACGGCGCCCCTCTCGCTGCCCACGTCGATCGCGGAGGGATCGTCCAGGCTCGGGACGAGAGCAGCTATCAGGCCGAGCTCGGCGCCCTGGTCGTCGATCTCCGGGTTGACCGCACTCAGATCCATTCTCGCCCTCGGGCGAGGATAACCCCGGGAACTAGCTGCGGTCGCGGTAGGGCAGGCCGGGCCCGGTCCGCTGCCACTCCACCTGGCCCCGGCCCTCGTCGGCGGAGCGCTCGACCACTCCGTCCCAGCGATGCAGCATCGCCTTGAGGCGGGCGACCGCCTCGGGTGGGTGGGCCGCCACCTCCTCGGCGAGGTCGAGAGCCGCGTCCTCGGTGCCGGCAGCCGGCGCGACCCGATGGACGAGCCCCATGCGAAGAGCCTCGTCCGCGCTGACGCTGCGAGAGGTGAGCAGCAGGTACTTGGCGGTGGCGAGGCCGCAGAGCGTGACCAGCCGGGCCGGGCCGACCGGCACTCCGAGCTCGGCGCCCGGGAAGCGCATCCTGAGATTCGAGCCGCCCACCCGCAGGTCGCAGGCGACCGCGATCTCGGCACCACCGCCCACCACCGAGCCGTGGCAGGCGGCGACCGTGGGCTTCGGAAAGCTGGTCAGCTCGTCGTAGAGCTGGGCGAAGAGCTCCATCCGGCGGACCCGTCCCTGCTCGTCGAGCTCCTCCTTGACGTCGGCTCCGGCGGAGAGCCCGAGGTGGTCGTTGGAGGAGATCACCAGGACCCGCGCCTCCTTGTCCTCCTTCGCCCGCGTCAGGTGGACGAGCAGCTCCTCGAGCATCGCGGTGTTGATCGCGTTGCGCGCCTTCTCGCGCTCCAGTCGAATCAGCGCAACCTGCTTCTCGTCGACCGCGTAGCTGGTCAGCGGCATCAGTCCAGGTCCTCCTTGGGTTCGGCGTCGCGTCCGGCGATCTGCGCCACCAGCCGATCGGTTTCGTCTGCGGCGAGGTGAACCAGCCGCTCGACGTCCTCGCGGGGCTCGCGGAAGCGTGAGAGGACGTAGCTGGAGACGATCTCGGGGTCAGTGCTGTCGGGCCGTCCGACTCCACCCCGCACCCTCCAGAAGTCGCGGTCACCGAGTCCCTGGGCGAGGCTCTTCAGGCCGTTGTGGCCGGCGACTCCGCCACCGAGCTTGCTGCGTACCTCGCCGAAGGGAAGATCGATCTCGTCGTGGACTGCGATCACCCGGTCGATCGGGACGCCGAGCTCGCCGCGCGCGGGGCCCGCCGCTTTCCCGGAATCGTTCATATAGGTCTGGGGCATCAGGATGGCCACTCGCGGTCCGCCCATGCCGGTGCGGCCCTCGGCGATCAGGCCGCCGTAGCGTTTGCGGGGCTTGGGCATGTCCCAGCGGCGGGAGAGTTCCGACGCCACCTCGAAGCCGAGGTTGTGGCGGGTCCCGGCGTACTGGTCTCCGGGGTTGCCGAGCGCGACGATCAGCGCGTCGGCGCGGCCGTGACCGCTGTCAGCGTCTCCCTCGGCACCACGCTTGCGGCGCCGCAGCGACCAGCGGCTAATCGCCGCCTCCGCCTCCGTCGCCCCCACCGCCGCCATCGCCGCCGCCGGAGTCGCCGCCGCCCACGGGGTCACCGCCACCGCTGTCGAAGCCGCCCTGCGCGTCCCAGCCGCCCTGCGCATCCTGGGCCTGCTGGTCCTGCTGGGCCTGGGCCTGGTCCTGCTGGCCACTCCCCTCCTGACCTCCGTGGTGGTGGGGCTCGCCCTGCGCGCCGCCCTGATCGGGCGGCAGGGACTGGGGCTGGTTGTACTGCCAGGAGTCGTCCCGACCACCCGCTCCGCGCCCGCGCCGACCGAAGAGGCGATCGAGCAGGCCCACTACTCGCCGCCGGAATCCTCGTCGCCGCCCTCTCCCTCGGCTGGGGCCCCGGCCTCGCCCTCGCCCTCGGGGGCCTCCTCGCCCTCCGGAGCCTCCTCGCCCTCGCCGACGAGCTCCGCCTCCTCCTCGACTTCGGGCTCGGGCTCCTCCTCGACGCGCGGCGGGCTGAGGGTGGCGATGGTGATCTCCTCGGGCTCGTCGGCCATCAGCTTCACTCCGCTGGGGATGGAGACCGAGGCGAGGTTGATCGTGTCGTTGATCTCCATCTCGGAGACGTCCACGACGATCTGCTCAGGGATCGCGGTCGGCAGTGCCTCGACGGTGACCTCGCGGGTGACGTGCTCGAGCACGCCCCCCTCGCGGACGCCAGGGGCGTTGTCCGCGCCCTCGAGCTCGATCGCGACCTCCGCCTCAATCTCCTCGTCGAGGCGAACCTCGAGGCAGTCGAGATGGGTGACGTCCCCGCGCACCGGGTGATGCTGCTGCTCCTTGATCACCACGGGGACGGCCTTGGAGCCGTCGACCTCGAGGTCGAGGAGCGTCTGGCCCTCCGAGAGGACGGTGCGAAGCTCGCGAGCCGGAACCTGGAAGGGTCGCGCCTCCCCGCCCTGGCCGTAGACGACACCGGGCACCAGGCCGTCCTTGCGCAGGCGGCGTGTTGCACGCGAGCCGAACACATCGCGCGGCGAGACCTTGAGTGTGGTGCGGTCCTGTGCCAAGTGACAGTGCGCACCCGCGGGTATCAGGCAGACGGGTACGCTCGGGCGCCAGGATAGAAAATGTGCGGAGGCAATGAGCGGCGATCGAGACAGAGACCGGGCAGAGGAACCGGATCGTGAAAGCGAGAGCCGGGGCGTAGAGAGCCTGCGCGCCGACCTCGGCAGCACCTCGCGCCCCGAGCCGCCCGAGCCCGAGGAGCAGGAGGGCGAGATCCCCCAGACCCGCATCCGGCGCTCCGCGAAGCTGGGTGCCGCGATCGGCAGCGAGGCCACCCGCTACGCGGGCACCGCCGCAGCCAACGTGGTCCGCTCCGACGAGAAGGCCCAGGAACGCCTCGAGATGCGGCACATCGAGACCGCGCTCAAGATGGCCTCGGTGCTCGGCGAGATGAAGGGCGCCGCGATGAAGATCGGGCAGATGGCCTCATTCATCGACGTCGACTTCCTGCCGCCCGAGTATCGGGAGATCTACCAGGAGCAACTCGCGAAGCTCCGCACCCACGCCCCGGCGATGCCGTGGGAGCGCGTTGTGGAGGTTCTCGAGGAGGAATACGGCCAGAGTCCCGAGCGCGTCTTCGCCTCGATCGAGCAGGAGGCATTCGCCGCGGCGTCGATCGGGCAGGTCCACCGGGCGAGCCTCCACGACGGCACGCCCGTGGCGGTCAAGGTCCAGTACCCCGGGATCGCCGACGCACTCGAGTCGGACATGGCCAACGCCGGCATCCTCGTGCGACTGGCGCGGGTGCTGGCGCCGGGGCTGGACGCGAAGGCGGTTGCCTCGGAGCTTCGGGAGCGCGTCCTGGAGGAGCTCGACTACGAATTCGAGGCGCAGAACCAGCGAGCCTTCGCCCGCGCCTACGACGGCCACCCCTTCATCTTCGTCCCCAGGGTCCACTCCCGCCTCTCCCGCCGGCGGGTGCTGGTAACCGACTACGTCGAGGGGCGCGGCTTCGACGAGGTCAAGGAGCTGATGCAGGACGAGCGCGACATCTTCGGCGAGATCGTCTTCCGCTTCTGCTTCGGGTCGATCTACCACCTGCAGCACTTCAACGCCGACACGCATCCGGGCAACTACCTGCTCATGGAGGACGGCCGGGTGGCCTTTCTCGACTTCGGAATGACGAAGCGCCTGACGCCGCAGCAGATCCAGCTCGAGCAGCGTGCCGTCGATGCGGCCGGCCGCGACGACCCCGAGGCGCTCCGCGAGGCGCTGCACGACCTCGGCTTCGTTTCCGACACGAGCCGGGTGGACGCCGAGCGCCTCATGGACCACGTGAAGATGGTCGGCGGCTGGTACCTCGAGGACGGCGAGGTCCAGATCACCCCGAAGCGCGTGATGAAGATGATCGAGGTCACCTCTGATCCGCGCTCCGACTTCTTCGACCTGGTCCGCAAGGAGAGCCTCCCGGCCGATGAGCTGATGGGCCGCCGGATGGAGACCGGTCTGCTCGCGGTGCTGGCTCAGCTCCGCGCCACCGCGAACTGGCACCGGATCATGCGGGAGTGGGTCTACGCGGACCCGCCATCGACCGTGCTGGGCGAGGTGGAGTGGCGCTTCTTCGAGCGCAGGGGGACGAGGCAGACCCCGGGCTTGGCGACTCGGGTCTAGTCGGCGTCGCCATCAGATCGCCGCCACAAGCGGCCGCCCGGAACAACCGCTCGGGGCTTCGCCCCTCGCTCATTGTGGGGCAGCCTGGTGGCGCTCGACCACCTCGAAGAGGCGAGGGTCGTTCGAGCAGATCCCGTCGACCCCCATCTCGAGCAGCTCTCGCATCCGAGTCACGTCGTCGACCGTCCACGCGATCAGCTCCACGCCGACCCGGTGGGCGGCCTCGACCGCCTTCGGCGTGATGATCAGGTGGTAGACCCAGACCGCGTCGACATTCAGCTCGGGCCCCTTCTTGGCCAGGATGCCCGGGTAGCGGCGGCGGAGCGTCGCGAGTCCGGCCTTGAGTGCCGGCGATGCCCACCCGTACTGGGTCCAGTCGCGCTTGGTCTTCGGGTAGGTCCAGCCGAGGCGAAGATTCGGCTCCAGCTGGCGCAGCTTGCGCAGGCTCTCGATCTCCTGCGTCGAGACCATCGCCCGGTCGAGCAGCCCGCGGCCCGCGAGCGCCCCGGCCAGCTCGGCCTCCCGCCCCGGCAGCTTCAGGTCACAGTCGATCTCCACCCGCTCCAGTGGCGGCTCGAGGAAGAGATCCAGGGCGTCGGCGAGCTCCATCGGCCGGCGGCGGAGCGCATCGTCGAAGTCGTGGGCGACGATCAGCGTCCCCTCCCTCTCCCGGAGGACGTCGAGCTCGACCATGTCGACGCCGTTCTCAACCGCCACATCGAAACTCTCGGCTGTATTGCCGGTGACGATCGCATCGGCGCCCTTGTGCCCCACGCGCCGGTAGTCGAAGGCGCGCTCCGGCTCCGTCTCGGACGCCTTCTTCTGTCCCCCCTCGGGCTCGGACGGCATGGCGGCCCACACTAGACGTTCGCTTCGACTGATTGACTTTGCCCCGATGAGACGCGCCTGGATCCTCGGATTCGTGCTCCCGGCGCTGATCTCGGGCTGCGGAGGCGGCGGCGGCAGCGACCAGCAGAGCGCCCGGGACGTCGCCCAGTCATACGTCGAGGCCCGCAACCAGGGCGACGCCGCCGAGGTCTGCGAGCTCTACAGCAAGCAGCTGATCAAGACGCTCAAGACATCCAACTGCGTCGCCTTCGTCCGGGAGCAGACCTCGGGGACCGCAACGGACCTGACGCTCGTGGGCGTTCGACAGAACGGCGACCGGGCGACCGCCACGATCCAGGCGCGGGTCGGGGGCAGCGTCGCGAACGCGATCGCGCCGATCGAGCTCGCGCTCACCCGCGAGAACGGGGAGTGGCGGATCTCGGGGCTCGGAGGCCCCGGCGGCTAGAAGCTGATCAATCTCTCAGGCACCCCCGATACGTAGGTGGTTGAAAGTGTCTGAGCAGAACATGGTCCGGAGCTGTTGGGAGTCGCGAGAGCAAGCGGCATTCCGCCTTGCCGAACGAGGCGATCGTGACGTAAGCCACACCCAGATCGTGCCCTCTGTCACACACTTCGGGCCACCACTTAGGGAGTATGGAAGAGGCCCAGGGAACCCTGAGGAAGGGTCGAGCGGAGGAGAAGATCATGTCCGTTGCGGTGTCGGTGCTCGAGCAGAACCAGGAGGAGGGCCGAGCCGCCACCGGCGTTTCGAAGGTCCGGCAGGAACCCAACGTTGTTGCCTCCCTTGAGCTCAGCTGGAAGATGGCCGAGCTCTACGCGCTGGAGGAAGAAGATTTTCAGGTTTTCCGCGACCTGTGCGACGCCTTCAACAGTCTCGGAAAAAGCCGACTCGGTGACCCGTTTGGTGCCGAGCCGTTTGAGTATCTGCACGAGGACGTCGAGCTCCAGGACTATCCCGGCATTCCGGGGGCGACCTGGCATGAGGGGCACGCTGGAGCCCTGCAATGGACCACGAATCTCTGGGAATCCTTCGGGGACTTCCAGTTGGAGCCGCGGGAATTCATCCGTGCAGGACGAGGCCGCTTCGTGTGCGTTACCACCACTCTTGGGCAGGGTCGCCGCAGTGGCCTCCAGCTGAGCCTGACCGCTTACGCCGTCGTCACCGTCGAGGACGACAAGATCAGGCGCATCGCGATAGCCGACGAGCGGGAGGCGGCCTGCGAAGCCGCCGGGCTGTCGGGGTAACTCGCAGGCCGCGAGATACTTCGTGGGCGATGTCGGAGGAGAACGTCGAGATCGTGCGGGCGATCTACGAGAACTGGACGCGGGGCGACTATGAAGCGGTGTTCGCGCGTCTTGACAGCGATATTGAATGGTTCGGGCCGCCGGACATTTCCGCCGCAGGGGAGCCCGGCTCGGGCCTCTCGCGGGGACACGAGGGTGTCCGCAGATCGCTGGCCAGATGGGTCGGTGCCTGGGACGAATACAGCTTCGAGCTACGCCGGCTGATCGATTGTGGCGACGATGTCCTGGTTGAAGGCTGGCACCACGGGCGCGGAAAGACCAGCGGTGTCGAGGTCTCTGAAGAGATCTTCAGCGTTTGGACCCTCCAAGCCGGACAGGCCGTCCGACAGCGGATGTTCCGCGACAGGGTGGAAGCCCTCGAAGCCGCCGGGCTGTCGGGGTAGCTAGAAGGGCTGGTTCAGGGCGTCCACTTCGCGGCCAGCGTCGCGCCGATCGGACCGCCGAAGTTAAAGCCGACGGCCATGCAGAAGAATCGGCTTGGACAGGAGACGTCAACCAGCCACGAATTCTGAAGCCCATTGGTCGGGAACCCCTCGAGCTGCCAGCTCACTCCGTCGAAGCGCTCGGCGATCGCGGTCGGATGGTCGGGAAACCAAGTGCCGACGGCGTGACACGCCCGAAGTCCCGGACAGCTGACGCCGGAGAGTTCTGGGGAAAACTGAGAGGGCGGCAGATTCGGGGTGGGCATGACCGACCACGTCGAGCCGGCTCGGCGCTCGGCCAGGGTCCCCGGGACAGAAGAGCTTCCGACGGCGAAACACACCGGTCCGTCCGGACAGGACACGCCGCTGAGCGCAGCGCTCTCGGCGCCTTCGGGCTTCGGCGCGGACTGTATCCCCCACGAATTGACGCGCCCGAACCAGCGCTCGACGAGGGGCGAGCTCACGCCGCCCGCGCGTCGACTGGCCGACGGCCGTGCACGTGCGTTTCAGCGGACACGAGACGCTCGACAGCTGGCTGCTGTCCGACCCAGTGGGGTTCGGGGTGGACTGCACGTGCCAGCCGGTGCCGTCCCAGCGCTCGGCAAGCGTGCGAGTGTTCGGACCCGTGTTGCCAGTGCTCGCGTAACCGACCGCGGTGCAGGCGAGGAGACCGGAGCAGGAAACGTCGAGCAAGTCGCTCACGTCCGGCGGGCTCGGCTGAATCGACCAGCTGGTCCCGTCCCAGCGCTCGATCATCCCGCCGTTGGCGCCACCGAAGCCGACGGCGAAGCAGAAGTTCGCCCGCGGGCACGAGATGCCGTTCAACCCCCCGAACGTATTGGGGGAGGGCATGATCTGCCAGCTCGTGCCGTCCCAGTGCTCGACGACGGGCGCCGAGTCCAAGGGGGTTCCTGATCCGGAATGCGACGAACCGACAGCGGTGCACGAACGCGGAGATGAGCAGTCGACTCCGGACAGGGTCGTCTCGGGGCCAGGGACGTTCGGCGATGGCGTGACGGTCCAGGCGGCCGATGCGACCGAGGGTGTGAGCAGCAGCGCCGCGGTGGCCAAGAAGACCAGGTGAAACGATCGAAGCGACATCTGCCCGTTGAAGCTACGCCTCCGGTCAGGGCGGGTCAAGCGCTGCTTCATCGCAGCCCGCCCTGGACGGCAGGAGTACGAAGAGGCCCGGAGATTCGGTGTCGTCTTTGAGCGCTAGGTCGGGAAGAGGACCCGCTTGGCGTTGGTCTGCTCGCCCTCAGCGTCCAGCAGGACCGCCTCGGGACGAGCTGTTGCCCAAGGTCAAAAAAGCGAACGGCCCCCGGAGGGACCGCTCGCTCCCTGATATGCAGGAGGGGGACGCGGGCTAGTCAACGCACCCCTCTGCGGAGATAACGATTCGCCCTAGCTTCAGCTTGCGTGCGGACACCAAGGCCTACATCCGCGTTGCATGGAAATCGGCACTTCGTCGAGAGATACTGCGTGGGCGATGTCGCCCAAGAGCGTCTAGGCGGTCTTCGCTGGGTTCAGCCGTACTTCGTGTGGCACTTCTTCTTTGCCTTCTTCCGGGCCTGAGCGCTGCTCTTCTTCTTTGCCTGCTTGAGGCACTTCTTCAGGGCCGGGTCCGGGAAGTACTGCCCACCAGTTTGAGCCAGGCCCGCCGAAGCCGCGCCCAATGCCAATGTGCCAGCGACTGCGAGGCCCGCCATCCGTCGAACAATTGCCTGCTTCCGCATCGATCCTCCTCTCGTCGAGAGCGCTGACAACCTGGGGCTAGCTTCGGCGATGCTACCGGTGCGGGTGTCGAGCGTGAAGTGGTGCTCCCTCCCGGCGGTCGCTCATTGCTCAGCTGTCAGCCGTTTGTTGGCGCGGCGTGCACGTCCCGACATTGGCAACACGTCCCCGTCGTACAGGAATGGGCTGTCGGAGTAGTGCTTTGGACGAGAAGCGCCGCTTTGCATGGGTTTGCCGCAGCCTTCGATCTCGCACTCGGTTGTGCATCGTGGTTTCTCTTCACGAGATCTCGGATATTGTGCACCTGCTTTTGTGGCCCGTGCGAAGCATCAAGCCGAGGTCTAAGTGAGAGAGCGAATGAGGAACGCGAGCCGAGTCGGTCTTTGGCTGGCCATCGCAGCGCTGATGGTCGGGTGGGTCGGGGTGGAATCCACAGCGGCGGCAGCTCATCCGAGACCCCGCCTCTCGATCTCGGTCCTGTCGGGCCGTGCCGATCTCGTCAGCGGCGGCTCCGCGCTGGTCGCGATCAATCTGCCTCGGCGGGCTGACGCCAGGCGCGTAGAGGTCGCGCTCGGGCACAGAGACGTGACTACGGAATTCGCGTTCCGGGGAGACGGACGCTTCGAGGGCCTGGTGAGGGGTCTCGCGCTCGGACGCAACGTGTTGCGAGCGGTGCTGCCCAACGGATGGGCCTCTCAGATCGACTTGGTCAACCATCCGAGTAGCGGACCGCTGTTCTCGGGCCCGCAGCTCCAGCCGTGGGGCTGTCAGCCGGGCGCAGTCGACCCGCAATGTGACCAGGCTCCCACTTTCACGTACCTGTACATGTCCACCAACCCGGGCAAGTCCGGTTTTCAGCCATATGACCCGGCGAGCCCGCCTTCCGACGTCGCTCAAACGACGACCGATGAGGGCGTGAGGACGCCGTTCATCGTGCGGGTCGAGACCGGCTACATGGACCGCGATCAGTACCAGATCGCGGTCCTCTTTCAGCCGAACAAGCGATGGACGACGTTCGCGCCACAGCGGCAGTTCGATCACAAGCTGCTGATCACGCACGGGGCGTCGTGTGGCGTCGACTACCAGACGGGCACCGCTCCGACCACGACCGGGGACCCCGCCGCCGAGGCTGCACTGGCGCGGGGCTTCATAACGATGTCAACCGCCCTGGACAACACCGGACACAACTGTGATCTACCGGTGGAGGCGGAGTCCCTGGTGATGGCCAAGGAGCATCTCATCAAGTCCTACGGGCAGCTTCGGTACACGATCGGGACCGGATGCTCTGGTGGTTCGCTGGCCCAGCAGCAGATCGCGAACGCCTACCCCGGCATCTACCAGGGGATTCTGCCGACGTGCTCGTTCCCCGATGCCTACAGCACCGCAACGCAGTTCCTGGATTACCACCTGCTACTCGCGTACTTCAAGAATCCCTCGGAATGGGGGACCGGGGTGACGTGGCTCCCGACTCAGATGGGGGACGTGATGGGCGGTCCCGACGGCGTCCAGAACGCTGAGGTATCTGATGCCGCGCAGTTCCATGTGTCGGTTCCGACCGATCCGTGCCGGGGCACGACCGCCGCTGACCGGTACAACCCGATCTCGAATCCGGGTGGAGTTCGCTGCACGATCCAAGATGCCGCGATCAACGTGTTCGGCCCCGACCCGAAGCGACTCTGGTCGCCGGTTGAGCAGGAGCTGGGCCGGGGGTTCGTGCGCATACCGGTGGACAACGTGGGTGTCCTGTACGGGCTGGATGCGTTGAAGGCCGGTCAAATCACTCCCGCTGAATTCGTCGACCTCAACGCCAAAGCCGGTGGCCTGGACATCGACGCAAACCCGATGCCCAATCGGATCGACAATGCGGGTGCACCGTCATTGGCCCGGGCCTACCGCGCCGGCATGATCAACGAGGCCAACAACCTCAACCGGACCGCGATCATCGACTGCCGCGGGCCCAACCCCGGCCTTTTCCACGACGCCTATCGCGCATTCGCGGTCAGAGCGCGTCTCGATCGCGAGCATGGCACCCACGCCAACCAACTGATCTGGGAGGGCCCGGTACCGCTCATAGCCGACAACGACTGCGAGGTCAACAGCTTCATTGCGATGGACCGCTGGCTCAGCGCCGTGGAAAGGGACCACAGCCGCAAGGCCCTCCCGCAGAAGCTGATCCGCGACAAGCCCGCCGGTCTCAGCGACGAGTGCTGGGACGGCAAGGGAAAGAAGCTCTCCAACAGCCTCTGCCCACCCGGCGTGGTGAACGTGGAGGGCACCCCGCGCACGGTCGCCGGTGACGCGATCACCACCGACGCGAACAAGTGCCAGCTCAAGCCGCTGCGCCGCTCCGACTACCCCGGCATCACGTTCAGCAACGCCCAGTGGGCGACGCTCCAGCAGACGTTCCCCCAAGGGGTGTGCGACTTCTCGAAGCCCGCCGTCGCCCAACAGCCGACCATCCCGTGGCTGACCTATCAGAATGCCCGCGGCCGCGTGATCTACGGCGGCAGACCGCTGGGAAGACCGCCGGTGTCCACGGAGATCCTTCGGCGCCCGAGGCGCCGCTGAGACCCCGTTCCGCGATGGATTGATGGAGGGCGAGACGATCTACTTTGATCTGGCGACCCTGTGTGAGCAGACCGGCTTGCCGCTTGGCGAGGTACGGGCTGCCGCAAAAGGCACGCGCGGCCGGCTCGAGCTGAAGGCCGCCTGAGTCCGAAGACTGCTCAGCCTACGAACCGCCGCTTCTCGTCCTAAGTGGCTATTTGCTGCTTCGCATGGAGAGGAGCGCGTTCGGGACGCGCCCGCTCCTCGCGCGGGCCGGGAGCGCGTATTCGCAAACGAAGCCTTAGGCCGTCGCCAACGCCGCGAGCCACTCTTCGAAGCTTGGGCCGGCGAGCTTCGCGCCCGGGTTGGGCAGCACAGCGCCCTCCGCATAGGCCGTGGCATCCGGGTCGCCGGGCTGGCGGCCCTCGCGGATCTCGATCGAGTCACCTCGGCTGGCGAAGAGCGCGGCGGCCACCTCGGCGAGACGCTCCTCCCGCGGGCCGGCGACCTCGCTGATCCTGCCGTTCTCGATTTCCGGCTCCTCGGCGGCATCGGCGAGGGTTTCGGCGACGACGCGGGCGGCCACGGGCTGCGTTCTCATCTCGGGCAGGTGGGCGACGCCGTCCTGGGTCATCCACCCGACCAGCTGGTCGAAGAACTCGTGGAACTGGGCCGCGCGAACGATCCGGACCGGAAGGGGGCCTTCCAGCAGCGCCTGTTCCTGCGCCATCTTCGCCGCGTTGTAGCCGCCCTGGAACTTGTCGATGCCGATGATCGAGACGACGACGATCCGCTGCGCTCCGGCTGCGGCGCCAGCTCGCTGGAGATTCCGCGCCGAGGCGGTAAAGAATGCGGTCTCCTCCTCCTGGTCGGGTGTAGGCCCCGTGGCCGTATCGATGATTGTCTCGACCCCGGCGAGCGCTTCGTCGAGACCCTCGCCGCTGACCACGTCGATCCCCTTCGAGCGCGAGATCGGGACCACATCGTGTCCTCGCTGCTCGAGGATTTCGACGAGGTGCGTTCCGAGCCGGCCGGTGGCTCCCGTGACGGCAATCTTCTGGCTTCTGTTTTCGCTCTGCATCGTTCTTCCTTTCCCAGCGCCAAAGTGCGCTTTCCGCTGTTTCACCCTTACGACGAACGGGACCCGTTCAGGTCGACAGGGGGTGGGATTGTGGAATGCCCAAACCGCCGCTTTCCATGCAAAGCGGCGGTTTCGATCACACCGCTGGGCGGGGGATAGCGACTACACGCAAGAGGACTGGTTTTTCTCGCGCGTTAGTGGTCCGGAGGCGGATTAGTTGCTGCTTCACGATTCGCGCTCGACTCAGAGACGGTCGACGCTCTCCCGGCGCCACCGTGACGCCCAGCTGCTCGAGCGTGACTTCGCCGGCGTGTGCTGAGGCACACGGCCGCAACGCTGGCGCTCACTGCTGGCGTCCCAGTTCACATCGTGGCCGCGCGTCTAGGCGACACGCCGCCGACCGTGGTCGGCACCTACGCCCATCTGCTCCCGTCCTCGGACGAGGTCGCGGCCGAGCGGATCGCCAAGGCGCTCGCGCGTTAGCACCCGGTTAGCAAATCGGCCGCAAACCGCTCTGGAATGCGGGTATCCCTAGAAGAGCTGGTTCTCGCCGGCGAAGATCTCGGAGACCGAGTCGTCGGTGAAGATCCGGCGGATCGAGTCGGCGAGCGTCTGGGCGGCCGAGATCACGGTGATGTTGTCCGGTGCGCCGGAGCGCTGCGGCAGGGTGTCGGTCACCACGATCCGCTCGATCGGTGAGTCCGCCAGGCGCTCATAGGCGGGACCCGAGAAGACTCCATGGGTAGCCAGGGCGATCACCCTGGCGGCCCCCTCGTCCATCACGGTGCGGGCGGCCGCGGTCAGGGTGCCGGCCGTGTCGATCATGTCGTCCACCAGCACGGCGGTCTTGCCCTTGACGTCACCGACCACGTAGCCAATCTCGGCGACCTGCTGGGCGGGACGCTCCTTCTCCATGACGGCCCAGGTCACGCCCACCTTGCGGGCGAAGTTCCGTGCCGTCTTCACTCGGCCGGCGTCGGGGGAGACGATCACCGGCTCCTCCTTGAACGCCTGGTCGGCGATCCATTGGGTCAGCATCGGCATCGCGGTCATGTGGTCCAGGGGAACGTGGAAGAAGCCCTGGACCTGGCCGGCGTGGAGGTCCATGGTGAGCACGCGGTCGACTCCGACGCCCTCGAGGCACTTGGCCACGATCCGGGCGGAGATCGGCTCGCGCGGCGCCGACTTCTTGTCCTGGCGCGCGTATCCGTACCAGGGCATCACGGCGATGATCCGATGGGCAGAGGCGCCCTGCGCTGCGTCGATCATCGCCAGCAGCTCCATCAGGGCGTCGTTGGGGGTCATCCCCTCGGCCTCGTTCGCCGCGGTCGACTGGACGATGAAGACGTCGGCCCCGCGGATCGACTCCTCGTACCGGCAGTAGACCTCGCCGTTGGAGAAGGTCTTCAACGTGACTTCGCCGAGCTCGACCTGGAGGTTGCGGCCAATGTGGGCGGCTAGCTCACCCGACGCTCGCCCGCCGAAGACCATCAAGCGCTTGCGGTAGTCCTGAACGATCTCCGACATCGGCTGTGTCTGCTCGATCGTGCTCAAGAGTCTTCGCCCTCGCTCGATTCCTTGTCCTTCTTGGCCGCGTAGCCCTCGACGTTCTTCTGGTCTGCCCTCGAGATGCCCAGCGCTCCGGGCGGTACGTCGTCCGTGATCACCGAGCCGGCCCCAGTGTATGCGTCGTCACCGACCTCGACCGGGGCGACGAGGGTGGTGTCGACCCCGGTGTTGACGTTCTTGCCGATTTTGGTGCGATTTTTGTTGCGCCCGTCGTAGTTGGCGGTGACGGTGCTGGCGCCGAGATTTGCGCCCTCCCCCACCTCGGCGTCTCCGATGTAGGAGAGATGGGGGACCTTCGCCCCCGCTCCGATCTCAGAGTTCTTGATCTCGACGAAGCTCCCCGCCTTCGCCCCTTCGCCGACGCTGGCGTCCGGACGGAGATGGGTGAACGGCCCGACCTTGCCCTCGTCGGCGACCTGGCACTGGGTCAGATAGGAGTGGATCACCGTCGCGCGCTCGCCCACCCGGGTGTCGACCAGCGTGGTCATGGGCCCGATGATGCTGCCGGAGCCGATCGAGGTGGCGCCGCGCAATGAGGTGCCGGGGAGGATGGTCGCGTCGGGCTCGATCGTGACGTCCGCGTCGATCCAGGTGGCGCCGGGGTCCTCGATCGTGACGCCCGCCCTCATGTGGGCGAGGAGGATTCGCCGGCGCGCCTCGTCGGCGACCCGGGCGAGATCGGCGCGGTCGTTGACGCCGAGGTTCACAGCCGGATCCCCGACGATGTGGGCGATCACCTTGCCCCCGCCCTGGCGGATCAGCGGCAGGACGTCGGGCAGGTAGTACTCGCCCTGGGCGTTGTCGTTGGAGAGCCCGTCGAGTGCCTCCGCCAGTGGCCCGGAAGCGAACGCGTAGGTGCCGGCGTTGACCTCCTTGACCCGGAGCTGCTCGGGGGAGGCGTCGCCGGGCTTCTTCGCCTCGACGATCCTTTCGACATCGCCGTCCGGCGAACGGATGACCCGGCCGAAGGTGCCGGGGTCCTCGAGCTCGGTGGTCATCATCGTCGCGGCGGCGCCGGCCTCCTCGTGGGCCGCGAGCAGGCCCTCAATGGCGTCGGCGCCGAGCAGGGGCGTATCGCCGGAGAGGACGAGAACCGTTCCAGAGTCGCGGACGACTCCGGCGGCCGCGCGCAGGGCGCCGCCGGTTCCATCGGGGTCCGGCTGGACGACCGTCTCCGTCCCCTCGGGCAGCACGGAGGAGAGGTCGCCGTCCGGCGAGACGATCACGCAGATGCGTCCCGCGCCGGCGTCGCGCGCGGCGAGGATGGGCCAGGCGATCATCGGTCGCCCACAGACTTCGTGGAGGACCTTGGGCACCGCCGAATGCATGCGCGTGCCCTCGCCTGCGGCCATGATCAGGGCCGTCGGGGCCGGGGGATGCACAGCGGAATCGTAGGGCCTGTCGCGCCCGGGACGCGCGGCGCGGGTCCCGCGGCTCAGTCGGTCATGCCGGCAGACTCCCGCGCCTCGAAGGCGGCTGCGACCAGCTCGACTACCTCGCGCGGGGCCTTGTGCGGCGCACCCGCATCGAGAGGCGGCTGCGGGTCGTACTCGATCCCGAGCTGGACCGCCTGCGCGATCTTCTCGCCGTTGATCTCGCGGACGAGGTGGAGCGCCATGTCGATCCCGGACGAGACACCCGCCGCGGTGACGATCTTGCCGTGCTCGACGACCCGTTCGGGAACGGGAACCGCGCCGAGCTCGGCCAGCCGGTCGCGCGCGAGCCAGTGAGTCGTCGCCGGGACGCCATCGAGGAGGCCGGCCGCCGCCAGCAGCAGCGAGCCGGTGCAGACCGACGTCGTCCAGGTGGTGGTCTCGTGCACGCCTCGGATCCAGTCGTGGAGCGGCTCGTGCTCCAGCAGCATTCGATTGCCGAAGCCGCCGGGGATCACGACGATGTCCGGGCTCGTCACCTCGTCGAGGGCGGCGTCGGCGACCATCGAGAGGGTGTCCGACTCGTTCCGGATCGGACCTGCGTGCTCGGCAACGAAAACCGACTCGTTGCCCGGCACAGAGTTGAAGACGTCGTGCGGGCCGGTGATGTCGAGGGCGGTGAAGCGGTCGTACAGCAGGTATGCGATCTGCACGGTGTTTCCTCTCTGGTCGCTGGGTCAGGCATTGGTGCCGGCGTGCGTCGGAAGCGGGCTCGGTACTCGGCGGGGGAGGACCCCACCCGACGGGCGAAGGCGCGGCGCATCGTCTCCGGCGTGCCGAAACCGCATTGGGCCGCGACGAATTCCACCGGGTCCGAGGCCTCCTCGAGCAGCTGGCGGGCGCGCTCGACCCTGAGCACCTCGACGTAGGCCGCGGGCGTCACCCCGGTCTCGCGGCGGAAGAAGCGAGCGAAGTTGCGCGGACTCATCGACGCCCGTTCCGCAAGCGACTCAACCCGCAGGTCGGCGTCCAGGTTGTCCGCGATCCACGACTGGAGCTCGCGGAGGGGGCGCCGCTCGGCGAGCTGCGTCTCCAGGTGGGAGCTGAACTGGGCCTGGCCGCCAGGGCGCTGGAGGAAGAGCACCAGCCAGCGAGCGACCTGCATTGCGATCTTCCGCCCCAGGTCCTCCTCTACCAGGGCCAGGGAGAGGTCCATGCCCGAGGTCACGCCCGCGGACGTCCAGACGTTGCCGTCGCGGACGAAGATCGGCTTGGGATCGACCTTGAGCTCGGGGTGGCGGCGCGCAAGCTCGGCGGTCGACGCCCAGTGCGTGGTGACGGTCCTGCCCTCGAGCAGACCCGCGCGCGCCAGCAGGAACGAGCCCGAGCACACCGAGGTGACCCGGCGCGAGCGGCGAGCCGCGCTGCGGATCCAGCGAATCAGCTCAGCGTCGTTCTCGGCCTCGGCGACCCCGAACCCGCCGGCAACCACGAGCGTGTCGATCGGGCCGCGGCAACGGGCGGTGGTGGTCTTCGGGAGCAGGCTGTAGCCGCTCGAGCGGATGCTGATCGCCCCGGGTTCCTTGGCGACCACCTCCACCTCGTAGGCGCCGCCACCGGCGAGACCGTCGGCACCTGCGAACACCTCCGCGGGCCCGATCACGTCCAGCGGCTGCACCCCCGGGAAGGCGAGGATGACGATGCGCCGTGGCTTCGACGAGGCCATGCCGTCAATCATGGCCCTCTCGCGATCTGTCTGCAATGACCAATTACAGACGATTTCTGCCAGAAACCGAGACACGCCTCAGGATGCGAGACGCTGGGGTCTGTGATCAGGGAAACGCCAGCGCTCGTCACCGCGCTTGGCGGCGGCATCCTGTTGATAGCGCTGCTCAGTCCGATCGCCTGGTTCCACGAGGAAGCGACCGGCGGGATCGCGGGAGAGGGCGCCGGGGAGGACAGGACCCTCGATGCTTGGGACGCCTTCGGCGCCTGGGTCATCGCCATCGCCGTTCCCGGGTCGAGCTCAGCGACGAGCTCCCTCCCTGCTGCGACCTCGCCTACGTTCGGCCCAGCCCGCGGGCCGGCCTCCTCATCGGGAGCCTTGGCGCGCTCGTGCTCCTCGGCGGCACCCTCGCCGCCTGGCCGGGGCGGGAGCGAGCGGAATCGCATTCCTCATCGACTTAGACTGGCCTCGATCCGGGGTGGTGTACGCGGCTAGCACGCCTGGTTTTGGTCCAGGAAGAGGGGGTTCGACTCCTCCCCCCGGAATCAGCTTCGGAGCAGGTCCACCAGGGCAACCAGGAAGAGGCCAAAGGCTGTCCAGATGGCGGCCGCCCTGATCCAGTTGAGCGTGAAGTAGCGCCTTCGGGTCGCCTCCCAGTCCGCCGGCATCGAGTCCGGGTCCCAGGCCAGCATCACGTCGTAGTTCGGCTCGGAGAGCCGGCGGGAGACGAGGAACAGGCCGCCGGTCGTGAGCGCGAGTCCGATCGCCGTCAGCCAGAAGGGGGCGTCGGTTTCGTCGAGCGCGAAGAGAACCAACACCGGGGCGATCACAGTCCGAGCACCTCGATCTGGTTGAACGGGGATGTGCGCGCGGGTGGCAGGAACGCGCGCAGGAACCTGGCGAGCTCCGGTCCACTCATCCTCGCCATCATCGGCTGGAGTATCAGCGTCAACATCGCCAGCAGGCCGGAAAACAGGCCGGCGAGCACCACGCAGACGACGAGGCCCCACTCCTCAAGCTCCACGGGGCCACCCTATGCCGGGCTGATCCGACGTAGAAGGCCGGCGAATACGATCCAACCGCACGAGCTCGACTGCGGAGGAGAGATGGCCAAGGAGTACGTGTTCCTGGACGAATGGGACGTCGATGCGCCGCAGGATGCGGTCTTCAACGCGCTCGCCGACGCCCGAACCTATCCCGACTGGTGGAAGCCGGTCTACATCGAGGTCGAGGGGGATGAGGCGCCCGCCGAGGGCGTGACGACTCGACAGCACTTCAAGGGAAAGCTGCCCTACACGCTGAGGACCACTTCAAAGATCGACGAGGTACGACCCGCCCAACCACTTCCAGGTGGAGGTCGTGGGGGATCTGACCGGGACAGGCAAATGGACCCTGGGGCCAAACGGAAACGGCCAGGTCCATGTCCGCTTCGACTGGATCGTGCATGCCGATCGGCCCCTCCTCCGCTACCTCACCCCGATCATGCGGCCGATCTTCCGCTGGAACCACAACTGGTCCGCGGCACGCGCGAAGGAGGGGCTGCAGCCCTACGCGCGATCTCACTCCGCATAGCAAGAGGGGTCAGCGTCGCCAAATAGTCTCCCGGGCGCATGGCCACGATCCAGTCCCGCTTTCCGCGCATCTCCTCATACGGATTCCTCTCGGATTGCCACACCGGCGCCCTGATCTCACCCGAGGGCTCGGTCGAGTGGCTCTGCCTTCCCCGCTTCGATTCGCAGAGCGTCTTCGGCTCGATCCTCGACCGGAGCGCCGGCTTCTGGCGGATCGGCCCTCCCGGCCTCGTGGCACCGGTCAGCCGCCGCTACGAGCCGGGGACCAACGTCCTGGAGACGACCTGGATGACGGGCTCGGGATGGATCATGGTCCGCGACGCCCTCACCCTCGGCGACTGGCGGCCGGACAACGATTTCGAGCCCCACCGCCGTCCGCCGCCGGACGACGAGGCGGAGCACGTCCTGATCCGGACCGTCGAATGCCTCCAGGGCGAGGTCGACGTCGAGATGATCTGCCAGCCGGCCTTCGACTATGGGGCGACCAGGCTCGAGTGGCGTCGGCGGGGCGACGGCGGCACAGACGCGGAGGTGAGCCACGATGACATCCACCTGATCCTGACCGGCGACCTGCCTCTCGGCGTGGACGGGTCCGACGCCCGCGCCCGCCACCGGATGAAGGCCGGTGAGATCCGGTTCGGCGCGCTCAGCTGGGGGCCCTCACCGCAGCCGCCGACGAGCGCGGAGGACTGCACGAAGCGCATTGACCGAACGGTCGACTACTGGCGCCGTTGGCTGGAGGGCGGCAACTTCCCGGACCACCCGTGGCGCGATGCCCTGCAGCGCTCGGCCCTGGTCCTCAAGGGCCTCACCTACGCGCCGACCGGCGCCCTGATCGCGGCGCTCACCACCTCCCTGCCGGAGACCCCGGGCGGCGAGCGCAATTGGGACTACCGCTACACCTGGATCCGCGACGCCACCTTCACGCTCTGGGCCCTCCACACGCTGGGGCTCGACTACGAGGCAACGGACTTCATGGGCTGGCTGGCGGACATCTACCAGGAGGACCGCAGCGAGAACAAGACCGGGATGCAGATCATGTACGGCATTCGCGGCGAGCAGGATCTGACGGAGACGACCCTGGATCACCTGAGCGGATACGAGGGCGCGAAGCCCGTCAGGATCGGAAACGCCGCGTACCGCCAGCGCCAGAACGACGTCTACGGAGCGCTGCTCGACTCGGTGTACATCCACTCCAAGGTCCAGGACCATCTGCCCCACGAGCTCTGGGAGGCGCTCTGCCGTCAGGTCGAGGAGGCAATCACGGCCTGGCCGGAGCCCGATCAGGGCATCTGGGAGGGGCGCGGCGAGCCCCAGCACTACGTCTCCTCCAAGCTCATGTGCTGGGTCGCCGTCGACAGGGGCAGTCGCCTCGCGGACCGCATCGGGGACGAGGATCGCCTGGAACGGTGGACGAAGGTCGCCGATGAGATCCGAAGCGACATCCTCGAGAACGGGGTCTCCGACCGCGGCGTCTTCCGCCAGCACTATGGCACCGACGCGCTCGACGCTTCGACCCTCCTGGTTCCGCTGGTGCGGTTCCTCCCCCCGGACGACGAGCGGGTCGTCAACACGGTCAAGGCGATCGCCGAGGAGCTCACCGAAAACGGGCTGGTCATGCGCTACCGCATCGATCAGACCGATGACGGACTGAAGGGAGAGGAGGCGTCATTCCTGATCTGCTCCTTCTGGCTCGCCTCCGCGCTATCGGAAATCGGCGAGCAGCGGGCCGCCCGCGACTTGTGCGAGAGGCTGCTGCTGGGCGCCAGCCGGCTCGGGCTGTACGCCGAGGAGCTCGACGCCAGGACCGGGCGCCACTGGGGCAACTTCCCTCAGGCGTTCACCCACCTGGCGCTGATCAACGCCGTCAGCCACGTGATCAGCGACGACCGGGCGACGGGCGACCGTGAGCGCAGTGCCGTGCTCAGCGAGATGATCTCGCACCAGACCGGAAGCTAGGTTCGGTTTCGTCTACTCGGGGTCCGGCTCGGGCGGCGGGACCTGCCCCGCCTCGGTGCCCGGCTCGCGCGCCGGCCCAACCGGCGAGGCGATCCCAAGGACCCGCATCGCCTTCAACCCGAGGCCGAGCTTCTCGCGGCCCTCAGTCGAGGTGACGTCGTGCCCACAGAGCTCGCGGGCCCGCTCCAGCCGGTAGCGAATCGTGTGGCGATGGGTGAAGAGCTGCTGGGCGGTCGCCGCCACGTTTCCGTCGTTGTCGAGGTAGGTCTCGACCGTGTTCACCAGCTCTGTCTCGTACTGCTCGTCGTAGGCGACCAGCGGCTCGACGGTCTCCGAGTAGAAGCGCTCGAGCTCCGCCGGGTCCTCGCTCATTGCGGGCAGGAGCAACCGGTAGGCGCCGGTGTTCTCGAAGGCGAGCACCCGCGCCCCCTCGGCCTCCCCCACGTTCGCGGCCAGGAGGGCCTCCTGACCGGCGCGGTAGAGGTCGACGGAATCCTGCGCAACCCGGCTGCGAGAGACGCCGATCGAGAAGCCGATGAGGCCCTCGTCGAGCTCGTTGGCGAGTGCATCGGAGGCCCGCTCGAGCCGCTCTTCGGACTCGGCCGGCACGACCGCCACGACCTCTGCGCCCTCCCCCTCCTGGTTGCCCTCCGCCGCCAGCGCCCCGGGGCTCACCGCCCGGACGGCGCGCAGGGCGATGGCGAGAACGCGGGTACGCCACTCGCCGGTCTGGGCGACGTGGGGCACCGCGCGGGCTATCAACACCCCAGCGCCTCCCACCAGGTCCGTGCCGAGCTCCGCCGCGCGTGCCTCGATGTCACCCCGATCGGTGATCTTCCGTTCCAGCAGATCGCGGACGAAGTCGCCGGCCGCCTCCTCGGTTGCCCACTCAGGCGACCGCGAGCGCTCCAACTCCAGCCCAACCAGCGTCGAGACCATGCGCAGGAGGGCGGCATCGGGCTCATCCTCCTCGCGCGGCCGCCAGCGCAGCTCGCCAACCGCGGTATCGGCAACCCTCAGCTCCACCGTCTCCACTCCGGCTCCGCCCGCGAGCAGCTTCCTCTCCTCATCCGGCGAGGCCGCGGCTACCGCAAGCACGTTGCTGGCCCGGTCGATCAGGGCCACGCTTGCACCCAGGGCGCGTCCGGCCGCGCGCGCGACAGCCGGCATCCCGGCGCCGGACTCGATTGCCGCCGAGAGCTCCTCGAGGCTGCCGGGGTCGGCGTGGCGCTCGTGGCGTGTTTCCTTCGAATTCATCCCGACATTCTAGGTTCGGCAAACGGCTTCGCCGTCAGTCGGGGGCGCTTGCGGCCGCAGGCATCAGGCGCGGCTGCAAGCAGCCGCTTCGAGACGCTGCGGCCTTGCGCCCCCTAAATCCAGGTCGAGATCTTGTCCCAGTTGAGGAAGATCACGACGCCCAGCGCCAGGCCGATCAGCACGAGGGCGGCGAGCACGAAGAGCGACAGGAAGCCCGCGACCAGCTTCTCCCAGCCGCGGCCGTAGGAGCCCAGCGCGGGCGCCAGGATCAGGCCCACGAATGCGCCCAGGGAGAGGACCCCCGCGACCGCGAAGAGGTAGTACTCAGTGCCCAGCGCCAGCACCGGCGCCAGGATCGAGCTCAGTGACCCGGTCATGACGCCGGGGATTGTCGCGGATGTGGGTGATCACGAGCACTACCACCGCGACCGCCGAAAAGCAGGAGACGCCGAGCGCCCACCCGGAGGTCACGTCGCTCATCCAATGGACGCGCAGGTAGATCCGGGTGATACCGACCAGCCCGGTCACCGCGATGCCCGCCGCGATCACCGCGCTCCGCCGCTTGATGCCCGGAACGACCCTCAGCGCGACGGTGATCGCCAGCCAGCTGTAGAGGGTCGACTGCGCCGCGTGGCCGCTGGGGAAGGCCGAACCGCCGGCGTGTACGAGCGGGTCTGGTGGGCGCGGGCGATCGGTCCAGGTCTTGATCTCCGGGACGAAGAACGCGATCAGTGCAAGGCCCACTACAAGGGCCCAGAACTCCATCCAGTACCGCCGGACCGCCAGGAAGATCGCGCTCGCCACACCGAGTGGATAAACCAGCCAGCCCGAGCCGAGCCAGGTGACCACCTTCGCCACGTGCACGAGCCAGCTCACCTGCAGGTCCTGCGCCATGTCGTAGGCCGCTTGGTCGCCGGGCGTCGGTCCCGGATCGCCGACGACCACCGACCAGTACGCGATCAGGATGAACAGCCCGACCGAGAGGGCGGCCAGCAGGCTGGTCAGCTCGAGGCCGAGCCCGCCGGGGGTGAGGCGGCGGCCCAGGAACTCGAACTGGGGTCGCAGCCTGCGGCCCAGGGCCACCAGGGGGCGCAGCGCACGCCGCTTCTCCATCTCCGCCACCAGCTTCCCCCGGTTCTCCGGGTCGCGGAGGAAGCGGAAGGCGAGGAAGAGGCCAACCACCACCCCGACGACGATCGCGAAGACGAACAGCCCCTTGCCGACGATCTTGGTGACCGTGCTGAGGCTCTGCGAGAAGAAGTAGCCGATCAGGATCAGGCCCGTGGCCCAGAGTCCGGTCCCGAGGATGCTGAAGGGCGCGAAGTTCCGGTACGGCAGCCGGCTGCTGCCGGCGATGAACGGCGCCAGCGCGCGAACCAGGCCGATGAAGCGGCCGATCAGGATCGTCCTGCCCCCGTACCGGGAGAAGTAGCCCTCGACCATCTTCAACCGCTCCTCGGTGATCCGAAAGCGTTTGCCGTGCTTGACGAGGAACCCGCGGCCCAGCCTCGCCCCGAGCAGGAAGCTGACGGTGTCGCCGGCGAAGGCGCAGGCCCAGGTGACCGCCAGGATCACCGGCAGCGAGATCTGACCCTGCCCGGCGACGGCGCCGCCGAGGATCACGGTGAACTCGCCCGGCGCGATCAGGCCGACAAAGGCGCCGGTCTCGAGGAAGGCGAGCGCGCCGACCAGCAGATAGGTCCAGGCGCCGAGTCCCTTGGAGAGATCCTGGATCGCGCCCTCGAGGTCGATGTGCGGCAGGTCGCCGCGGAAGACGAAGAACGCGACGATCGCAGCCGCAAGCAGGCCACGGCGAACCCATTTCCAATTGATCCGCCCGCCTTTCACGAGACGAGCGGGGCGGTCGCCATCGCCCCGGGGAATCGCTCGCGCAGGTCCCTGGCGGCGGCCAGTGCCTCGTCGGCGGTCGGATAGAGGCCGAAGGCCGTCGGACCCGAACCGGTGACCATCGCGTGCGCGGCGCCGGCCTCGGCCAGGGCCACCAGCGCGTCCTCGATCTCCGGCCTCAGCGAGATCGCCGCCGGCTGCAGGTCGTTGACCAGATGCTCTCGGTAGGCAAGCGGCGACTCGCCCTCGTCCACCGCGTCGCGAAGCCGCCGGCGGATCGCCTCGAGCTCGGACTCACCCCGCGGGGTGCCGAGCCGGTCGGCCTCCGCGTAGACCTCCGCGGTGGCCAGTCCCACCCTCTGCGGGATCAGGACCACGCCATGCTCGCCGGGCGGCCGGGCGGGCTCGATCACCTCTCCCGCCCCGGCCACCAGGCAGGCGCGGGGCTGGAGCTGCGAGGGAACGTCCGCCCCGATACCGGCGGCGATCGCGCGCAGACCCTCCACTCGGCCGCGCGCGAGGCGCAAGACGGCGGCGGCGTCCGCGCTTCCTCCGCCGAGTCCCGCCGCGACGGGCACCCGCTTGGTGACCTCGATCCGCAGCGGCGGGCCGTCCCAGCCGTGCTCGCGCAGAGCGGAGAGTGCTCTAGCCGTCAGGTCTGGGCCCTCGATGCCCTCGATGATCACCTCGTCCTTGGACGCCTCGGTCAGCTTCAGCTCGTCAGCCAGCTCGAGGGGCTCGAACAGCGAGCGGATCTCATGCAACCCGTCCTCCCGCTTCGGCCCCACGTAGAGGCAGAGATTGAGCTTGGCCGGGGCGAGCATCGTGCCGGGCAGCTCCGTCAGGCTCATGGGTGGCCTCGTCTCCTCGCGAGAAGATCTGCGAACCGCACGAACTCAGGGGGCGACAGCGCCTCGGCGCGAGTGTCAACTGGCTTCCCCATCTCTTCCAGAGCGATGCGTGCGGGCTCCAGGCTCCCGGCTCGGCTCAGCTCCAGCGAGCGCGGGAGCGACTTGCGCCGGTGGGCGAAGCCGAGCCTGACGACTGCCGCGTCGTTCTCGGACGCCGCCGGGCCCTTTCGGGTGAGCCGGAGCAACGCCGACCCCACCCGGGGCCGCGGCACGAATACGGCGGGGTCCACGGTGCGGAGCATCTCCACCTCGCAGGCGAGCTGCACTAGGACGCTGGCCGAGCCATACGTCTTCCCGCCCGCCTTCGCGCGCAGCCGGTCCGCGATTTCTCGCTGGACCATCACCACCCAGGTTTCGAGGGTCGGCAGCTGGGTGATCGTCCGGATCAGCAGGGGGGTCGCGATCGAGTAGGGCAGGTTGGAGACCATCTTGTTGGGCGCCGGAGTGAGGCGATCGAGGTCGAGGCGCATCGCGTCGCCCCAGGTCAGCTCGACGTCGCCCGCCTCCTGTGCGAGTGCCTCCAGTTGCCTGCGCAGCCGCCTGTCGACCTCGATCACGTGCAGCCTGCCGACCGCCGGGGCAAGGCGCTCGGTCAGGGCGCCCCCGCCGCCACCCACCTCGAGCACGACATCGGATCTGGAGAGGCCCGCTTCGCGGACGATCACCTCCAGGAGATTGGGGTCGGCGAGGAAGTTCTGGCCCAACCGGCGCGGCGACCGCCCCGGCGGACCGGTGCCCCTAACTACCACCCGAAGACTCTCGCGGCATTCGCCTCCACGGTGCGCTCGAGATCACCGTAGGGGACACCGCGGACCTCGGCGAGTCGCTCGGCCGTGGCCACCACGTTCGCGGGCTGATTCGGCCTTCCACGCACAGGCTGCGGCGCGAGGAACGGCGAATCGGTCTCGACCAGCACCCGATCGTCAGGGACGATCGTCGCCGCCTCGCGGATCGAATCGGCCTTCGGATAGGTGAGGTTGCCGGCGAACGAGCAGTACCAGCCATGCTCGGCCGCCCGCTCGGCCCAGGGCGCACCGGCCGAGAAGCAGTGCAGGACCACGGTGACGCCTTCGCCGTGCTCGGCCAGCGTGTCGAAGGCCTCCGAGACCGCCTGATCCAATCCCTCCGGATCGCGAAGGTGTACGACGAGCGCCTTGCCCGTCCGAGCGGCGATCCCGATCTGGGCGGTGAAGGCGCGGCGTTGCGCATCGGGGTCGGAGCGGTCGCGGTAGAAGTCGAGCCCGGTCTCCCCGACCGCCACGACACCGGGCTCGGCGCAGAGATCCTCGATCGCCTGCGCCGCCGCCTCGTCGAAGCCGTCCGCGCTGTTCGGGTGGCGGCCGACCGAGGCGAACACCCCCTCATCCGACTGCGCCGAGCGGACGGCAGTCGGGTTGGAGTCCTCGCCGAGCCCGACGGTCAGGATCCGATTGACCCCGGCGTCCCGGGCCGAGGCGACCAGCTCCGTCTCGGGCGGCTCGCAGAGCCCGAGGTGCGCGTGAGTGTCGACCATCAAACGAGTGTATGGACGACTTCGCCCTCAGATCGCAGCCACAAGTGGCCGCTAGGGCCCGATATTCGCCTGGATGAAGGCGAGGTAGCTGGCGGCGCGGCTGTGCAGCGACGGGTAGCCCTTGAGCCCGCAGAAGACGTAGTAGAACGGGTTTCGCTTGGAGACCGGAGCCGTGCTCGCCTCGGCGATTCCGATCAGCCGTGGACCGGCCGGCGTATTCGCCACCATGGGCCCTCCGCTGTCCCCGGAGCAGATGGTTCGCTGGACGCGGCGGTGCTTCAGCCTTCTCTTTCGGGTCACCCTTCTCTTCAGCTTCACGAACGCCGTGCCGGCGCGCGTGCCTGAATCGCAGACCAGGAACTGCGGGATCGCACAGCGCTTCGCTGAGACATCGGCGGCGGTCAGCAACCCGATCTGCGGCTTGCGGACTGCTATGTCGGGTTCCGATTTCCGAAACCTGCGACCGAGAGGCCGGCGCCGGGCTGCCCGTAGGCGAGGTCCTCCGCCGCGCTCGCCGGCTGAATCGCAGGCGCCGTGGTCGGCGTCCTGAGCGTCAGGACGGCGAGATCGTTTTCGATCCCATGGGCGTATCCGGGCGCGAAGCTCGCCGACGAGACGAGGCTGGCCTGACCGCCGCCGAAGGCGGACGTCGAGTTTGTCCTCACCAGCATCGACGCGGGGTTGCCGACACAGTGAGCCGCGGTCAGCACCTTCGTCGATGAGATGACCGAGCCCGAGCAGAGCGTCGTCGGCGTCAGGACCGCCGCGGTGAAACCCCACTGCTGCAGGCTCGCCGGGGCGCCGCCGATCACGCTCCTCCGAGCCAGCGGCTTGGCCTGCGCGGCGGTGGCCGCGAGCAGCCCGACCAAGCCCGTCAGACAGAGGGCCGCCGCTCCCGCCCTGGCGATCCGAGAGAGCACGGGCGCAGCGTAGGCGTTCTGGCCTATCTCTTCAGCTTGAAGGTGTGGGCGATCGAGTCGGTGGCCCCCGTCGTCGGGTCGGTGGCCGTCATCGAGCTGACGATCTTGAAGGCGCCCGGATGTGCCTTCATCGCGCTGAGCAGGGGCCCATTCGGCTTGAAGAAGGGACCGCCGGGCACTCCGGCCTGCAGCGCACCGTTGAGTGGGAAGGTCTGCTTGTAGCCGCGACCCTTGATGGTCGTCGTGGTGTTCACGCTGCAGTTGGCCGCGCAGACGGCGAAGATGTTGATCCTCTTCCGCACCTTGAGCTTGGCCGTGGTCACGTAGTTGATCAGCGCGCCCGACTTGTGGGCGACGGGGGCCTTCGCGACCGCGTCCGAGGCCGGCACCAGCAAGACAGCTGTGATCGCGGCCAGCGTCGCAATCCTCCCGATTCGAGACGTCCAGCTCATCGAATTCCTCCCTGTAATCGCCTTCCGAGGTACGCGGGCCACCCTACCAAAGGCGATTTGGCCCTCTCAGGTCAGGCGGGCGCGAGCTTCGGGAAGAGCGGAGCGAGCTCGCCCAGGGTCTGGCCCCCGCCGCGCGAGCCGAACTCGTCCAACTCCCGTCCCGACTCACCGAGCGCGTCCAGGAGCCGCCCGGTCGTCTCGGGCATGTAGGCATGGAGGAGCAGCGTGGTCACCCTCAATCCCTCAGCGAGCCCATAGAGAACCGAATCGAGCGTTTCCGCCGCCGATTCGTCCTTTGCAAGCTCCCAGGGCTTCGTCTCCTCGACGTACTGGTTGAGCCGGCGGACCAGCTTCCAGATCTCCTCGAGCGCCTGCGTCAATTCGGCCTCGTCGAGCAGGGCGGTGACCCTCTTCGGCGCCCCCGCCAGGTCGCTCGCGAGCTCCGACTCGGCCTGCGCGTCGGGCACGGTCCCGTCCCGGTACCGACCGATCATCGAGAGCACACGGTTGGCGAGGTTCCCGTACTGGTCGGCGAGCTCGGTCTCGTAGCGCGACTCGAAGCCGGCGGGCGAGATCTGGCCGTCCTGGCCGAAGGAAACCTCGCGAAAGCAGTAGAAGCGCAGCGGGTCGGCGCCGAACTTGGAGATCACCTCGTCCGGGTCGAGCACGTTGCCGAGCGACTTGGACATCTTGTGTCCCTCCATCAGCAGGAAGCCGTGGATGAACATCCGCTTCGGCAGCTCGATCCCCGCCGCCATCAGGAAGGCGGGCCAGTAGACCGCATGGAACTTGAGGATGTCCTTGGCGAGGATGTGGAAGGGCGGCCAGAACTCCTCCGTGACGTCCTTGCCCTCGACGCCGTACCCGAGCGCGGTGTAGTAGTTGAGCAGCGCGTCGAACCAGACGTAGATCACCTGGTCGGTGTCCCAGGGGACCGGCACCCCCCACTTCAGGGTCGGCCGTGAGAGGGAGACGTCCTGGAGGCCCTGCCTGATGAAGGAGAGCGCCTCGTTGCGCCGGAAGTCGGGGATGACGAAGTCGGGGCGCTCCTCGTAGAGCCGCTCGAGGTCGTCTTGGAAAGACGAAAGCCTGAAGAACCAGTTGTCCTGCTTCTCGCGGGTCAGGGGGATCTGATGAATCGGACAAGTGTTGTCCGGTCCGATCTCCGACTCGGTCTTGAAGTCGGCGCAACGCGGGCAATACCAGCCCTCGTACACGCCCTCGTAGACGTGCCCGTTGTCATAGACGCGCTGGACGATCTCCTGGACCCGCTTGATGTGGCCCTCGTCCGTGGTCCGGATGAAGAAGTCGTTGGAGGCATTGATCTTGGCGGCCATCTCCTTGAAGCGAGGAGCGAGACGGTCGCCCAGCTCCCGTGGCGTGGTGCCTTCGGCCTCTGCCTGTTGAGTGACCGGCTCCCCGTGCTCGTCGGTACCGGTCAGGAAGAAGACGTCCTCGCCCCGCTGCCGGTGGTGGCGGGCGAGGATGTCGGCGGCGATCGTCGAGTAGGCGTGCCCGAGATGGGGCTCGCCGTTGACGTAATAGATCGGGGTGGTGACGTAGAAGCTCATCGGATGCGGCAGCCACAAACACCGCCGCCGGATCCAGCCTAGAGAAGCTTCTCCTGGCCCTTTGTCCCGCTCCGGCGGCGGCGTGGAATCCCGGCCGCCTCGGTGAGCGCCGCTTCGACATCGGTGAGGATCGCGCGCTCGGACCGCGAGGCGACGATCGGCTCCGCGAGGCCGTCGACATGGACGTAAGTGCGGCGGCCCTCGCCACGCTCCTTCGGGTCGAGCGGCACAAGGGCGTATATCCGGTCAGCTCGGGTGAACTTCCCGTATCCCAGCGACACCATGCGTGGCTCTCGCTTGGCCATCGGTTAGCTTCAGCTTAGACGGGAGAACTACACCGGCTTCCATGCGGATCTGGACCGAGCACCGGGCGGCGGCGATCGCGAGCATGGTCGGCTTCGTCGCGGTTGTCGGAGTCGGCGGCTGGCTCCTGCTGCGCTCCCCGAGCAGCTCGAGCCAGTCGACCACCACGGCCGCAAGCACCCCGGCTAGCCATCCTGCCCCGCCGACGACGGACTGGCCCACCTACGGACTCGACCAGGCGAGAACCCGCTACCTGCCGTCGGACCAGGTCAAGCCCCCGTACAAGCTCGCCTGGAGCTACGACGCCGGCCACCTGATGGAGTACTCGCCGATCGTCGTCGGAGAAACACTCTTCGGAATCGACAACAACGGCGAGGCGTTCGCGGTCAACACCCGAAACGGCAAGCCACGCTGGCGCCGCGACGTCGCCACGCTGAACGCGTCCGCTCCGAGCTACAGCAACGGGCGCCTCTACATCTCCAACCTCGAGCCCGGGCAGGTGCAGGCGCTGAGCGCCCAGAGCGGCAAGGTCGTCTGGCGCCATCCCTTCCCCGGCCGCACGGAGTCGAGCCCGCTGGTCGTCGGCAACGAGGTGATCGCCGGCTGCGAGTGCGGTTCCGTCTACGCGCTCAACGCTCAGACCGGCAAGGAGATGTGGAGCGCAGCGGTGGGCGGAGCCGTCAAGGCCTCCCCCGCCTACGACAAGGGAACGGTCTTCGTCGGTGACTACAGCGGGCAGATGACCGCGCTCCGAGCGAGCAACGGGCGACAGGTCTGGCAGGCGAGCGCCGGCAACAGCATCTACGGCACCGCCACGGTGGCGTTCGGGCGGGTCTTCGCCGGCGATCTCGGCGGCGGCTTCCACGCCTGGGACGAGTCCACCGGCGCCCCCGACTGGAGCACCTCGAGCGGCGGCTACGTGTACAGCGGAGCGACGGCCGCGAAGACGCCGGACACGCCGCCAAGCGTCTACTTCGGCTCCTACGACGGGACCGTGTACGCGCTCAACGCCCGGACCGGCGCCCAGCGCTGGTCGGAGTCTGCCTCGGGACCGGTCTCCGGAGCCGGCAGCATGATCGGCGACGTCTTCTACGCCGGCGATCTGAAGACGACGCAGACGTGGGGCTTCCGGGCGACCGACGGCAAGCCGGTCTTCCTGTCCCGGGACGGCGCCTACAACCCCGTGATCTCGGACGGCCGCCGGCTCTACATGACCGGCTATCAGACGATCTACTCGCTGAAGCCGACCACCGGCCGCTCGACCAACGGCTTTGTCGAGAAGAGCCGCAACCTTGCGGGCTGACTAGCGCCTCGGCTCCCGCCCCGTGATGCCCTTGTAGAGGTCGTTGGCCGGGACGCCGGTGAGTGCCGAGACGACGCTGGCCGCGGCCCGCGGCCGGGCGCCGGCGCGGATCAGGCCGCGAAGGGCATCGGTGGCGAAGCCGATGTCGGCCGTCCCACGCTCAGCCGCCGGGCCGATCACGACGACGATCTCGCCGCGAGCCTCGTCCCGGAACCGGCGGGAGAGCTCGCCGAGGGTGCCGCGCGCGATCTCCTCGTGGAGCTTGGTGAGCTCACGGCAGACCGCCGCCGGCCGATCGGGGGCGAGCTGGGCCAGTGCCTGCAGCGACTCGGGAAGACGCCGCGGGGACTCGAACGCAATCAGGGTCTCAGTCGACTGCAGGACGCGCTCGAGCTCCCCGGTTCGGCGCGGGAGAAAGCCCTGGAAGCGAAACCGGTGCGGGGGCAGCCCGGAGGCGACCAGCGCGGTGACGATCGACGAGGGCCCCGGAAGCACCTCGATGTCGAGGTCGCGGTCGATGCAGGCCCGGATCAGGCGGTACCCCGGGTCCGAGATCGCAGGCGTGCCCGCGTCCGAGACCAGCGCCACGTTGTCACCGCGCTCGATCCGCTGCGCCAGCTCGCGGGCCCGCTCCACCTCGTTCCGCTCGTGATACGAGACCAGCCGCAGCGCCTGGATCTCGAGCCGCTCCAGCAGCAACCCGGTCCTACGCGTGTCCTCGCAGGCGATCACGTCTGCCTCGTGGAGCGCGCGTCGCACCCGCAGCGTGATGTCTTCCAGGTTCCCGATCGGAGTCGGGCAGACGGTGAGCTTGCCGGGCACGGCTCAGCTCTCCTTGTCGAGCTCGATCAGCGCCATCGCCGCGGCCCCGATCATCCCCGCATCCGGTCCCAGCTCGGCCAGCTTCACCGGCGTCTTGTTCATCGGGTCGAGCGCGCGAGAGCGCAGCTCCTCCCGAGCCGGGTCGAGCATCAGGTCTCCGACCACCGAGACGCCGCCGCCGACCACGATGACATCCGGGTCGAAGATGTTGGCGAGGCTCACCAGGGCCACGCCGAGGTGCCGGCCCGCGTCGGCCACCACCTCGCCGGCCAGCGGGTCGCCCTTGATGGCGAGGTCGGTCACCGTCTTGCCGACGATCGGCCCCTCCCCCAGGGCCTTGCCAAGTGGCGAGTCTGGCTCGCGCTCGGCCGCGGCCTTGCCCTCCCGCGCGAGCGCGGTGCCGGAGGCGTAGGTCTCGACGCAGCCGTGGTTCGGGCAGTTCCCCTGGCAGGGCAACCCGTCCTCGACAATCACGATGTGGCCGAGCTCCGCCGCCCCCCCGGTTGAGCCACGGTAGATCTCCCCGTCCAGGATCAGGCCGCCCCCGATGCCGGTTCCGATGGTCAGCATGACCACGTTCTTCGCGCCGCGACCGGCCCCATAGAGATGCTCCGCCAGGGCGGCGACGTTCGCGTCGTTGTCGAGATAGACGGGCAGGCCGATCCGCTCCCGCATCAGGTCCCGCAGCGGCACGTCCGAGATCTCCAGGTTGACCGCCTGGATCGCCACGCCCCGGTCGTGGTCGATCGTCGCGGGAATCCCGAGGCCGGCGGCCAGCACGTCGGGGCGCGCCTGCTTCGCCTCCGCCAGCTCCCTGCCGAGGTCCTCGACCAGCCGCTCCTCACTCAGTCCGGTCGATGCCTCCTTGCCCTCGTAGTGGGTGTGCTGCTCGGAGTCCACAACTCCGACGAGCATCTTGGTGCCGCCCAGGTCGACACCGATCGACTCGCGGGGGGTCAACGGCTGCAAGAAGGGTCCGGCGGGGGCATGCGTAAGTATTGATATCCCATGTCTCCGGCAGGAGATGATCGACCGCGGAAGCGGTCTGGGGGATCCGAGGGTCGTGGCAAGCCCGACGACCCCAAGAAGGCCGGCGGCGCCGGCGGCTCGGGCGAGCGCGAAAGCGGCAAGAAACCCGAATACACGATCTACGGCCGCAGCGGTCAGACCGGGCAGAAACGCTCCGCACCGAAGGGCAAGAAGCCCGTGGCCGACAAGCCCGGGAAGGAACCGAGGGAGAAGCCGCCCTACCGCGTCTACCGCTCCCGGCCCAGCCTGCGCGACCGGTTCCGCAAGCCCAGCCTCGACAGCATCCGCAGCGGCGGCGAGGGGGGAGGCATTCGCGGCTTCTTCGCGAGGCTCACCGGGGGGAAGCGGCCCTGGCTGCGCTGGGTCCTGATCGCGTTGGTCGGCTGGCTCCTGCTCAGCTTCATCAGCTTCGCGATCTCGGCTCAGATCCAGAAGGGCAAGCTCCCGCAGTCGGCCAAGGACGCCCTCAAGGGCGGGCCCGCGGTCCTGGCCGGGCAGAACATCCTCATCCTCGGAGGGGACCGCCGCGGCAAGACGCAGCACAACGCGAGCGGCAGCGAGGGGCAGGGGCCGCCGCGGGCGGACACGATCATGGTGCTGCACGCGTCACTCACCTCGTTCCGCAAGCTCTCCATCCCGCGCGACAGCTACGCGGCGATCCCGAACTGCGGCGAGCAAAAGATCAATGCCTCACTCGCTTGCAACACCCGGAGCACGAACGGGAACCCGGCCGAGACCATCAAGACGGTCGAGAACTTCCTCGGGATCGACATCAATCACATCGTGATCGTCGATTTCGACGGCTTCGCCGACTTCATCAACACGCTCGGCGGAGTGACCATCGACGTGCCGGGCGACCCCAACAAGAAGAAGGGGGCCGTGGTCTGCGGCGACGTCGACGGCGGCAAGAAGCAGGGCGGCGTCTCCCTGAAGTTGCCGCCCGGCGAGGTCACTCTGCAGGGCGACAAGGCGCTCGCCTATGCGCGGATCAGGCACAACAGCTGCGATCCCTCCGAGGACGACCGCGATCGCGCCGCCCGCCAGCAGCAGGTCCTCGATGGAATCAAGGGACGGCTGACGAGCATCACCCGCTTTCCCTACAACTTCATCAAGGGCCCGTTCATCGGCTGGGACGCACCGAAGGCCTTCATCAGCGACATGGGCGGATTCACTCTGCCGCAGGTGGCGATCGCGGCGATCCTCGGTGGCAACGGCTCAACGAACGTCCTCGGTGGCACCGGCGCCCACAGCCAGGCGAGCAGCGGACCGGGCGGCAGCCTGTTCATTCCACAGGGTGCGTGCGAGGACGCCGTCAAGAAGCTGATCGGGGGAGATCCCCCGCACCGCCCCGCCTGCTCGCCCGGTTCCTAGAGGGCTAGTCGGAGTTGGAGCTGGTGGTCGCCTTGTCCGAGCCGCTCGAGTCTGACTTCTTGGAGCTCGACTCGGAGCTCGAGGAGTCTAGGAGTCCGAGCTCGAGCCGGAGTCGCCGGAGGCGGAATCCCCGTCCTTGCCCGCACCGGTCTTGCCCTTCGCGCCGTAGTCGGTCGAGTAGAAGCCGGAACCCTTGAAATGGACCGCGACCGGGTGGAAGACGCGCTCGACCGGCGCGCCGCACACCTCGCAGGTCTCGACCGGATCGTCGGACATGCTCTGGATCACCTCGAAGGTGTGGCCGTTGAGGCAGCGGTACTCGTAGATCGGCATCGGAGGCAAGAGGGTAGTGGGCGCCGTCTGCGGGCAGCGCATGCGAGCCTCCGTTTAACTTGACGCCTATGACCGAGGTGACCCTCGATGCGATCGTCGCGCTCTGCAAGCGGCGCGGCTTCATCTTCCCGGCGTCTGAGATCTACGGCGGCTTCGCCAACACGTACGACTACGGGCACTACGGCGTCCTGCTCAAGAACAACGTCAAGGCCGAGTGGTGGCGAGCAATGCTTCAGGAGCGGGACGACATCGTTGCGCTCGACTCGGCGATCATCCAGAACCCAAGGGTCTGGGAAGCGTCCGGCCATCTCGCCGGGTTCACCGACCCGCTCGTCCAGTGCCTCGGGGAGTGCAAACGCCGCTGGCGCGAGGACGACCTGCGCGAGGAGCAGCTTGGCGACGAGAATGCGGAGGGCGAGATCCGGTGCCCGGTCTGCGGCGGCGAGCTCTCGGAGCCGCGCCAGTTCAACCTGATGTTCGAGACCTATGTAGGGCCCGTTCACGACGAGTCTCACAAGGCCTACCTGCGGCCCGAGACCGCCCAGGGAATCTTCATCAACTTCAAGAACGTCCTGCAGTTCTCGCGCAAGAAACCGCCGTTCGGAATCGCCCAGATCGGCAAGTCGTTCCGCAACGAGATCACCCCCGGAAACTTCATCTTCCGCACACTCGAGTTCGAGCAGATGGAGATGGAGTTCTTCGTCCCTCCCGCCGATGCGGCCGACTGGCACGAGCGCTGGATGGAGGAGCGGATGCGCTGGTATGTGGACCTCGGCATCCGGCCCAACCAGCTCCGCCTGCGCGCGCACGGCCCCGACGAGCTCTCGCACTACTCGAGCGCGACCTCGGACGTCGAGTATCTCTTCCCGATGGGCTGGTCCGAGCTCGAGGGGATCGCCAACCGCGGTGACTTCGACCTCACCCAGCACGCGAAGCTCTCCGGCGAGAAGCTCGAGTACATCGACTCGGCCACAGGCGACCGCTATGTCCCCCACGTGATCGAGCCGGCCGCGGGTGTCGACCGGGCGATGCTCTCGTTCATGGTCGACGCCTACGACACCGAGGAGGTCGAGGGTCGGGAACGGACGGTGCTGAAGCTCCATCCCCGGCTGGCGCCGGTCAAGGTCGCCGTGCTACCGCTGGTCAACAAGGACGGACAGCCCGAGAGGGCGCGCGAGATCTACGAGGAACTGCGCAGGCTGATGTCGGCGGAGTACGACACCGGCGGCTCGATCGGCAAGCGCTACCGCCGTCAGGACGAGATCGGCACGCCCTGGGGGGTGACCGTCGACCACCAGACCATGGAGGACGACACGGTCACGCTCCGCGACCGCGACTCCCTCGACCAGTCGCGGATCGCGATCGGCGAGCTCGCCGAGGAGCTCACCCGTCGTCTGGGCGAGCCCTGGACCTCGCCGAAGCTGGGCGCGGCGGCCTGAGCGATGGAACGCATCGTCCGTTGGAGGCACCTGCCAGCGCTCGTCTTCGTCGTGCTTGTCCTCGTCGTCGCCCTAGCGGGGGTGGCGCTGGGAGGCTCGGGGGGCGGCAACACGAAGACGATCAAGAAAATCACAGCGCAGCAGATCAACAGGCTCGCGCCGGGGCTATCGGTGGCTCACGCTGCCTCCGCCGACAACGCGACGAGTGCCGGCAACGCTGCGAATGCGGCGGATGCCCAGAAGGTCGGTGGAGCGGAGGTCTGCTCGCGGACCTCAACGTGCCTGCGGATGGGGAGGTCCATCCACTTTGTGTCGCCGGTCCGCTCACCGTATTCGCGCAATGCTTGAACGGAAGCTCGACGACGGAAGCTCTCGTCGCTGTGAGCAGCTCGCAGACGAACTCGTGGGTCTTCGGAACCTCGACCGACGGGAACACGGTGTCGGGCGTCGGAGAGCCGTTCCTGATTCGCCCCGAGACGGTCGTTGACGCAACCGACAACAGCACTGCTCCGACAACCGCTGAGGGAGGCGGTGCTTCGTTGTCGGTCGGCGCTCCCGACGGCTCGAGAATTGGGGGCACGTTCAGTGTCCGGGCGGATCACACTGCGGCCAACCTGGGCACCTGCTTCGCGACAGCGGGAGCAACGACCGGCTGAGCGGTCAGTCGTAGCTCGGCCTGTACCCGCGCAGCCTGCCGATCGCCGCGAGCAGCGGCAGCGACGCCTTTTGCACCGCGATCGGTGGTGAGCCCGCCCAGGAGCACCCGTTCGTCGCCTGCGAGGTGACGAAGATCTGGAGCAGCGGCATCTCATCCTGGTCATCGAGCCGTCCGCTCTCGGTGAGGTGGTGGACGTAGGCCTCCGCGTACGCCTCGATGAAGTCGTTGATGGGCTCGAAGATTCCGCGCGCGTGTAGTTCGGTGGAGCTCGGGTTCCAGGGATCACGATGGAGCGTGCGAGGAGGGATCGCCACCCGGTCCCCTGTCCGAAATTCCCGCTCCTCCCCATCGACTTCGATCATCCCCTCGCCCGAGAGGCCCTCCCAGGTCTGGGTGAGGTCCTGATGGAGATGCGGATCGGCGCCGCCGGTCCCGGGGGCGAAGGATCGCTCGAACTTCATGTTCCCGTCTGCCCGCTCGGTCACCTCGAGCCAGGTCCGAGTTCGTGGGCTCGTGTAGCGCTTGCCGACCTCGAGCACGGGGCCAGCCTATCCCTCCCAGCGCTCTCCCTGGCTGATTCGCTCCTGGCCGATCCAGGCGAAGTCCATCGCAGCCTGTACGACCTCCTCCTTCGGCACCTTGCGATGGAGGTCCCACCAATCCGCGAGGGACTGCATCGCCCCCACCAGCTGCTGGGCGATCATCTCGACCATCTGGGGGAGCTTCGGGAAGTCCAGGCCCTTTCGCTCGGCCTCCTCGCTCATCAGCTGGACGATCGCCGCGGCGACCTCGTCGCGCAGCCGCTCGAGCCGCAGCGCGACGTCAGGGTCGCCGGCGTTGCGGAACATGATGCGCCAGGCGCCGCGGCGCTCCTCGACGAAGCCGAAGAAGGCCTCGAGGCCGGCCCGCATCCGAGGCTCACCCGGCTCGGCGCCGGCGACCGCGCCGCTGATCCGCTCGACCAGCTCATGGACGTGCATCTCGAGCATCGCGACGTAGAGCTCGCGCTTGGAGGAGAAGTGCTCATAGAGGAGAGCCTTGGAGACCCCGGCGCGCTCCGCGACGGCGTCGAGCGAGGTCTCGTGGTAGCCGCTCTCGGCGAAGGCCGAACGGGCGGCATCGAGAATCACCTCGCGGCGGTCCGCGGCGGTCATCCGCGACCGGGTCGGCGGCTTCGGCTGTGCTTGTGTGCTCGACGTCACAGTACTAACTGACTGGTCAGTCAGTTACTATAGGGATCGATCCGGCGGCGGTGTTCGCAGCCGTCGTAGAAGAGGCGAAATGAGAGGACCAGGAGGCACCGATGTCGGTCGCGCAGCAGAGCATCGCCGGTCGGAATCACGTACGACGATCTCTACCGCCGCTGGGAAGAGGGCAACTGGAAGGCGATGGAGCTCGACTTCACCCAGGACAAGCAGGGCTGGAAGTCCCTTTCGGAGATCCAGCGGAAGTCCGCCATGTGGGTCTACTCGATGTTCTTCTACGGCGAGGATGCGGTCGCCGACGGCCTCTCCCCCTACATCGAGGCGGCCCCCAAGGAGGAGCAGAAGTACTTCCTCGCCACCCAGCAGGTCGACGAGGCCCGCCACGCCGTCTTCTTCTACCGCTTCTTCAAGGAGGTCATCGGCATCGAAGGGGACATTGCCACCGGTCTCCAGGCCACCCTGCCGGAACTCGGCTGGGGCTACCGCAACGTCTTCGCGCGGCTCGAGCGGATGGTCGACGAGCTTCACACAGACCGCTCCCTCCCCAAGTTCGCCCAGGCGATCACGCTCTACCACATGGTCATCGAGGCCACGATGGCTCAGCCGACCCAGCACTTCATCGAGGACTTCTTCGTCAAGGCCGGCACGATGCCCGGCTTCAGCGCCGGAATGGAGAAGGTCTCACGGGACGAGCAGCGCCACATCGGCTTCGGCGTCAAGGTCCTCTCCGAGCTCTTCGCCGAGTCCGACGAGTGCAAGGCCGCCGCCTCCGAGATCCTCAGGGAGGTCCTGCCGTACGTGACCGGGATCTTCGTGCCGCCCAACTGGGACGAGCGCTACACGACCGAGTACGGCTTCACGATCGCCGAGCTCTACGCGTGGGGCATGCGCTCGGTCGAGCAGAAGTGGAGGGCGACCGGATATCCACTTGCTGAGCACCCGCCCGGCATCTACCCATTCGACCCGGAGATGGGCTACGACGAGCGCGCCGAGAGGCAGATCAAGCTGCTCCGCGCCGGCGTGCTCGGTGCGCCCAACGGCAAGCCGCAGGCGAACCCCGAGGTCGAGGAGATCCTCTTCGACGTGATCGCGCGGTCGGCCCACACCGATGCCGTCGACCGCCCGGTGACGATCCAGTGGCGCTTCGAGGACGCCGAGCCCTGGCACGTGCGAATCGACAACGGCTCGACGAGCTCCGGGCGCGGGCTGGCGGAGAAGCCGGACGTCACCCTGAGGACGACCTGGGCCGATTGGGTAGACGTCTCCGTTCGCGGTCAGGACGCCCGCAGGGCGATGCTGCGCCGCAAGATCAAGCCGCGCGGCTCGCTGCGCCAGCTCGCCCGGATGCCGAAGATCTTCCCGCCCAGGCCTCAGCCCGTCGAGTAGCTACCCGTCCGGATCCTGCGGCGGGGGCTTCTTCGGAGTCGAGACTCCGTCGCCGAACCCGCCCGAGTTCGGCACGCCCCCGACGAGAACCCGGAGGATCGCCGCACGCAGTCCCGGCACCTTCGATGCATCGATGGTCTGACCCTTCTGGTCGGGGTCGATTCCGTGCTCGCGCAAGACCTCCTGAATCTCCTCCCGCTTGCCCGTCTTGCTCAGGTCGAGAGTCTGTGAGGAGCCGGGCGCGGTCCAGCCCGGCTCGCCCATAGAGACGCTCTGGCCTGACGAGGAGTCCGGCAGGCCAGAGCCCTGGACGGCGGCCTCGAACTCCGGCGTGCCTGGCTCGGGGATCGCCCGCTCGTCCTTTCTCCGCAGGAAGCCGAAGATGCCCATACGCCGACTGTATCGCCGGTCCGGCGACCTGTCTCGTCGTCAACGGCCAGGTTGCGCTCCGCATGGAAATGCGAGTACGGTCGTACGAGGGGGCATTTCCACAGAAGGAGAGGCGCATGCATGTAGTGGTTCGCAGCTACTCCGGCCAAGGTGCGTCGGAGTTGTTTGATCTTCTCGAGCAGCGCGAGGAGGACGTGAAGGACCTGATCACTGGAGTGCCCGGCTTCGTCAGCTACGCCGCCTTTCGCAGCGGCGACGGCGGGATGACTGTGACGGCCTGCCAGGACAAGGCCGGCACAGAGGAGTCGTCGAAGCGCGCCGCCGGGTGGGTCGAGGAGAACGTGACCACGCCGATCAGCCCGCCCGAGATCACCGAGGGGGGCACGATCCTCCAGTTCTGAGAGCCCTGCGAGGCGCGGGAGGCCTACAGGTCTAGGCGCCCGGGTCGTCCTCTGGATCCGAGGATCCCGAGCCCAACTCGACCCCGACCAGGTTCGCGGGCCTGCCGGGCAGGTACATGGAGGATCCCGTCGCGAGGGCAACGGGCTTCCCCTCGGCGTTGGTGATCTCGGACGTCGCGATCGCCAGCGTGCGACCGCGGTGCACAATCCGGGCGCGGGCGGTGAGCTCGTTCCCGTCGGGGAACACCGGCCGCAGGTAGTTGACCTTGAAGTCGAGCGTCGCGACGGCCGTATCCGCAGGTGCGGTGCTGAAGGCGGCCGCCGTCATCGTGAACTCCGCGAGCATCGCGGTGAACCCGCCCTGCACAGTCCCCGCGGAGGTCGAGAGCCACTTGCTGCAGGGCAGAACGCCGACCGTCTCGCCCTCGGCCGCCTCGGTCAACGCCAGACCGGTGAGGTGGTGGATCGGAGGCCTGGGCAGCTCGCCTTCGATCACATCTCTCATGATCTCCAGCCCGCCGCGCGCCTCGAACTCCTCCTGGCGAAGCACCTCGCCCTCGAGCTCGCCACGCAGCGGATCGTCCGCTGAGCTTCCCGGCGGCAGCTGATCGAGAGGCTGGGCGTCGGGATCGGGCGGATCGGGGACCGGATCGACAGGCGGGAAGATGCTGCAGCGGGTCGTCCCGTGCGAGATCAGCCGGTCGTCATCGTCGAACAGGAAGGCCTCCGAGATTCCCATGGTCCGTCCGCGGTGGATCAACTGCCCGGAGCCGGTGACCGCCGCCCCCTCCTTCGGTACGACCGGTTGCAGGAACGACATCGAGAGCTCGGCCGTCGTCATCCCCTGGCCCGCCTCGACGTCGGAGTGCACCACCGACCCGAGCGCGGCATCGCCGATCACGGCCAGCATCCCGGCGGAGATCAGGCCCGAGGAGTTCGCGAACCATGGCGAGGCCGGCATCGAGAAGGTCGAGTGCCCGCGCGAGGCCTCGGTCAGCTCGAGCTCGGTCAGGTAGCCCATCGGCGAGAACGGGATGAGGCCGCGCCTCCCGGCGCCCATGCGCTCGACGCCGGGCAGGCCGAGGAACGACCGGTCCGGGTACCCGCCCTTGGCGGGCTGCTCCCAGATCAACCGGCGAGGAGGTGGCGAGCCGCCTCCGTCCCGGCGGCGATCACGTCCTTGTGATCGCGCTCCGGATCGGAGAGCACCTGGAGGGCGATGCCATCGGCGAGCGCGAAGAGCAGCGCGACCACGGCATCGACCTCGAAAAGGGGCTTGATCACACCCTCGGCCTGCTTGGCGCGCAGGACCTCGGCGACGTGCGCGCGAGTGCGATTGAAGAGCTCCCCCACCTCCCGCTGGATCTCCGGATTGCGGCGCCCGGCCGTGAACAAATCGAACAGCAGGACCCAGAAGCCCGGGTCGTTCTGGATCGAGTCCTCGAGGTCGGCGACCAGGGCCTCGAGCAGCTTGTCAACGGACCCGGCGTTGCCCAGCGGCTCGTCGAGTCGGGCGATCCGGTGCTCGGTGTCCCGCCTCACCACCTCGACCAGCAGGGCCTCCTTGGTGCCGAAGTAGTAATGGAGCAATCCGCGGCTGACGCCCGCCTCGCGGGCGACGTGCTCGAAGGTCGAGCCCGAGATGCCACGGCGGGCGACGCTGGAGCGCATCGCCTCCACGATCCGCTGCGCCTTCTCCCCGCTCAGCTCCCTCGTCTTCGTCGCTTCCACGGCCGGAACTCTAGGACTTTGGCTGGCTGGACAACCTGCTCGGTTTGTGGCTCAGCGCAGCTCGACCGGCGGGTAGTGCCCCGGGATGACGACTGCGGGATCGAGGTCGCGGATCCGCTTCCACTGCCGCAGGAGCTCGTCGCGCTCGGGGCCGAAATCCCCGGGGAGGTCCATCTTCTCGAAGTACTCGGGCAGCGGTCCGACACAGTCGGAGGCGATCACCACCAGGCCGTCGTCGGTGTCCACCAGCAACGAGATCAGCCCATCGCTGTGCCCGGGGGTGAGCAGCCAGCGCAGGCCCGGCTCGATCTCACCTTCCTCCCCCTCGAGGATCTGGAGATCCGCCATCTCCATCACACCGGAGACGAGCTGGGCATACGGCGCCTCGGTCTCGATTCGGTGGACGTAGGTGCGGCGCATCGGCCAGCCCGCCAGCCCCTCGGCGTGATCGAAGTGCAAATGGGTGAGGATCACGTCCTTGACCTCGTTGGGATCGACGCCGAGTTCGCCCAGCGCGCCGATCACCGGAGCCCCCTGCATGATCAGCCCGGGGTCGACCAGGTAGTCGCGCTCGCCGCGAATCAGCAGGGTGTTCGGGAAGGCGACCATGCCCGTCGTCCTGCCCCCCTTCTGCAGCGATTTGTATCGCTGGAAGCCGTCGGCGGAGCTGTCGATGGTGGCCGCCTCCGCCTCACCGTTCGAGACGGCGAAGACATAGCGCTGGGCCGGCACGAGTACGTCGACACTCGCCATCGCGCGCAGACTAGTGACGGACGGTCAGCGACGGCTCTCGGGGAGCTCCAGCTGCAGCTCGCCGGCCCGCTCCTTGAAGACCACGACAGGCGCCCTCAAAAGACGAGGGCGCCCGATGGGCGCCCTCGAGAAAACCAGTGATGCGCCGGGTCAGGCGCTTGGGACGGTCTCCGTGTCCGGGGCCGGGGTGGTGGTCGAGGTGTACTCGAACTCCTCCTCCGCTCCGAACAGCTTGTCCAGCACCGCGTTGCGCGCGTCCTCGCTCAGAATGAGGATCAAGGCCGCGCCGAGGATGCCCACGAGCAGGGCCTTTCCAAGGCCGAACCGGCGGCGGGTGCTCCGTCCGCGCAGCTGCTGTGAAGCATCCCGAAGCGACTCTGCCGCCGTGCGCAGATCACGCTGAACCTTCTTGTCGTCCATCAGGGCCTTCGCGGGCCCCTTGCCATTCGACATCCGAGCGTACGCGCCCTTGGCAGCCTCAAACGCGACGCGGATGTTCTCGCGGAGCTCATCGTCCTCGATGAGCCTCCGCACATATGGATTGGACGCGACCGACCGGGCAGCATCTCCGGCTTTCGCGCTTCTGCTTTGTGCCCCCATGGGTCTCCTCAGATCGTTTTCCAGGGTGCAGGGGGAGACTACCCCCTCGGCGCTTTTCCATCCGTTTCCAGTGCCGTCTTCAGCACATCGCCGATGTCGTCGGCATAGACGAACTCCACGCCCTCCCGCTCCTGCTCCGCGATCTCCTCGACGTCTCCCTGGTTGCGGTCGGGCACGATCACCTGCTTGATCCCCGCTCGCTGGGCGGCCAGCGACTTCTCCTTCAGGCCTCCGATCGGCAGCACCTGGCCGGTCAGGGTGATCTCCCCGGTCATCGCCACGTCGTTTCGAACCGGCCTGTTGCTGATCAGCGAAGCGAGCGCGGTGGTCATCGCCACGCCCGCGGACGGGCCGTCCTTGGGGACCGCTCCGGCCGGGACATGGACGTGGATGTCGTGCTTGGCGAACCAGTCGTCGTCGAGACCGGGCGCGAGCTGGTGAGCGTGTCGCCGCACCCAGGTGAGGGCCGCCTGAGCTGACTCGCGCATCACGTCGCCGAGCTGGCCGGTGATGGTGAGATTGCCCGAGCCGGGGACGGCCGTTGCCTCGACGAAGAGCACCTCGCCGCCGACGGGCGTCCAGGCCAGGCCGGTGGCGACCCCGGGGTCCTTGGTGCGACGGCGCTGCTCCGAGAAGAAGCGGCGCTTGCCGAGCAGCTCGCGGGCCCGTTTCGCCGAGATCCGCACCTTGCCCTTGTTCTTCCCCTCGGCGACCTGGCGGGCGACCTTCCGGCAGACCGTCCCGATCTCGCGCTCCAGGTTCCTGACACCAGCCTCGCGGGTGTACTCATCGATGATCGTGGTCAGCGCCGGGTCCGCGAACACGATTTGCGACGCCCGGAGGCCGTTGGCCGCCAGCTGGCGCGGCACCAGGTAACGCTTTGCGATGTGGAGCTTCTCCTCGATCGTGTAGCCGGCGAGCTGGATGACCTCCATCCGGTCCTGGAGCGGCAGCGGGACCGTGTCCAGGATGTTGGCCGTCGCGATGAAGAGGACCTCGGAGAGGTCGAACGGCAGGTCGAGGTAGTGGTCGCGGAAGGTCGAGTTCTGCGCCGGGTCGAGGACCTCGAGCATCGCGCTGGAGGGATCGCCGCGGAAGTCCGCGCCCATCTTGTCGATCTCGTCGATCATGAAGACGGGGTTCCTGGTGCCGGCGTCGCGCAGTGCGCGGATGATCGTCCCGGGCAGGGCACCGATGTAGGTGCGGCGGTGGCCGCGGATCTCCGCCTCGTCCCGGACGCCCCCCACCGAGATGCGCTCGAACTCGCGTCCCAGGGCCTTCGCGATGGAGCGCCCGAGACTGGTCTTGCCGACTCCGGGTGGGCCGACGAAGCAGAGGATCGGGCCCGGAGAGTCCGGGTTGAGCTTGCGGACGGCCAGGTACTCGAGGATGCGGTCCTTCACCTCCTCGAGGTCGTAGTGGTCCTCGTCGAGCACCTTCCGGGCGTGGCCGATGTCGAGGTTGTCCTCCGTCTCCTTCGACCAGGGCAGGTCGACGAGCCACTCGAGATATGTCCGGATCACGCCGTACTCGGCGGCGACCGGCGGCAGCTTCTCCAGGCGCGAGAGCTCGCGGTCGGCAGCCTTGCGAGCCTCCTCGGTAAGGCCCGCCTGCTCGATTCGATCGCGCAGCTCGTTGATTTCCATCTGCTGCTCGTCGGCCTCACCGAGCTCCTCCTGGATCGCCTTCATCTGCTGGCGGAGGAAGTACTCGCGCTGGCCCTTGTCGATCTCGGACTCGACCTGGGACTGGATCTTCGAGCCGAGCTGGACGACCTCGAGCTCGCGCGTGAGGATCTCGGAGAGGCGACGGAGGCGCTTGGTCACGTTGACCGTCTCCAGCAGCTCCTGCTTCTCCGCGGTGGAGATGCGCAGGGCCCCGGAGATCAGGTGGGAGAGCGCCGAGGGCTCGTCGAGGTTCGCGACGGCGAGCTGAAGCTCCTCGGGCAGGTACGGGATCGCCTCGATGATCTCGCTGAAGGTGGTCTGGACGTTGCGGGTCAGAGCCTCGAGCTTGGTCGATGCCTCGATCACGTCGGGCATCTCCTCGATCCGCGCCACCAGGTAGGGCTCCTCGCTGACGTAGTCGAGGATCCGGATCCGCACGCTTCCCTGGACCAGGATTCGAAGCGTCCCGTCCGGGACCTTCATCATCCGCGCCACCGACCCCACCACGCCGACCCCGTAGAGGTCCTCGGGGCCCGGCGCATCGAGCTCCGGGTCCTTGGAGGCGACCATCGCCAGCATCCGGTTGCCGGAGAGCACGTCGTTGACCAGCTTGATCGACCGCTCCTGTCCCACCGCCAGCGGCGTGAGTGTGTCCGGATAGGTGACGGTCTCCCTCAGCGGCAGGATCGGGAGGGCGTCGGGCAGGGGCTCGGTGCTGTCCCCGATCTCCTCGACGTCCGGGATCTCCACCACCTCCAGCTGGGGAGTCTCCACGTCGGCCATTGTCGGTTCCCCTTCCAGGTACGAACGCCCGCTATTCGGCGCGCTCGATCGGGACCTGGCGGGTGGCCTGCGGCAGGCGGGTGGGAAGCTCGACACGGAGGATCCCGTCCTCGTACGTGGCCACGGCCTCGTCGGCGTTGACGTCCACCGAGAGCTCAACGACGCGCCGGAAGGGCCCCGAGGGAAGCTCGACCTGCTGGTAGGTGCGGCCCTCGGTGTCGCGGACCGGGCGCTCGCCGCTGATCACGAGGGTGCGGCCGCGGACCTCGAGGTTCACCGCCTCGAGCTCGATCCCGGGCAGCTCCACCTTGACCACCGCCTTCTGCGGCGCGTCCTCGCCGCAGTAGTACACGTCGACACGTGGAACGAACGCCGCGACCTGTCGCCGCTGGCGGTAGCCGGCCTGGTCCCAGAAGTCGCCGAGAAGCTCGTCCATCTCCCGCCGCATCCGGGCGAAGTCAGCGAACGGGTCTCGCTGGCTGGTCATCGGAAAACACTGTAGCTATACGGCTTCGCCATAAACCTGCATGTCCTCAGCTTCGCTTCCGGGCATGCAGGGTTGCGACGCGGACGGCTTGGCAACCCTCACACTTCGTATACCGCGCCCTCCTGTGCGATCTCCACCGATCCACCGAAGCCGGCCTCCGCCTGCTCGCGCGCCCAGTCCTCGCCGAGCTCGTCCGAGATGTGTGTGATCACGACGCGTTTCGCGCCGGCCTGCTTGGCGTGCTCCCCCGCCTCCTCGGGAGTGAGATGGCCACGCAGGCCGGTGCGCTCGGGGCGCGGCAGGGTCCCTTCGATGATCAGCAGGTCCGCGCCCCGGGCCGCCTCCACGATCTCGTCGCCCGGGCGGGTATCGGCGCTGTAGGCGATCTCACCGCTCCCCTCGGCGCCGATCCGGACGGCGAAGGTCTCGACGAAGTGCGGAACCGGATGAAAGCTCGCGTGGACGTCGCCGACCTGGACCCGGTCCCCGGCGGAGTACTCCTCGATTCGAAAGGCGCTCTCGATCAGGTCGTCGTTCCCCCACGCCCCCACAACCCTGCGGAACGTCTCCTCGGCGCCGGGCGGGGCGATCAGCCGCGGCCGCGCGGGATCATCGGTGCCCTCCCAGGTGTGGACCGGAACCGGCTGCTGCCTGGGCGCGTAGATCAGCGCATATGAGTAGGGGACCAGATCGAGGAAGTGGTCGGCATGGAGATGGGAGATGATGACCGCGTCCACCTCGGTGTAGTCGACGCGCTGGCGGAGCTTGCCGAACACCCCGTTGCCGCAATCGAGCAGGACCGTCGTGGAGTCGGTCTCGATCAGGTACCCGCTGCACGCGCCCCCGGCGTCCTGCCAGGAGGGCGACTTGCCGAGCACGGTGATCTTCAAGGCAGCTGCCCCATGGCCCCGCCGGACTGTAACCGGGTCGCGGCCTGGCTTCGCCACCGGACCGCGGCTGCAAGCCGCCGCCCCGCCTAAGTCGCTACGGCCTGCGGCCTCCGCTCCGAGAGCGAGCGGCCTGGCAGCCGCTCGAGCAGCGCGGGCTGCCGGGGTGGAACGAGGCCCTCGGGAGTGTCGGGCCTGAAGGTGGGACAGGGCGCGTCGAGTCCGAGCGCGCAGAGGCCGCGGCGCCGGAAGAAACAGTCCTCGCAGGTCACGGCAGCAGTGCGTGCTCGACGCTCGGCCAAGTTCGCCCCATCCCTCTCGTCTGGTTAGGTGGCGGCCCCTTGCCGCCGGCTGATCCTCCGCCCCGGGCGCTGTACCCGCGACTTGGCTGCATCATGCCATTCCCACCGGGGTTTGTTTGGGGCGTTTCCGCAAATGGCGCTCTTCTTTTTTCACCATCTGGTCACGAGTCTCGCAAGCACCGAAAAGGTCGGACACCGGATTGCCCTCGCTAAGATCAGGCCGATGGCCCACGAGCGGACAGCAGAGCTCTCGGCGTCCCCGCCGATGTTCGAGAGCAGGTTCCTCGACTTCTTCTCCCGTGTCCATCCAGCGGTGCCGGCGATCGTCTTCATTCCCGTCGTCGTCGCCGGGATCTGGCTCGGAATCGATCGTGGCCTCGCTGTCTGGACAACTGTTCTGCTCTTCCTCGCCGGCATCGGCATCTGGACGCTGACCGAGTACTGGCTCCATCGGCTCCTCTTCCACTGGCAGCCCAAGTTCCGCGGCGGTGACCGGCTCCACTTCATCATTCACGGCGTCCATCACGACCATCCCAACGACGCCATGCGGCTGGTCATGCCACCAGCGGTCAGCATTCCCCTCGCCGCGCTCTTCCTCGGGCTCTACGTGCTGGCCTTCGGCACCACCAACGCCCTCCCCGCCTTCTCCGGGTTCATCACGGGGTATCTGTCCTACGACTACATGCACTACCACCTGCACCACCACGTGCCGAAGACCTCCTTCGGGAAGAGGCTCCGCACCCACCACATGCGCCACCACTTCCAGGACCACCGCTACGGATTCGGCGTTTCCTCGCCTCTTTGGGACGCGATCATGGGCACATTGCCGAGGCGGCGTCAGGACGCCCGCCCTCGAAGCGAGGGCGATAGCCCTCGCGCCTGATGCGGGGCGGCCGCTACGCCGTCGTTTGATGGCGAAGCCGGATTACGCCACCCTCGAAGGCGGCTCCCCGCCTTCCAGCACCGCGATCACGTTGTCCGCAACCGCGTTCGCCATCCCGTCCCGCGACGGGATCGTCGCTGACCCGATGTGCGGCAGCAGCACGCAGCGCGGCGCGTCGAGCAGCCGCTGTGAGACCTCGGGCTCGCCCTCATAGACGTCCAGGCCTGCCGCCCCGAGCGCCCCGCTCTCGAGCGCCGCGGCGACGGCTTCCGAGTCCACCAGGGATCCCCTCGAGGTGTTGACCAGGACCCCCTCCGGGCCGATCAGCTCGAGCTCTCGGCCACTGATCAAACCCCTCGTCTCCGCCGTCGCGGGTGCGTGGAGGCTGACGACGTCCGCAACCTCGAGCAGCTCCGCCAGGTCGAGCCGGCGGGCGCCGAGCTCGCTCTCCGCCTCCGGCTTCGCCGTCGGGCCCGCATAGACGATCTCGGCACCCAGCCCGTGGGCGAGCCTGGCGTAGCGGTGACCGATCCGGCCCATGCCGACGACGCCCACGGTCGAGCCCCAGATCTCGATGCCGCGATAGGCGGCCGGGTCGAAGCCGCGCCAGAGCCCGGCCCGGAGGTCGCGTTCGGCATCGCTCATCCGGCGGGCAGCGGCGAGGGTGAGCGCCACCGCCAGTTCCGCGGTGGCCTCGGTGAGAACGTCCGGTGTGTTGGTCACGACCACCCTTCGCTCTCGGCAGGCGGCGAGATCGACGTTGTCGTAGCCGACGGCGAAGTTGGCGACCACTCGCAGCCCGTCACCGCAAACATCGAGGACCTCCGCGTCGATTGCGACGCTCGGGTCGGCGACCAGAGCGCTGGCCCCGGGCGCCAGCGCCAGCAGGTCCTCGCGCGTCGCCTCGAGGCCTCCATCCCTGACCTCGTAGCGCGCGGCGAGGCGCTCGCGCCCTGCCGGCAGCAGGAGCCTCGCGATCACCACAACGTGAAACGGGTTGCTCGTCGGCTTCGCCTCCGGAGCACCCTCGCTTGCACGCTCATCATTCATGTCAGTTGAAACTAACTGTTACGGTCAAGTAACTGTCACTTCGTAGAGAGAGGACCTTGAGAAGGATGCCAAGGGTTTCGAACACAGTGGACCAGGCCAGGACGCTGCTGGAGCGCCGGCTTCGCGAGCTGGACGACGAGCGCCGCCAAGTGGAGTCCGCGCTCGCCGGGCTCGGTAAGAGCACCAGGCGTGGGCCCGGGCGTCCGCGCGGGTCAGGGCGCCGCCGCCGCCGCGGAGGCACCAGAGCGGACCAGGCGGTGAAGCTCATCAGCGACAACCCCGGGATCAGCGTCCCCGAGCTCGGCAAGAAGATGAGGCTCAATCACCCGAACTACCTGTACCGGGTGTTGCCCGACCTGGAGAAGGACGGCCGCATCAAGCGACGCGGCAAGGGTTACCACCCCGCCTAGTCAGATCAGACCGAGGTCCTTGACCGCATCGCGCTCCTCCTCGAGCTCGGCGACGGTTGCATCGATCCGCTCGCGCGAGAAGTCGGTGATCTCGAGGCCATCCACGCGCTTCCACTCCCCGCCGGAGCATTCGCAGGCGGCGCCGGAGATCAGCCCCTCCTCAACTCCGTAGGAGCCGTCGGAGGGGACGGCCATTGAGACCCAGTCGCCGTCCGGCGTCCCGAGGACCCAGTCGTGGACGTGGTCGATCGCCGCGTTGGCGGCCGACGCGGCGCTGGAAGCGCCGCGCGCCTCGATGATCGCAGCGCCGCGCTTCCCGACCGTTGGGATGAACTCGTCCGCGATCCAGGCCTCGTCGTCGACCTGAGGCCAGGCGGGGCTGCCGTCGACCAGGGCGTTGACGAGGTCCGGGTACTGGGTCGGCGAGTGGTTCCCCCAGACGGTCATTCGCTTGACGTCGCCGACGGGGCGCCCGAGCTTGTTGGCCACCTGCGCGATGGCGCGGTTGTGATCAAGGCGCATCATCGCGGTGAACCGCTCCGCCGGGACGTCGGGGGCATGTGACTTCGCAATCAGGCAATTCGTGTTTGCCGGGTTGCCGACCACCAGCACCTTGACGTCGTCGGCCGCGACCGCGTTGACCGCCTCGCCCTGGGGCTTGAAGATGCCGCCGTTCGCCTCGAGCAGGTCCGCTCGCTCCATCCCCTTCGACCTGGGACGCGCGCCGACCAGCAGCGCGATGTTGGTCCCGTCGAAGGCCTCCTTCGGGTCGTCGGAGATGTCGACTCCCCGCAGCAGCGGAAAGGCGCAGTCGTCAAGCTCCATCGCCGTCCCCTCGGCGGCCTTGACCGCGTCCGGGATCTCGAGCAGGCGCAGTTTCACCTCGGTATCCGGGCCGAGCATCTCGCCGGCCGCGATCCGGAAGAGGATCGCGTAGCCGATCTGGCCGGCCGCTCCGGTGACTGTGACGTTGACGGGGGTCAATTCATCTCCTTGGTCAGATTTTCGTCGATGGAGCCGAGGAACTCCTGCGTGGTCTGGAAGTCCTGGTCAGGGCCGATCAGAAGGGCCAGGTCCTTCGTCATCTTCCCGCTCTCCACCGTCTCGATGCATACGCGCTCGAGCGTCTCCGCAAACTCGGTGACCTCGGGCGTCTCGTCCATCCGGCCGCGGGCGGCGAGGCCGCGCGTCCAGGCGAAGATGGAAGCAATCGGGTTGGTCGAAGTGGGCTTGCCCTCTTGGTGCTGGCGAAAGTGCCGGGTGACCGTGCCGTGGGCCGCCTCCGCCTCGACCGTCTTGCCGTCGGCGGTCATCAGCACGCTCGTCATCAGGCCGAGCGAGCCGAAGCCCTGGGCGACCGTGTCGGACTGCACGTCGCCGTCGTAGTTCTTGCAGGCCCAGACGTAGCCGCCCTCCCATTTGAGCGCGGCCGCGACCATGTCGTCGATCAGGCGGTGCTCGTAGGTCAGGTCGTTCTTCTCGAACTCGTCCTTGAACTCCGAATCGTAGATCTCCTGGAAGAGATCCTTGAAGCGGCCGTCGTAGCGCTTCAGGATCGTGTTCTTGGTCGACATGTAGACCGGGTAGCGGCGATCGAGCCCGTAGCGCAACGAGGCCCTGGCGAAGTCCCGGATCGAGTCGTCGAGGTTGTACATCGCCAGCGCCACCCCGCCGCCGGGGAAGTCGTAGACGTCGAGCTCAATCGGCTCCCCGCCGTCCTTGGGCGTGTAGGTCAGGGTCAGCTGCCCCTCCCCCGGGACCACCAGGTCGGTGGCGCGGTACTGGTCGCCGAAGGCGTGGCGGCCGATCACGATCGGCTTGGTCCAGCCCGGGACCAGCCGCGGCACGTTCGAGATCACGATCGGCTCTCGGAAGATCACCCCGCCCAGGATGTTCCGGATCGTCCCGTTGGGAGAGCGGTACATCTCCTTGAGCCCGAACTCCTCGACCCGGGCCTCATCCGGGGTGATCGTCGCGCACTTGACGCCGACGCCGTACTCCTTGATCGCGTTGGCCGCGTCGACCGTGATCTGGTCCTCCGTCTCGTCGCGCTTCTCGATCGAGAGGTCGAAGTAGCGCAGGTCGACATCGAGGTAGGGCAGGATCAGCTGCTCCTTGATGAAGGCCCAGAGGATCCGGGTCATCTCGTCGCCGTCGAGCTCGACTATCGGGTTCTTGACCTTGACTTTCGCCATGCCGGGCGGCGATGCTACCGACGCCTTCGATCCGGCTCGTCCAGGGAACAGCAACTTTGAGCAAGCAGACAGCTGCAGCGACCCGAGCACTCCCGGCTCTCGCCGTGGTGCTGGCGCTTGCCCTCGCCGCGACCGTGTTCCCGGCGGGGGCGGGCGCGGCGACGATCACCGTCACCGACACATCGGACACCCAGTCGTTCGATCACTCGGGCTGCGACCTGCGGGAGGCGATCAGCGCGTCGAACAACAACGCGAACTTCGGCGACTGCAACGGGGACAGCGCCGGCGCCGACACGATCGTGCTGCAGGGCGGAAAGAGCTATCAGACCGATAACGTCGGCCCGCTCGACGACAACAACACCGCCGGAGACCTCGACATCACCGGGACCGTGACGATCACCACGAACGGCACCGGCGTCGCGACGATCGAGGGCAACACCGACAGGATTCCCGCGCAGCGAGACCGGGTCATGCAGGTCTTCGACACGTCCGGAGGCGTCACCCTCGACGACATACGGGTGACTGGCGGGGCCGTGGGCAATGGCAGCGGAGGAGGCGGGATCTTCACCTCCGCGCCGCTGACCCTGAATGACAGCGAGGTGACCGGTAACAGCGCCGGGGTCGTCGGTGGCACCGCAAACTTCGGCGGTGGCGGCATCAGGGTCAACGACGCCAACCTCACGCTCAATCGCAGCACTGTGGCGGACAACACCCTCAAGGCGAGCTCTGGCCTCGACACCGCACGCGGAGGCGGCATCGTCTTCTTCTCGATCAGCGACACCAACCTCAACGCCACCAACAGCACCATCTCGGGAAACGTCGTCAACTCCAACGGCACGGCGGACAACCCGAGTTATGGCGGCGGCATCCTCTGGGAGGGGTTCTCGGACGGGAGGATGAACCTGACGAACGACACGATCAGCAACAACTCGGCGACTGGAGGCGCTGGGAACGAGGTCGGCGGAGGCATCGTGATCTTCGGGCTCAACAACGGGAACGTCACGACGACGCTGACGAACACGATCCTGGCCGGCAACCACGCCCCGGGCGAGGCCGACTGCCATCAGGTCTATCCGACCGACGATTGGAACTCGGGCGGCAACAACGTGATCGGCGACTCGGCCTGCGGTCACATCGGCGGCACCAACGACGCCCTGGGCGCGAACCCGCTGCTGGGCACACTTTCCAACTACGGCGGGCCCACCCGCACCATGATCCTCAACCCGAGCAGCCCGGCGATCAACCGGGGCGGCACCTGTCCCGAGACTGACCAGCGGGGGTTCTTCAGGGCTCCGGCCGCTCCCTGCGACGCAGGCTCGTTCGAGCTGAACGCGAGCGCGACTGCGCCCGCCGGCGCATCGCCGCCTGCCGCCCCGGCCGCTCCGAAGTGCAAGAAGAAGCACAAGCGCTCCGCCGTGATGGCGAAGAAGAAGTGCAAGAAGAAGCGCTGACGCCCCCTGCGACAACGGCCGAAGTCAGCTAGCGGCTGCGGCAAACCGGGTTCCGCCCGGCGGCGTATCTTCAGGATATGAAGAGCGTGGGAGGAGAGCGCAAGATCGCGACGATGCTGTTCGCCGATCTGGTCGGCTCCACCGAGCTTGCCACGACGCTCGACCCCGAGGACCTGCGCGGCCGCCTCGAGCCCTTCTTCGACGCCGCCAGGACCGCTCTGGAGCAGCACGGGGGAACCGTCGAGAAGTACATCGGCGATGCCGTGATGGCCGTCTTCGGGGCGCCGGTCGCCCACGGCGACGACCCCGACCGCGCCATCGCGGCGGCGCTAACCGTGGTGGACAAGGTCTCGGCGATCGACGGCGACCTGTCCGTGCGAGTCGGGATCGAGACAGGCGAGGTACTCGCCGTCCCCGAGAGCGGTGACCTGCGCGTCACCGGCGAGGCGGTGAACGCCGCCGCCCGACTGCAGCAGGCCGCCGCCCCCGGCGAGGTCCTGGTCGGCGAGCGGACGGCGCGCGCCTGCCGGCGAGCACAGCTCGAGCGAGATGGCCATGTCGACGCCAAGGGCATCGACAACCCGCTGGCCGCCTTCCGGGCGGTTGCCGTGTGCGACGAGGACGAGCTCTCGCAGGTGCCGCTCGTTGGCCGCGAGGACGACCTCGAGATGCTCCGGCTGATCGCCCGCCGTGCGGCCAGGGAGCGGGTCCCCCAGCTGGTCACGGTGCTCGGCGACGCCGGGATCGGCAAGACCCGGTTGGCGGGCGAGCTCTTCGAGGAGCTCCGCTCGCAGGGTTGGCGCACCGCGGTCGGCCGGAGCCCGCCCTACGGGCACGGCATCGCCTTCTGGGCGCTAGGCGAGATCCTGCACGACACGGCCGGAGCCTCGACCAACGCCCGTGCCGATGAGGTCGAGCCCGCGCTGCGGGACGTGCTGGAGGAGGTGGGCGCGGAGGACTCCGCCGAGCTGGCGGCCGCACTGGTGGTCGCCATGCGAGGCGCTGACGAGGGAGCGGATGCCGAGGATGCGCTGAAGCGCGCCTGGCGACGGTTCGTCGCGCTGCTGGCTGCCGACCGGCCCTTGGCCATCGGCGTCGATGACGCGCATTGGGCGGACGAGGGCACCCTCAACCTGCTCGAAGAGGCTGCCTTCGGCCTCTCTGAGGCTCCGGTCATCATCCTCTGCACCTGTCGGCCCGAGCTCGCCGAGCGTCTTCCCGACTTCGGACGCTCCGCGCGTAATCACACGCAGATCGAGCTCATGCCGCTGGATGGACTCTCGGCGACCCGCCTCGCGGAGCTCCTTCTGCCCGAGGACCGGCGCCCGATCGCGGGGCGGATCGCGGACGCCGCGGGAGGGAACCCATTCTTCACGGAGGAGGTGTCGCGAGCCATTCGAGAGGAGCGTGAGGAGGCCCCCGAGCGCCTGCCAGACACCGTGCAGGCCGCGATTGCCGCTCGCATCGACCTGCTTCCGCCGAAGGACAAGCGCGCTCTACAAACAGCCTCCGTGCTCGGTCATACCTTCGCTCAGGGCCCGCTTGAGGACCTGCTCGGCGAGGACCCCAGTGAGTTGCTCTGGTCGCTGCGGCGCAGGGCGCTGGTCGAGGAGCGCACCACCTCCGAGGCCGGCAGCTATGCCTTCCGACATCAGCTGATCCGCGACGTCGCCTACAGCTCGTTGCCGCGCGGCGATCGTGCCGGGCTGCACGAGCAGGCGGCGCAGGCGCTGATGGCGCGGGAGCCCTTCGCCGAACGGGACGAACTTGTCGCGTACCACCTCGACCACGCGAACGAGCTCCAACCGACACCCGAGCGGCGGAACGCGGCCTGCACGGCCCTCGCCGAAGCCGCCGCCAGTGCCGTGCGCCGCGGCGCCGTGGCTCGCGGACAGGCGCTCTACGAAGAGGCCGCCGATCTGTCGGAGGGCGCCGAGCAGGTGGATTGGCTGATCGCGGCCGGCGAAGTGGCGCTACGGCGCTGGCGCGGCGACTACGCGATCCGGCTCTATCGCGAGGTCGGGGAGACGGCGGAGCGGATCGGCGACCCGCGTGCCGCTGCCGGCTACGCGCGGGCGGTCGAGATCGGCACGCGGATGAGCGGGATCAGCGGGAACCCGGACGCCGAGCAGCTCCAGCCCCTGCTCGAGCGCGGGCGAGCCCTGGTCACCGATGAGGACACCGTCACCCAGGCGCGACTGCTGCTCGATGAGGCATGGCTCGCTTGGAAGAACGATCAGACGCTCGAGATGGAGGAACCCGCCCTGGGCGGACTCGAGCTGGCGCGGAAGGCGGGCGACCTCACCGTCCTGCAGTCCGCGCTGGACGCGGTCACGGCCAGCGACTGGCAGCAGGGGCGGCACCGCGCGGCCGTGGAGCACACGAGGGAAAGGCTGGATCTGCTTCGAAATGCGCCGCGCACGGCCACCCTCGACGTCGAGCGGAGCGACGCGCTCCACATGATGATCGAGTGCCTCCTGCAGACCGGGGACTTCCACCAGGCGGAGAACTACGCCACGGAGGCGCGGGGTCTCGACCTCTCGCGCGGGATCATCTACTCCGCCTGGCAGCGGGGCCTTCTGCCCGCTTTCTTCCTGGGCCGCTGGGACGAAGCACTCGAGATGGCCACCCACGTTCGCGAGGCATGGGTCGCGGCGGAGCGCCCGCCCCTCGGTGCCTTCGCTACCTCGATCGCCTGCGCGGGGGCGATCATGGGACTGCGCGGGGACGAGGGCTGGTTCGACTGGTTCGAGATCGCCGACGAGCTCTCGGAGGGCGCCCTCGGCAACAAGGCCGGCGTCATCGTCATGCGAGCCGACATCGAGCTGCACCAGGGAGAGGTCCAATGCGCGGCCGACCGATTCGTCTCCGAGATCTCGACGACCTGGTTCCGGTCGCCTTACCTGGCTGGCCGGGCCGAGGCGTTTGCGCGCCTCGGCCTGAAGGAGGCGGACGACGCGATCCGGGCGGCCGAGGAGAACATCGGCGAGCACCGCTATGGGCTCGGCATCCTCCTGCGCGCCAAGGGCATCCGGGCGAACGACGAAGCTCCCGTTCGAAAGTCACTCGATCTCTTCAAGGAGCTCGACTGCCCGTACCAGACAGCGCGCACGGGCTGGCTCCTCGGCGGCGAGGCCCGCGAGGAGGCGAAGGGCATCTTCGAGCGACTCGGCGCAACGCTTCCGGTGGATTGACGGCTTCGCCATCAGATCGCGGCCACAGCGGCCGCTCCACATAACCGCTTCGCTCATGGCTGTGCGGCCTGGTGGCCGCTAGCGCCGCTCCGCGTCGCGCAGCCTGGAGGCCAGCGTCTCGAGCATCGGCCAGGCAACCTCGGGGTGCTGCTCGATGAAGGGCCGGAACTCCCAGGCCGTGATCCCATGGCAGCGGAGGTCCGTGGTGGCGACGATCGTCGCCGAGCGCGGCCCGCTGTCGATCAGCGCGATTTCGCCGAAGAACTCGCCCGGGCCGAGGGTCCTGACGATGTTGCCGTCGATGCTGACCGTCGCGTTGCCGTCCTCGATGACGAAGAAGCCGATCCCGCTCTTCCCCTGCGTGGTGATCGCATCGCCCTCGCCGAAGGTGCGTTCCTGCATGCGGTCGGCGAGCCTCTTGAGCTCCTTGGGCTTCACCCCCTGGAAGAGAGGAACGCCGCCGAGCGTCTGCACCACGTCCGCCACGGACACAGCATATTCCGGCTTCGCCATCAGATCGCGGCCACGAGCGGCCGCCTCACCCTCCACTAAACGGGTCGCGCTATTGCGCGCCCTCGCACCTCGGGCTTCGCCCTTCGCTCCGGAGTGGAGCGGCCTGGTGGCCGCTCGGGTTGACACAAGATGTGAACCGTGGTTCACTTCTTGCGATGGCGTACCGGACCACCGAACGGACCGAGGCGCGCCGGGCCGAGACCCGCGGGCGGATCGTCACCGCGGCGCGTGAGCTGATCGCCGAGGGCGGCTACGTCGCCGCCCAGGTCGCGCCGGTCGCGGACAGGGCGGGCGTAGCCGTCGGGACGGTCTACCGCCACTTCCCCTCCAAGTCCGACCTGTTCGCCGAGGTCTTCCGGGAGGCCTCCCAGCACGAGGTCGACGCGATGGCCGAGGCGGTCCATGCCTCGACCGGGCCGGCGCCCGAGCGGATCGCGGCCGGGGTCGAGGCCTTCGCCCGTCGCGCCCTCGCCGGGCGCCGCCTGGCGTGGGCGCTGCTCGCAGAGCCGGTCGACCCCGCCGTCGAGGCCGAGCGCCTGCACTTCCGGCACAGCTACCGCGACCTGATGGCCGAGGTGATCGCCCAAGGCGTCGAGGCGGGCGAGCTGCCCCCCCAGGACATCGAGGTGACGGCCGCCGCCCTGATCGGGGCGATCGGCGAGACGATGCTCGGCCCTCTGTCCCCCACTGCAAATGGAAATGGAGGCGACCCGGAGGCGCTGATCGCCTCGTTGCTCAACTTCTGCACTCGCGCAATCGGAGAGGAGCCCGCACGTGTCAACGATTGAGAGGTCCGGAGTCCACACACACGACGTCACCAATCAGCCACCGCCCCTGGTCGACTACAACGTCTTCACCTCAGACAAGGTGATGGGAGAGGCGGTTAGGCGCGAGGGCGCCGACTGGGCCGTCGAGAAGATCTCCGAGGTGGGCGAGATCGCCGGGCGCGCAGACGTGATCGAGCTGGGCCGGCTCGCCAACGAGAACCCGCCCAAGCTCCGCACCCACGACCGCTACGGCAATCGGATCGACATCCCCGAGTTCCATCCAGCGTGGCACGACCTGATGCGGCTGGGCATCTCCCACGAGCTCCACTCGCTGCCCTGGCGCGAGCCGCAGCCCGGTGCCCACGTCGCCCGCGCGGCTGCGTTCATGTGCTTCTCGCAGGCCGAAGCCGGGGTCGGCTGCCCGATCTCGATGACCTACTCCGTCGTGCCGGCACTTCGCAAGCAGCCTGAGCTCGCGGAGGAGTGGGAGCCGCGGATCCTCTCCGACGTCTATGACCCCCGCCAGATCGCCGCCTCGGAGAAGGAGGGCTCGTTGTTCGGCATGGGGATGACGGAGAAGCAGGGCGGCTCCGACGTGCGGGCGAACACCACGGTCGGACGCCCGATCAACGGCGGCGGCCCGGGTGCCGAGTACGAGCTCACCGGCCACAAGTGGTTCTTCTCCGCGCCTCAATGCGACGCGTTCCTCGTGCTCGCCCAGGCCGACGGCGGCGTCTCCTGCTTCCTGATGCCCCGCCGCCTTCCGGACGGCGAGCTCAACCGGTTCCGGCTGCAGCGGCTGAAGGACAAGCTCGGCAACCGGTCCAACGCCTCCTCCGAGATCGAGTTCGACGGGGCCTGGACCCGCCTGGTGGGTGAGGAGGGGGCCGGGGTCCGAACGATCATCGAGATGGTCAACCACACCCGCCTGGACTGCGCGACCGGCAGCGCCACGGGGATGCGGGCCGGCGTCGCGCAGGCGATCAACCACGCCTCCCACCGCGTCACCTTCGGCAAGGTCCTGGTCGAGCAGCCGCTGATGCAGAACGTGCTCGCCGATCTGGCCGTCGAGTCCGAGGCGGCCACGATCAGCTCGCTCCGCCTGGCTCGCGCCTATGACGAGGCGATCGCGGGCGACGACCGGGCCCAGGCCTTCAAGCGGATCGCCAACGCCGTGCTCAAGTATTGGATCTCGAAGCGCGGCCCGAGCCACGCGGTGGAGTGCCTCGAGTCTCTGGGCGGAAACGGCTACGTCGAGGAGTCCGGCATGCCCCGGCTCTACCGGGAGGCGCCGCTCGCCTCGATCTGGGAGGGCTCCGGGAACGTCCAGTGCCTCGACGTCCTGCGGGCGATGGTGAAGAACCCCGACTCGGTCGAGGCGTTCTTCGCCGAGGTCGACGAGGGCGCGGGCGAGCCGCGGTTCGACGCCTACGTCTCCGCGTTGCGATCGGACCTTCAGGACATGGACGGGATCGAGTCGCGCGCCCGCCGGCTGGTCGAGCGGATGGCGCTCGCGCTGCAGGGGTCGCTCCTCCTGCGGTTCGGCGACGAGGCGGTCGCGGATGCGTTCTGTGCGTCACGCCTCGCAGGCGACTGGGGCCAGGCCTTCGGAACCCTGCCGGCCGGCACCGACTTCGCGCGGATCATCGACCGGCACCGGGCCGTCTAGAAGCGGAACCGCTCAGCTCCGGGCCTGGTAGTGCAGGTGGATCACGCCGCTGCCGAAGCGACGTTGGTCGATCAGCTCGAGAACGATGTGAGCGTCGCTCGGCAGCGCCGGGTTGCCGCCGCCCACGACGATCGGGTTGAGGAACAGGTGGTACTCGTCGACGAGGCCGGCCCTGATCGCCTCTCCAGCGAGTCCGGGCCCGCCGATGCCGATGTCTCGCTCGGCTTCCTCCTTCAGCCGCCGGATCGCGTCGGGATCGAACTCCCGCTCGATGTGCGTCTTCGCGCTGGAGACATGGTCGAGGGTTCGGGAGAAGACGATCTTGTCGGCGCTGCGCCAGATCTCCGCGTAGTCGCGGGACACCGCCGCCTGATCGGTGCTCGCCTCCGGTGTCTCCCAGAAGCGCATCGTCTCGTACATCCGGCGCCCGTAGAGATGGGTGCCGATGGGGCGCTCGAGGTCGTTGACGAACGAGTGCAGCTCGTCGTCGGGCGCAGCCCAATCGAAGTTGCCCTCGGCGTCGGCGACGTAGCCGTCGAGCGAGGAGATGGCCGAGTAGATCAGTTTCGCCATGGTGTTTACGTCAACTAAGACCCGGGCCGTCTCCGGAATTCATCGTTCCTCGAGCGATCGCCTGGGTAGGCTGAACCCATGTGCAGAAACATCAGGCAACTACATAACTTCGAGCCCCCCGCGAGCGAGGAGGAGGTCCAGGACGCGGCGCTTCAGTTCGTCCGCAAGATCAGCGGATCGAACAAGCCGTCCAAGGCGAACGCCGAGGCGTTCGATCGTGCCGTCGAAGAGGTCACCGCCTCGACGCGGAAGCTGCTCGATTCGCTGGTCACCAACGCGCCTCCCAAGAACCGCGAGGAAGAGGCGGCCAAGCGACGGGCCAAGTACGAAGAGCGCTTCGCCGCCTAGCTTCGGCTCCAGTCGCGAACGTGGTCGGGGACCGGTAGGTCCTGCGTCAAGTCGGGCGCGGTGATCGGGTCGCCGGCGGCGAGCGTCAGGGGGAGCTGGCCCGCCCAGTAGGGCAGGTCGAGGTCGGCCTGCTCGTCCACCGGCGGCCCGGTGCGGACCTTCGCCGACGCTTCCTCGATCGGCATCGAGAGGACCCTGGTCGATTTGAGATCGGTCGCGTCGGCGCCCCGAACCTGGTCGGGACGCCCAGGCGCGACGTGCTCCACGACCGCTCTCAACGCCCTCTCCTTCTCGTCCGGGTCAGTGATCTCGGTGGCTGTCCCCAGCACCATCACCGAGCGGTAGTTGAGCGAGTGATGGAGCGCCGCGCGGGCGAGCACCAGCTCGTCGACGAGCGTGGCGGTGAGGCAGCAGGCAGCGCCGTCGGCGAGTGCGCCGAGCGTGCGATTGCCACGCGCCCCGTGCAGGTAGAGGGTCTCCCCCACCCTGGCGTGGATCGTGGGGATGACGTAGGGCTGACCATCCTGGACGTAGCCGACGTGGCAGACCAGGGCCTCGTCGAGGATCGAATGGACGAGGTCGCGGTCGTAGCTTCCCCGACCGGGCTTGCGGAAGACGCGGGTGCGCTTCGTCTGCTCGTACTCGGACACGTACCGATGATCACCCGATCCAGCGCGCGTCCAGCTTGCGAATGACGGCCTCGGAGAGTCGGATCGCGTCGCCGACCGTGTCGTAGTTGACATTCTCCGGCGTGTCCGTCTTCCAGTGGTAGTTCGAGGGGTTCTTCCACCGGTTGCAGGAGCAGATCGCCGCGCATTGATAACCGGCGGCGAGCGGGAAGATCGCATCAGTTGCGTTCATGGTCCGCAAATTGGGCCGCAGCTCAAGATCAAGCTCCTGCGCAGTCGAGTCGAGCAAGTCCAGTGACTCCGCCGGGTACTCCCTCATCCTCAGCATTCCCTCTCCCCGGAGCACGAGCAGGTCGGGGGATCCGAGGATCTCGTGACAGAGGAAGAAGGTGCTCGCGCGTGGCAGCTCATGCGCGTGCCGCTCCATGAACAAGCCCATCCCCTCGCAGAGTGCCTCCTCCGAGGTGGAGAGGAAGAGGACGCGCGTGTGCTCGAGCGGGCGCTCGGCGAGCATCCGCGCGAGCGCGATCTGGGCAACGTTCGACGTGCCGTTGTCGTTTGCCGCTGGGACGACGTCGCCGGCTCCGATGTGGGCCATGAAGGCCGCCGCGCCTGCGGAGACCGCTGTGCCAAGGCCGGTGAGCCTGCGGCTGCCCAGCGTCGCCCCTGCAGCGACCATCACCGGACCGGCGACAACCGGCCACATCAAGGGTGGACTTGTGTCCGTGTTCTCGAAGACCCACGGGGCGTTCTCGCCCACGGTCTCGGTGATGGCAGGGTTGAAGAAGAACGCGGTGTGCGGGGCGTCGTGATGCCCCATCACGACGATCGTACGGTCTGCGTCCTCGGGCCCGCTTTCGGCGAGCACGTGATGAGCCGTCCGCTTGGGAAGCATGCGGCGGAAGCGCCGGCGTCCCGGGGGCAACTCGTCGGCGACCAGCGCGGCGGCTGCAGCGCCTGTCACTGCTGCGGCCGCCCTGGCGAGGCGACCACCTCTGCGAGCGGCCATGCCGGCAACGGCACCGGCCCCGGCCAGTAGACCGAGTGGCCACCAGAACGTTCCGTTGGCACCCGGCTCCTCCTCAATCCGAACCTCGCGGGCCCCCGCCTCGCGGAGCTCACCCGCAAGCCATTCGGCCGCCAGGCGCTCACCCGGCGAGGCGGATGGCCGTTCGATCGAACAGACCTCCTCGAGGCGCTCGCGCATCCAGGCGGCGTTCGGGGGATTCGAGATCTCCGGTGGGACCTCGGTGGCCATGCCGGAAAGCTACCCGCACCTCCCTAACATCCGGCGCATGGCCGGCGGCGGCGTCACGCTGTTTCGCATCCGTGGCATCAGGATCGCGGTGGACTACTCGTGGTTCGTGGTCCTGTTCCTGATCATCTTCTGGCTCACGGGCTTCTACCGCGACGTGCTCAACTCCCCCTCCGGCGACTCGGCGCCCTACGTGCTCGCGGTCGCCAGCGCCGTTCTCTTCTTCGCCTCCATCCTGTTGCACGAGCTGGGCCATGCCTTCGTCGCGAGGCGGCACGAGATCGGGGTTTCGTCGATCACGCTGTGGATGTTCGGCGGCTTCGCCCGGCTGGAGAAGGATTCGGATACCCCGGGTACCGAGTTCAAGATCGCGATCGCGGGGCCGCTGGTCACCGCGGTCATCGTCGTCGTCTGCGCGATCGCCGGCCTGCTGCTGGCGGGAGGGCAGGAGTTCAAGCACGCCGTTCTCACCCAGGGCGATACCAATACTTCCGGCATCGCGGCGCTCGTGAGCTGGCTCGGCAGCATCAACCTGCTCGTCCTGATCTTCAATCTGGTCCCGGCTTTCCCGCTCGACGGCGGCCGCATCACGCGGGCGATCGCCTGGTGGCGGACGGGGAGTCGGAACACCGGCACCCGCTTCGCGGCCACGCTCGGTGAGTGGTTCGGTCTCTTCCTGATCCTGGCGGGGCTGGGCTATTTCCTCGTCTACCTGGGCGACCCTCTCAGCGGGATCTGGCTCGCCTTCGTCGGCTTCATCCTCCGCGGCGCCGCCAAGGCGGCGCTCGCCCAGACGGAGGTGAGCAGCCGGATCGAGGGGATCTCCGTCGCCGACGTGATGGAGCGCGACCCGGTCGCGATCCCGGAGGGAGCCTCGATCGAGCAGGCGCTCGACGAGTATTTCCTCCGCTACCGCTCGCCCTGGTTCCCGGTCGTCGACGCCGCGCAGCGCTTCATCGGCCTGGTGGACCGAGGCGCGGCCGACAATGTGCCGGCGGTCGAGCGGGCCTCCGCCGTGGTCAGCGACGTGCTCGCCCGTGACAGTGGCACGCTCACGGTCAGGGAAGACGACCCGCTCGAGTCCGTGCTGGGAAACGAGGCCCTGCGGCGCCTCGGCGCCCTGATCGCGACCGACGCCGACGGCCACATTCGCGGCGTGCTCACGATCGACTCGATCGGCAAGGCGCTGCGGCCGATCGCTCCGGGAAGCGCCGACACCAGCCTCTAGCGGCACCGGCCAGCCCAAATTTGTCGTTGCAAGTACCGGGCGGCTCTGACAGACTGCCGCGGTCCCTGTCCGCCCACAGGGGGGCTGAAGGGAAAGGGAGTGACGAGTCGCCGGTTTCCTAGGACCCGCCATAGCGGAGTCGTGGCCGTGGCGATCGCCTGCGCGGCGGAGGCGATCCTGATTGGAGTCGTTCCCGCACGTGCCGCGACCCCGACCGTAACCGAGTTCAGCGCGGGCATCCCCGAGGATGCGCGGCTCTGGGGGATCACCGCGGCCTCGGACGGGAAGCTCTGGTTCGCGGACCAGGACAACGCCACCGCGGGCTCGATCAATCCCTTCAACCAGATCACGAGCGAGCTCCCGCCGATCGTCAACGGGATGGCCGGCATGACCAACGGCTCCGACGGGAACGTCTACTACGGCGCCACCGACGTCTTCAACTCGGTCGGCGGGATCATTCCCGCGACCGGCGCGAATCGCAACACCTATCTTGGCGCCGGCAACCAGGCCTGGCCGTACGTCCCGACCACCGGTCCCGAGGGGAACATCTGGACGACGGAGCCGCGCGACGCGACGACGACCGGCAACGACAAGCTCGGCGTATCCACCCCTCGGGTGGATACAAGCATGGCGGCCCCGGCCGGCGGCCCGATCTACTTCCTCGAGCCCACACTGACGGGCAACGCCGATCCCCAGGGGATCGCGGCCGGTCCAACCGACAGCAGCAGCAACCCGTCCGAGGGGCTCTGGGTGGCCGAGTTCACCGCGAACAAGATCGCCCGGATCACGCCGGTCTTCACAGCGGGCGGCGAGGGAGCCGTGGTCACCGAGTACACCGGTCTGACCACCGGAGCCAAGCCCGAGGGGATCACTCTCGGACCCGACGGCAATATCTGGTTCACCGAATACGGCATCGGCAAGGTGGGCAGGCTGACCCTGCCCTCGAGCGTCAACGGCGCGCCCGATATCGACGAGTTCTCCCTCCCCACCGCCAACTCCCAGCCATGGGGGATATCCAGCGGGCCTGACGGAAACCTCTGGATCGCCGAGTCCGCGACGGGCAAGATCGCCAAGATGACACCGAGCGGCGCGGCCGCCGGTGAGTTTTCCCTGACGAACGGGGTCCCCGGCTTCATCACCGCCGGGGCCGACGGCAACATGTGGGCCGCCGAGCTCAACAACGACACAGTGGCTCGCATCACCACCGGCCTCGACCCACCTGCCTTCCGGAACACCAGCGCGATCCCGATCCCGCTCGTTGGCGCACCCAGCACGCCCGCCTCGGTCAACGTCTCGGGCAAACAGGGGACCATCACCGACGTCAACGTCCGTCTGACCGGGATCAGCCACACCTTCCCCGACGACATGGATGTGATCCTCCAGAGCCCGACGGGCAAGACGGCGCTGATCATGTCCGACGTCGGCTCGGCCGTGAGCTCGAGGGCGACCAACAAGACCTCGTACCCGGCCGACGGCATCACGCTGACGCTGGACGATCAGGCTGCGCGCCCGCTCTCGGACACCGACCCCCTGGTCTCGGGGATCTTCAAGCCGACGAACATCATCGACTCACAGGAGGGCACCACGGAGGGCGACGCACCGGGACCCTCCAGCACGAGCTTCCCCAGCGCCCTGAGCACCTTCAACGGGGAGAGCGCAAACGGGATTTGGAAGCTCTGGGTCGACGACGACAACCTGAACGTGAAGGACATCGCCGGCAAGATCTACGGCGGCTGGGGGCTCGACATCGCCACCACCGGGGCGCCGCCTCCCCCGACGACGCAGGGGAATCCGCCCGCGTCCACGCCCGCGGCGCCCAAGAAGTGCAAGAAGAAGAAGGGCAAGAAGGCCGCCGCCGCCAAGAAGTGCAAGAAGAAGAAGTAGCGGCGAAGGCTCCCGGACCCTCCGCTTTATAGGATCGATCCCGTGCCGGACCACGACGTCTTGGTGATCGGGGCGGGCCTCGCCGGACAGAGGGCCGCGCTTGCCGCTGCGGAGCAGGGGGTCTCGGTCGGGATCCTGAGCAAGGTCCACCCCGTCCGCTCGCACTCGAACGCCGCACAGGGCGGGATCAACGCGGCGCTGCAGGAGGACGACAGCTGGGAGTCGCACGCCTTCGACACGATCAAGGGCTCGGACTACCTGGCCGACCAGGACGCCGTCGAGATCATGTGCAAAGCGGCCCCGGAGGAGCTGCTTCACCTCGAGCACCTCGGCGTGACCTTCCACCGCAACGAGGAGGGCAAGCTCGGCACCCGCGCCTTCGGCGGCGCCTCGGCCGCGCGCACCTACTACGTCGCCGACATCACCGGCCAGGCGATCATGCACGTCCTCTACGAGCAGCTCATGAAGTACTCGGAGGAAGTCGCGCGCTACGAGGAGTGGTTCACGACCGGCCTCGCCCTCGACGAGGGCGGCAACTGCATCGGCGCGATCTGCCGGAACCTCCGCGACGGCTCGATGGAGCACTTCGGGGCGAAGGCGGTGATCCTCGCGACCGGGGGCAACGGCCAGGCCTGGCACCCGACCACCAACGCCCTGATCTGCACGGGCGACGGGATCGCCCAGGCCTACCGCGTCGGGGCGAAGCTGATGGACATGGAGATGATCCAGTACCACCCGACCACGCTCGCCGGGAAGGGCTTTTTGATCACCGAGGGCGCGCGTGGCGAGGGCGCTCACCTACTCAACGCGAACGGCGAGCGCTTCATGGAGCGTTATGCCCCGAACAAGATGGAGCTCGCCTCGCGCGACGTCGTCTCTCGCGCCGAGCAGACCGAGATCCAGGAGGGCCGCGGATTCCCGGATGGCACGGTGGCGCTCGACATCACCGTCGTGCCTCGCAAGCGCATCCACGAGGCGCTCCGCGAGATCGTCCTGGTGGGCCGAGACTTCGCCGGCGTGGACATCACCAAGGAGCCCATCCACATCAAGCCCGGCAACCACTACACGATGGGCGGAGTCAAGACCGACACCGAGGGCCGCACCAACGTCCCCGGGCTCTACGCCGCGGGCGAGGTCGCCTGCGTCTCGGTCCACGGCGGCAACCGCCTCGGTGCGAACTCCCTGCTCGACACGCTGATCTTCGGACGCCGCTCCGGCGTGGATGCGGCGGAGAGGGCGAAGGGCCGGGACCAGAAGCACGTCCCGCACTCGGAGCTGCGCGCGGAGGAGGCACGGGTCGCCGAGATCCTCGGCCGCGAGAAGGGCTCCGGGCGCCGCGTCTCCGAGATTCGCAAGGAGCTGGGCCAGACGATGGACGGACACGTCGCCGTCTTCCGCGAGGCCGAGGGACTGAACACCGCCCTGGAGACCGTGAAGCGCCTCCAGGAGGAGGCCGAGAGCTGCTACATCGACGACAAGGGCTCGATCTTCAACCAGGACGTCCTGGGGGCGATCGAGCTCGGCTACATGCTCGACTGCGCGGAGGCGACCTGCGTCGGGGCGATCCACCGGACGGAGAGCCGCGGCGCGCAGTTCCGCACCGACTTCCCCGAGCGCAACGACGATGAGTGGCTCAAGCACATCGACCTGACCCGAACCGACGACGGCCCCGAGATCAGCTACTCGGAGGTGACCATCACCCAGTGGGAGCCGCAGGAGCGGACCTACTAATGGCTCGGATGGGTAGTGTGAGGAGAGATGGCTGAGTTCACTCTCAAGGTGAGGCGCTTCCAGCCGGAGGACCGCGAGGGTCCGTACTGGGAGTCCTTCGACGTCGAGCTCGACCCGACGCTCTCGGTCCTCGACGGGATCCTGCAGGCCAAGGACCGCGACGACGGCTCGCTGGCCGTGCGCTGCTCCTGCCGCGCCGCGATCTGCGGCTCCTGCGGAATGAAGATCAACGGCCAGTCGACCCTCGCCTGCAAGACCATGATCGGTGAGGCGAGTCGAGTTCGCCAACCGCAACAACGGCGGAGGGCGAGCCCAGAATCGTCGTCGAGCCGATGGGCAACATGCCGGTGATCAAGGACCTGGTCACGGACATGGAGTCGACCCACTGGACCAAGATCCGCCGGGTCACTCCGTGGCTGCTTCCGGAGGGCGACCCGCCCGAGCGCGAGTACGTCGTGCCGCCGGAGTCGATGATCGACATCACCCAGTCGATGGCGTGCATCCAGTGCGGTGCCTGCGTCTCCTCCTGCCTCTCGATGGAGGCCGACCCCGATTTCATCGGCCCCGCCGCCCTCGCCAAGGCGTACCGCTTCATCGGCGATCCGCGCGACTCGGAGACCAAGGAGCGGCTCCACGACCTCGCCCAGGACCCGCACGGCATCTACGACTGCACCCACTGCTTCTCGTGCATCGACGCCTGCCCGAAGGGCGTGGCCCCGATGGACCAGATCATGCGGCTGCGCCGGGCAGCCGACGAAGAGGACATCCACGACCAGAACCACGGCCGCAACCACATGGAGGCCTTCACGAAGATCATCGAGAAGAAGGGGACCCTCGACGAGGCGCTCCTGCTGCAGGAATCGCTCGCCCCCGGGATCAAGGGCAAGCTCGCGCCGAAGCATGGAGCGATCAAGGGACTGCTCGAGAGCATCCCGACCGCGATTCGCGGCATCCGCACGGGCAAGATGCGTTCCCTCCCGAAGCTGATCCCGGGCGTCCACCCCAAGCTGCCTGGCGACGCCCAGAACCACGTCAAGCGGATCTACGCCCACACCGAGGACCACCAGGTCGAGCTCAACCTCTACATCCGCGGCGAGGAGGTCGACGAGGACGAGAGCGTCCCGCAGCGTGAGGCGGTGCCTGAGGGGAACGTCCAGCCCGAGCCCGACGAGGTCGATGACGCCGCTTCGCGGCCCGGCGCCGACAGCGGCCTCGCACCGGGAGGGGGTTCCTGATGGCCGACCTGAAGATGGCCTACTGGCCGGGCTGTGTCTCGCGCGGCTTCACGGCCGAGCTGCACGGCTCGATGGGACTGGTCGCCGAGCGGCTCGGGATCGAGCTCGTCGAGCTCGATCGCGCAAACTGCTGCGGCGCCGGCGTCATCGCCGAGCACAACCAGGAGCTCGCCGACACGCTCAACGCCCGCACCTTCGCCCTCGCCCAGCAGACCGGGTTGCCGATGATGAACATCTGCTCGACCTGCCAGGGCGCTCAGTCGGAGTGCCAGCAGCGGCTGCGGGACTCCGAGTACCGGTCCCACATCAACGAGACCCTGGCGGAGGAGGGCCTCTCCTACGATCCGGAGGGGTTCTCCAACAAGAACTTCCTCTGGGTGCTGGTCGAGGACTACGGGCTCGACAGGCTGAAGGAGCAGGTGCAGCGGCCGCTCGACGGCCTCCGGGTCGGCCCCTTCTACGGCTGCTACATCCTGCGTCCGAAGCACCGGCTCGGCTACGAGGAGCACCCCGAGCGCGACCTCTATCTCGATCGGCTGATCGAGGTGCTCGGTGGCGAGGTCGTCCAGTACGACGGCGCGCGCAAGTGCTGCGGCTTCCCGATCATCACGATGGCGCGCGAGGTGTCCCTGCGGCAGGCCGGCACCCACGTCGGCGACGCACTCGATGCCGGAGCGGACTGCCTGGTCACACCCTGCCCGCTCTGCCACCTCAATCTGGACATGCAGCAGCCCGAGGCAGCCAAGGTCGTCAACCGGGACCTCGGTCTTGCCGTCCTTCATCTCCCCCAGCTCGTTGGGCTGGCCCTTGGCTTTGAGCCCAAGCAGCTGGGCATGCGGAAGCACATCGCCTCGACCAAGTGGGTTGAGCAACGGCTGAGCGACCATCAGGGCGCTCCATCTCGGAGCGCCGACGCAGTCGGCGCGACTTGAGCGGGGCGGCCGCTATGGTCGCGACTTGATGGCGAAGCCGTCTTACGTCGTGGAGATGGAGGAGCGCCTGGAGCGGATCGAGGCTCGCATCGATCAGCTCTTCGACCACCTCGACCTGAAGCCACGTGGCGACGCCGCGGGTGAGATCGACCCGGCCAGCGATCCCGAGATTCAGGACCTGCTCGCCAAGGGGAATGCTGAGCAGGCGGCCAAGCGCTACCAGGAGCGCACGGGACTCAGCCTGGAGCAGGCCAAGCAGGAGATCGACCGGGTTCAGGCGTAGATTCCGGGCTGGATGGCGTCGACCGAACCGCCCGAGATGCGGCACCGGATCAAGGTCCGCGTCCTCGTCATCCTCGCCTCGATCCTCGCCTTCCTGGCGATCTTCACCAGCTGGGTCGACCGTCAGGCGCTCGATACCAACCAGTGGGTCGACACCAGCGGCCGGCTGCTCCAGGACAAGGAGATCTCGGATGCGCTCGCCCTCTACTCCGTCGACCAGCTCTACGCGAGCGTCGACGTCGCCAGGATCCTGAAGAAGCAGCTGCCGCCGGATCTGCAGCCGGTCTCCTCTCCCCTTGCCGCCGGGGTTCGCGAGTTCGCCACGCGGGCCGCCCAGCAGGCGTTCCAGTCGCCCCGTGTGCAGACGCTCTGGGCGGACGCGAATCGGGTCGCGCATACCCAACTGGTCGCGATCCTGGAGGGGAAGAACGAGGCGATCCAGACGCAGAACGGGAAGGTCATCCTCGACCTCCGCCCGATCGTCCTCCAGCTCGCCAACCGGATCGGGCTGAAAGCGCAGGCGCAGAAGGCGATCAAGCAAGGCGAAGCGACCGGGACGCTCAAGCCGGACTTCGGCCGGCTCGAGATCGCCGACTCGCAGCAGCTCCACACCGCGCGGACCGTGACGAAGCTGATCGAGGGGCTCGCCTGGTTCTTCACCATCGGCACCCTCGCCCTGTTCGCTCTCGCGGCCTGGCTGGCCGGTCGGGGGCGACGTTGGATCGTGGTGCTGGGCTACGGGCTCGGCCTGATCGCGGCCGGGCTCGCGGCGATGGCGGTGCGCGCCGCGCTCAAGGGGCCCTTCGTCGACAGCCTCGCACCGACGCAGGATGCGCGGGTCCCCGCCGAGCACGCCTGGGACATCGCCACGTCTCTGCTGCAGAGCTTCGCCACCAGCGTCGTCATCTTCGGCATCGGCTTCGTGATCGCCTCGTTCCTCGCCTCGCCGGCGGGGGCGGCGGTCGGCATCCGTCGGGCGGCAGCGCCGACCCTGCGCGACCGGCCCGGGCATCGTCTGGTCGACCTTTGGGGCGCTCGCCCTGATCGTGGTGATCCTCTGGCCGCCGAGCGGGCCGCGCCAGCTGGTCCTGACCCTGCTGCTCATCGTTCTGGCGGCCGTCTGGCTGGAGGAGGTCCGGAGGAAGACCGCCCGGGAGTTCCCCGGCGCCAAGAAGGGCGATTGGATGAAGTCGATGCGAAAGCGCGCCCGCAAGACGACCAGCGAGACGGGACGCCGCATCGGGTCCGCGGTCAGGGAGCTCACCGATGACGACGGCAAGGATCCGGACGACGAGAAGCTCGAACGGCTGGAGAAGCTCGGTGAGCTGAAGGAGAAGGGCGTGCTGACCGCGACCGAGTTCCGCGAGGAGAAGAAGAAGATCCTCAGCGAGCTGATTCGACGCTCGATCCAGCGGGCGCCGAGCGTGTCGGTGAGCCCGTGGACGAGGATCGAGGCGAGGATCACGTACGCCGCCGTCTCGAAGATCGCATTCGCATGGCCGACATCCGAGTTGAGCACCAGCTCGGCGAACAGGATCCCGGCCACCCCCTTGGGGCCGAACCAGGCGATGAACGCCTGGTGGGGCCGGGGCAGGCCGACCCGGAAGAAGGAGAGGCCGATGGCGACCGGCCGCGCAATCAACAGCGCGAAGACGATGAACGCGACGAGGAGCGGAACGTCGGCGTGGTAGCCGGTGGCGACGATCAGCCCGCCGAAGGCGAAGAAGGTGAGCACCTGCAGGATGGAGCTGACGTTCTCGCTGAAGACCACGAAGTCATCGGCGATGTCGTGTTCGGCGACGGCGAGGGAGATCCCGCAGACGAACGCCGCGATCAGTCCGTTGCCGAAGGTGACCTCGGCGACGCCGTACGCGAGCAGGCCCACGCCCAGCGCGTAGATCCCCTCGTAGCGGCGGACGATCCCTCCGCCGGGTAGGTGGTGGGTGAGCCGCCCCGCGGCCTGGCCCAGGACGATCCCGACGACTGCGCCGAAGGCGGCCTCCCCGACCAGCTTCGCCGCCCCGCTGCCCGCGTCTCCCCCGGGCGAGGCGAGGATGATGAAGAAGAGCACGAACGGCAGCGCCAGCCCGTCGTTGAGACCGGACTCCAGATTCAGCGCGTGGCGCACCGAGGCGGGCACGCGCTGCGAGGTGACCACCGCCGAGGTGACCACCGGGTCGGTGGCCGAGAGGACGGCGCCGAGCAGGAAAGCCTCCGCCCAGCTCAGCTCCGAGAACAACAACTTCGCCGCGAGCGCCAGGAAGGCGAGTGTGAGCGGCATTGCGACCACCAGCGCGCGGACCACCGGTCCCCAGTGGACGACCAGCAGCTCCCGCTCCACGAAGAGGCCGTCCGAGAACAGGGTGACGATCAGCGCGAGGAGGAAGAGGTGGACGACCGCGCTGTCCGAGCCGTCGACGTGGATGGCACCGGCCTCGGCCAGGATCAGTCCCGAGGCGACCGAGAGGACGGCGATCGAGAGGACGGTCCCTCGCATCAGCCCCGATAGGGCGGCGGCCAGCGCCAACAGGGCGCCGCTGATCAGAAGCGCCTCGCCGAAGCCGACGTCCATGGGGGGCTTATACAGCCACCGGCGGAGGCAGCAGATCGCCGGCTATTGGTGCTGCTCCCTCTTGTGGTGCTTCTTCTTGCACTTGTGCTTCTTGGCATCCGCCGCCCGCGAGTGCTTGTGGTGCTTCTTGTGCTTGTGCCTGGCCCTGCAGCGATTTGGAACGAGGCAGCCCGGCTGGTTGAGGATGTCCGTGCCGAAGGGACGCAGCCCGGCCTGGGCCGCGTAACCCAGGTAGGGAAGCCCGAAGTTGCTCTCGATCGAGCGCAGCAGGCTGTAGTGGTTGTATGGCTCCGTCGAGACGGTGCCCGGCCGGATGCAGTTGGAGACCATCACCGCGCCGATGCGGCCGCCGCCGGGGCCGCCCCCGAAAAGCCCCGGCGCGGCGGTGTTCGGACCGGACTGCTCGCCGCAGCAGGCGCTCGCGTCGTCGGTCTCGGCCTCGTCGAAGGTGACGATGATGAGGCCCCGGTCGCGGTAGGCCGGCGAGGCCATGATCTCGGGGATCAGGCTTGCCAGGAACCCGTTCGCCTGCGTCATGCCGCCGGGGCCACCGTCCACGCAGGGCGTGTCGTGGCCGTCGTTGCAGAGGTCCGGGGTGATGAAGGCGTAGTCCGGCGTCGTGGACTCCGATCGCAGGTCCGGAGCGAGCCTGCTCAGGTCGACATCGTTGGCCTGGCAGGTCGGGAAGTCGATGATCGAGTGGAAGTAGACGAACGGGTTGTGACGGGCGGCGTACTGATCGGTGGGTCTTGCCGTCTGAGTGCCGTCGGGCGAATTCAGTGCCGGATGCCGGCAGCTGGAGGGCTCCGCCGGGGCGGAGTTCGCCATGTCCTGCATGTAGCCCCTCCACGTGTACCCACTGCCCTCCAGCTGGGTGGCGATGTTCTGTACGCCGGGCGGATAGACGCAACCGGTGCCGATGAACTGCCCGCCCGAGCTCGGGGTCCCCGGGAGGAAGTCGGTGTAGACCGGACAGTCCACCTGCGTTGTGGGGTTCGGGGCCTGCCCGCTCACCATCGAGATGTAGTTGTCGAGGCTGAAGTGGCCGGTGGCGTAATAGTTGGGGACGAACGCGCCCTTGGAGGTCAGGGTCTTCGCGAGGTAGGGGATCTCCGTCCCCTCCCCGAAGGTGGCGGCGGCGTCCTCGTTCTCGAGCACCACGATGAAGACGTGCCTGACGTGCGGGACGTCCGCGGATGCGGAGGAGGCCCAGGCGCCGAAGAGGGCGAGGGCGGCGGTGGTGGCCAGCGCCAGGCGACGGATCATCGGCTCGCCTCCCAGGCGGCGACCTGCTTGCCCAGCCGCTTCACGGTGGCATCCGGGCTGGAGAAGATCTGGTCGGGATTGGCCGGCCCCGTCGGGTATCCGAAGTGCTCGAAGTAGGTGAGCATCTCCGGTGAGCCGATGTGGAGGCCCTCACTCTCCTCGGCGCGCTCGGCAGCTGCATCCATACCGCGATCAACGCGTTCCGCGGCCGAGCCCGAGAGCTGTTGCGAGCACGACGTGGTGACGGGCGGAGCGGGATCCGGCAGCTGCGGCGGATCGAAGCGCGGGTTCTCCCAGTCGAAGGATCGGCCGATGTTCGACGCGTAGCGGTGCCGCTTGGTCAGGTAGCCGAGTCCGAAGCGGTACGCGACGAGCTTGAGGATCGACTCGTGGGTCACGGTCATGTGGCTCACGTACCCGCGCCGCGCGTAGGGCGAGATGGCGACGCCGGGAATCCGGAACCCCGTCACCCCGAAGTTCTCCTCCAGGTTCGAGCTGGAGCGATCATCAGGCACGAATCGCGGCGAGACATGGTCGAAGAAACCTCCCCACTCGTCGTAGTTGATGAACATCGCCCCACGCCTGAAACTGCGGGGAGGAGATGAAGGCGTGGACGACGTCCGACATGAACGCCTGGCCGATCCGGATGTCGCCGTGGGGATGCTCGTCGCCCGAGAGCCCGTTGCCTCCTCCCCCGTCCAGGAACATCGGATCGACGAATGCCAGGTTCGGGAGGTTCCCGGCCGCCGCGTCGGCGTAGAACTCGGCGACCGGCTTGATGATCGGCAGGTAGCGCGAGCCAAAGATGGCGATGAAGGGCAGGTCGCTGTAGTAGTAGGTGACGCTCAGGCCCTGAGCGATCATCCGGTCCCAGATCGTCTCCCAGCGGTAGAGACCCCCCTGGTTTAGGGCCGCGACGACGTCCGCCGCGCCGGCGTTGGTCTTGTTGCCGCCCGACTGCGCCGAGTGCATGTACTCGCGATTCGGCCATGTCGGGCCGAGCAGCGAGCAGAAGTAGCGGTCATAAAGCGTGAAGTTGTCGGCGAGGGACGGGAGGAACGGGATGTCGCCTCGCTGGTAGTAGCCGATGGAGTAGTCGTCGTTGGGGGAAAGGCGGAAGCCGTCCAGCCTGCCCCCGTTGAACTGCCGGCGCCCGCCGTCCCAGGAGTGGTCCGGATCTGCGAAGGCACAGCCCTGGAAGTCGGGTGCCAGGCTGTGCGTCGGCTGCTGGACGCCGTTGTCGTCTGGATAGCTGAGTCCTGCGTTCCTCCCGTCGGCGTTCGGATGCCAGCCGAAGTAATGGTCGAAGGAGCGGTTCTCCTGCATCAGCACCACGAAGGTGTCGACGGGCATGTTGGAGGGGCTCGGGAACGGCGTGGCTGTCTGGACCCGCCCGGCGTGATGGACGAGGGCGTCGACCGGCCAGGCGCTCGCGAGGCCCGCGGCACCCGCAACCGCCGCGGTCTTGGCGAGGAACTCCCTGCGTCGCATTGAGTCCTCGCTCACGGGGTCACCACCTTCTCGCAGTCATAGACGCCGTCCTCCGCGCGGTCTACGTAGACCGTGTCGAAGCCGGCGCCGCAGTCGATCTCATCGAGCTTGCCGTTGCGCGCGTTGATCACGTCGTTCCCCGGCGATCCCTGTTCGACCCCGTCCGCCATGTTGATCTGGTTCTCACCCGCTCCGCCGATGATGCGATCGGGCCCCGGGCCGCCCGAGATCACGTCCTGCCCGGGCCCGCCGCGCAGCTTGTCCTTGCCCTTGCCGCCGACGAGCGTGTCGTTCCCTCCGTTGCCGAAAAGGCGGTCGCGGCCCTTCTTGCCCTTGATCAGGTCGTCGCCGCCCCGCCCCAGGATCCGATCGCCCCGCTTGGTGCCCTTCAGCACCTCGCCCCTGGAGCTGCCCTTGATCGTCTTGGCGGCCACCATGACGCCGGCGCCGAGGGCGAACGCCATGACGACGCAGAGCGCCACCAACAGAGCGGCGGGGCGGTCGCCCTTGCTCCCTCGGCCGAGCTGTGGCGCGGTTCTCCTCAAGCCGTGGCGAATATATCCCCGCCCCCGCCGCGATGCGTGACGGGCCCGTGAACCGGAGCTAGCTCAGCGACGCGCCCGCCGGGACCCGAACGAGATCCCGCTGGTGGAGCAGCTCGGCGACCTGGACGGCGTTGGTGGCCGCGCCCTTGCGCAGGTTGTCCCCGACGACCCAGAGGTTGAGGCAGCGCTCATGCGAGGGGTCGCGGCGGATCCTCCCCACGAGGACCTCGTCGCGGCCCGCGGCCGCGATCGGCAACGGGTAGATGCCGGCGCCGGGGTCGTCGAGCACGATCAGACCCGGCGCCTCGGAGAGCAGCTCACGGCACTCCTCCGGGGAGAGGTCGCGCTCCGTCTGCACGTTGACCGACTCCGAATGGCCCGTCACCACCGGTACCCGGGCGCAGGTCGCCGAGATGCCGACGCCCTCGGAGAGGCCGAGGATCTTCCTCGTCTCGGCCATCACCTTGCGCTCCTCCGTCGTGTAGTCATCGCCGTCCTTGAAGTTCTCGACCTGCGGCAGGACGTTGAAGGCGACCTGGTGCGGATAGACCTGCGGCGTCTCGATCCGCTTGCCCTGCAGGACGGCCTGCGACTCCTCACGGAGCTCCTTGATCTGCGTTGCGGCCCGTGCCGGAGACCGACTGATAGGTCGAAACGATCAGGCGCTCGAGCCCGGCGGCGTCGAGGATCGGCTTGAGCGCGACCATCAGCTGCATCGTCGTGCAGTTCGGGTTGGCGACCAGGCCGTTGTGGTCCGTGGCCGCGTCGTCATTGACGCCCGCAACCACCAGCGGAACGTCCTCGTGCATCCGCCAGAAGCTCGTGTTGTCCACGACAACCGCGCCTGCGTCGATCCAGCGCTGCGCCCAGGCCGAGCTCACCTTGCCGCCGGCCGAGGAGAGGACCAGGTCGAGCCCCTGGATCGACTCATCGGTCAGCTCCTGCACCTCGAGCTCTCCGCCGGCGAAGGACACCTTGCTTCCGGCGGACCGCGCTGACGCAAGCGGGCGCACCTCGGCCGCCGGGAACCTGCGCTCGGCCAGCACCTCGAGGATCGTCGAGCCGACGGCACCCGTGGCACCGACGACCCCGACGCGGTAGCTCCGGTCAGCGCTCACGGGCTCACCGTGGGACGGTGCTCGGTGCCGGTCGGCTCCTCCTTGCGAATCGCGTCCTCGCCCAACTCGAACGCCGCGTGGAGGCCCTTGACCGCCTCCGGGACCTGATCGGCGCGGATCACGCAGGAGATCTTGATCGGGGAGGTGGAGATCATCTCGATGTTGATCCGGTTTTCGCCGAGAACGCGGAACACCTTGGCGGCGACGCCGGGGTGGCTGCGCATCCCCGCACCGACGATCGAGACCTTCCCCATCGCCTCGTCGGTCTCGATGCCGATCTCCGAGTCCTCGATCCGGATCGCCTCGACCGCGCTCTCGAGGTCATTCGTCTCGACCGTGAACGAAAGGTCAGCACCCCCGTCGTGGGAGACAGGCTCGTTCTGAATGATCATGTCGACGTTGATGTTGGCGTCAGCGAGCGCGCCGAAGATGCGACCGGCGACTCCGGGCTCGTCGGGCACGCCGGTGAGCGTGACCCGTGCCTCGTCGGTCGAGTGGGTGACTGCGGTTACGAGAGGTCGTTCCATGGTCTCCTGCTCCGAGACGACGAGGGTACCTGTGGCTTCGTCCGCCGAGCTCCGACAATGGATCCGGACTCCGTGGTTCCGGGCATATTCGACCGAGCGCAGCTGGAGCACCTTGGCGCCGGAGGAGGCCATCTCGAGCATCTCCTCGTAGGAGACAACCGGCAGCTTCCTGGCGTCGGGGACGATCCGCGGGTCGGCGGTGAAGACGCCGGCGACATCGGTGTAGATCTCGCAGACCTCGCCGCCGAGGGCGGCGGCGAGCGCCACCGCGGTCGTGTCGGACCCGCCCCGGCCCAGCGTGGTGACGTCGCGGCTGTCGGTCGAGACGCCCTGGAAGCCGGCGACCAGCACTATCGAGTCCTCCTCCAGGGCGGACCGGATCCGGTCGGCCCGCACATCGATGATCCGCGCCTTCGTGTGGGATGAGTCGGTGACGATCCCGGCCTGCGAGCCTGTCAGGGAGATGGCGCGATGGCCGAGGTCGTTGATCGCCATCGCGCAGAGGGCGCACGACTCGCGCTCGCCGATCGAGAGCAGCATGTCCATTTCGCGGGGATCGGGCCGCGCCGAGATCTCGCGAGCCGCTTCCAGCAGCCGGTCCGTGGTCTTGCCCCGCGCCGAGAGCACCGCGACCACCCGCTGGCCCTGCTCGCGTGCGGCGACGATCCGCCTGGCGGCGCGCTTCAGCTCCTCGGTGCCCGCCACCGAGGTGCCGCCGAACTTCATCACCACGATTTCGTCTGTCCGCGTCGCGCTCATCGGCGACTGAGGATAGGCGGCGGTCCCGTCTTAAGGCGCGGCTTTGAGTTTTTTGAGGAAGATGCACCGCAGGTGAGCGGATCGACACAGGGGGTGGTGGCCGATCGCCCGGCCAACGCCGGGGCGAAGACGCCTGCGATCTCGGTTCACGGCCTTCGCAAGGCCTACGGGGAGAACGAGGCCGTTCGGGGCATCGACTTCGAGGTCGCCCCCGGCGAGGTCTTCGGCTTCCTCGGACCCAACGGGGCCGGCAAGACGACCACAATCGAGATCCTCGAGGGCTACCGGGACCGAACCGCCGGCGAGAGTCTCGGTCCTGGGCATCGACCCGGACCACGCCTCCCGCGAGTGGCGGACCCGCATCGGCCTGGTCCTCCAGGAATGCGAGCTCAATCCTCTGCTCACGGTCACCGAGACGATGAAGCTCTACTCGAGCTTTTTCCCCAACGCGCGCCCGGTGGACGAGACCCTGGACCTGGTCGGGCTCGGCGCCAAGCGCGACGCTCGGGTCGGCTCGCTCTCCGGCGGCCAGCAGCGCCGCCTGGATGTCGGCGTCGGGATCGTCGGGAACCCGGAGCTGCTCTTCCTCGATGAGCCCACGACGGGCTTCGACCCATCAGCCCGGCGCGATGCCTGGAACATGATCGAGGGCCTCAAGGAGCTCGGCACCACCATCGTCCTCACCACCCACTACATGGACGAGGCCCAGCATCTGGCGGACAGGGTCGTGATCATGCGCGAGGGTGGGATCGTGGCCGAGGGCGCCCCCGAGACCCTCGGCGAGCAGTTCGGGCGGGAGACGATGATCCGGTTCCGGACCTACGACGGCGTCGCCGACCGGGCCTCCGGCGCGATCGGCCGGGACGCCGTGATCTCCGGCAACCAGGCGACGATCGCCAGCACCGATCCACAGCGCGACCTCTACAGGCTGCTGAGCTGGGCGGAGGACGAGGGGATAACGCTGCCCGACCTCGAGGTGCGGAGGCCAAGCCTCGAGGACGTCTTCCTCGAGGTCACCTCCGATCCGGAGGAGAACGGCCGATGAGCGACCTGCGACTGATCCTGATCCAGACGAGGTACGCGATCCTGGCAACGCTGCGTACGCCGCGCGCGATGCTTTTCGGCGCCCTCTTCCCGATCATATTCCTGCTCCTCTTCAACGGGCTTTTCACCCAGGGCGGGCAGCAGACGACCACCGTCGAGGGCCACACCATCGATGTCCACTCCTACTTCACCGCCGGACTGATCGCGTACGCGCTCGCCCTCTCCTGCTTCAGCACCCCTTTGATGGGACTCGTGTCCCAGCGAGAGCGCGGCCAGCTCAAGCGACAGCGGGGGATGCCGCCACCGGCGTGGACGTTCGTCGCCGCGCAGGTGCTGCGCTCGGTCGCCTTCGCCCTGACGGTGGGCGGAATCATGATCGCGATCGGGATCATCTTCTACGGCGTCCACCTGCCGGCGCAGACGGTGCCCGGGTTCATCATCTGTCTCTTCCTCGGCACGGCCACGCTCTCGGCGCTCGGCATCGCCGCCACCTCCCTCGCCAAGAACGAGGACAGCGCGCAGCCGATCGGGGCGTTCACGGTGGTGATGCTCTCCTTCGTCTCGGGGATCTTCATCCAGATCGACACGCTTCCCAACTTCCTGCAGGAGGTCGGGCGGCTGTTTCCGCTCTACCACCTCGCCCAGGGCCTCCAGTCCACAGTCGCGGCACACCCGAGTGGGATCGGCCTCTCCGGCAGCGACGCCGCCGCTCTGGTGATCTGGGGCCTCGGCGGCATCTGGGTCGCGACCAGACGGTTCAAGTGGGAGCCGCAGGGCCGCACCGCCGATGCGGCGTGACAGCGGTCACACACGCTGATATATCGCATTGATATATCTGTCTGTGGATGGAGCTGAGCGCCACAGGCAAGGTGATTCTCGGGATGTTGGCCGCCAGGCCGCGCTCCGGATACGAGATCAAGCAGCTCGTCGACTCCTCCGCCCGCTTCTTCTGGGCGGCGAGCTACGGCCAGATCTATCCGGAGCTGAAGCGCCTCGAGCAGGCCGACCTGATCACGGGAGCCGACGCATCGCAGGGCAACCGGCAGCGCACGGTCTTCAGGCTGACCGCAAGGGAAGGCGCACCGCCAGGGAGTGGATCGCCGGTGCCCCGGAGGTCTTCGAGCTCCGGGACGAGGGACTGCTGGAGCTCTTCTTCGCCGGATCGATCGAGCCGGGTCGCACAGCCGAGATCGCGCGTGAGCGGGCCGCGAGCGCGACAGCCACAGCCGCCGAGCTTCGCGCCCTTCGTGACGAGCTGGACCAGAAGCACCAGGCCGAAGAGCCCGAGTCGAGCCCGGACGCGGGATCGCTCACCGTCCTGCGCTACGGCATCGAGATGAACGAATGGGCGGCCGAATGGTTCGAGCGCGCGGCCACCGACCTGGAGAACGAGAGGTAGAGATGTTCAACGCACTCGCATCGCTCGCACAGCGCCGCGGCAAGCGCACGGTGATCATCGCCGCCGTGTTCTTCGTCGTAGCCGGCGCGCTCGGCGGCGGTGTCGCCAGCAAGCTGGCTCCATACGGCGACGACGATCCGGCCACCCAGAGCGTCAAGGCTTCCGACCGGCTGGACGCGGACGGCTACCGCGATCCCAGCGTGATCGTCCTCTTCCAGAACACCTCGCCGACCTCGAAAGCTGGACAGCAGAGGATCCAGGGGGTGGAGCGCCAGCTGCGAGCCGACCCCGACGTGGCGCGGGTGACCGGCTACCTGGAGACCCGCAGTCCCGACTTCGTCTCACACAATGGCGACGCGACGTACCTCGCGGTCAGCCTGAAGCCGACCGACGACAAACAAGAGCAGGACGCCGCCAAGAGGATCTCCGATGACCTCGATGGCCAGCCCGGCGTCTCCGTGGGGGGTATCGCGCTGGCCCAGCAGCAGGTCAACAAGCAGGTCGAGAAGGACCTGCGGATGGCCGAGATGCTCGCCTTCCCCATCCTCTTCCTGCTCTCGCTGCTCTTCTTCCGCAGCGCGGTCGCCGCCCTCCTGCCGTTGCTGATCGGCGGATTGGCGATCGTCGGCACCTTCCTCCTCCTCCGACTGGCCAACGAGCTCGTGGACGTTTCGATCTTCGCGCTCAACCTGACGACCGGGCTCGGGCTGGGCCTGGCAATCGACTACAGCCTCTTCGTGGTCTCGCGCTATCGCGAGGAGATCGCCAAGGTCGGGCCCGGCGCGGAGGCGATGGAGCGAACCCTGAACACGGCCGGGCGCACGGTGCTGTTCTCATCCCTCACCGTCGCCGTCGCGCTCGCCTCGCTGATGGTCTTCCCGCAGCGCTTCCTCTACTCGATGGGGTTGGGCGGCATGCTGGTCGCGCTGCTCGCCGCGTCGATCGCGCTGACGGTGCTTCCCGCCGTTCTGGCGCTCCTCGGCGACCGGGTGAACGCGGGCGCGCCGAGCTTCCTGCAGCGGCGTGCCGAGCGTGACGCGACGGTCACGGAGGCGGGCTTCTGGTACCGGCTCTCGCGCTTGGTCATGCGCAAGCCGATCCCGATCGCGACGGTGACCGCGGCGATCCTGATCGTGCTCGGGATCCCGTTCTACTCGCTCAAGTTCACCTCAGTGGATGCACAGGTGCTCCCCGAGAGCGCCAGCGCCAGGCAGGTCGACGACGTGATGCGGGCCCAGTTCCCGCCCTTCCACGACACGCCGAACCTGCTCGTGGTCGAGCACGCAACGCCATCCTCTCTGGCTGCGATCAGCCGCGAGGTCTCGCAGGTCAAGGGCATCTCGGAGGTGCGGCCGCCTCAGCCACTGGCCAACGGCGACGCCGTGATCCAGGCCTACTCCAACCAGAGCTACATCTCCGATTCGAGCCGCAATGCGGCGAAGGAGATCCGTGACCTGCCGGTTCCGGGCGGCTCGGACCTGCTTGTCGGCGGTGCCGCGGCCCACTTCGTCGACCTCCAACACAGCCTCGAGACCCATGCGCCGATCGCCCTGGCAATCGTGATCGTCGCGACCTTGATCGTCCTCTTCCTGATGACCGGCTCAGTGGTGCTGCCGGTCAAGCAGCTGGTGATGAACGCCTTGAACCTGAGCGCCGTCTTCGGCATCCTGGTCTTCGTCTTCCAGGACGGGAGGCTCGAGGGACTGCTCGACTACCGGAGTCAGGGAGCGCTCGAGCAGACCATGCCGATCCTGCTGTTCGCGGTCGTCTTCGGACTCTCCACGGACTACGGCGTCTTCCTGCTCTCCAGGATCAAGGAGGCGCACGACTCGGGCATCGAGACGTCGGAGGCGGTCGCGGTGGGCCTCGAGCGCACCGGACGGATCGTGACCGCCGCGGCCCTGCTCTTTGCGATCGCGATCGGTGCCTTCGCAACCTCGCAGATCATCTTCATCAAGGAGAACGGCGTCGGCACGGCACTCGCGGTCCTGATCGACGCGAGCCTGATCCGGGCCCTGCTGGTGCCGTCGCTGATGGAGCTGCTCGGTCGCTGGAACTGGTGGGCGCCGAGGCCGCTTCGTCGCCTGCACTACCGGTTCGGGCTCAGCGACGCCGTGCCCAGCGGGCCGAACGTTCAGTAGAAATCACCGTTTGGCTCGCAGGGAAGGCGCCCGACGGATGTCATGGCGCCATGTATGCGAAAGCCGTCAGTTCCCTGGCCCAGTGGCTGTGCCCGACCGAGTTCGACCGCAAGCGCGCGGTCGACACCAGCGCGCGCGTACGGCGCGCCCGCATGACGGTCGGCTTGCTGATCGGCTCGGCCACCATCCTCTTGATTCCGCGCCTGGGCTGGCTCCCGCTCGCCTTCTTCGCGGTCCAGTTCGCCTATCTCGCCGGGCTGGACGGCCGAATGAAGCGCTCCGAGCACCCGGAGATCCAGGCGGCGGCCGGCATGTTCTCAACCGGGATCGCGATGACCGCGGCCATCCTCGTGACCGGCGGGCCGAACAGCCCGTTGCTTCCCGTTCTGGCCCTCCCCATCGCGTTTATCGGGGCCCGTTTCCGCGCCCAGGTCGTGCTGGTCGGCGTGGCGCTCGGGGTCGTCACGATCGTGGTCCTTGCCTTCGCGATGGACCCGCGAGCGGTGATCGACAACCCCGCACCGGTGTTGGTCGCGATCCTGATCGTCGCGGGGACGGCGACGCTCACCATCGCGATCCAGGGAGCCGAGGTCCAGCACCGCCAGGAATCCGTGATCGACCCCCTCACCGGACTGCTCAACCGGAAGGCACTCGAGACCAGGTTCAACGAGATCGAGCAGCAGGCCCATCTGAGCGGTGGTTCGGTCTGCCTGATCGAGCTCGATCTCGACCACTTCAAGCGCATCAACGACGTCTTCGGTCACGGGCGAGGGGATGCGGTGCTCAGGGACATCGCCTACGAGGTGCGCAAGTCGCTGCGCACCTTCGAGCTCGTCTACCGGGTGGGAGGCGAGGAGTTCCTGATCGTGCTCACGGGGACGAGCCTCGATGAGGGCATGGAGATCGCCGAACGCATTCGTGGCGTGGTGCGGGAAACCCGCCCAGCCGGCATCGACGTGACCGTCTCCCTCGGTGTCGCCGAGGCGAGCGGCTCCGCGGTGCGGTTTGAGCGGCTCTATGCGGCGGCCGACAAGGCGCTCTACGAGGCGAAGCGCCGGGGTCGCGACCGGGTCTGCCGGCACGAGGCCGCCCGGCACGACGAGCTCTCGCTGGTCGGCTGAACACCGCCCGCAGCGAAACGCGCAATTGGCGCCCAGGGGCACGGGTATCCTGGGCGGCCTTGACCATCGCCACGGCCATCTTCCTGATCGCCATCGGCGCGATCCTGCGCTACGCGATCAACGTCACCAGCGACGTGATCAACATCCAGACCGTCGGCCTGATCCTGATGATCGCGGGCGGCGCCGGGCTGGCGCTCTCGCTGCTCTACGAGCTGGTCCAGCAGGGCGATGGCGGTGGCTCAAGCGACAAGGACGAGTACCCGCAGCGTCGCAGCGGATACGACGACCCGACCCGTCGCATGTAGGTTCGACTAGGGAGCCGGGCAGGTGAACGTGTTCGTTGCCGGCGGCCCACCGCTGTCGCTGTACCGGGCGTTGAATCCATCACCCGTCCCGGCCTGCGAGTCCGTGAAGTGGGTCCCATTCGCGGACACGTACTCGATGCTGTACATGGACCCGTCGTTCCCACCGTCCTGGTGACAGACGCCGAAGGCGAACGCCCGGTGTTTGCCGAAGTCGAGGTCGGTGAACGTCTCGGTTCCCGACGAACCCTTCGCGTTGGGCGAGAAGGCGGTGCTCGAAATCGGGTTCGAAAGCACGCTGCCCGTGCTGCCGCTTGGATCGAAAACGGAGAGGTTGTAGTCCGTGCTGTCACCGCCGCCCGACCAGGTCAGCGTAGCCCGAACAAGTGAGACCGGGGCCGCCTTCTTCTTCTTGCACTTCTTCTTCTTGGCGGATGCCGCGTGATTCTTCTTCTTCTTGCACTTCTTCTTCGCCGCGACGGCGTTGCCGCCGGAGGCACTCGCGGTCGCCCCGACGGTGACGCTGATCATCATCGTGAGCAGCGCGAGCAACGCCAAGACGAGCAGTCCCTTGTTCCTTCGCATCAGCAGTCCTCTCCCCGGTCGATTGAGTTGGCCGGACCGTATCTCAGACGTACGTCGGTATCTACCCGAGGGATTGGCGGCCCGCAAGAGCCTTGCCGAGCGTGACCTCGTCGGCGTGCTCGAGGTCAGCCCCGACCGGTAGCCCGCTGGCCAGCCGCGTCACGGTGACGCGGTCGCGGAGGGCGTCGGCGATGTGGAGGGCGGTGGCCTCCCCGGTGGTCGTCGGGTTGGTCGCCAGAACGACCTCCTTGACGTGACTGTTGACGCGATCGATCAGCTCGGCAATCCGCAGGTCCTCGGGATCGATGCCATCGATCGGAGAGAGCGCCCCGCCCAGCACGTGGTAGACGCCGCGGTACTCGCCGGTTCGCTCGATCGGGATCACGTCCGCGGGCTCCTCCACCACGCAGATCAGCGACTGGTCGCGTCGGGCGTCCTCGCAGATTCGGCAGCGTGGCCCCTCGGCGAGGTTGAAGCAGACCTCACAGAGCCCCACCTTCTCCTTCACCTCCCGAATCGCGTCGGCGAGGCCGAGCGCGTCGGCATCGTCGGCGCGGAGGATGTGGAAGGCGAGTCGCTGGGCGGTGCGCTGGCCGATGCCCGGCAGCTTTGAGAGCTCGGCGATCAGCTGGCTGATCGGTCCTGCGTACATGGTTTGAAGCGTAGGGACCCAGCATGATCGGCGGCCACAAACACCGCCGCCGGATCTACATCCCGGGCAGGCCGGGAAGGCCGCCCCCGCCGAGACCAGCGATGCCGCCCATCCGGGTCGCGGCGAGTTCCTGGGCGGAGCGCAGCGCCTCGTTCACCGCGGCGGTGACCATGTCCTGGAGGAGCTCGGGATCGTCGGGATCGATCGCCTCAGGCGCGATCCTGATCTCGCGCAGGTGCATGTCCCCGGTCATCGTCACCTTGACCATGCCGCCGCCCGCGCTCGCCTCGACGGTCTCGTTCTTGAGCTCCTCCTGCGCCTTCGCCATCTCGGCCTGCATCTGCTGGGCCTGCTTGAGCAGCTGATTCATGTTGGGCCCCTGGGGCATCAGCCGGCCTCGCTCTCGCGGGGCTCATCGGGAGGAACCTCGCTGGCGTCGAAGTTGTCCTTGATCAGGTCGATCAGATCATCGTCGCTCATCTCGGGCGAGTCCTCGGCGTCGGCCGTCGCCTGATTCTCCTCGTCGATCAGCTCGTACGCCGGGCGCATTCGGGTGCCGACGATCGCGCCGATCGCCTCGGTCATCCGCTCCACGTTGGCCGGTGCCTCGGCCTTCTTCTTGTTGAACTTGGCCGACCCGGGAAACCCGATGCGGAGCATCGAGCGCTCCTCGTCGATGCCCAGCGGCCTCGCCTCGTCGAAGAGCGTGGAGAGCATCGCCGACCCCGAGTCCCGCAGGTGGTCCACGACCGCCGGCCAGAGCTCGACGACCTGCTCGATCTCCACCGTCGCGGTGGCGACGCTCGTCTCCGGCTCGGACTGGTCCCCCGGCTGCTCCGGCTCGGGGGGCTTAGGGTTTTCTGGAGCCGCGGCCTCCTCCCCGGTCAGGCGAGACTCGAGCGATTCGATCCTGCGCAGGAGGGCCTCACGCGATGAGTCGAGACTCGGCGTTGTGACCTTCAGCAAGGCGACCTCAAGCGTGAGACGTGGGTCGTCGCCCTCGCGCATTGCGGCGACCGCGGCGCTCAGTGCATCGATCGCCCCCACCAGCTTGGCGTCGTCGACCTCCTTCGCCTGGCCTGCGAGCCGCTCCGGCTGCGCGACGGTCACCGTGAAGGACTCGGGCACCTCTCCGGTGGCGCGGGCCACCAGCAGCTGGCGGAGATGGGCGATCAGGTCGCGCGCGAACTGACCCGGATCGCGTCCCGAGCGCGACAGGCGCTCCACAGCCTCGAGCGCGGACCGGGCATCGCCAGACGCCAGGGCGTCGGTGGTGTCGAAGAGCAGCTCCGCATCGGCCGCCCCGATCAGCTCGACCACCTCATCCGTCGTCACGCTCTCGCCCCCGAAGGCGACCAGCTGGTCGAGTGTGCCGAGCGCGTCGCGGAAGCTGCCAGTGGCTGAGCGGGCGATCAGCGCGACCGCCCCGTCCTCGATCTCGATTCCCTCGGCCACCGAGACGCGCCGCACCACCTCGGCGATCTGTTCGAGCGAGGGACGCTGGAAATCGAAGCGCTGGCAACGGTCGACGATGGTGGCCATCACCTTCTGCGGCTCGGTCGTCGCCAGCACGAAGGCGGTGTTGGGCGGCGGCTCCTCGAGGGTCTTCAGGAAGGCATTCCAGGCCTCCTTGGTCAGCATGTGTGCCTCGTCCAGGATGTAGACCTTCCAGCGGCCGGCGGCGGGGGCGAAGCCCACTCGCTCGCGGAGCTCGCGGATGTCGTCCACGGACCGGTTCGAGGCGGCGTCCATCTCGATCACATCGAGCGAGGTGCCCGCGGCGATCGTCACGCAGGCCTCGCACTCGCCGCACGGGGTCAGGGTCGGCCCGTGCACGCAGTTGAGGGAGCGGGCCAGGATCTTCGCCATCGAGGTCTTGCCGGTCCCGCGCGAGCCGACGAACAGGTAGGCGTGGTGGACCCGCCCCTTCTCCACCGCGTTCGAGAGGGTGCGGACGATGTGCTCCTGACCGACCACCTCCCCGAAGCTCTGGGGGCGATGGCGGCGATAGAGAGAGGCTGATTCGGCCACGTGAGCCGAGCCTAGCAACAGGCTCGGCTCACGCTGCCCGGCGCTACTTCTTCTTCTTGCACTTCTTCTTGGCCGCGGAGGCCGAGCGCTTCTTCTTCTTGCACTTCTTCTTGGCCGCCTGGCCCGTGGGGATGCCCGTGCCCTTGAGGGTGACAATCAGGGGGTTTCCGCTCGGGCTGGTTGTGGTGCGCAGGCTGCCGGTCTTGACGCCGGACGAGGTCGGCTTGAAGGCGACCTGGAGGGTGCAGATATCGACGGGCGCAGTGTTGAAAGGCGTCAACAGCACTCCGCCGCGGGCGTTGCAGACGTCGGTAGCCGGGTCGATCGCAAACGGTCCCGTCGTCGTGATCGCGCCATAGCTGTGGACCCCGTTCGCCGGGACGATGCAGGCGTTTGGCGGAAGGCCACCCGTGTAGGCATCGCAGGTGGCCACGAGCACGAACTGCAGCGGATCGCTGGTGCTGCCCACGTTCTGGTTGCCGAAGTCCTGGCTGGGCCGATCCCAGTTGTCCGTTGCGCTCGCGGCCGGTGCGGCGACCGCCAGCATCGCCCCGCTCAGCAGCGCAGCGCAAATAGCCCTACTCAAGGTCCGTCTCACCGTCGTCTCCCTCGTCTCGCCTGTTGATCGCCGCAGCCTGGACTTGGCTCGGCGCGAGGGTTCACCCTATCGGCGGGCGGCCTCGGTGCATCGGGGATTTTCCGCAGTTCTGAGCGGTGGAAGAAGGAAAAATGGACCGTGCACCCGTCCTCGAGACGAGGCTCCCGGGCGTGTCCGCTGCATTTGGCTCGGGTCAGGCTTGCCTGCATCACATGTCGGCTACCGCTTAAGGCTGCTTCCTTCCGGACCTGACCTGGTTCGCAGGCCGACACTGCGCAGGACCTGGCCGTCAACGCCGCCTGCGGCGGCACTGGCCCCAAGGGCCAGTCCCTCGTAAGGGAATTCAGCTCCGCTTGAGCGGGTTGCGGATTACAGGGCACCGCTAATTCCCCGCCTAGCACGGTCCGCGGGTGAGGTTACCGGCTGGTGATCGGCTCGGCCGAAATCGCCACCCGCTCGATCAACTCGGCGGCGTGTTCGTTGCCCGGGCTCGCCCGCAGCCGCTGCGATACCCCGTCCAGGCGAGTGCGGAGCTCGGAGTCCGCGAGCAGCCGGTCGATCGCCTCCCAAAGATCCCGTCGATCGAACGAGTAGGTCGGCAGCCTGGTGCCGAAACCCGTCTCGTCGATCCGCTGCGCGTTGTCGTGCTGGTCCCAGAAGATCGGCAGGACCACCATCGGCTTGCCGAAATGCAGGCACTCGGTCGTCGTGTTGTTGCCGCCGTGGGTGATCACCAGGTCGACCTGCGGGAGCACCGAGACCTGAGGCAGGAACTCCTCCCCAACCATGTTGTCGGCGAGCTCGTATTCGGCGTGCTGGGGCCCTTTCGAGACGACGTAGCGCTGCGGAGTCTCAGCCAGCGCCGCGACCAGCTCCTTCATCAGCGGCACGTCACCCGACCCGAGCGAGCCGAGGCTGACGTAGACCAGCGAGCCGCTCCGGTCAGCCAGCTCCGGGGGGATCGTCCACTCGGCATCGGTGGTCCGGACGCTTGACTCGAGGTTGTGCCAAGTCGGTCCCAGGGGGATCGGGCGCGGGTAGTCGACCTCCCTCGGATAGAGGTAGAGGTTGAGCCAGGGAGACTCGTGGATCATCTCGCCGTCGGGCAGAGGCGGCGCGCCGTGCTCGGTGCAGAACCGGCTGAAGTCGCGCTGCATCTCGTCGATCACCCGCCGGTACTCGGCCCGGTACTCCCCCCACGAGGAGCTCTCATCGATCGGCAGCCCCGTGTAGGGCGGCGGCAGCTCCGGGTCCTTGAGCTCGAGTGGGTTGCAGGAGACGATCCGCACCCACGGCCGGCCGCTGCCGGGAATGGCCGGGAAGGCGCAGACGTTGTCCTCGACGATCGCATCGGGCTGCAGCTCGTCGAAGATCTCGACCAGCCGCTCATCGACGTACCTGGCGCCGTCCAGCAGCGCCTCCCAGGTCGGAGCCATGAACTCCCCGAGCTGATCGAAGGTCGACTTCCTGAAGACGGGCGCGGTCTCGCGGATGAAGTCCTTCCAGAACTGGCCCGGCTCCTCCTCGACCTCAGGTGCCGGGGCCAGCCGCATCAGGCGCTCCTCGAAGCCCTTCTCCTCCAGGGTCCCGGCGAACGACTCCTCGATGACGAAGACCACCCGATGGCCGCGGCCCCGCAGCACCTCGCCGATGCCGATGCAGTTGTTGGTCGGACCGAACGCGCCCTCCGGGAAGAAAACGACCGTTTTGGCCTCCGTGCTCACCGCGCCAGGCAGCGTATCGGTGGGTTGTGCAGGGCTCGGGTTTCACTTCTGCCGCGTTCTGGCCGATAGGTCAGACGTGGCCCACACCACGGACACACCTGCTCCGAGCGCGCCCGCAGCGCGCAAGCCGATCCCCGGCTTGACGCCCCCATCGGGAACGAAGGACCCGCGTCGGCGCCTGGGGGACGTCGCCGTCGAACTCGGCTTCGTGGATCGCGAGCTCGTCGAACAGGTGATGGCCCAGGAGCGTGAGAAGCACATTCCGGTGGGCGCGCTCCTCGTCGAGAGCGGGATCATCGATTCGGCCCAGCTCGCGCGCATACTTGCCGAGCGCAACTCGCTCGACTACGTCGACCTCAACGAGTTCGAGACTGATCAGGGGGCCGCCAACCTGATCGATGCGGCGCAGGCACGCCGCTGCCGCGCCGTCCCGATCGCCTTCCTGGAGGACGGCGTCCTGCTGGTCGCCACGGCGGAGCCCTCGAACGTGCTCGGCGCCGACGACATCGCGATGGCGACCGGCCACGAGGTCCGTCGGGCGATTGCCACCCCGGACGGGATCGAGGCCCTGATCGGCAGGCTGTCGAAGCTGAGCGGATCGGTGGAGGAGCTGGAGGAGGAGGACTCTGAGGACGAGGCGAAGGGCCCGGAGTTGCTCGAGCTCCGTGAATCGGCCGAGGAAGCTCCGGTCGTCAAGCTGGTTCACTCCGTGATCGCGGACGCCGTCAACCGTGGGTCCTCGGACATTCACTTCGACCCCCACAAGGGGGGGATGCATGTCCGCTATCGAGTGGACGGAGTGATGATCGAGTCGACCACCATTCCGAAGAGCCTCGTCGCGGGTCTCGTCTCGCGGATCAAGATCATGGCCGAGCTCGATATCGCCGAGCGCCGCGTGCCGCAGGACGGCCGGGTGGCGCTGAACGTGGACGGGCGCCACGTCGACATCCGCATCTCGACCCTGCCCGTGATCCGCGGGGAATCGATCGTGATGCGCATCCTCGACAAGGACCGTGCCGTGCTCGATCTCGAGTCGCTCGGCATGCGGTCCGCCGACCAGGACGTCCTCTTGGACGCGATCGCCCAGCCGCAGGGGGCAGTGCTGGCGACCGGCCCGACCGGGACCGGCAAGACGACGACCCTCTACGCCCTGCTCACCACCCTCAACACCCCGGATAAGACGGTGATCGGCATCGAGGACCCGGTCGAGTACGAGGTGGAGGGCGTGAAGCAGATCAACGTCAACGCCGCCACCGGCGTCACCTTCGCCTCCGGGCTGCGCTCGATGGTCCGCTCGGACCCCGACGCCCTGATGGTCGGCGAGATCCGCGATCGCGAGACCGCCCAGATCGCGATGGAGGCCGCACTCACCGGTCACCTGGTGCTCTCGACGATTCACACCAATGACGCCTCGATCACGGCGGCGCGCATGGTCGAGATGGGCGTCGAGCCGTTTCTGATCGCCTCGGGCATTCGATGCGTCGTCGCCCAGCGCCTTGCCCGCCGTCTCTGCGAGAGCTGCAAGCGTCCGGCGACGCTGACGCCGGGGGAGATCGATGACGCAGGCTTCGCAGAAGATGTCGAGGTCTACGAGGCCGTCGGTTGCGTGAGCTGCGGCAACTCGGGATACCGGGGCCGTATCGGCATCTACGAGCTGCTCGTGCTCACCGACGAGATCCGATCCCTGATCCTGAACAAGGCGCCCAGCGGAGAGATCGAATCGGCCGCGGTGGCGGCCGGCATGCACCGCCTCCTGGACGATGGCCTGGACAAGGTCCGCCAGGGCATCACCTCGATGGCCGAGGTTCTCCGGGTCCTCGGCGGCACGTCCTCCTGAGCCACCTGTCGGCTCGAGCACCTGTCGATCTGATCGGCAGCCGTTCGTCGTTAGGGTGAATGCGGCGAACAGCGCCGCCCCAGACAAGGAGATCACGCAATGAAGTACGCGTTCACGATCTACACCGACGAGGCTCAGCGGGAGAACGCCACCCCCGAGCAGATGCAGCAGATGAGCCAGGCCTACTTCGAGCTCACACAGGAGATGGAGCAGAAGGGCGTGCTCGTGGCCGGTGACGGCCTCTACCCCACGCCGACGGCGACGACCGTCCGCGTTCGCGATGGCGAGCGGAACGTCACCGATGGGCCCTTCGCCGAGACGAAGGAGCAGCTGGGCGGCTTCTACGTCCTCGACGTCAAGGACCTCGACGAAGCGATCGAGTGGGCGGCCAAGATCCCGACCGCCCAGTTCGGATCGGTCGAGATCAGGCCGGTGCTCGTCTACGACGACGCCGGGAACATCGTCGAGCCGGCGACCGCCTGACCGAGGCCAAGCCAGAGCTCGTCGACCGCGTCTTCCGGGCCGAATCCGGACGCGCGACGGCCTCGCTGATCCGCGTACTCGGCGACTTCGACCTCGCCGAGGACGCGGTTCAGGAGGCGTTCGTAGCCGCCATGCAGGTCTGGCCCAAGCGGGGCATCCCCGAGAACCCGGGCGCCTGGATCACGACCACCGCCCGGAACAAGGCGATCGACCGGCTTAGACGGGAGCGCCGCGGAGCCGAGAAGCTCGAGGAGCTGCAGGCGCTGGAGCCCCCGGCCGGGGCGGACGACGACGACCTCGAAGAGGAGCAACAGTTGATTGGTGACGACCGTCTCCGCTTGATCTTCACGTGCTGCCATCCGGCGCTCGCGCCCGAGGCGCGAGTCGCGCTCACGCTTCGTACGCTCGGCGGGCTCGCAACCCCGGAGATCGCCCGCGCCTTTCTCGTTTCCGAGTCGACAATGGCGCAACGGCTGGTACGCGCCAAGCGCAAGATCAAGACGGCCAACATCCCCTACCAGGTGCCGGCCGACCACGACCTGCCTGACCGCCTCAACTCGGTGCTCACCTCGCTCTATTTGATCTTCAACGAGGGCTACTCCGCGACCTCGGACGAGGCGCTGGTGCGGAGGGAGCTCAGCGGTGAGGCGATTCGCCTCGCCGGGACCCTTGCCCGGCTGATGCCGGACGAGTCGGAGGCCCTCGGCCTGCTCGCCCTCATGCTCCTTCAGGACTCGCGCCGCGAGGCACGGCTCGGGGGCGAAGGCGCGCTGGTGCTGCTGGCCGACCAGGATCGCTTGCTCTGGGACCGCCGCGAGATCGAGACCGGTCTTGGCCTGCTCGAGCGGGCCCTGAAGCTCGGTCCGCTTGGCCCGTACGCCCTGCAGGCCGCGATCGCCGGCGAGCATGCCCAGGCGGCGACTGCGGCCAACACCGACTGGGAGCGGATCTCTTCCCTGTACGGGTTGCTCGCGATCGCCCAGCCCTCTCCCGTTGTCGGGCTCAACCGGGCGGTCGCGATCGCGATGGCCGAGGGGCCAGAGCGCGGCCTCGAGCTGCTCGACGATCCCGAGCTCGCTGAGCCGCTCGCCGACTACCAGTGGTTCTGGTCCGCCCGAGCCGACCTGCTGCGGCGGGCGGGGAGAAGTGACGAGTCGGTCAAGGCATACGAACGAGCGCTCGAGCTCGCCACCAACCCGGTCGAAAGGCGATTCCTGGAGACCCGCTTGGCTGAGATCTCCTAGTTCGGGTGAGAAACCCGCCAATTCATGGCGCCAAGCGCTCGATCAGCCACCCTTCATGGCCGGGGTTGCGGGTGTACAGGAACCGGTCGTGCATGCGGTTTTCGCGCCCCTGCCAGAACTCCACCGACTCGGGCCGCACCAGATAACCGCCCCAGCCCTCGGGCCGAGGCGGGTCGGCATCGCCCAGCTCGCGAGCAAGCTCCTCGAAGCGGCGCTCGAGCTCCTCGCGCTCGATCGGCCGGCTCTGCGGCGAGATCGCCGCAGCGATCCGGCTGTCCCGGGGCCGGCTGGCGAAGTACTCGTCCGAGTCCTCCGCCGAGAGCCGCTCCACATCGCCCCTGACGCGGACCTGCCGGTCGAGCTCGCGCCAGTAGATCACCAGCGCTGCCCGCGGATTCGCCGCCAGCTCCTCCGCCTTCATCGACTCGTAGTTGCTGAAGAAGCGGAAGCCGTCGGGGCCGAATCCCTTGAGCAGGACCATGCGGGCGTCCGGCGACCCGTCCGCGTCGACCGTGGCGAGAGTCATCGCCTGCTCCAAGGGGACGCCGATCTCCGCTTCCTCGAACCAGGACCCGAACTGCTCGATCGGGTCGCTCGCCAGCAGCTCGCGCTCGAGCGGGGGGTTGTCCGGTCGCCGGGGGCTCACAGGTCCATCGAATCCTTGCGCGGGCGCCTCGGCTTCCCCGTCTCCGTCTCGGCCTCCCTCCTTTCAGGGTCCGAGCCGTCGCTGCGGTCCAGGGTCTGACCCTCGATGTCGATGTGTGGAACCACGCGCTCGGCCCACTTCGGGATCCACCAGGTGCCCTGCCTCCCGGCCAGCACGAGCAGGGCCGGTGCCAGCAGCATCACGGTCACTCCCGCCAGGGCGACGCCGACCGAGAGGCCGACACCGAACTGCTTCACCGTCGGGTCGCCGTTGAGGATGAAGCTTGCGAACACCGAGATCATGATCAGGGCCGCGGCGCTGATCACGCGGGCGCCGCCGGCGAGGCCGACGGCGATCGCCTTGCGGTGATCTCGCGGATAGTTGGCGCGCGCGTGCTCGATCTGGCTCATCAGGAAGACCTGGTAGTCCATCGAGAGGCCGAAGAGCACGGCGAACATGATCAAGGGCACGTAGCTCGCGATCGGGTCCCCGCTGCTGGCGGTGTCGATGCCGACCAGGCCCAGCCCCCAGCCCCATTGGAAGCAGGCCGTGACCACCCCGAAGGCGGCGCAGGTGGAGAAGACGTTGGCGAAGGCCGCCTGCGCGGAGATCACGATCGAGCGGAAGGCCATCAGGAGGACGGCGAAGCCGAGCGCGATCACCGTAAAGATCACCAGGCCCAGCTTGGAGGAGATCCCCGAAGCCAGGTCGACGTAGGACGCGGTCGACCCGCCGACGTGCACTTCGAGGCCGGTGCCCTGGGTCGACTGCGGGATCACGTACGCCCGGATCGTCTTGACGAGATCAGCCGTCTCGGTGTCTGCGGGATCGCTCTTCGACACCACGTTGAAGATCGCCGCCTGGCCGGATTTGTTGATAGCCGGGGGCGAGACCACCTGCACCCCGATCGTCCCCTTGAGGGCGTTCTGGAGGTTGACGAGCCGGGGGTCCGTCCCGCGCTTGTCGCCACCGGCGGCGGTCAGGTCCGCCGTCAGCGTGCTCTTCAGCTTCTCGGCCTGCTGCTGCTGAGTCGTCGCCTGCTGCTGGAGGGCCTGGAGCTGGGCCTTCTGCGTCTGGAGCTGCGCCGCCTTCACCTGGGCGTCGGCCGCCTCGAGCGTCAGCTGGTTCTTCTCCTGAACCAGGGTGACCGCCTGCTCGGCCGCGGCGGCGGCCGCGGATGCCAGCGCGAACGCCTGGCCCCCGGCCTTCGAAGCCTGGTTCTTGAGGTCGGCGAACTCGGCCTTGAGCTCATTCCCCTGTCCCTTGAGTGCCTTGAGCTGCTCGTTCACCGCCTTCAGCTCTCGCACCAGCTCCGGCGACGGGTTCTGCTGAAGCTCAGCGACGATCTGACTTGCCTGCGCTGAGAGGGCCGACGCCTCCGAGGCGAGCTCCTTGGCCTGATCGGTCAGGTCCTGCGCCTGGGCGATCAGCTTGCTCTGCTGCTTGAGCTTCTTGGCGCTCTCCTTCAGTGTCGTCTTTCTCCTCTTCAGGCTGTTCGCCTGGGTCTGGAGGGAGGCCTTCTCGGATTCGAGGTGCACCTGCTCGGCTTCGAGATCGTCGCCCTGCGCCTGCAGGCTCGCCGCCTGGGCCTGTCCGGTCTCCTGCTCAGATTCGAGCTGGCTCTGCAGGTCCTGCGCTCGCTTGTACTGCTTGTTGAAGGTGCTGCTCGGGGCAGCCGGGGTAGGCAGCTTCACGGCGACCAACAGAGGGGAGGTGTAGCCGGGTCCGAACCCCTGCGAGAGGTAGTCGTAGGCCTGGCGCTCGGTGGTCGACTTCGGGGTCGCCCCGATGTCCTCCTGTCCCAGGTTCAGGGAGAAGAACGGGATCACGAGGATCCCGAGGAGCAGGAAGGTGAGACCGACCGCCGACCACGGATGGGTCGTGACCCATTCGCCCCAACCCCCCCAGAACCCCTTGTCGGGCGGCTTCGGCTTCGGCCGCAGGAAGGCCGGGAGGCGGACCGAGTCGATGTGCCGGCCGACGGCCGAGAGAACCGCCGGCAGCAGGGTGATTGCCGCCAGCACGGCGGTCAGCACGGCGAACGCCGACGCGTACCCGAGCGAGGTGACCAGCGGGATACCCGCGACCAGGAGTGAGACGAGTGCGATCACGACCGTCCCACCGGCGAACACGATCGCCGTCCCCGAGGTGGAGACGGCGGTGGCTATCGCCTCGTCGATCTCCTTCCCCTCCCCCCGCTCGAATCTGTAGCGGCTGACCAAGAAGAGGGCGTAGTCGATCCCTACCCCGAGCCCGATCATCGTCGCCAGCGTGGGCGCGATCGTCGGCACCGTGGTCAGGTGCCCGAGCAGGCCGATCAGCGAGATCCCGGCGAACAGGCCCAGGACCGCCGAGACGATCGGCATACCCATCGCCACCAGGGTCCCGAAGGTGAAGGCGAGGATGATCATCGCCGCCGTCAGGCCGACCACCTCGCTGCTCTCGGTCTCCGGCTCCGAGAGCTCCGAGCCGATCTGCCCGCTGGCCGCCACCTTCATCCCCGCCTTGCGGGCGGGCTCGGCGGCATCGAGGTATTTCTGGGCCAGCCCCTGGGTGATGTCCGAGTTGGGGACGCTGAGCAGGACCGCGATGAAAGCGGTCCTCTTGTCCTTGCTGATCTGCGCCTGACCCTGCTGGCTGAAGGGATTGGTGGCGCTGTAGAAATGGGGCAGCGTCTTGATCTTCTTGTAGGTCTGCTCGATCGCCTGCTTGTTGGCGGCGTCGGTGACCTTCCCCTTGGTCGCCTGGAAGACGATCGGGTTCTTGCCGTTCTGCTGAGGCGGGAACTGCTGCTCGAGGAGGTCGGTGGCGGCCTGGCTGTCCGTCCCGGGAAGGTCGAGGTTGTTGCTCGTGTTGGACCCGGCTGCGTGGTAGAGCGCCCCCACGATCACCAGGGCCACCAGCCAGAGCAAGAGGAAGACCCACTTCTGGTGGGCTGCGGCGAGACCGAGTCGATGCAGACGGCGAGGCAACTTCGATCACCGTAATCCGTCGCCCGGCGCATCCGGCGCCGGGACGGGCGTGATGGCCAGGCGTATCATCCGCCGCCCCGGGCGCGTAGCTCAGCGGGAGAGCGCTCCCCTCACACGGGAGAGGTCGTTGGTTCGATCCCAACCGCGCCCATCTCGCGCTGCTCGCGCGGGGGACAGCTTATTTCACCTACGCTCAACTTGGGCAAAGCGTAAATAGGGTGTAACGTCCCGGGCGTGGAGGTGAAGTCGATGCCCAAGCGGCTGCCGCCGGCGGTGAGGCGCGACCAGCTGATCGACGCGGCGCTCTTCATCGCTGCGCGCGAGGGGTATGACAACCTCGCCTTCGAGAAGGTCGCGAACCGCGCCGGCGTGACCCGGAACCTCGTCTACCACTACTTCCCGGGCGGGCGGCAGGAGCTGCTCGAGGCGGCCGCCCATCGCGCCGGCGAGCAGCTCTCCGGCGACTGGGTCACCGATCCGGGGGTGCCGCTCCCGGAGCGCCTCGCCACGAACCTCAGCCGGATGATGGATCACGCCGAGGAGCCGACCGAGGCCTGGCTGCTCTACCGCCAGGGGCGCGGCTCCGTCGACCCCAAGCTGCTGGAGATCATGGCCCTCTACCGCGAGAAGATCATCACCATCATCTCGCTGAACCAGCTGGGAACCGCCGATCCGCCTCGGCTGGTGCGGATCGCGCTGGACGGGTTCATCGCCTACGCCGAGACCGTGGTCGAAACCGCGCTCGGCGAGGGTCTGTCGCGCGAGCGGGTGGTCGAGCTCGTCGGCGGCACGCTGGCGGCGACCGTCAACGGCGCTGTCGCGGCGGAGGCTCGCAGATGAGCCGTGGTCAGTTCGAGGCCAAGGGCTGCCCCTTCGGCGCGAAGACCCGCAAGGGATAGCCACGGCCGCGAAGCCCCCGAACCTCCTGCTGCTGATCACGGATCAGCAGCGATATCCGTGCCACTGGCCCGATATCCCGGGCTGGCTGCGCGACCTGACTCCGAACCAGCATGCACTGGAGGAGACCGGGCTCAGCTTCCGTCGCGCCTTCACGAACACCTCGATGTGCTCGCCAAGCCGCGCAACCCTGCTGACAGGCCGCTACCCGGCCCAGCACGGGGTGACGCTCACCCATACCCAGGCCGATCTGCGGCCGGACCTCGCCAACACGCCGGCGGTGCTCGGCGAGCTCGCCGGGATGCTGCGGGGGACGAACGCCCCGCGGAGGCGGGCGCTCCGCAACTTCGGCCGCGGGCTGGTCCAGGCGGGGCCGAAGTCGGGCGGCGAGCCGGAGCTTCGCCCCGACACACAGAGCCTCGCTCACCTGCTTCGTGCCCGCGGCTACGAGGTCGCCTACAAGGGAAAGTGGCACCTCACGCACCCCTCCGGCGGCGGAGATCTGCTCGGCGGATGGACGCCCGCAGACGCCGAGCGCATTCGCGACGAGTACGGCTTCGCGGACTGGGAGCCCCCCGACGCCGGCGAGAACGCCAAGGCCGAACACTTCGGAGCCGGCAACGCCGGTCCCCTCGGCCTGGGCTGGGACGAGGTCTACACCCGTCAGGTCGAGGATTGGCTCGGCCGCCTGGACCTTCCCGAGCCGTTCTGCCTGGTGGTCTCCCTGGTCAACCCGCACGACGTGCTCGGCTATCCGGCGCAGCACGTACGCGGCGGCTACAAGGAGCGCGGGTTCCAGGACCTCGGCGTGACGCTGCCGCCTACCCTGGACGACGACCTGAGGGACAAGCCCTCGGTCCACGAGCTGATGAAGATGGGGATGGCCGCCTACCTCGGGCCGCTGCGCAGCAAGGAGGAGAAGCTCGAGTACGTCAACTTCTATGCGCATCTCCACCGCGTGGTCGACGAGCAGGTCGGCCGGGTGATGGAAGCGCTCGGAGACCCCTCGGACCCGGCGTCACTGCGTTCGCGAACCGTGGTCTTCCGGTGCGCCGATCACGGCGAGATGGGCCTCTCGCACGGCGGGCTGCGACAGAAGGCCTTCAACTCCTACGAGGAGACGATCCACATCCCACTGGTCGTCTCCAACCCGATCCTGTTCCCGAAGCCGGTGCACAGCGACGCGCTGGTCTCTCTGGTGGACTTCCTGCCGACGGTCGCCACACTGGCCGGTGCGCGGCTCGACGGACAGGGGAAGGGGCAGGACCTGACGCCGATCCTCGCGCGCTGGGCCGACCCGGAGCGCAAACGATTGCGACGCGCCGACGTCGACCTCGGCCCGGTCACCGCCCATCCCTCTCCCGCGGACTCGGTCCAGGACGAGATCCACTTCACCTATGACGACCACCAGGCCGCGACCGCCTTGCAGGACGTCCCGGGCCAGCCGAATCGCATCCGCGCGGTGCGCACCGAGGCGGCAAAGTTCGCGCTCTACTTCGACCCGGCGGGCCGGCGCCCGCCCGAGTACGAGATGTATGACCTCGATCGGGATCCGAACGAGAGCCACAACCTCGTGGACCGGCGCACGGGGCAAACCCTGAGCGGCACCGACACGCCGCTGCGCTCAGAGCTCGGTCAGCGTCTCGATCGGCTGATGGCCGTGAACGGCACCGCGCCGGGCTGAATCATCCTCGACCCGGCTTGAGAGTCAGCGAATAGGCGGCATGCGTGCCACGGGGCCCGGTCGCTCCGACGAGGTAGGCGTAATGCGGACGGACGGCTGCTGCCGCGCCGCCGACCAGGTGCACCGGCAGCCGGCCGGCGGGAGCCACCGCGTCGGCCCAGGGGTCGAAGCGGAGGATCGACGCGCTCGGCGCTCTGCCGGCATCTCCACCCAGCACGTAGACGAACCCATCCAGAGTGACAGCGCTGGCCTGGGAGACGCCCTCCGGCAGGCGAGCCGCGATCACGGAGTGCTCGGTGGCGATGTCGTACTCCTGGACCTCGTTCGAGGGCTTGCCGTTGGCGAGGCGGCCCCCGATGGCGTAGAGGCGATCTCCGACGGCTGCAGCCGCCGCGCCCGTCACGGGGGTCGGCAGTTTGGCGACCCGCGTCCGCTCACCGGGCCCGTCGATCCTGAGAACCGACCCCACGGGGATCCTCCCGCTGTGCGCGGTCCTCTGGGTGCCTCCGAGCAGATAGATCGTGCCGCCGGCCGCGACCGGGGCGGCGCCTCGTTTGTGCGGAAGAGCGCCGAGCCGCTGGCCCACGACCGCCGGGATGGAGCCCCTCGCGGGCACCGCAACGATGATCCCGGGCTGCCCATGGGCTGTCCCGTGACTTGCGCTCGCATCGGAACCGCCGGCCGTCTTCACCCCGAGAACCACCATTCCAGCGATCGAGGCCAGCAGGATCGCGAGCCTTACCGGGCCGCCCTGGAGAGAGTCGCCCATCGGTCCCAGCGTCGCGCCGAGTCCTGAAGGCGAACTAAGCGTCAGATCAAGCTGACCTTGCCCGTCTTGATGTCGTAGACGCTCGCAACGACCTCGATCTGCCCTGAGTCGACGGCCGGCTTGACGATCGGCCCGCGAGAGGCGATGTCGGCAGCCTGGGCCCTGGCGTTCACGGAGACGCAGGTCGGCAACGTCCGCTCGGCCGGCGGCAGGTCCTGGATCGGCGGCACGAGCCTGTCCACGACCGCTCCGATCGCGCCGTGGGCGTCAGGGGGATAGCTGGAGGTCCCGCCGGCCACGTCGATCGCAGCCTTGACGGCACCGCAGTCGCTGTGTCCGAGGACCAGTACCAGCTTCACGCCGAGAACCGCGACTGCGTACTCGGTGCTGCCGAGTGTGCCGGTGTCGATGCTGTTCCCGACGACCCTGGAGACGAAGATGTTGCCGCGCTCGAGGTCGAAGATCAGGGTCGGGGAGACCCGCGAGTCGGCGCAGGCGATGATCGCCGCGAACGGCTGTTGCCGGGCGTCGAGATCTTCGCCGACGGGCGAGTGGTCGCGGAGCTCCAGCCGGTTGTCCTCGTGCCGGCGATTGCCCTCGACCAGCAGGGCCAGCGCCTCCTCGGGGTCCTCCGGATGCGGAAAGCGCCTGCCGCCCTGCACGTGGCGAGTATCCCATCTGTAACCGTGGAGCTCACCGGATGACTGATCCGCATGACCATGAGCTCACCGAACGGCTTCGCGCAGGCGACGAATCCGCCTTCGCCGAGCTGATCGACCGGTACGGCGCGATGATGCTCCGCGTAGCCCAGATGTACGTGCGCGACCGCGCGACCGCTGAGGAGGTCGTGCAGGAGACATGGCTGGCGGTCCTGAACGGGATCGATCGCTTCGAGGAGCGCTCGAGCCTGAAGACCTGGCTCTTCCGGATCCTCACCAACCGGGCGAAGACCAGAGGCGAACGGGAGGGCCGGACGGTGCCCTTCTCCTCGCTGGCCGGTGCGGTTGAGGCCGACGAGCCCTCGGTCGACCCTGACCGCTTCCTCGGCCCGGACTCGTCCACGCCGGGTGCCTGGGCCGCCCCGCCCCGGGCCTGGCCCCAGGAAAAGCTGCTCGAGCTGGAGACCCTCGGGGTGATCCAGATGGCGATCGAGGACCTGCCGGAGGCTCAGCGGGAGGTGATCCGCCTGCGGGACGTCGAGGGCTGGACCCCGATGGAGGTCGCGGAGGCGCTCGAGATCACGGATGGCAACCAGCGGGTCCTCCTGCATCGCGCCCGCTCCAAGGTCCGTGCGGCACTCGAGATGTATCTGGATCCCGACGTCGTCGCGGGAGGCAGAGCGTGAGCCTCTTCACCGGAGAGATGGCGTGCCAGGAGCTCGTCGAGCTGGTGACCGCCTACTTCGACGGCAGCCTGTCCCGCTCCGACCGGCGCCGCTTCCGGGCCCACATCCGCGGTTGCGTGAACTGCACTGCCTACGTCGAGCAGATGAGGGTGATGATCGAGGTCACAGGACAGCTCAACGAGGCGGACATCGACCCGGTCGCCCGCGAGGAGCTGCTCGACGCCTTCCGCGGCTGGAAGGATCAGCGCTAGCCGAGCAGGCCCTGCAGCAGGCTCATGTACTGGGTCAGGCTGCGGGTGCCGAGGTACTCGTCGAGGACCCGCTGCCGGGCCGCCTTGCCGATCTTCTTCGCCCTCGCCGGATCGGTGATGAAGCCATCCACGGCGCGGGCGACCGCCTCCAGGTCGCTGGGATCGTCTATCAGGACGCCGGAGACGCCGTCCTCGATCTGATCCTGGATCCCGCCGACGCGGCTGGCGACCAGCGGCCGCGCCTTCCACATGCCCTCGGCGACGGTCAGGCCGAAGCCTTCGGCGATGCTCTTCTGCACGATCACGTTCGAGCGGCGCTGGATCGCATTTACCATTGCGGCGTTCTCCTCGACGTCGTCCATCGGCAGTGAGGCGAGGTGGACCCGCGCCCGCTTCTCGGCGGGCAGGGCGTTGCGCTGCTCCCGCACTTCGGCGAGGACCTCGGCTCCCTCGGGATCGTCGGACACGCCGGCCACCGAGGGACCGGCGAGCAGCAGGTGCGCATCCGCCTCGCAGTAGTCGGCCACCGTGCGCAGCACCCCGACCGGGTCCTTGAGCCGGTCCCAGCGCGAGACCTGGCAGATCAGCGGCGTATCGCGCCGCACTGGCGCGTCCTGGTCGAGCTCGGCGGATCGGCCCACCCGCGCCGAGCTTCCGTCGAAGCGGCGAAAGAGGGCCCTGCTGAAATGGTCTCGCTCCTGGATCCCGGCGACGGCGAGGATCGAACCGACGACGGCGGGCTCGAGATCCTGGTTCTTCGGCGAGAACCCGTCTATCGAGGGGGGCACGATCCAGATCCGCTCAGGGTTCAGCTCATCCCAGACGAACTCCCGGCGCGAGAAGACGTAGGCGTCGGCCTCTGTCACGTACCGCCGCAGAAAGTCCCAGGCGTCCCGCGCCAGCGGCCCTGGAGTGTCGACACCGACGTGACAGCGCCAGACCACCTTCAGATCCCTGGCGTTTATGTGAGGGATCAGGCCGGCCGGCTGTGGGTCGTGGATGTAGACCACGTCGCCGGGCTGCACCAGCTGGAGGAGCTCGTCCGCTGCCTCGGCGAGCGCGTCCTCGTAGGTCTTGTGCTCTTCGGGCCCGAGCTCTCCGCCATCCCCGCTGGACTCGTGCAGATGGTTGTGGAGCCGCTTCGTGACGCTGAAGAAGCCCGGGTTGCCGGAGATCGTCATCCAGCGAACGTCGGCGCCACCGCCGCGCGCATAGGCGAGCAGCGACTGCAGCAACTCGGCGACGCCGCCGCCTTTGGCGGTCGAGTTGATGTGCCAGATGACCCTCCCGGTGAGCACCTCGCGGGCGGTCTCGATCGCCTCCTCAACCTCCCTGTAGCGGTCGCCGAGCAGTGGCCGAAAGCGCTCCGGCGACATCGCCGGGATGTGGACCTCCTCGAGTGCGCCCATTGAGAGAGACTCTAGGACGGAACGGCCCGGGCGGCTGCGATCGCACGCTCAAGGTGAGCGCGGCCGGCCCCGATACCTCACCCATGAGCACGGAGATCAGGCGAGAGCGGGTTGTGCTCGAGACGGAGCGGTACACGATCGTCGGCGACGTGACGCTGCCCGCCGAGGGGTTCCACAGCCGCCTCTCCGACCTGCTCAACCGGGAGGGCGTGCAGTTCATCGCGCTGGTCGATGCGACGGTCAGTGACCGGAACGGAGGGGAGCCTGTGCAGCGCCCGTTCATCGCCGTCGCCCGGGACCACGTTCAGCTCGCCTACGAGGACCGGA
>CAVUGL010000013.1:0-63740 GCA_963740995.1 uncultured Solirubrobacterales bacterium
CGGCCATGATGTCCTGGCCCTGATGGGAGTGGCCGCTGCGGGCGGCGCCGAAGCCGTCGCCGAAGGTGTGCGGACCGGCGACCGGGAAGATCATTGCGCCAGTGGGCGCCGGGTTCGTCGTGGTGGTGGTCCCGCCGGGGGTGCCGACTCCTCCGCTCTGTGCGAAGGCGACCTGAGAGCCGGCGATGGTGATCGCCATCGCGGCGGCAGCGATCAGCGCCACGCGCCTGCGGGGCGTACGACCAACCGGCTTGTCGATCAACGCGCTTCGCACTCTCTCTGTGGCCTACGGAGTTAGCTGGCGGGCTCGCGCCGAGAGCGGCGCTACGAACCAGTTGGTTGCGATTCGCCCCTGGGGTGTGAACCCCTTTGGGTCCTCCGTTCCCTCCGGTATGACCGGGGGGACTTGGCCCTTGCTGGCGCGGCAGTATAGAGAGAGGGCCGGGGGGTAAGCCCCGGCCCTCCGGAATCCCTCGTGGCGGAACGCACTACTGGATGTAGCCGTCCTCCTTCAGGTACTCCGTCGCGACGGCCGCCGGATCCTGCTTGTCGATGTCGACCCGGGCGTTGAGCTCCTGCATCACGGGCAGGGTGAGGCCCTTCTGGACCTTCTCGATCGTCGCCTGGTAGTCCGGTCCGGCCTTCTGCACCGTGGACTGGTCAGTGACCCAGATGACGTTCCCGGAGGGGAAGATCCCCTTGTCGTCCTGGAGCAGGACGTACTTGTCCGGATTCGCCGACAGCTGGGCGTCCGAGGTGAACACGATCGACGCGTCCGCCTGGCCCTTGTCGAGCACCGTGTAGCGCAGGCCGATGTCAACGGGGTTGAACGACTTGAACTGAAGGCCGTAGGTCTTCTCGAGCCCGACCAGGCAGTCGGTTCGCTCGCGGCACTCCGGCGAGCCATAGAGCGTCAGGTCCTGCGACTTGCCCTGCAGGTCCGAGATCTTCGTGACCCCGAGCTGGTCTGCCCTGCTCTTCAACATGCCGAAAGCGTTCGCGTCGGCGAAGGGCGTGGGCTGGAATGCGGTCTCGCCCTTGGGCTCGAGCTGCGCCTTGGCCTGGGTGTATGCCTGTTGAGCATCGGCGGGTACCGATGTCGCGCCGAAGATGGACTCGAGGAGCGTCGAGGTGTACTCCGGATAGCCGCTGATCTGGCCGTCCTGGAGCGCCTTGTAGGCGATCACCTCTGACCCCAGGTTGAGGTTGGTCTTGACGTTGTAGCCCGCCGCCGTCAGAGCCTGGGCGTAGATGTTCCCGAGGATGTACTCCTCGGTGAAGTTCTTCGAACCCACCGTCAACGAGACGTTCTTGTTGGCGGGGTTCGACTTGATCAGGTTGGCGGAGTTGCCCCCACTGGTCCCGGTGTCGTTGTTGTCGCTGCCACCCCCACAAGCGGCAACGCCGAGAGCGAGAAACAGCGCCGCAAGCAGCGCGAAGATCGCCCTCGTTCGCGAATGGCCGGTCACCACGTGATTCTCCTCTCGTCTGGGGCGGTCAGCGCCCCTGGAATGGACTGCGTGATCCTATGCGGCTGCACCGGCGCGCGCCAACTTCAGGCCCTGCGGAGTCAGCAGCCACTGCAAGCCGGCGAGGCTGAACTCGAGAGCCAGGGTGAGCACGGCGATGAGGATCGCGCCCGCCACCACGCCCTGGTCGCCATAGACGTTGCGCCCCAGGATGAGGTCCCCAAGGGTGCTCAGGCCGGCGAGCGAGGCGAGCGCCACCGTGGCAATGATGTTGACCGCCCCGGTGCGGATGCCCGCCATGATCGTCGGGACCGCCAGCGGGACCTCCACCCTGAGGATGACCTGGAGCCCGCGCATGCCCATGCCGCGGGCGGCGTCGACGGCGTTGCGGTCCACCTGGCTGATCCCCACGTATGCGTTGGTGAGGATCGGTGGGATTCCCAGGACGGCGAAGGCGAATGTGACGTTGATGAGCCCGACCCCGATGAAGGCCGCGACGAACGCGATCAGTGCGAGCTCGGGCACGGCGCGGCCGGCGTTCCCGAGGGCGATCGCGAAGGTCTCTCCCCTCCGCAGGTGGCCGAGGATGACTCCGGTGGGCAGCGCGATCGCGATCGCCGCCCCGAGCGCGAGAAAGGTCACCTTGAGGTGCTGGCCGGTCAGCTCGAGGACCTGGTGGGGTCCGCCGACCGTCGTCCCTCCCGTGCGCGCTTCCTGCTGGTGGAAGATGAAGTTGAAGGCGTCGCCGAAGGTGCCGAGGAAGGCGAGATGGAGCGAGGGGCCGTTCAAGTCGTCGCCCCTCTCTGGGACAGACGCCAGGGGGCCAACAGGCGCTGGGCGAGCAGGAGAAGCAGGTCGAAGGCGATCGCCATCAGGATCGACAGCCCACCGGCGATCACGATGTTGGTCTTGAACGTGATCTGCTGGTAGAGCGGGGCACCCAACGTGTTGACGTTGGCGAACACCATGAGGGTCGCAATGGCCACCGTCGAGACCGTGGCGATGCGGAGTCCCGCGATGATCTCGGGCAGAGCCAGGGGGAGTTCCACCCGCCAGAGGAGCTGCCGGTCGGTCATGCCCATTCCCCGCCCGGCGTCCTTACTGTCCATCGGGACGTTGTTGAGGCCCGCGACGGTGTTCCGGTAGATGATCTGGAGCGTGTAGACGCTCAGGACGATGATCGCCGTCGTCCAGCCCAGCCCGGTGATCGGCAGGAGCAGGAAGATGAAGGCGAGCGAGGGAATCGTGTAGAGGACGCCCGTCGCCCCCGTGAAGCTGGGGACGAGCCAGTGGCGTCGGTGAGAGATGAGCGCCATCGCGAAGGCGATGGCGAAGCCGATGGCGACGGCGATCAGGACCAGGAACACCTGGTTCAGGAGTGGCGTTGTGTAGCGATCGAAGTTGTCCGCCGCCCAGCCGAAGCAGAAGACCTTGCTCTGCTGGGCCTGGCAGGGGGCATTGCTTCCGGTCCTGTTGTGGATCGTCACCTGCCCGATCAGGGGCGTGATCTGAGCCAGAAGTGGGGTCATTGCCCGTGTGGCCGCTCTACCGCGTCGTGCTCCTCGACCTTCGCCTCAGGCGAGACCAGGAACTCGGAGATGATCTCCACGGAGAGAACGCCTGCGATTCGACCATCCGCGTCGGTCACCGGCGCGTACTGCGTCTCGGTCTGCAGGAGATCGGCCAGCGCATCGCGCATGACGTCGTCGAGGTCGAGAACCGGCTCCGGTCCGCTGTCGGGCTTGTGCGGGACGGTGTCCGCCCGGAGGTCAGTCTCCGAGAGCCAGCCGAGCGGATGCCGCTCGGAGTCGACGACGAGGGCGTGGGGGACCTCCGCTCCATTGAGCTTCGCCCGGACCTCCGCAGTCGGTTGCCCGACATAGGCCAGCGGCGCCTGCCAGAGGTCGATGTCTCGGACCCTCATCAGAGCGAGGCGCTTCAGCGCCCGGTCGGCGCCGACGAAGTCCTCCACGAAGTGGTCAGCCGGCGCCATCAGGAGCTCCGCCGGGGTGGCGTACTGGGCGAGGTGGCCGCCCTCCTTCAGGATCGCGATCCGATCGCCCATCTTGATCGCCTCGTCGATGTCGTGGGTGACGAACAGAACGGTCTTCCGGATCTCGGCTTGGAGGCGGAGGAACTCGTTCTGCAGGCGCTCTCGGTTGATCGGGTCGATCGCGCCGAAGGGCTCGTCCATCAGCATCACCGGGGGATCGGCGGCGAGGGCCCTGGCCACGCCCACCCGCTGCTGCTGGCCGCCGGAGAGCTGGCTCGGGAAGCGGTCGGCGTCAGCTGGCTCGAGCCCGATCAGGTCGAGCAGCTCACCGACCCGTTTCCGGGTTCGCTCACGGTCCCAGCCCAGCAGCTTGGGGACGGTCGCGATGTTGTCGGCCACGGTGCGATGAGGGAAGAGCCCGGTCTGCTGGATCACGTAGCCCATCTCCCGCCGCAGCTCCGATGGATCCCGGTCGCGGACCGAGGTGTCCCCGATCAGGATGTCGCCCTCGGTGATCTCGACCGTCCGGTTGAGCATTCGCATCGCGGTGGTCTTCCCGCATCCCGAGGGGCCGACGAGCACGCAGATGTCGCCCGCAGGAACCTCCAGCGAAAGGTTGCTGATCGCGGGACGTGACTGTCCCGGATAGCGCTTGGTGACGTCCCGGTAGGAAACGGAGGCTGCTTGCTGGCCCGCGTCCACTTCGGGCGATCCTACCGGCGCTATCATCCGCCGGCCGCGGCTCGGTGCGCGGCTCTTTTTATGGCCACTGCGACAGCGATGAAGACCTATCAGGCGAATGCCCAGGACCGTGAGCGGGACTGGTATGTCGTCGATGCCACGGGCAAAACGCTCGGCCGGCTCGCGACCCAGATCGCGAATGTACTGCGCGGCAAGCGCAAGCCGACCTACACCCCGCACGTCGACGTGGGCGACTTCGTGATCGTGATCAACGCGGAGAAGGTGGCGGTGACCGGCAAGAAGCGCGAGGACAAGCGCTACTGGCGCCACAGCGGCTACCCGGGCGGGATCCGGTCGCGGACCCTTGGCGAGCTGCTCGAGCACCGGCCCGAGGAGGTCATCCGCCGAGCCGTCAAGGGCATGATTCCCCGCAACCGCCTGGGTCGCCAGCAGCTCCGCAAGCTCAAGGTGTACGCCGGGCCCGAACACCCCCACCAGGCCCAGAAGCCCGAGACGCTGGAGATCGAGACTTGATGCAGGACGAAGAGCAGCAGCAGCCCGACGAGGGCACGCCCGAGCAGCAGCAGTTTGAGGAGCAGCAGGCGCCCGACGAGACGCCGCCCTCGGAGGGCGGCAGCCGCGAGCGCGGAGCGGGCGACTCCGAGCAGGTGCCGCCCGAGGAGGCCCTCGCCGAGGACGCGGCGAGCGAGGACGACACTCCCGCCGAGGAGGCTGCGGCTCCCGCCCAGGCACCCAAGGCCGAGGGCGGGAAGAAGGAGGAGGTCGTCCCCGGCGCGGAGCTCGACCCGATCGCGATCGAGCCGGAGCGCGAGCTCGATGCCGAGGAGCGCGCGCGTCGCGAGGCCGAGGAGGAGGAGCGCGCGCGCCGCGAGCGGGAGCTGATCGGCGACGAGGACGAGGCGGCGCCCGTCGCGGCGAAGCCCGCCAAGCTCTCCGGCGACGCCACCTACGCGGCCACCGGCAAGCGGAAGTCCTCCGTGGCCAGGGTGATCCTGCGGCCCGGCGACGGGAGCATCGAGGTGAACAAGCGCAAGCTCGAGGAGTACTTCCCCCGCGCCTACCTGCAGTCGGTCGCCAAGCAGGCGCTCACGCAGAGCGGCTACGAGGGGAACGTCGACGTTCGCGTTCGCGTCCACGGAGGCGGCATCTCGGGCCAGGCGGCCGCCGTTCGCCACGGCATCGCCCGGGCCCTCTGCGACGTTGATCCCGCGCTCAGGCCGGAGCTGAAGCGCCGCGGCATGCTCACCCGCGATGCGCGGGTCAAGGAGCGCCGCAAGGCGGGCCTCAAGAAGGCCCGCAAGCGCCCGCAGTTCTCCAAGCGCTAGCGTCCGCCCGCGTGGCGGAGAGGAGATTCTTCGGGACCGATGGGGTAAGGGGCCCCGTGGGCGATCTGCTCACCCCCGATCTGGCCGTGCGCCTGGGCCGCGCCGCCGCCCTGGCGGCCGAGGCCGAGCGTCCTCAGTTCCTGATCGTGCGCGACACTCGCGAGTCGGGGCCGATGCTGGAGGAGGCCCTGGCCGCCGGAATCGCCGCGGGCGGCGGCGACGCGATGCTCGGCGGTGTCCTGCCGACGCCCGCCGCGTCAGTCCTCGCCCGGCGCCTGAGCTTCGATCTGGCGGCGGTCGTCTCGGCCTCTCACAACCCGTTCTCCGACAACGGGGTCAAGTTCTTCAACGAGCGCGGCACCAAGCTCGACGACGACCGGGAGCTTGAGATCGAGGGGCGTATGGACGAGCAGACGGGGGAGCGGATCGGCGGAGTTCGGATACTCGAGGGTGCCTTCGACGACTACATACGGGAGCTTCGAACCACGTTCCAGCTCGATCTCTCGGGCATGCGCGTCGCGCTCGACTGCGCCAACGGTGCCAGCCACCGGGCGGCGCCGGTGATCTTCGCGGCGCTCGGCGCCGAGGTGCTGCCGATGGCGGTGGAGCCCGACGGCCAGAACATCAACGCGGACTGCGGATCGACCCACCCCGAGCGCCTGATCGAGTTGGTCCGCGAATCCGGCGCAGACATCGGCTTCGCCTATGACGGCGACGCCGACCGGGTCCTCGCCGTCGACGGCAAGGGGCGACTCCACGACGGCGACGACCTGATCGCGCTGATCGCCCTGGACATGCACGGCCGTGGCGAGCTCGAGGGCGGTGTCGCGGTCACGGTGATGACGAACTTCGGCTTCATGACCACGATGGAGAAAGCGGGGATCGAGGTGATCCAGACGCAGGTCGGGGATCGCCACGTGATCGACCAGCTGCTCGAGCGCGACTGGCGGCTCGGCGGAGAGCAGTCGGGCCACATCGTCTGGATCGACTTCACTCCGACGGGCGACGGGATCGCCGCCTCCCTGCTGGTGCTGCGGGCCCTCGGCGAGCGCCGCCTCGAGGACGTCGAGCCGTTCGAGCGCCTGCCGCAGCGCCTGGAGAACGTCCGCATCGCAGATCGCTCGGAGGTCGAGGGTGCGACCGAGGTCTGGGATGCGGTTGAGCAGGAGAACGCCAAGCTCGACGGGCGTGGCAGGGTGCTCGTCCGCCCGTCGGGGACGGAGCCCCTCGTCCGCGTGATGGTGGAGGCGCCCGACGAGGCCGAGTGCGAGGCGATCACGAAGCGCCTCGTCGAGGTCGTGCAGCGCGCGTTGACGTAGCCAAATAGACGACGATCTTTGTTGCGGCCGCTTTGAGACTGGGCCGTCTGCCACTACGCTGTACGTCCCTTATGTGCGGCATCGTCGGATATGTGGGAGACCGACCGTGCCGGGACCTGCTGATGGCCGGGCTGGAGAAGCTCGAATACCGGGGCTACGACTCGGCCGGCATTTCAGTGATCTCGGACGGTGAGATCGACAGCGTGCGCGCTGTCGGCAACCTCGCCAACCTCCGGTTGGCTCTCGAGGAGCACTCGCAGAACGGCGACGCCGGCTCGGTCGCCGTCGCGGCGAAGCCCGCGACGATCGGGCTTGGGCACACGCGCTGGGCGACGCACGGCCGGGTCACCGAGGAGAACGCACATCCACACGGCGACTGCGGCGATGCGATCCACATCGTCCTCAATGGAATCGTCGAGAACCACGCAGAGCTGCGGCGCGAGCTGCGCGACCAGGGCCACACCTTCACGTCCGAGACCGACGCCGAGATCGTCGCCCACCTGATCGAGCGCCACTACGAAGGTGACCTGACCGAGGCGGTGCGCAAGGCCTTCGGCGACCTGCGCGGGCACTACGCGTTCGTGGCCATGCACAACGATCACGAGGACACGCTTGTGGCAGCGCGGAAGGAGTGCCCGCTGATCGTCGGACTGGGGGAGGACGAGAACTTCGTCGCCTCCGCCATTCCCGCCTTCCTGGCGGAGACGCGGCGTGCACTCGGCATCAAGAACGACGAGATCGTCACCGTACACAGGGGCGACGTCACCGTGATGGGGGTGGACGGGACCGTCGTCGACGACCGGGAGCCGATGGAGGTCACCTGGGACGAGGACGCCGCCGAGAAGGGCGGCTACGACACCTTCATGCTCAAGGAGATCCACGAGCAGCCCGACGCCGTCGCCGAGACGATCACCGACCGGCTGCCGACTCTGGACGGCGTGGATCTCTCCGATGTCGATCTCGACGACGACTTCCTGAAGGGGATCGAGCGGATCGTCATCGTGGCCTGTGGGACGAGCTACCACGCGGGACTCGTCGGCCGATATGCAATCGAGCAGTGGGCCCGGGTCCCGGTCGAAATGGACATCGCCTCCGAGTACCGCTACCGCGAGCCGGTGCATCGCCCCAACGACCTCGTCATCGGGATCACCCAGTCCGGCGAGACCGCGGACACCCTGGCGGCGATGCGGCTGGCGAAGGAGGGCGGCTCGACGGTGCTCGCGGTCTGCAACGTGATGGGCAGCCAGGCGACCCGAGACGCCGACGCGGTCCTGTTCACCCGGTCAGGCATCGAGATCAGCGTGGCAGCGACCAAGACGTTCGTCAGCCAGGTCGCGGCCATGTATCTGCTCGGCCTGCGCCTCGCCGAGCTTCGGGAAACGATGGAGCGCGAGCGGATCGCCGAGCTGGTCGCGGAGCTCAAGTCGCTCCCCCACAAGATCCAGGAGACGATCGTCTCCTGTGACGAACGGGTCAGAGCGATCGCCCACTCCCAGCACGACAAGCGCTTCTTCATGTACATCGGCCGGCACATCGGGCTCTCGGTCTGCCTCGAGGGGGCCTTGAAGCTGAAGGAGATCTCCTACATCCCCGCCGATGCCTACGCCGCCGGGGAGATGAAGCACGGGCCGATCGCGCTCCTCGATGAATCGACCCCGGTCGTGGCCGTCGCCACCGACAGCCCCGTGACGGAGAAGATCCTCTCCAACATGGAGGAGGTCAGGGCCCGCGGCGCCGACGTGATCGCGGTCGCGACCGAGGGTTCCGAGGACGTGGCGGAGGCGGCCGACCAGATCATCTTCGTCCCGCGCACAGACTGGCTCGTCCAGCCGATCGTCGCGATCGTGCCGCTGCAGCTGCTCGCCTACTACATCGCCCGTGAGAACGGTCTCAACGTCGACCAGCCCAGGAATCTCGCGAAGACAGTGACTGTCGAATAGGTGTACGCGAGGTTCCGGTCGAGTGGTGTTGGTCTGGCCAAGATAGTGACCGTCGAGTGATCTAGGATGCCCGCCTCTTGATTCGCGTCCGAATGCCGTCGCTGCTGCTTGCCTGCGTCGCCGTCCCCGCGGCGATCCTGGCCGGCTGCGGGGGTGGTGGCGGTGGGAGCAGCAGCGTCGATGTCGGCCCAGCTGCCGCCGTGCCGGCGAACGCCGCGCTGTATTTGGACGGGACCGTCAAGCCAACGGGTACCGCGCAGTCCGACGCGAAGGCGGCCCTCACCAAGATCATGAAGACCCCGGATCCCGGGGCGAAGATCATCTCGCTGATCGAGAAGCAGTCGAAGGCGGACGGGCACCCGATCAACTACCAGCAGGACGTCGCGCCCTGGCTCGGCCAGAAGGCGGGCATCTTCTTCACCAGCCTCGGCCAGACCTCGAAGGGCGCGGCGGTGGTTGAGACCACCAACCCCAGCGCCTCCCTTGCCTTCGCCCAGAAGGCCTCGGGCGCGACGGCCACCAATCCGGCGCCGCAGACCTACAACGGGGCCAGCTACCAGACCGACCCCAGCAGCTCTCCGGGCCCGGACCAGACGGTCTTCGGCACGGTCGACAACAAGTATCTGGTCGAGGGCGACCTCGATGGGTTCAAGGCGGCGGTCGACGCTTCGAAGGGCGACTCGCTAGGCGATGACGGGGACTTCAAGGACGCCATCGGCAACCTGCCGAGCGATCGCCTGGGCACGCTCTACACGGTTCCCAAGGACCTCATCTCCGCGCTCGGGACGCAGTTCGGCCCGCAGGAGCAGCAGCAGCTCGAGAAGGTCGCCGGCGATTCCCTCGACAAGCCGATCGCAGGCGCGCTCACGGCGAACGCGGACAGCATCCAGGTCGATGCAATCGGAGGCAGCAACGGCGTCGAGACCCCCGAGAGCTCGCTGATCGGCGACGTCCCCTCGCAGTCCTGGCTCGCCCTCGGAATCGGCAATCTCGGCGACGTCGTCAAGCGGACCGTCGACCAGGTCAAGGATCAGATCCCGAACTTCGACGCGGCCGTCCAGCAGATCCAGGCGACAACCGGCTCATCGCTCGACCAGCTCGAGAGCTCCCTCGGCGACGCCGTCCTCTACGTCGAGGGGACGACCCAGTCGACCCTCAGCGGCGCGCTCGTCGTGCAGACCAAGAACGCTGATCTGACGGGCAGGCTGCTCGGCCAGCTGCAGTCACTGCTCCAGCTCGGTTCCTCCGGTGGCGTCAGGCCGCTGCAGCTCTCCGGGGGTGGGACCGGCTTCCAGATCAACGACCCGACGGTCGCCCCGCGGCCCGTCGAGATCGCACAGCAGGGCGACAAGTTCGTGATCGGCTACGGCGCCAACACCGCCGAGCAGTCGCTCACGCCCGCCAGCAAGCTCTCCGACGCTCCGGCCTTCTCGACCGCGCGCTCCCAGGTCTCATCCCTCGGCACGGACCTGTTCCTCGACTTCCCGTCGGTTTTCGCGCTCGCCGAGTCAGGCGGCGCCAAGTCCGATCCGCAGTACCGGCAGGCCAAGCCGTACCTGGACTCGCTCAGCTACCTCGTCACCGGCTCGGGCAGCAAGGACGACCAGGCCGAGTTCAAGGCCGTACTCGGCATCAAGTAGTCCGCGGGGCCGGCTGCGGCTCATCCGTCCGGGGGCGGTCCCGCGCCCGGAGGTAGGCTCATCTTCGATGGAGGACTGGCTCGATCCCTGCCTGGATGCCGATGAGATGCGGGCAACCGACGCCTGGGCGATCAAGAAGCAGCGTGTCCCCTCGCTCGAGCTGATGGAGAGCGCCGGCCGGGCCGTCGCGGAGGCCGCGGCCGAAGTGGCGACCACGAGCAGGGCGGCGATCGTCTGCGGCAAGGGGAACAACGGCGGCGACGGCCTGGTCGCAGCCTGGGTGTTGCGCGAGACGGGATTCCAGGTCGACGCCCTGCTGCTGGCGCCGCCCGATCAGCTATCCAAGGACGCCAGGGCCGAGCTCGAGCGCCTCGACGGCGCCCGTCAGGTCGACCCGGCCGAGCTTGGGGCGGCGATGCGCGGCGCCGGGGTTGTCGTCGACGCGATCTTCGGCACGGGCTTCGCCGGAACTCCCCGGGATCCGGCGGCGGCGGCGATCGATGCGATCAACGAGGTGGATGCGCCGGTGGTGGCGACAGACATTTCCTCCGGGGTGAACGCGTCCACCGGCGAGGTCGAGGGGACCGCCGTCGCCGCCGACGTCACTGTCACCTTTCACGCGCCGAAAATCGGCCACTGGGTCGCGCCCGGAAAGGAGCACACCGGAGAGCTGCAGGTGGCCCCGATCGGCATCCCCGAGGGAGCGCCCGTGGAGCCCAGGGCGGGATTGATCGACCCCCGCGTGCTGGAGCTGGCGCCGAGCCGGGCGGCGGGCTCGACCAAGTTCAGCTCAGGACAGGTCGTGATCATCGGCGGGTCCCGAGGCCTCACCGGAGCGGTCTGCCTGGCGTCGCTGGCCGCCGTCCGGACCGGCGCGGGGTATGCGACGGCCGCGGTCCCGGCGGACCTGGAGCAGATCTTCGAGGTGAAGCTCACCGAGGTGATGACGCTGGGCTGCGCGAGCCGCGATGGCCAGCTCCGTCCGGCCGCCTCCGAGCAGATCCTGGGAGCGACAGAGCGCGCGGCCTGCGTGGTCCTCGGCTCGGGCATGGGCCGCGACCAGGGGACCCAGCGGCTGATTCAGGAGCTCACCGAGCGGATCGAAGCGCCACTCGTGATCGACGCCGACGGGCTCAATGCGCACGCGGGCCGCATCGAGAGGCTGGCCGGCCGTCGGGCGCCATTGGTGCTCACGCCGCACGCCGGCGAGATGGGGCGGCTGCTCGACCGCGAGTCCGCGGCAATCGAGGCGAAGCGGGTCGAGAGCGCGCGGGAAGCGGCAAACCGAAGCGGGGGGATCGTCCTGCTCAAGGGAGATGACTCGATCGTCACCGACGGGGAGCGGCTCGCCGTGAATCGGATCTCAAGCCCGCAGCTGGCGACCGCCGGCACCGGCGACGTGCTCTCCGGGATGATCGCGGCCCTGATCGCCCGGGGGGTCGAACCCTTCGCCGCCACCTGCGGCGCGGTCGTCGCTCACTCCCGGGCCGGACGTGCCGCCGGAGAGAGGGTCGGTCACGACTCGGTGATCGCCGGCGACGTCATCGATTCGATCCCGGCGGGGCTGACGCTCTGAGCGCCCCCGAGCAGATCACGCGCGCGGTTGCGACCGTCGATGCCGGGGCGGTGGAGAGGAACTGCCGGACCCTCAAGGGCCGCGTCGGAGAAGGGACCGAGCTCTGCGCCGTGGTCAAGGCGAACGGATACGGGCACGGCGCCGCGACCTGTGCCGCAGCGGCGCTGCGAGGGGGGGCCACCCGGCTCGCCGTCGCGGCCGCGACGGAGGCCGAGGAGCTCCGGTTGCACTTCCCCGAGACCCCGATCCTGGTGATGGGGGCACTCACCGTGGAGGAGCTCCGGGTTGCCCTGGCGTCCCACGCCGAGATCGCGGTCTGGCGCGAGGGCTTCCGGGACCTCTGCTCGCGGGTCTCGGCCGATCTCGGCCGGATGACCCGGGTCCACCTCAAGCTCGACAGCGGTATGGGCAGGCTGGGCGAGCGCGACCCGGACGCGCTGATCGAGCTCGCCCGCGCCTGCGGGGAGGATCAGCGACTTGACCTAGCCGGCGTCTGGACCCATTTCGCCACCGCCGACGAGGAGGGCGACACCTTCATGGCCGAGCAGCTCGCCGCCTTTGTGCCTGTGGCCGAGGCGGTCCGGGAGCTCGCGCCCGGGATGCACCGTGCACGCCGCGAACAGCGCCGCCACGCTTCGCGACCCCGCCACCCACTTCGACATGGTCCGCTGCGGGATCGCCGTCTATGGGCTGGACCCTTTCCAGCGTGACCCCGCCGAGCACGACCTGGAACCGGCGCTCGAGCTGCACTCCTACGTGGCCGACGTGAAGCGCTTCGAGCGCGGGGCGAGCGCCGGCTACGGCCGGACCTGGCGGGCGCCCGAGGACACCTGGGTCGGCGTGCTCCCGATCGGCTACGGCGACGGGGTGCGGCGCGGCCTCTCCAACAACTGCGAGGTCCTGGTCGAGGGCCGCCGCTATCCGCTGGTGGGCACGGTCTCGATGGACAACATCACCATCGACCTCGGGCCCGAGACCGATGTCGAGCCGGGAGCGCCGGCCGTGCTGATCGGCTCGCAGGGATCGGAGCGGATCCTGGCCGAGGAGATCGCGGTTCGCCTCGAGACGATCAACTACGAGGTCACCTGCGGGATCTCGCAGCGAGTTGCGCGCGAGGTGGAGGAGTGACCCCAACGCTGGAGGAGGCCTTCGCGGCGGCCCCCTCGATCGCGGCCGCCCGGACGGCGCTCGAGGAGCAGGCGGGCTCTACCTGGATCGTCGGCGGGGCGATTCGCGACGCCCTGCTCGGCGGGCCGGTGGCGGATGTCGACCTGGCGATCGTGCCCGGGCACGAGGAGCACGCCGCTCGCGCGATCGCCAGGGTCGCCGGTGGCTCGGCCTTCGAGCTATCCGAGGAGCACGCCACCTGGCGGGCGGTCGCCCCGACGGACGGCTGGCATGTCGACGTAGCCGCGTTGCGAGCGGGGAGCATCGAGGCGGACCTGCGCGCCCGTGACTTCACCCTCAACGCCATCGCGATTCCCCTGGCTGGAGGGGATCCGATCGACCCGACCGGTGGTATCTCCGACGCCGGGGTCCGCTTGCTGCGCGTCGCGTCCGAGGCCACCTTCGATGCGGACCCGCTCCGGTTGCTGCGGGCCTGCCGGCTCGCGTCCGTGCTCAGCCTCGAGATCGAATCGGGGACCGTGGAGCTCGCCCGCACACACGCCCCCCACGCGGCCGACCCCGCCGGCGAGCGCCAGTTCGCCGAGCTGCGGGGCATCGTCGCGGGGCCGAACCCGGTCCGGGGCGTCCGGCTGATGGACGAGCTCGCGCTCACCGGAGCGGTGCTGCCGGAGCTGGAGGCGCTTCGCGGAGTGGTCCAGAACCCCAATCACCATCTCGATGTGTTCGGTCACACGCTGGCGGTGCTCGAAGAGTGGCTCGGAGTCGAGGGCGACCTGCCCGCCTTCGACGGAGACCAGGCGGCCGAGATCGCCGGGTTCCTGGCGGAGCCACTCGCCGACGAGCTCACTCGGCGTGACGCGCTCCGCTTCGGCGCACTGTTCCACGACCTGGGTAAGCCGGAGACGCGTTCGGATGGCTCCGGCTACGTCACCTTCATCGGGCACGACGCGGTCGGCGCGGAGATCATCGCCGGAATCTGCCGACGGCTCCGGACCAGCCGGGCACTCAGCGCCCACCTGCAGGGGCTCGCGCTCCATCACCTGCGCCTCGGTTTCCTGATCCACCAGCGCCCTCTCTCCAGGCGGTCCGTCTACGACTATCTCGTCGCCACCGACCCCGTCTCCGCCGACGTCACGCTGCTGACCGTCGCCGACCGGCTCGCCGCCAGAGGTGAGGGTCCGCTGGCGAGTCCCGAGATGGTCGGGGCCCACCTCGACCTCGCGCGGGAGATGCTCCGTGATGCGCTCGCCTGGCACCGCGATGGGCCGCCGCGCCCGCCGCTGAGCGGAGACGAGCTCGAGGACGAGCTCGGGGTCTCGCCGGGGCCAGAGATGGGACGGCTGCTCGAGGAGCTCCGCGCCGAGGCGTTCGCCGGGGAGATCGGCAATCGCTCGGAGGCACTCGAGCGGGCCAGGCAGCTCCGTTGAGTCCGTAACCCCGAGGCCGTCGCCGTCGCTGTTATGGACAAGCGAGTGGTCCGGCCGCAACCGGGCCGCTCGTTTTTTTGACAGGGTGGCGATCGCATGGCGGATCCCGACTGCCTGTTCTGCGGCATCGTCGCCGGGTCGATCCCGAGCCAGACGATCGACTCCGACGACCGCACGGTGGCCTTCATGGACATCAACCCGGCGACGCCCGGGCACGTCCTGGTTGTCCCGCGTGAGCACTCGGCGGACCTGCTCGAGATCTCCGCGCAGGACCTGACCGCGACGGTGCTCGCCTCGCAGCGCCTGGCTGGGCGGATGAAGGGCGTCCTCGGCGCGGACGGGATCAACCTGATCAACGCCTGCGGAGCGGCCGCCTGGCAGACCGTGTTCCATTTCCACATCCACGTCGTGCCCCGGTACGAGGATGATCCGCTGAGGCTTCCCTGGGTCCCCGAGGCTGGCGACCCCGACCAGATCGCGGCCGTGGCCGCCAAATTGAGAGGTGAAGATGTGCGAGGGTCCTCCGCAGGCGAAGCCGAGGAGGAACCCGTTTGATGGCGAAGCGTGAACCGATCACGCTCGAGCGCGACGGCAACGTCGCGGTGATGGTGCTCTCGAACCCACCGCTGAACCTGTTCGGGGACGACGCCTGGGGCGCGCTGGTCTCCTGCATCGAGGAGGTCGAGGGCTCCGACGCCCGGGCTCTCGTCTGGCGGGCCGACGGCGACATCTTCACCGGCGGGGTCGACGTGAACAGCTTCAGGCGCGTACAGGAGGAGGGCAGCGCCTCGGACTCGTTCGGCTCGCTGATCCCGGTCGTGCAGAGGCTCGAGCGGCTCCCGATCCCGACGCTGGCCCTGGTCCACGGCCTCTGCCTGACGGCGGGTCTCGAGATCTCGCTGGGCTGCGACATGATCTGGGCGACCGAGTCGGCGCGCTTCGGCTTGGTCGAGGCGGTCGTCGGCCTGACGCCCGGGGCCGGTGGCACGCAGCGGATGGCCGAGCGGGCAGGGCCGGCGAGGGCTGCCGAGTTCGTGATGAGCGGCGGCCTCTACGACGCGGCGACGCTCGAGCGCTGGAACGTGGTGAATCGGGTCGTTCCTGACGACCAACTGCTGGAGAAGGGGATGAAATTCGCGCGCAGGCTCGCCGACGGCCCGACCGTGGCGCACGGAGCGACCAAGCGGATCATCCGTGGGTACCGCGCGGGCGGGGTGGAGGAGGCCGACAAGGTCACTCCGGGGGTCTTCGCGGACCTGTTCGCCTCGGAGGACCTGAAGAACGCGGTGGCCAGCTTCCTCAAGGACGGTCCCGGCAACGCGACGTTCGAGGGCCGCTAGCCTTACGCGCTACCCTGCCCGGTCGCATGGCGAAGGAAGAGAAGATCGAGATGGAGGGCGAGATCACCGAGGCGCTGCCCAACACGATGTTCCGCGTCAAGCTGGACAACGACCACGAGGTGCTCGGCCACATCTCGGGGAAGATGCGCCGCCACTACATCCGCATCCTCCCCGGGGATCGCGTGAAGATCGAGCTCTCGCCGTACGACCTCGATCGCGGCCGCATCACCTACAGGTACAAGTGATGAGGATCGCAAGGCTTGTCGTCGTGGTCGCCGTTGCAGTGCTCGGGCTCGGGCTGGTCACCTCGGCTGCGCTGGCCGGCGGCAAGAAGAAGAAGACGTCGGTGATCTACTTCGCCGGAAACCCGAAGATCAACAACAGCGGGAAGGTGACCGCCAAGGGCTCGCTGAACACGGCCAGCGCCTGCAAGGTCTCCCGCGGGATGCGCCTGCAGGCCCTCGATCAGACCGGGACGGTGTTCGCGACCCTGGACGGCGGGACATCCGATTCGAACGGGAATTGGTCGCTGTCGGGGCAGCTGCCCAGCACACTCCCCACGGGAACGAACTCGGTGCGTGTCAAGGCGACGAAGCGGACCGCCGGGAAGTTCGTCTGCAAGGCGGGCACCTCCGCGGCGGTCATCATTCCGGCCAAATAGCCGGAAATCGGCTCGATCCGCCGACTACTTAATTATGATTAGCCCTCATGGGGCTTAGTGGAACCAATCGGCTCATCGCTGTGCTGGTCGTCCTCGGAGTCACACTGATCGTGATCCTCAGCGTGATTCTGCTTTCGATCCAGCCGGCGTCGGGCTAATCCAGATAGGAAGAAGACGCGGACCGGTCCGGGTCCGCCAGTTCCGCGATCAGCGAGGACCAGCCGAACTCCTTCGCCCCGAGGCCCTCGCCCGAGTAGGGCTCATAGAACTCCCGCAGCCGCTGCCCAGCGACGGCGGCGCCGAGCCGCTTCGCCATCTCCATCGCCTCGGCCTCGTAACCGAGCCTGCACAGGCCGATCCAGAGCAGCCAGGCGGAGTTGATCCAGGTCGGTCCTCGCCAGTAACGACGGCGGAACCTGCCCTTCCACTGCCGCGGCTCGAACGTGTCCTCCTTCGCCGAAACGGAGGTCGGAGGGAAGGGCAGCCAGTAGGAGCGGCGATCGAGCAGGTGCTCCTCGACCAGGCGCCTGCCGATCTCCTCCGGGAGGTCGGGTAGCGCCAGCGGGGCCAGAGCCGACCAGGTCGAAGGTCGAATCCGGCCGCCGCCGCCCACGGGGTCCGTCCCGTCTCCGTGAGCGAGGTTCCCTCGCGCGACATCGAGGAAGAGCCCACGTCGCTCGTCCCAGAAGCGCTCCACGATCTGCGGCGTGATCGAAGCCTGGCCGGCGGCGAGCCGGGCGAGGCACCAGAGCACGTTCGTGACCACCTCGCAGAGCACCGGCCCGCCGGCTTCGAGGATCCGTCGCGCGTCCCAGTCCAGGCGCCGGTTCCTGGCGATCAGGAAGGGAAACAGCGGACGGGCGTGGGCGCGCAGGCCCCAGACCGCGTCGAACTTCGGCGAGGAGTCGAGTCCCGACTCGTCGGGCTGGACGATCCAGAGCAGCCCGTCGCCGTCCAGGTCCCTGTTCGCCTCCAGCCATCGGTGGTGCGCCGCGATTCGCGGCTCGTCGGCCGGATCGCCGACCGCGATCCGCCAGGCCCAGGCGAGCAGCGGCGGCTGGATCGTGGAGGTGTTGGCCGCGTTCTTCGAGGTGACGTTGTAGGTCCAGCGGCGCTGCCAGTCGACGTGGCCGTGCCAGAAGATGGTGTGCCCGATGAAGCCGTCATCGGATCCGCCGGCCAGCAGGCTGCGGAGCTCGCTCTCGGCGCAGGCGGGATCGAAGCGGCGCCAGACGATGGCGTGGAAGCACGAATCCCAGTACCACTGCCACGGGTAGTGGCTCGGGCTTGGCCGCGAGTAGCCGTAGTGAACCCCATCGCGCTCACCCTCCATCCAGTTGCCTCGGAGAGTCTCCTCAGCGATTTGGAGGACCTCGCTGCTGACGCCAGTCGAGCTCACGGGCGCAGACTAGACTGGCCGCCTTGGCTTCCTCGATCAACGAGTCTCTGCTGCAGGCGTGGCTCCAGCCACTTCTCGCGGACCTGCCGAGCGCCGCTCTCTTCGATGCTCACACCCACATCGGCGCCAACGATCCGGATGGCGCACGGCTGTCTGGCGAGGAGCTCATCGACATCCTTGCCCCGCTCCATGCCCGCGGGGTCGTCTTCCCGATGCATGAGCCCGGCGGGTATAGGGACGCCAATGACCTGATCCTCGCGGAGGCCGCCGGCTCGGACGGCCGGCTAGTCCCGTTCTGCCGGCTTGACCCGAACGACGGTGCGGTGGCCGAGGGATCGAGGTGCATCGAGCTCGGGGCCCGTGGCATCAAGCTGCACCCGCGCTCCGACGAGTTCTTGATGGACTCGCCAGAGGCGCGGGAGATCTTCGCGCTGGCCGACGAGCATCGCGTCCCGGTTCTGATCCACGCGGGGCGCGGGATCCCCGCTCTCGGTCGCCACACCTTCGAGTACTCGGAGGAGTTCCCAGGGAACTCGGATTATCCTCGCGCACGCAGCCGTCTCGGATCTGAGCTGGATGTGGCGGCACATGCCCGACCACCCGAACGTCTTCATCGACACCTCTTGGTGGGTTCCGGCCGACCTCACCTTCCTGTTCTCCTATGTCCCACCAGGCCAGATCCTGTTCGCGAGCGATGTGCCCTATGGGGCGCCCGCATTGAATGCAATCCTCACGATCCGCTGCGGCCTCGAAGCCGGGTTGTCGGCCGATCAGCTGAGCGGCGTTTGCGGCCTCCAGCTCGAGCGTCTTCTGGCGGGTGAGGACCTGCTCGACCTTGGGCCCGCCCCGGGACCCCCGGATGGAGGCCGCGACCTGATCCTCGAGCGCGTGTACCTGTACGCCATGGTCGCGCTCGGCAGGATGATCGCCGGCGCCGACGCGCAGGAGATCATCGCAATGGCGGAGCTCGCGGCCTCGGTCGAGGAGGACGCTCCGCAGGCGACCGCCTGCCGGACGATGACCAAGTTGATCGGGCTCCAGAACGAGGCGCTTGCCGAGGTCGCCGCCAAGGACCTGGCGACCCCCTCGACGCAACGGCTCGCCCTGCTCACCCCGCTGCTACTCGCCGCCACGCTCGCCGCGACGCCATCGGTTTCCGCGCCCGAGGCCGCGACCGCCGGCCGCGCAGGCGCCTTGTAGCTCCTTTCCCGATCATCGACTTAGGGACCAGCGCGCACTGCGGTCGGCGCCTCGGCTGCGGTTTGCCTGCGGCGCTGCCGTAAGCGCGTGACCACCGCGTTGGGCCCCGGAGGGAGGCGTCCATCCGTCGCGAGCCACGAGCCCGCCAGGATGAGCAGCAGCCCCGCGATCGCTCCGGTGCCCGGGCTCTCGCCGAGAACGATGACGCCGAGCGCGACCGCAACCACCGGGTTGATGTAGGTGATGATCGCCGCGCGCCCGGGGCCGATCTCGGAGACGAGCAGCACAAAGATCACGAAGGCCGTCGCCGTACAGAGCAGCCCGAGGACTACGAGGGAGACGATCGCGTCGGCGGGCGGAGCCGAGCCCGGGATCGTCAATGCCGCAGCCGGCGTGAGCAGCACGGCGGCGACGAGCCAGGCTGGCGGCCATCGTTGCGCGTGGGTCGAAGTCGAGCAGATGGCGCTTCAGGAGCATCGGGCCTGCGGCGTAGCCGACGGCGGCGACCATCACGGCCGCCGCCCCGAGCAGCTCGTCACCCTGCCCGCTCAGGTCGATGCCGACCAGCGCGATCACTCCGGCGAGCCCGACCAGCATCCCGATCATGCGCGTACGAGTCGGGCGCTCGGATTGATCGAAGCGGAGCGCCAGCAACGCAATCAGCAGTGGGACGGTCGCGATCACGATGGCGGCGATCGACGAGGCGATATGTCGCTCGCCCGCGGCGATCAGGGGGAACGGCAGGGTGATCTCCACCACGGCGTAGGCGGCGATCCAGCGACGGGGCCCACGGAGCAGCAGCTCCCGGGTCTGGCGCGGGGCGACGGCGTACAGGATCGCCGCCGCCAGCGCGACCCTCACCCAGGCGAGGAAGAACGGCGAGATGCCGCCGTCCACCGCGATCTTGATGAAGAGGTAGGGAACACCCCAGATCAGGGAGATCGACGCGAACAGCACCCAGGCCCGTCTGCTCATCGAGCCAGGATTGCAGTCGACGCTGTTTCTAGGCGATCGCGGCAGGGCGCATCTGGACGAACTCTCGGCTCGTGGCCCGCTCGAGCGCCTCGGCGGCGTCGAGCAGCAGCGCATCGGCGCCCCAGCCGGCGAGCAGCTGGAGCGCAACCGGCATGCCGCCGTCGAGGCCGACCGGGACGCTCACGCCGGGGACTCCGGTCAGGTTGGCGAGCACGCCCTGGCGTGCGTTGCCCGCATCGGCGGAGGTGGTGCCCGAAGGCAGGTCGACCATCGGCTCGACCAGCGAGGGTGCGACGGCGGGCACGGTGGGCCAGGCGAGCAGGTCGATGTCGCCGAACAACTCCGCGAGATCGCGCCTCACCTTGGCGCGGACACGGAAGGCCCGCGCCGTCAGGCTCAGCGGGAGCAGGGAGCGCAGCTTGAGGACCCCACGGTTGATCACGCTGAGCTCGGGGCTCAGCGCGTTCAGGTTCTCCGGCGTGAGGTGGGCGGCCTCCTCCGCCTGGGCGACGAGCAGCGCCGCCGGCAGCACCAGGTCCAGGTCCGGCAGCTCGACCTCGACGATCTCACCGCCCACCTCGCCGACCATTGCCTCGAGCGCGGACTCGCACGCCTCACGAACGCCCGGCGCCGTGTCGGTCCAGTACGGGTCGCGGACCACGCCGATCCGCAGCGCCTCGGGCTGGCCCTCCAAGAGTTCCTCTCGATACAGGGCGGAGGCGAGCAGCCGGCAGTCCGCCGCGTCCCGGCAGAGGGGGCCGGAGACGATTGTCTCCGTGTTTGCGATGTGGTGGCCCTCCATCGCGGAGCGCCCGAAGGTCGGCTTCAGCCCGGTCAGCCCGCAGTAGGCCGCCGGATAGCGAATCGAGCCGAGGCCGTCCGCGCCGACCGACCCCGCCACGAGACCCGCGGCCACCGAGGCGGCGGGCCCGCTGGAGGAGCCGCCGGGGCAGCGCTCGAGGTCCCACGGGTTATGGGTCGGCCCATACACCGAGGTGTTGCCCGTGCTGCTCGAGCCCAGCTCGTGCATGTTGGCCACACCCGCGATCACCGCACCGGCGTCACGCAGCGCCCGGTAGGGCCCCGACTCGCCGGGCTCCAGCTTCACCCCAGGCACGCTGGCCGCGCCGACCGTCTCGGCGCGCCAGGGCAGCGCCCACTCGTCCTTGATCACGACGGGCACGCCCCGCAGAGGCCCTTCCGGGGCCTCCTCGAGCATCCGCCGCGACTCGTCGGGGAAGGTCGCGACGATCGCGTTCAGGTCGGGGTTCCGCTCCTCGATCCTCGCCAGGCAGGCGTCGAGCAGCTCACCCGCATCGATCTCGCCCGCCGCGATCCGGGCGGCCTGCTCACGCATGGGGAGGTCGAGGGCGCTCATCCCGCAGGCGGCTTGGAGACGTCCGCCGCCATCTCGGGCTCTATGCCGTCAAGGTCGGCATCGCTGAGTTGCTGCAGGCCGGGCTCGTACAGCGACCAGACACCCAACATCACCGCGCGCTCGCTCTCATCCGTGGCGATCCCGAAGGTCTCGAGGGCACCCTCCAAATAGCGCTGGAATGCCGATTCGCCCTCCATGCAGGCGGAACCCTACCCGGACGATTGCAAGGACCCCCGCAACCCTCCCCGAAAAGGAGTGTTCAATGAAGCTCATGGGCCCCGCCGCTCACGTATACGCGCGCCTGCACAAGTTGGGCATCATCACCGCCGTCGCGGTGTTCGCCGCCGCGCTCGCGCTCGCCCTCGGGACGGGTCACGCGGGCGCCGCTCCGCGGATCGTCGTGCTCGGGGCGGCGACGCCTGCCGTCCCGTCATGCCCCACCAACTGCCAGGCGGTGGGCAAGACGACCGGATTCCAGACTTCGATCACCGGCTCGAGGAGCCCCTTCACGGTTCCTTTCCGCGGGCGCGTGGTCGCCTGGTCGATCAAGACAGGCGCGCCAAGCACAAAGCCAAACCCGAACAACAACAACCAGAGTGACTTCGACTTCTTCAGCAAGACCTTCGGCGGCTCGCCGAAGGCCAGGATCTCCGTCCTCAAGCCGATCATGAAGCAGGTGCGGCGCGGCAAGCCCATCTACAAGCTCAAGTCACAGTCACCGGTCGAGGATCTCTCGGGGTTCCTGGGGCAGACCACAACCTTCACCCTCGACACTCCGCTGCGGGTCAAGCCCAACAACGTCGTGGCGCTGACGGTCCCGACCTGGGCGCCTGCGTTTGCGATCAACCAGAGCGCCAACACCCGCTGGCAGGCCTCACGCAAGAAGGGCAAGTGCAACGACACGGCCGACATCCTGGCCGGGACCCCTCAGGACGCACTCGGCTCGATGCGCGCCTACGGCTGCTCCTACAACACCGCTCGCCTGCTCTATTCGGCGACTGTTGTCGCCGACCCGAATCAGGCCCCGGCTAAGCCTCCCGCCAAGAAGCCGAAGAAATAAGCGGGGTGCCCTCACGGGCACGCTCGCGAATCAGCCGCAGGCGGAGGGGTTCTGCTTGCACTGCTGCTCGAACTGCGCCTGCGGGCTGCCCTTGGCCGGCGGGATGTCGTTGGTAGCTGAGTCCGGCTGGTCCGGGTTGACGGTCTTGCCGCCCTTGGTGGTCGCCGTCGTACTCGGCGTCGTCGACGTGGTCGCCGGGGCCGTGGTCGTGGTCAATCCCGGCGAGGTGACCGCTGGGATCGAGACTGGAGCGGTCGTCGTCCCGCCGGAGTCGTCGCTGCCGCAGCCGGCGGCGATCAGCCCGATGGCGAAGGCCAGCGGGATGACGCGGGTCAAGAGGAGCCGTTGAGGGCCGGCTGACGAAGTCCGCAGTAGGGGCAGTCGCTGACGTCGAGCCCGATCAGCTGGTCGCAGCGACGGCAGGTCCGCAGGTTCTCGGGTGCCCTGACCAGGGCAGACTCGGAAGGCGCGAGGGGCAGGGTGGCGGTCGCGATCTTCATCTCCTCGCCGGTCTCCCGGTCGACGTAGACGCCCTCCGGCTTGACCTTGGCGAGCGCTTCGCGGCCCGATGCCGGGGCTCTGAGCCGGTATGTCTGCTCGGAATTCTGCACGGGCGGCACCTTAGCGACTAACAACGACCCACCCTCGCAATACGGTTCGGCCGGTGCGAGTCCTGATCTTCCATGGTTACCTGCTGCGGGGAACGGGCTCCAACGTCTACAACGCCAGCCTCGCACAGGCGCTCGCCGGCCAGGGCCATGAGGTGCATCTGCTCTGCCAGGACCGAAGCGCCGCGGGGCTCGACTGGGTCGATGCGGTCGGAGACTGGGAGAGCGGGGACCTGAAGCTGGAGCTGAGTTCGCGACGCCGGACATCCGGGGACGATCACTGTCTACCGGCCGGAGATCGGCGGGCTCCTCCCGGTCTACGTGCACGACCGATACGAGGGCTTTGAGGTGAAGACGTTCCCCGAGCTCACCGATGAGGAGCTCGATCGCTACCTCGATGCCAACGTCACCGCCGCCCGCGACGTGGTGGCGGCCGCAGGCCAGCCCGACGCCGCCCTCGCCAACCACCTGATCATGGGGCCGGCGATCCTCGCGCGGGCCGGAGTGCGTTTCGCGATCAAGGTTCACGGCTCGGACATCTCCTACACGGTGCGGCCGCACCCCGACCGTTTCGTCCCGTACGCACGCGAGGGCACGGACGCTGCCGGCGGGATCCTGGCCGGATCGGCCCACACGGCGAAGGCGCTCTTCGAGGTGGTGCCGGATCCGAGCCTGCGCGCCCGTACGCGGCTCGGCCCACCCGGCGTGGACGTGCACCGCTTCCGCCCCCGCGAGGAGGGGGACGCGCTCCTCGCTCTGCGGCGCCTTGCCGACGAGCTCGAGGCCGAGGAAAAGGGCTCCGGCGACTCATTTGGGCGGGACGGCCCCGCGGTGGCGGCGGCGATGCGCGCCTGGGCTGAGGGTGACACCCGCGTGCTCTTCGTCGGCAAGCTCCTGGTCAGCAAGGGCGTCGACCTGCTGGCGGCCGCGTGGCCGCTCGCCCACCGAGCGCGACGGGCCGCAGGAGCGCGCTCGCCTCGGCTGCTCTTCATCGGCTTCGGCGCATTCGAGGCCGGATTGCGGCTGCTCGTAGACGCCCTGGCTCGCGGGGACATCGACGCGGCCCGCGAGGTGGCCGCCAGGGGCCGCGGCCTGGAGGGTGATGAGGACAAGCCCCTTCCGATCCTCTCCGACTTCCTGGCCGACCCGCCGGAGGGTTACGCGGAAGCCGCCCGCGACGCCGCCGGGTCGGTCCTGATCGGGGGGCGCCTGGAGCACGGGGAGGTCGCGGAGGTGATGCCGGCCGCCGAGACCTTCGCCATGCCCAGTACCTGGCCGGAGGCCTTCGGCATGGTGCCCGCCGAGTCGGCGGCGTGCGGCGTCCCGCCCGTCGCCGCCAACCACTCCGGGATGAGGGAGGTCGCCGAGCTCCTGGCCGAGGCGGTCGAGCCGGAGCTGGCCCGCCTGCTGAGCTTCCCGGTGGAGCTCGGGGCCGTCTCCGAGCTCGCCGACCGCCTCGAGGGCTGGCTGGCGCTCGAGCCGCAACGGCGCCATGAGGCTGGTCTGAGGCTGGCGGAGCGCGTCGACGAGCTCTGGAGCTGGGAGGGCGTCGCCCGGACGGTCATCGCAGCCTCGCGGGGAGAGCTCGAGGGCCTGCCGCCGGTCGTGGCGTAGAGCCAAGGGTGCTCCGACAGGAGCAACCCGTGAACTGGAGGCCTGCGGCGGTTGCTTCAGGTTCCCTGAATAGAATGGCGCGCGATGCGGGGCGTCCCGATTCCCAAGCTGATCGCGGCGATCATCGTCCTTACCGTCATCACCTCGGTGATCATGCTGATCCCGAACTGGAACGGCGCGGAGGACTCCACGGCGGCGCCGAAGATCGACGATCTGCTCAACGTGATGATCGTGCTGTCGTCGTTCGTCTTCTCGATCGTCATGGTGATGATGATCTACGCCGATCTGGCGCTGGCGGGCGAAGCCAGGCGACGAGTCGGACGGCGCCCCGATCCACGGCAACACGCGGCTCGAGATCGCCTGGACCGTGATCCCCACCGTGATCGTTCTCTTCGGGGCTGATCTACTCGTGGATCACGCTGGACGACATCGAGGCGCACGACCCGAACCGGATGGTCGTCGACGTCTACTCCCAGCAGTACGAGTGGCACTTCGACTACCCGGAGACGGGCACCACCTCGCGCGAGCTGCACGTCCCGGTGGACCGCCAGATCGAGTTCAGGATGCACGCCCTCGACGTCATCCACTCCTTCTGGGTGCCGGAGTGGCGCATCAAGAAGGACAACGTCCCGGGAATCACCACACGCGCCTACATCACGCCGACCAAGACGGGCGACTTCACACTCGTCTGCACGGAGCTCTGCGGCATCGGCCACTCGACCATGCGGGCGCCGGTTGTGGTGGAGCCCTCGCAGGCCGCCTGGCAGCAGTGGGCCTCGAGCCAGCCGCCGATCAAGTCGGACGAGCAGCAGGGCGAGAAGCTGCCGTCCGGCCCGACGATCCCCAAGCCGGTACGCCGAATGAACTTAGGAAGGATTGAAATAATGAGCGCGATGGAAGGATGGCGGGAGTGACTGCGACCCTGTTCAGGCGCCCGGGCTGGTGGAGGGCGCTCGACGTACACGATCATCGCCGGTGCGTTCGGCTTCGCGCTGGTCGTCGATCGCTTCGCAAGATCTCCGGGCTACCGGCCTTCCAGACCGAGCAGACCGGCTACCCGCAGATCATCGTCCCGGCGATCACGGCGCCGCTCGGCTTCCTGATCGGCATCGGCTGCTTCGACTACTGGTTCCGCTGGGCGGTCGGCGCGCCGACCTTCCCGAACGAGCGCGAGCACGAGAATCACGGCGCCTACAGCTGGCGGGATTACTTCAAGGTCAACACCGACCACAAGGTGATCGGGATCCAGTACCTGGTCACGACCTTCTTTTTCTTCTTCGTGGGCGGGTTGATGGCGATGCTGATGCGAGCCGAGCTCGCCCAGCCTGGGACCCAGATCGTCGACCCGAGCACCTTCAACAGCCTCTTCTCGGCCCACGCGGCGATCATGATCTTCGTCTTCGTCATCCCGGCCTTCGCCGGGATCGCGAACTACGTCCTGCCGCTGATGATCGGCGCGCCGGACATGGCCTTCCCTCGGCTCAATGCCCTGAGCTACTGGATGCTGCCGATCGCGGGGATCCTCTTCGTGGGCAGCTTCGCCGCGCCCGGCGGCGCGTTCGACGCCGGCTGGACGGGGTACGCGCCGCTCTCCACCGGGGCGCCCTTAGGCCAGTCCTTCTTCAACCTCGGGGTGCAGTTCGCCGGCGCCTCGTCGATCGCGACTGCGCTCAATTTCCTGGTCACGATCGTGACCATGCGCGCGCCGGGGATGAACTTCTGGCGCCTGCCCCTTCTGGTCTGGGCGAACCTCTCGACGTCGCTGCTCGTGGTCGCCGCAACGCCCTTCATCGCCGGCGTGCAGTTCATGGTCCTCTTCGACCGCGCCCTCCACACGAACTTCTTCCAGTCGGCCTTCGGCGGGGACGTGATCAGCTACCAGCACATCTTCTGGTTCTACTCGCACCCGGCCGTCTACATCATGATGCTGCCCGGGTTCGGGATCGTCAGCGAGGTGATCTCGACCAACTCGCGCAAGCCGATCTTCGGCTACCGGCTGATGGCCCTGGCGCTGATCGGCATCGTGGTCCTGAGCTACTCCGTCTGGGCGCATCACATGTTCGTCGCCGGAATGTTCAGCTGGCTGCGCGTCCCGATGATGATCACCACGCTGCTGATCGCGGTGCCGACCGGCATCAAGATCTTCTCCTGGCTCGGGACGCTGTACGAGGGGGTGATCCATCTCAAATCGACTGCGATGCTGTTCGCCCTCGGCTTCATAGCCACCTTCACGATCGGCGGCATCTCCGGCGTGATGCTCGGGATGATTCCGATCGACATCCACGTCTCGGACACCTACTTCGTGGTGGCGCACATCCACTTCGTGCTCTTCGGCGGATCGGTATTCACCATCTTCGCCGGCGTCTATCACTGGTTCCCGAAGATGACCGGGCGCATGTACGACGAGCGCCTCGGCCGGATCCACTTCTGGCTGACACTCGTCGGGATGCTCGGCACCTTCATCCCGATGCACTGGATCGGGATGGAGGGCATGCCGCGCCGGGTCGCCGACTACGCCGCCACCTTCGGCGACTGGAACCTGTTCATCTCCTGCTGCGCCTTCCTGCTCGGCGCCGCCCAGCTGATCTTCCTCTACAACATGATCGTCAGCTGGCGCTTCGGGCCGAAGGCGGGCCCGAACCCGTGGCGGGCGAAGACCATCGAATGGCAGGTCTCCTCGCCGCCGCCGATCTTCAACTTCGATGAGATCCCGCGCGTCGTCGGCGGCCCCTACGAGTACGGCGTGCCCGGGGCGCGGCACGTGATCATGCCGGGCGAGGAGTCGGAGATCAAACAGCCCGAGAGAGCTGGGGTGGAGGCGCCCACGTGACCGAGGAGACCACTAGGCCGGGCGAAGCGCCTCAGCGCTCGGATCCTGCCACCGACCCCAGCAAGGGGGAGACCGCGATCACCGACTTCGGCACGCCCTCGGAGCATGCATCCGAGGTGGTGGCGAAGCCGGAGGTCGCCACCTTCGGCGATCCAGACCCGCCCCCCTCACGGGAGGGCGTAAAGAGAGTTCTCGCCTTCCTCAACGAGGTGGCGGGCGGTCGCAAGCTGCTCACCGCGTGCCGCGAGCTCTCCGACGCGGGCGCCGACTACTTCGCCGTGGTCGCGCCGCAGAACCTGCCGGTCGTCGGGCAGCTGGTGGACGTCGAGGAGCGCCGCGCCGCCGCCCAGAGCAGGGTCGACGTGACCCAGGCTGTGCTCCGAGAGTTCGGGATCTCCTCCGAGGGCGCAGTGATGGACCCGAATCCGTCCCTTGCCCTGGACGACGCCGTTCGCGCCACCAAGCCGGATTACATCCTGCTCTCGTGCCTGTACGAGACCCGCTTCGGCCTGACGCGCAAGGACCTCGTCGAGTGGGCGAAGGCCCGCTACGACAGGGTCGAGCACATCCCGGTGCGGGTCGACGATGACGCGGTGCGCTGGGATCTCACCCACACGCTCGTCGTAGCGACTCAGACCGTCAACAGCAAGGACCTCGTAGAACGCCTGCGGCAACGCGCCTCCGACAGGCCCCACCGCTACACGTTCATCTGCCCGCGCTCCGGCGCCATCAGCCGCGAGGAGATCTCCTCCCGGCTGGCGGCGACCCTGGCCGAGATGTACCGCAACGAGATCGACGCGACCGGGCAGCCGATGAGCCCCGACCCCTACCACGCGATCGAGAACGCGATCGAGCACTATCGGATCGACGACATCGTGATCTCGACCCTGAAGGGCGAGCAGTCCAAGTGGCTCGAGGAGGGGTTGATCGAGAAGGTCCAGCACCTTACCGACAAGCCGGTGGAGCACATCGAGTCCGGGACCGAGCCGGCGGCATCCACAGCATCAACTGCGGCCACTGACACCGCCGAATCAACCGCGGTCGGCGCGGGAGAGGCGAACTAGATGGAGTCCGCCTCAGTCACCGTCGGCCACGCCGACGAGCATCACGCGCATCCGCCGGAGGCCAACCAGAGCTCGCGGATCGACCGGCAGACGCTCGGGATCCTGCTCTTCATCGTCTCCGAGGTGATGCTCTTCGGGGCGTTCTTCGCCTCGTACTTCTTCCTCCGGGTCGTCGCCAACAACGGACCGTGGCCTCCGCACCCGTTCGAGCTGCCGGTCGCCGTGGCCGGGATGAACACGGCCATCCTGGTCTCCTCGAGCTTCACCATGCACTGGGGGCTCGAGTCGATCCGGAAGGGCAACCGTCGCGGCATGAAGATGGGGCTGGCGACGACCTTCCTGCTGGGCGCCACCTTCCTCTTCATCCAAATCAACGAGTACGTCCACATCGGCTTCAGCGCGCGCGACGATGCCTTCGGCTCGATCTTCTACGGCCTCACCGGGCTGCACGGCGCGCACGTCACCGTCGGCCTCGTCCTCCTGGGGATCGCCAACATCCGCGCCTGGCGCGGTCACTACGGGCCGGAGGCGAAGGACCACCTCGGCGTCGAGGTGCCGGGGATCTACTGGCACTTCGTCGACGTGATGTGGATCATCGTCTTCACGACCGTCTACATCCTCTAACTCCCCTGCAAACAGCGGGGTTTCAGCTTTCGCGCGCCACCCGTGGCGCAGCGGATCGGTAACGCGTCGAGTCCGTAAGACCGAAGACTGATGAGACTGCGAAGATCGGCGGCGTGAACGAGAGGCGGGCGGAGACGCCGCGCAATCCGCTGCGCAACGAGTCGGACATGTTCCGGGTGCTGATCATGTTCGGCATCGGAGCGGCGATCGTGATTGCCGTGGCCCTGCTGATCGGCTCCCTGGCAGGGGTGATCGTCCTGGCGCTGCTCCTCGCGATCGGGCTGTGGAGGACCTGGGGGCTGATCCAGGCCTGGCGCCGCTACGGCTCCGACCCGGCCGAGCGCTAGTTCTACTTCCCGCCCTTGGCACCGCCCCCGCGCCCCGGTCGCCTGCTGCAGATAGGCGACGAGCTGCTGAAGCTGCGGTGGGGTCAGCGTCTGGCCGAAGTTCTGCGGCATGACGTTCGGTGGGTAGCCCGGGGTGATCTTCGCGTTCGGGTCGCTGATCGACTGCGAGATGTCGGTTGCGCTCATCCCCTTGAGGGCTGTGTCGAGGTTCGGCCCGGTCGTGCCGGTCGTGCCGGCTTGCGCCAGGGTGTGGCAGCCACCGCAGTTGGTGGCGAAGAACTGCGGCGGAGCGAACACCGGCGGCTTGATGCCGGGCACACCCGCAACACTCGCCACGTAGGCCGCCACGTTCTTGGCGTCCTGGCCGGTGACCAGGTCCTGCGGCATGTATACGTCGGTCTGCTGGGTGGAGGCGGGACGGGCGTGGGCGATCTGGTACTCGACCACTCCCTTGATCGTGTCCGAGTCGAAGCCGCTGGCGCGAGCGGTCTTGAAGGCGTAGTCGAGGTTCGGCCCGATGTCGCCATTGGTGCCGGCGCCGGTCAGCGTGTGGCAGCTGCCGCACTTCTGCGTGAAGAGCTGCTGGCCCTTGTCGAGGTCGTCCTTCGGACCGAGGTTGCAGCCGGTCAGCCCGACGAGCGCAGTCGTCGCAGCAACGGAGGCGACCAGCCAGATCGCCCGTCCACTGATGCGGTGGCGGTTCTTGCCGCCGCCGTTGGTGACGTGGCTCATGAGCGCGGGAATCCTATCTGTCGGCGATGACCCGCCCACCCGTCGCCCAGGCGTGGGATAAGCTTGAGCCGAACGGCACGAGCGACCGCCGAGAGGAGGCGGAGTGGAGGTTCGCGAGGGCATGTCGAGCGTGGTCCTGGCAGTGGGGCCGGGGCACACCCTGCGTGAGACGGCCACCAAGATGACCGAGAAGGGCACCGGGGCCGCCCTGGTCTTCGACGACGAGTCGCCGGCGCCTCGGATCATCACCGAGAGGGACATCCTGAACGCGGTGGGGACCGGCAAGGACCCCGACGCCGAGAAGGTCGCCGATCACATGAGCGAGAGCGTCATCTCCGCGGCCCCGGAATGGAGCCTGGAGCAGGCGGCAGAGGAGATGGTCCAGCGCGGCATCCGCCATCTGGTCATCGTCGATCGTGGAGAGCTGGTCGGCGTGCTCTCGATGCGCGACATCGTGCGCTGCTGGACGCAGGTCGGCGCGACCTCGTCCATGAGTCCCCCGTAGGGCGGCCGCTACGCCCGGCTTGATGGCGAAGCCGGATCGCCGTTACTCGTCGAATGAAACCGGCACCGACAGCGGGATCGGAGCCGTGTCCGTGTGCTGGTGTCGCGGCATGCGGGAGATGTCGTCGCGGTTGGCGCGGAGCCAGCCGATCAGGGAGATCAACGCGATGACCCCGCCGATCACCGAGTAGGGCCACCAGGCGAACAGGCCTACGAAGAGGGCCGCCAGCCCGAGGGCGAACAGGGCCGGGAAGATCGACGGCCGCGACAGGTAAATGACCTCGGTCGCCTTCGGCGGCTGGCTCATCGCAGGTAGAGGATCGAGACGTAGAAGGCCAGCGCGAAGACCAGCAGAGCCAGGCTGCCGGCGATCATTCCGGCGCGGATCGTGGCTCTGGCGCGTTCGCGGTCCATGGCAGGAAACCCTATAGCCCGCCGTCCCTAGAGCGCCCGGTCGAGGGCCATGGCGACGAACAGCAGGGCCAGGTAGGCGAGGGAGCTCAGATAGAGGCGGCGCGCCGCGGGCCGGGAAGGGTGGGCGAGGAGGAGCAGGGCGAGGCCGACGAAGCCGGCGCCGAGCGCCAGCGCGGCGATCAGGTAGGCGGTACCGAGGAGACCGGTGATCACCGGGCCGATCGTGACCGCGACGAGGAGGAGCGCGTAGGCGACGATCTGGTGGCGCGTCGTGGTCTCGCCCCGGACCACCGGGAGCATCGGCACGCCGGTGCGGGCGTAGTCATCGGAGATCAGCAGCGAGAGCGCCCAGAAGTGGGGCGGCGTCCAGAAGAAGACGATCGCGAAGGGCCAGAGAGCCTCGAGGGTGAGGCCGCCCGTTGCGGCGGCCCAGCCCACCAGTGGCGGCATCGCGCCCGCCGCTCCGCCCAGCACGATGTTCTGCGGCGTGCGTGGCTTGAGCCAGAGGGTGTAGACGAAGACGTACCCGAGCAGGCCGGCGGCGGCGAGCGCCGCGGTCAGGCCGTTGACCGTGATCCAGAGCTGGACCACCGCGACGATCCCGAGCGTCGATCCAAAGAGGAGCCCGCGCCGCGGCTCGATCCGGCCGCTGGCCAGGGGTCGCCCCTGGGTGCGGGCCATGCGCGCATCGGGCTCGCGCTCGATGTAGTGGTTGATCGCCCCGGCTCCGCCGGCGGCCAGGTAGCCGCCGAGGCAGGTCCAGAGGATGGTGGAGAGCGCCGGGCCTCCCGGGTCGGCGACGAACATCGTCGCCACGCAGGTGAGCAGGAGCAGGGAGATGATCCGCGGCTTGGTCAGCGTGACGTAGTCGTTCGCCACCCCGATCGCGGTGCGCATGGTGCGCAGTCGGGCGTCGCCGGGAGTGACCGAGACCGGCTCGCCGCCGGGCCGCCGCGCTCGCGTGACCGGATCGGAACCGGTGCCGAGATGGACGCTCATGCCGCGGCCGCCGATGCCTCGGCCCGAGGGGCTCGCTCGCGGGCGGGGGACCCGCTGGGAAGCCAGGCGAGCCGGTAGGCGATCGAGATCACCGCCGCCCAGAGCAGTGTCCCAGTGGCCAGGTGGGCGACGATCAGCGGCCCGTGCTCGCCGAGCCAGACGTTGAGCGCGCCGAGCATGAACTGGCAGAACAGGAGCAATGCCGCCAGCGCGAGCAGGCGGTCGCGGGAGCCGCGCGCGAAGGCGACGCTGAGCAGGACGATGATCGCGATCGTCGCGAGATAGACGAAGACCCGGTGGGTGAGGTGGATATCGGTCAGCCGGTTGTTGCCGAAGGGCAGGAACTTGCCCGAGCCACACTCAGGGAACATATGCCCGCAGGCGAGGTGGGCCCCGGCGATGTTCGGCCCGACGTCGCTCACGCCCTCCTCCTCGGTCCCGGCCATGTAGCCGCCTGCCACGATCGCGCAGAAGAGAAGCACCACGGCCGCCACCGCATAGGGCTTGAGACCGCGGGTGGGTGGCTGCCGGGAGGCGCCCGGCTCGGTGCTGAGCTCGGAGCGCGCCTTGGCCCCGAGCCAGAGCAGCAGGCCGAGCAGCAGCATGGCGGCACCGAGGTGCGCCGCGACGAGCTCCTCAGCGAGACCGTGTTCGACGGTGAGTCCGCCAAGCCCCGCCTGGACCAAGACCAGGACCCCCGCGATCAGCGAGCCGCGGAAAGCCCAGCCATTTCCCTCCCGCAGGAACTTGTAGGCGCGCCAGCAGAGCAGCGCGATCAGGACGACGACGACGGTGGCGAGCAACCGGTGGGAGAACTCGATCACTCGGTTCTCATTGCCGACCAGCGGGATCACCTGACCGCCGCAGAGGGGCCAGCCCTTGGTGCCGCTGCCACCCGGGCCGCAGCCGAGTCCGGATTGGCTCACGCGCACGATCCCGCCGACGACGATCAGCAGGAATGTGACAAGCGCAGTGAGGTCTGCCAGGCGGCGAAACCGGCGGAGCTGCTCCCCGCCGCCCCCGCCACGGGTCCGGCCATGCGCCTCAGGCTACCGGCTCGGTGGTCTCCGCCGGTTTGGGGCTGTCGGCGTCATGACGCCGAACGGCCTCGCGGATGTCGCGCAGCGGCTCGTCGCTGCGGACGTCGGGAACCACGTCGAAGTTGTGCGGGGGCGGCGGCGAGGTCGCGAACCACTCGAGTGTCTCGCCGCCCCAGGGGTCGTGCCCCGCCGGGGTTCCTCCCTTGATGCCGATGTAGGCGTTGATCAGTGACAGCACGATTCCGAGCGCCAGGACGAAGGCGCCGATCGTGGCGATCAGGTTGAGCGCATCCAGGTGCATGGCGTTGATCGCATCGCTCGCTTTGAAGAACTTGAAGATGTCGACTTGCTGTCCCTCGAGGCCGGCGAGGAAGAGCGGGATGAAGGTGATCTGGGCGCCGAGCACGATCAGGGCGGCCGAGGGCTTCGCCAGTCCCTCACTCATCGTCCTGCCGGTCATCTTCGGGAACCAGTAGTAGAGGGCGGCGAGCCCGCCCAGGATCGGTCCGCCGACCAGCACGTATCCCGTGGCCGCGGTGGAGGCGGTGGTGTCGGCCAGGAGCCAGTTGACCGGGATCACGCTCTGGATCAGCTCCCCGATCAGCCCGAAGCTCAGGGTGGAGATCGCCGCCAGGGCGAAGACCATCGGCGCGCGCATTCGCAGGACGCCTCCGGCGATCGTGCCGATCCAGTTGACGAAGATCGCTCCGATCGGGATGGTCAGCAGGAGCGCCATCAGCATCGCCGCGTAGAGCCAGCCGATCGGGATCGAGGCGCTCATCATGTTCTGCATCCAGGCGAGCAGCCCGAGCGGCATGATCGCCGCCAGCGAGCCGAGTAGCGCGCCGCGGGATAGCAGCGGCTTGCCGGAGAAGACCGGCAGGATCTCCGAGATCGCCCCGAACGCCGGCAGCAGGAAGACCAGGTAGCAGCCGGTGAAGAAGATCCAGGTCAGGTGCTGGTAGTACACCGGGGCGCCGCCCTCACCGGCGTCGAAGAAGACGCCGCCGAAATGCCGGTCCATCTCGAGCATGACCAGGGCGGCGAGCATCGCCGAGCCTGCGACGATCATCGTCCAGCTCGAGACCGCGCCGGAGAAGGTGAACGCGGGCAGTCGGCGCCAGGCGAGCCCTGGCGCACGCATCTTGGCGATCGTCACCGAGAGGTTGATCGACTGGAGAACGACGCCGAGGACGGCCAGTCCGACGGCGACGATCCAGACGTCGACCCCGTTGTTCTCGATGTAGATCGTGTCCGAGAGCGGCGGCCAGGAGTTGAAGCCGGCCTCCGGGGGCGTGTACACGAAGCTCACGTAGAGAAGCCCGCCGCCCAGGATGTAGAGCCAGACGGATAGCGAGGAGAGCCGCGGAAAGGCAAGTGACCGGGCCCCGATCTGGAGCGGGACGACGTAGGTGTAGAGGCCGAAAGCGAGCGGGAGGGCGAAGAGCACGATCAGCGTCGCGCTGCCGACCGAGAGCAGCCGGTTGAAGGTGACGGGGTCGATCAGGTTGTTCTCCGGCACGCCGAGCTGGAGGCGGATCATCAGGAAGGAGACGATCCCGAGCACCAGGAAGGAGAGGGCGGCACCGATGTAGAGGCGACCGACGTCCTTGTGGTCGGAGCTCATCACCATCTCGAACCAGCGCGGACGCACCGGCGCCGGCCCGTCGGTGACGAGTTCCGGCCGATGTGGCGCGAGTGTCCTTCCGTCGCTCATCAGCCCTCCCCGTTCGCCTGTTGCACGAACTGCTGTGCCTGCTGGATCTCGGCGCCCTGCTGCTGGACCCAGGCCTGGTAGGTGGGCACGTCAACCACGTGGACGCGGGTGCGCATCACCGCATAGGAGGCGCCCGAGAAGGCGTAGCTCGCGCCGTCGTAGTCGCCCGTCTCATCGGCGCGGAACCAGGTCTGGTTGCTCTCACCGGGAGTCGCATCGAACTTGCCGCTCAGGCCCGGGACCCACCAGCGGTGGACGACGTCCGTGGAGCAGAGGTTGAGGATCACGGTCGTGTCGACCGGCACCACGAGCTCGTAGTAGGAGTAGGTCCCGTCCGGGTACTCGTAGCGCCAGATCCACTGCTGGCCGCAGGCCTTGATCTGCAGCGGAGCCTGGGATTGCGAGGTGACCGGCAACGTCAGCGATCTCTGCGCGAGCATGCTGGAGGTCGCCTGCAGCCCGTTCGGCCCTGATGCCTCCACCTGCTTCGCGTTGTGGGTCTCGATCACGCCGAGGACGAAGGTGACGATGACGATCGCGGCGAAGAGGCCGGCGGTCCCGAGCTGGGCGGGGCGCCGCACGACCAGACGCCGCGGCTGCTGCCCCCGGGCCGACCGGAACCGCATGACGATCCCGATCACCGCCAGGTTGATGGCGACCAGGAGCACCAGGCCGATCGCGAGCATCACCCAGTAGAGGGTGTTCAGGTCGTCCGCGTTGGGAGAGTGGGCGGCGTGAGGGCCAAGCAAGGCGGCGTGAGTCTATTAATTCGACCCGTTGGCCAGTCCCGTAGGAGTAATTGGCTGGCTGGCCAAACCGGCCAGCGAGTTCTGGCAGAATCGACTGCGATGGCTTCCAACGGGACGGCGGCTCAGGCATTGCGCCGGATGGCCGACTCCGAACCCGAGCTGGCCGCCCGTCTGGTCGTTCATGCGCTCCCGGCTGCGGCCGCGACTCTGCCGGCGGGATTGAGCTACCGCCTCGAGCTCGAGGGGCTCGGTGCCTGGACGGTCAACCCGCTGGGCGACCGGGCGGAGGTCACGGAGATCGCCGGGGACGGCGATCTCAATGGCGAGGCATTCTCGATCTCGACCGACCCGGCGACGCTCGCCCAGGTGGCCTCGGGCCGCAGCCCGCTCGGCCCGCTGGCGCGCGGGCGCATCAAGCTTCGCGGGCGCCGCCGCAAGGCGCTCGCCCTCCGCCGGCTGTCCGCGGACGCGGGGCCACGGGATCTCGCCCGCCTCGGAATGCCCGTCGATCCGGATCTGGTCTTCCGCTCGCTGGCCTACGCGATCGAGCCGGAGTGGACGCGCGGCCACAGCTTCACCGTCGCCTATGAGCTGGTCGGCGAGGGCGGAGGCGCCTGGCGGGTCGAGGTCGACGACGGCCGGGTGCACGTCGAGCGTGGCCTCGGCGAGAGCCCCGACGCGATCGTCCGGATCCGCTACTCGGACTGGCTGCGGCTGCTCTCGGGCGAGATCAGCCCCTCCGACGCGATGAGGCTCGGCTTCACGGAGGTCGAGGGCCGGATCTTCCCCGTGACCCGGATGGGGCGCTGGATCGACCGCGCGGAGGGGATCGACGGCCCCGAGCTCGACCGCGAAGAGCGCCAGCGTCGCCTGCAGGCCGAGAACGCCGGCAGCTGGGGGAGCAAGGTGAGCTCCAACGGCGCGTCGGCCGACGCGGGCGACCCGGCCGAGTCGAAGCGCCCCCGAGGCGGCCTGATGAGCTACGAGCAGCTCTATGCCCTCTGGGAGCGCCAGAACTGGCGCGCCCACGAGCTCGACTTCTCGGTCGACCGGGAGCACTGGCTGGTGAGCCCGGCCGAGTCCCAGCGGCACACGGCCTTCAGCATCGGCAGCTTCTACGTCGGCGAGGAGCGGGTCACCGCCGATTTGGCGCCGTTCGTGCTCGCCGCACCCAGCGGCGAGATCGAGGCCTTCCTGGCGACCCAGCTGGTCGACGAGATGCGCCACGCCGTCTTCTTCGACCGCTGGGCCAGCGAGGTGATGGGGCTCGAGTCGGGCAGCTTCCGCGCCCGTCTGCACGAGATCGAGGACCGGATGCTCGGCCCGTGGCGCTTCCTCTTCGACGATTCGCTCCGGGACGTCGCCGAGCGGATCAAGGCGAAGCCCGATGACCTCGAGCTGTTCGTGGAGGGCATCGTCACCTACCACATGGTCACCGAGGGGGTTCTCGCGATGCCCGGGCAGCGGATCATGATCGAGTACACGGCGGACCATGATCTGTATCCGGGCTTCAACCAGGGCTTCCGCCTGGTGGAGCAGGACGAGCACCGGCACATCGCCTTCGGAGTTCGCTTCCTGAAGGACGTCTGCGAGGAGCGGCCGGAGATGAAGCGTGTGATCCTGAAGCGGCTGGAGGAGCTCCTGCCGAAGGCGGCCGAGGTCTTCTGCCCGCCGGAGGCCGATGACCCGTCCGATTTCTTCTCCTACGGACACCACTCCTCGCAGATCTACGGCTTCGCCTATCAGGCGCTGAAGAGGCGCATGGCGGCGATCGGGATCGAGATCCCGCCCCCCGAACGGCTCATGCCCGGCCCGGTGGACTTCGGCGGGCTGGCGGAGCGGCGGGTGCTCGCTGAGGAAGCGGCGGCAGCCAGCTAGCGATCGACTGAATCGGTTCCAGTTGAACCGGCGGAGGAGCGATGCGAACATACGTTCGTGTCAGAGGGTCCATCGATCCTGCACGCCGATGCCGATGCATTCTTCGCCTCGGTTGAGCAGCGGGACGATCCGCGTCTGCGCGGCCGGGCCACGATCGTCGGGGCCGGCGTGGTGATGGCCGCGAGCTACGAGGCGCGAGCCCATGGCATCCACGGTGGAATGAGTGGATGGCGGGCCCGCCGGCTCTGTCCCGAGGCCGTGGTGGTTCCGCCTCGCTTCGACGCCTACGTCGAGGCGAGTCGGGCGCTTTTCGATCTATTCGAAGAGACCGCACCGCTTGTCGAGGGACTCTCCCTGGAGGAGGCGTTCATGGACGTGCGCGGGCTGGAGGGGATCTCGGGGACCCCGCCGCAGATCGCCGAGCGGCTGCGGCGCAGGGCAAGGGAACGAGTCGGTTTGGCGCTCAGCGTCGGTGTCGCCAGGACGAAGGTCCTCGCCAAGATGGCGAGCCGGGCCGCCAAACCGGACGGCCTGCTCGTCATCGAGCCGGATCGGGAGGCGGCCTTTCTGAGGCCGCTTCCGGTCGAGGCTCTGTGGGGGGTCGGCCTGGTCACCGCGAACAAGCTCCGCGCCCATGGCGTCGGCACGATCGGAGAGCTCGAGCGCCGCGACGAGTGGGAGCTCGCGCTCTTCCTCGGCGCCCATGCAGCGCGGCATCTCCACGCGATCGCGCAGCGCCGCGACCCCCGCCGGGTACGTCGCGGGCCCCCTCGTCGCTCGATCGGCACCCAGTCGGCGTTCGCCGGCGGAGGAAGGTCCGGATCGGACCTGGACGCCCTGCTGGTCTCGCTGGTCGACAGGGTCACGCGACGGGCGCGAGCAGCCAATCGTGCCGGCCGCACCGTGACGCTTCGCTTTCGCTTCGCTGACTTCTCCCGCGCCACGCGCTCGCGGACGCTGCCCCATCCAACCGCCGGCACCGGCGCGATCCTCGCGGCGGCGAGGACGCTGCTCGCCGCGGCCAGGCCCATGATCGAGCGCCGTGGAATCACCCTTCTCGGCATCACGGTCGCCAACCTGAGCCACGAGGCGCAGCTCGAGCTTCCCCTCGATCCGCGGGTGGATCCGGCGCTCGATCTCGCCATCGATGAGATCCGCAAGCGCTTCGGGACCGAGGCGATCCGGCGCGGATCGACCCCACCTTCGACGCCCCGGCACGTCTCGCAGGTCTGAGGCGCGCCCTCGGGTCACTCCCTTCCGCGCCTCCCGGTTAGGCTCCCCGGCCATGGCCAGCGTCAGGGACGTGTCGTTCGAGCTCTTCCGGGAGCACGGGATGACGACGATCTTCGGCAACCCGGGCTCGACCGAGCTGCCGATGCTCGCCGAGTTCCCCGACGACTTCCGCTACGTCCTCGGCCTCCAGGAGGCGGTCGCGGTCGGGATGGCTGACGGCTACGCGCAGGCCTCGGGCGGGCCGGCTCACGTCAATCTGCATACGGCGCCCGGGGTCGGCAACGGGATGGGCGCGATCTTCAACGCCCAGGCAAACCACTCACCGCTGCTGGTCACCGCCGGCCAGCAGGTCCGGGCCCACATCACCATGCAGGCCAACCTGACGAACCGGGACGCGACCAGGGTCGTCCATCCGTTCGTCAAGTGGAGCTTCGAACCGCCGCGAGCGCAGGACGTGCCCCACGCGCTCGCCCGAGCGATCCACACCGCGGCGCTGGCCCCGAAGGGCCCGACTTTCGTATCGCTGCCGATGGACGACTGGACCGAGGAGGCGGACCCCGAGTCCGGTCGAGTCGTTGAGCGCACCGCCGAGCCGAGGATGGGCCCGGACCCGCCTGCGATCGAGAGCCTCGCCCAGCGGCTCGCCGCGGCGAGCAACCCGGTGCTGGTGGCCGGCCCCGACATCGATGCCGCCGGCGCCTGGAATGACGCCGTGGCGCTCGCCGAGCGCCAGAAGCTCCCGGTCTTCGCCTCGCCCGCCCCGGGTGGCGGGCGCCTCGGCTTTCCCGAAGGACACCCGCTGTTCCAGGGGATCCTGCCGCCTGCGATCGGGCCGGTCGCCGAGACGCTCAAGGGCCGCGACCTGATCCTCGTCGTGGGCTCCTCCGTCTTCCCGTATTACCCCTACATACCCGGGCCGCTGCTACCTGAGGGCGCCAGCCTGGCCGCGATCACCAGCGACCCCGACGAAGCCGCCCGCGCGCCGATGGGCGACGTGATCCTGGCGGACGTGGGACTCGCGCTGCGCGCACTGGTGGCGGAGGTGGGCGAGGCCAATCGGCCCGAGCCCGAGCCGCTGCCCGAGCCGACCGCCGGCGATGAGACGGATCCGATCACGCCGACCATGGCCCACAACACCCTGGCCCAGGTCTTCCCCGAAGATGGGATCGTCGTCCTCGAGTCACCGTCCAGCACGCTGGCACTCCGTAACCAGTTGCGGATCTCGAAGCCGGGCAGCTACTACTTCGGCGCTGGCGGGGGCCTCGGCTTCGGCCTCGCGGCCGCGCTCGGCGTTCAGCTCGCCCAGCCTGATCGCCCGGTGGTCTGCGTCCTCGGTGAGGGCTCGGCCCAGTACGCGATCACCGGCTTCTGGACGGCTGCGGCCTACGACATCCCGGTCACCTTCTTCGTCCTGCGCAACGAGGAGTACTCGATCCTCAAGTGGTTCGCGGACGTCGAGGAGGTGAAGGGCGCGCCGGGGCTGGATCTCCCGGCCCTCGAAGTAGCGAAGGTGGCCGAGTCCTACGGCGTCCCCTCGCAGGCGGTCTCCGGCCGCGACGATCTGCATGCGGCGCTGGAGGGCGCGATCGGCTCGGGCGGGCCCCAGCTGGTCGAGGTGCCGGTCGCCCCGGGCATGGCGCTGTTCTGAGCGCCTGCCGAGGGATTCGACCTCGCTAGGTTTGTCGCATGGCTTCCGACTACGCCATCAAGAACTTCGAGGACATCGAGCCAAGCGGTGCCGACGGGGTCGACGGCCGCTTCTCGCGCAAGTTTCTCGATTCCACGGAGCTCGGCGTGAGCCGGTGGCGCTACGAGCCGGGAAGGCAGGTGGCCGGCCACCGCCACGAGGTCCAGGAGGAGGTCTATACGGTCATCAATGGCTCGGGTCGCATGAAGCTGGACGACGAGATCATCGAGATCAAGCAGTGGGACGTGATTCGCGTCGCGCCCAGGGTCGCGCGTGGCTTCGAGGCGGGCCCTGACGGCCTCGAGATCATCGCCGCCGGAGGCAGCAAGCCCGAAGGCGGGGACGGGGAGCTGGTCGAGGGCCACTGGCCCGGCGATTAGCCGCTCGACCGCCGCTTCGGCTGCGGAGGGGGCATGGTGCTTTGGGATCTCCGCTGCGACTGCCTGACTAGGCTGCCGCCATGGACCTGCTGGCTCCCGACGTGCAACGGATCGCGCCCGAGGAAAACGAGCCGTCGAAGGACCGGGTGCCAGACGAGCTGGCCTCGGGGACCCCGGAGCCGCTGCGCAGCCAGCTGATCGAGCTGCTGGGACCGGATCGGGTCCTCACCAGGGTCATCGACCTGGTCCGCTACGCCTCCGACGCGAGCCCCTACCGCCTGCTCCCGAAGGCCGTCGTGATGGCGCGCGACGCGAACGACGTCTCGAAGGTCCTCTCCTTCGGGCGGCGAAATGGGGTGCCGGTCACCTTCCGCGCCGGAGGAACCAGCCTGAACGGGCAGTCGCAGAGCGACGGAATCCTGGTGGACGTCCGGCGCCACTGGAGCGGGGCGGAGGTGCTCGACGAGGGCGCCCGCGTGCGGGTGAAGCCCGGCACCGTGTTGGGCCACGCCAATCGGATCCTGGCGCCCTACGGGCGCAAGCTCGGTCCCGATCCCGCCAGTACCGACATCGCCTGCGTCGGCGGGGTGCTGGCGAACAACTCGGGCGGCATGCGCTGCGGCGTCGTCGCGGACTCCTACAGCACCGTCCGATCGCTGACCTTCGTGCTGCCCTCCGGGACCGTGATCGACACGGCCGCGCCGGGGGCGGCCGAGCGCTTCGAGCAAGCCGAGCCCGGCCTGACGAAGGGCCTCGCCGAGATCCGGGATGAGATCCGCGCCGACGCCGAGCTCAGCGAGCGGATCCGGAAGAAGTTCCGGATCAAGAACACCACGGGATACCGGCTCTGCGCCTTCCTCGATGCGGATGAGCCCGTCGAGATCTTCCGGCGTCTGCTGATCGGCTCCGAGGGGACGCTCGGCTTCATCGCCGAGGCGGTCTTGGAGACCGTCCCGCTGCCGGCCAGGACGACCGTCTCCTGGCTTCACTTCGACGGCATCGAGTCGGCGACCGAGCCAGTGCCCGCCCTGGTGGAGTCGGGCGCGACGGCCGTGGAGCTGATGGTGGCACCGGCGCTGATGGTCGCCGCCCAGAACATCGCGGGAGCTCCGCAGGAGTGGATGGAGCTGCCACCAACCTCGGCGGCGCTGCTGGTCGAGTTCGGGGCGGAGACGGATGGCGAGCTCGACAAGCTGGTCGCGGGCGCCGAGGAGATCCTCCGCGAGCACGAGATGATCAAGCCCCCCGACTTCACGCGAGATCCGGAGCGGGTGGAGGTCTCCTGGACCGTGCGCGAGGGATTGCACGGCCTGATCGGGCGCTTCCGGGCGCCGGGGACTTCGCTGATCATCGAGGACGTCTGCGTCCCGCCGGAGCGAATCGCCGAGTCGGCGCGGGACATCCAGGGCCTGCTCGCCGAGCACGGCTTTCTGCCGGGGGTTGCGGGGCATGCGTCGGCGGGGAACCTCCACTTCATGCTCACCCCGGACTTCTCCAAGCAGGAGGACACGGACCGCTACGAGGCGTTCATGGAGAAGCTCGTCACCCTGATCCTCGACAAGTACGACGGCTCCCTGAAGGCCGAGCACGGCACCGGACTCAACATGTCCCCCTACGTCGAGCGGGAGTGGGGAGAGCAGGCGACCGAGCTGATGTGGCGGGCGAAGGCCCTCGCCGATCCCGACGGGGTCCTGGCGCCCGGGGTGGTCCTGAACCGCGACGACGGCGCTCATCTCCGCAATCTGAAGACAACCCCCGAGATCGAGGAGGTCGCCACCACCTGCGTCGAGTGCGGCTTCTGCGAGCCCGTCTGCCCGAGCCGCCACCTGACCAGCACGCCGAGGCAGCGAATCGTGATCCGCCGGGAAATGGCCAGACAGCCGGCCGGATCCCCGGTGCAGCGGGCACTGCTCGAGCAGTACGAGTACGACGGAGTGCAGACCTGCGCCGCCGACGGGCCTGCCAGATCGCCTGCCCCCTCGGCATCGACACCGGCGCGTTGATCAAGGGGTTCCGCGCCAAGGAGCACACCGCAGCCGCCCAGCGGCAGGCGGCCGGTGTGGCTCGGCGCTGGGCCGCCGTCGAGCACACCGCACGCGGAGGGCTGCGCGCCGGTGCGATCGCCGGGCCGCTGATGCGCGCAGGGTCGGCGGCCGCACGGTCGCTGTTCAGCGACGAGCTGGTGCCGAGCTGGCCCCGGGAAATGCCGCCCCCGGCTCCGGCGAAGCTGCCACGGACTGCCCGCGAGGGCGCGGCTGCCGTCTACATGCCCGCCTGCGTCAACCGGATCTTCGGTCCACCGCGCGGCGACGGATCGGGGCTCCCGCTGCCGGAGGCGATGGTGGCGGTCTCGGCAAGGGCCGGCATGCCCGTCTGGATTCCCGACGACGTCGCCGGCAACTGCTGCTCCGTCCCCTGGACCTCCAAGGGCTACACCGAGGGCGCGGCGCTGATGGCAAACCGAACGGTGGCGGCGCTCTGGCGATGGAGCGGGGAGGGCGAGCTGCCGATCGTGATCGACGCGAGCTCCTGCTCGCACGGCCTCGCCGGCGAGCTCTCGGGCCTGAGCGAGGAGAACCAGGAACGCCACCAGAAGCTGGAGATCCTCGACTCGGTCGCCTGGGCGAAGCGGTTGATCCCGAATCTCGAGATTTCGGAGAAGCTCGGGTCCGTCGCCGTCCACCCGACCTGCTCCACCCGGCACCTGGGCCTGGAACGTGACCTGCGTGGAATCGCCGAGGCGATGGCGAATCAGGTGATGCAGCCGATCCGATCCACCTGCTGTGGGATGGCCGGCGACAGGGGGATGCTCCATCCGGAGCTCACCGCGTCAGCGACCGCGGAGGAGGCCGCCGAACTCGCGGGAACCCGCCACGACGCCTATCTGTGCAGCAACCGGACCTGCGAGATCGGACTGCAGGAGGCGACCGGCGCCGCCTACGAGTCCTTCGTGATCCCGCTCGAGCGGATCAGCCGCCCGCGCGGCTGAGCGGCCTTTAGACTCGCGCACCCTTGCCCGGGAACGGCAGCGCACCGAGACGACCATCGCCCTGGCGCCCGCTGGTGAAGGGCGCAGCCGCGGCCGCCCTGGCCGCAGCCTTCGCGGTACCGCTCATGCGCAAGCGGCAGCGCATCCCAACCGCAGTGACGGCCGCCGCGCTGGCTGCAGGGCCGCCGGCGCTGGCGGTGCTCCGCCCCCGCACCCGCCTACGAGACGCCGGGATGTACGCGCTTCAGATGTGGATGTTCGTGTTGGGCCACGAGCTTCCGTACGACGATCCCGCGAGGGCCGAGAGTCGGTTGCGCGTCGGCTATCCGATCAGGGTCGATCGGGTGCTCGGCGGCGGCGAGCTTCCCAACGTCAGGGTCCAGCGGGCCTTGGCCGGCCTCGGCCGCGGCAACGTCGTCGACCGGGCCCTCTCCTGGGTTCATTGGTCCTGGTTCTTCGAGCCGCACGCGGCACTCACCTACATACTCGCCCGCGACCAGGACCAATTCGCGCGGGCCGCGAGGCAGATGTCCGCGGTCTACGACGTCGGCTGCATCCTCTACGCGGCGGTCCCCACCGCGCCGCCGTGGTGGGCATCCGAGGAGGGTCATACAGACGCGGAGGTCCGGAGAATCATGGTGGAGGTCGGCGAGGAGGAGTGGGGGAAGGCGTGGCCGGTCCTCTACGACGTGTTGGGAGGGAACCCATGGGCCGCAATGCCCTCTCTTCATTTCGCCACCTCGCTGATGGCCGCGCTCCTGCTCTCGGAGATGGGGTTCCGCGAGGGCATCGCCGGATGGGCCTACGCCGGGACGCTCGGCTTCGCGCTCGTCTACCTCGGCGAGCACTACGTGGTCGACCTGCTCGCCGGGGCCGCCCTCGTGTTCGCGATCCGGCGCGGCGAACGCTACGCCGATCCGGTGGCCCGGCTGGTGAGTAGGGCTTTGCAGCGCCTGGAGCGCATCGCGAACCAGTAAGCCTCTTTGCGAACATTGGGCAGGTGAGGGAGGAGCGCCCGCAAAGCGCTTCCGAGCAAGACGAGACCGCGCACGAGATCGTCGCGGAGGCCGAGCCGAGTTTCTTCGCCGACCCGAAGCGACTCATCCAGACGGCGATCGCCGTCGTCCTCTTGCTGGTCGCGATCTACGTGCTGGTCCCCAAGATCTTCGACCTCCAGGACGCGCTCGGCAAGATCGATCAAGGGAACCCGGTCTGGATCGCGGTCGGGGTCGCCTTCTGCGTGATCATGTTCGCCGCCTACGTCGCGCTCTTCCGTGGCGTCGTCGGCGAGAAGGTGATCCACCTCGAGTGGGGAGAGAGCTACCAAATCACCATGGCGGGGCTCGCGGCGACCCGGCTCTTCTCGGCCGGAGGTGCGGGCGGCATCCTGCTCACCTACTGGGCCCTGCGCAAGGCCGGGATGGAGCGCCGCCAGTCGGTCTGTCGCATGGTGGCCTTCCTCGTCGTCCTCTACTCGGTCTACCTGGCCTCCCTGGTGATCTTCGGTGTGTTGCTGCGTACCGGGGTGCTCTCGGGCGACGCGCCCCTCTCCGGGACCGTGATCCCAGCCGCGCTGGCGGCGCTGGCGATCGTCATCGGTCTGCTCATCGCCCTGTTGCCCGATGACTTCGAGCGCCGCATCGAGCGACACACCTCGGGGCGGTTCGGCCGAATCGCCAAGCGGATCGCCACCGCTCCGGCCACCTTTGCCCAGGGCACGCGTACCGCCATCGCCTTCGTTCGCCATCCGAGCGCGGGCGCGCTGGCCTTCGGTGGCGCGATCGGGTTCTGGGGGGCCAACATCGCCATCCTCTGGGCGAGCTTCCACGCCTTCGACATCTCGGTGCCCCTGGGGGTCGTGATCCAGGGCTTCTTCCTCGGCATGCTCGCGAACCTGATTCCGTTCGCGCCCGGCGGGGTCGGCGCCGTCGATGCCGGAATGATCGGAGCGTTCGTCCTTTTCGGGGTGCCGAGCGCCGATGTGTTCCCCGCCGTGCTCACCTATCGCGTGATCGCCTTCTGGCTGCCGATCCCGCCCGGGATCATCGCCTTCTTCCAGCTTCGCAACACCGTCAGCCGCTGGGAAAGGGAGGGGCGTGAGCGCCCGGAGCGCATCGGCGTGCGGGAGGCCGAGGCGGCCGCAGCCGGGTCGTAACGAACAGGGCCCTGGCGCTACTATAAAAAGTGAAGTAAGAGCCTCCCACCGACACCGAAGGTAGGCTCCGAAAGGACCGAGATGGGCGAGACAGCAGCTGACACCGAGCGCATCGAGAACCTGATCATCCTGGGCGGCGGCCCCGCCGGCTACACGGCTGCGCTCTACGCCGCGCGCGCGGAGCTGGAGCCGCTGGTCATCGAGGGCTTCCAGTGGGGCGGCCAGCTCCAGAACACGACCCACGTCGAGAACTATCCCGGCTACCCCGAAGGCGTGATGGGCCCCGAGATGATGAACGAGTTCCGCGCCCAGGCCGAGCGCTTCGGCACACGCTTCATTACCGATGACGCAACCGAGGTCGAGTTCACCGACGGCGGAATCCAGACGGTCCGCGTGGGCAAGGACACGCACAAGACGCGGGCGGTGATCCTGTCGATGGGCGCGGAGCCCAAGCGGCTCGGCATCCCCGGGGAGATCGAGCTCGGCGGCCGCGGGGTGTCCACCTGCGGCGTCTGCGATGGCGCCTTCTTCAAGGGCGAGAACGTCGCCGTGATCGGTGGCGGCGACTCGGCTATGGAGGACTCGATCTTCGTCTCCAAGTTCGCCAAGGCGCTGATCATCGTGCACCGCCGTGACGAGTTCAGGGCCTCCAAGATCATGCAGGAGCGCGCGAGGGGCAAGGAGAACATCGAGTTCCTGACGCCGTACGTCCCGGTGGAGTTCGTCGCCGGCGAGGACGGCAAGATCGCCAAGGTCCGCCTCCAGCACGCCGAGACCGGCGAGGCCAAGGAGATCGACGTCGGCGGCGCCTTCGTCGCGATCGGTCACCGGCCTCGCTCCGAGCTGGTCCAGGGCCAGGTCGAGCTGGACGACGAGGGCTACGTGGTGGTCGAGGAGCCGTCGACCAAGACCAAGCTCGCCGGCGTCTTCGCGGTCGGCGATCTGGTCGACCACACATATCGCCAGGCCGTCACCGCGGCCGGCAGCGGAACCAAGGGCGCCCTCGACGCCGAGTGGTATCTGCGCGACATGCCGCCCGATCCCGAGGAGCACTGGGGCACCAACACGGGCGCCATCGTCGAAGCGGTCGAAGCTTCTTAGCTGCCGCTTGACATACCACCCGGTATGTGATCGGATACCAGGCGGTATCCGAGATGGAGGTCGCGACCGCCGAAATTCCGAAGGCCAGCCCGACGGCGAAGGCGCAACTGCCGCCGGGCCCGGACTGGTCGGTGATCCGCTCGACGCAGCGCTGGTGGCGGCGCCCGCTGCAGACCCTGGAGGAGTGCCGGGCCCGCTACGGCGACATCTTCACCTACCGGATCGCCCACGAAGGCACCTGGGTCTTCCTCTCTGATCCCGAGGCGATCAAGCAGGTCTTCACCGGCGATCCGCGACTGCTGCACGCGGGCGAGGCGAACACCGTCCTGCTGCCGGTGCTCGGCGAGCACTCGGTCCTGCTGCTCGACGAGCCGGCCCACATGAAGGAGCGCAAGCTGATGCTGCAGCCCTTCCACGGCAGGCGGATGCAGGCCTATCGCGATGTGATGACGGAGGTCGCCGTGGCGGAGATCGAGCGCTGGCCGGCGGAGGAGCCCGTGCGGATGCGGCCCCGCATGCAGGCCATGACCCTCGAGATCATCCTGCGCGCCGTTTTCGGCGTCGGCGAAGGGGAGAGGCTGACCCGCCTGCGCGACCAGCTCCGTCGCACGCTGAACCTGATCTCGAATCCCCGCCGCGCACTGTTCCTGGTGATGCTGGGTCCCGAGCGGATACGGCGCTTTCCGCCGTTCCGCCGGCACATCGATCGCGTCGACCGGCTGCTCTTCGAGGAGATCGCCGCCCGTCGCGGCGCTCCCGATCTTGCTGACCGCGACGACATCCTCTCTCTATTGCTGCAAGCGCGTCACGAGGACGGCCGCGCGATGAGCGACCAGCGAGCTGCGTGACGAGTTGATGACGCTGCTCGTTGCCGGCCACGAGACCACCGCGACCGGGCTCTCCTGGGCGGTTGAGCTGCTCGCGCGTCATCCGGCGGAGCTCGACCGGCTCGAAACCGAAGTGGCGGCGGGCGGCGACACCTACCTCGATGCCGTGATCAAGGAGACGCTCCGGCTTCGCCCGGTGATCGCGCTGGTGCTGCGCAAGCTGGTCGAGCCAATGGAGATCGGCGGCCGCCTGCTCCCAGCCGGCGTCTCGGTGGCCCCGTCGATCTACCTTGTCCACCGCCGCCCCGACGTCTATCCCGAGCCCGAGCGGTTCCGGCCCGAGCGGTTCATCGAGCAGCCTGCGGGGACCTACACCTGGATTCCGTTCGGGGGCGGGGTCCGCCGCTGCCTCGGCGGCGCCTTCGCCGAGTTCGAGATGGCGATCGTCCTCCGGGAGCTGGTCGCCCGGAGGCGGCTGCGACCGGTCGGAGAACCCGAGCATTCGGTGAGGAGCACGATCACCAACGTCCCCAACCGGGGGGCGGAGGTGCTGGCGGCGAGGAGGTGAGCCCCGAGACGCTCACCCGTGCCGAGCGCAAGGCCGAGACCCGTGCCGCGCTGCTCGACTCGGCCACCCGGCTGTTCAGCAGGAGAGGCCTGGAGGGAACCTCGGTGGACCAGATCGCCGCCGACGCCGGCTACACAAAGGGAGCCTTCTACGCGAACTTCAAGAGCAAGGAGGAGCTCTTCCTGGTGATGCTGGATGAGAAGTACGCCGCGGAGCTCGAGCGCTTCGAGGCCGGCCTTCCCGGGGACGGCCTCCCGGCGGAGGAGGTCCGCGCGGCCGCGGAGGACTTCATTCGCTTCGTCTGGTCTGACCCGAAGTGGCCCAAGCTCTATTTCGAGTTCGTCGCCTACGCGGTCCGACACCCCCGATTCCGGGAGGAGCTTGCTGCGCGGGACCGGGCGCTCCGGGCGCGGATGGCGGAGGTGATCCGGGCAGTTTCGGAGAATCTCCCGGCCGCGCCGCCGTTCCCCGCGGAGGACCTGGCGATGATGTTGTTCTGCATGGCCAACGGATTTCTCATGGGACAGCTCGTCGAGCCGGAGCTCGACGGCGGGCTCTACGGGACGATGCAGGCGACCTTCTTCCGGGGGGTCGCGGCGACCGCGAGCGGCTTCGACCGCGACGAGCTCGCGCCGGCTCAGGCGGGCTCGCGCAAGGCCGGCGCCGGTCGATAGGCCTCGCCCTGGAGCTCGCGCAGCTCCTCGAGTACGCCGAGCGCCCGGGCCCATCCGAGGCGCTCGCCCCACTCGAGTGAGCCGATCGGCCAGTTGTAGCCGAGGCGCATCGCGGTGTTGATGTCGTCGGCGGAGGCGACCCCCTCGCCGAGCGCGAAGCAGGCCTCGTTCGCGATGGTGGCGCCAAGCCGGGTCAGGACGCCCGGCGCGTTCGGTCCGGCCAGGCTCTCCAGATCGTCCTCGTCGAAGATCGGTCGCTCGGCCTGGACGTCGGGGTCCCGGGGCCGGTGGGGTTTGTCCTTCTCGTAGACGTAGAAGCCGCGGCCGGTCTTGCGCCCGAGCCGGCCGGAGGCCACCATCCGCGCATGGATCGGGGCCGGTCGCCAACGCGGCTCGCCGAACGACTGCTCCCAGAACGAGCGGGCGACCGCGAAGTTGACGTCGATCCCGATCAGGTCCATCAGCTCGAACGGTCCCATCCGCAGGCCGCCGCCGAGGCGGACGATCCGGTCGATCTCGTCGTGCGGGGCGATGCCCTCGGCCAGCATCCGCAGCGACTCGAGGAAGAACGGGCGGACGCAGCGGTTGGCGACGAAGCCGACAGAGTCGCGGGCCCGGATCGGGGTCCGGTCCATCCCACGGGCGGCTTCCGTGGCCAGCTCGAGCGCCGGCTCGCCGCTCTCGTCCCCGGCCACCACCTCGACGAGCTGCATGAGGGCGGGCGGATTGAAGAAGTGCATTCCGACGATCCTGTTGGGCTCGGGGACCCCCGCGGCGATCGCCGTCACCGAGAGGGAGGAGGTATTGGTGGCGAGCACGGTCTCGGGCCCGCAGGCTGAGGCGAGCCGCTCGAACAGATTCCGCTTCAGGTCGAGGTCCTCGGGTGCGGCCTCGATCACCAGGTCGCAGCTCCCCAGGACCTCGATGATCGTGTCCGTCTCGATCCGCTCCAGCGCGTCGATCGCTTCCTGCTCACTCCAGCGGCCCCGCTCGGCTCCCCGGCGCAGGGCACCGCGAAGCTGCTCCATCCCTCTCTGCAGTGCCTTGCTGTCGAGTTCGTAGATCGCGGTCTGGTAGCCGCCCAGCGCGGCGATCTGCGCGATTCCGGCGCCCATCGTGCCCGCACCGACGACCCCCACCCGCTTGACTGGCACCTACGCCTCCGAAGAGGGCGGGACCATCGCGTTGATCCCGGTCGCGTCCCTCCCGATGATCAGCTGGTGGATCTGGGACGTGCCCTCATACAGGGTGGTGACCCGGGCATCGCGGAGGTAGCGCTCCACCGGGTAGTCGTCGACGTAGCCGGATCCGCCGTGCACCTGGATGGCTGCGTTGGCGCACTCGACGGCGGCCTCGGTCGCGTAGTACTTCGCGATCGAGGTCTCGACCGTGTTGCGCACGCCGCGGTCCTTGAGCTCGCCGGCGCGATAGACCAGCAGCCGGGCAGCGTCTCGCTTGACGACCATGTCGGCGATCAGCTCCTGGACGAGCTGGAAACTCGCGATCGGTACGCCGAACTGGCGGCGCTCCTTCGCGTATTCGACGGAGGCGTCGACGCAGCCGTCGCAGATCCCGACGCAGCCGGCGGCGACGCTGTAGCGACCGTTGTCGAGAGAGCTCATCGCGATCTTGAAGCCGTCGCCGACCTCGCCGAGCAGGGCGTCGTCGGCGACCTCGACGTCGTCGAGCGAGATCTCCGCCGTGTCGGATGACCGCAGCCCGAGCTTGCCGTGGATCTCCTGGGCGCTGTAGCCATCGGTCGAGGTCGGGACGAGGAAGCAGGCGAGACCGCGGTGCTTCTTCTCCGGGTCGGTCTGGGCGAAGATCAGGGCGAGCTCGGCCACGCTTCCCATCGAGATCCACATCTTGTTGCCGCTGATGGTCCAGCCGGAATCGGTCTTCTTGGCACGGGTTCGCAGGCTCGCCGGGTCGGAGCCCGCGTCCGGCTCGGTCAGGCCGAAGCAGCCGAGCGACTCGCCGGAGCAGAGCCGCGGCAGCCACTCCTTCTTCTGCTCCTCGGTGCCCCAGCGCTCGATCGACCCCGCGACGAGCGAGGTCTGCACCGAGACGACCGTCCGCGCCGACGAGTCGACGCGGCCCACCTGCTCGACGATCAGCGCGTAGCTCAGGTAGTCGAGGCTGCGACCCCCGTACTCCTCGGAGACCGGTGCGCCGAGGTATCCCATCTCGCCGAGCATCGAGGCGAGCTCGCGATCGAAGCGGCCCGCGCGATCGTTCTCCCGCACCCGCGGCGCGATCTCCTTGTCGCAGAATTCGCGGGCGCTTTCGGAGATCAGCCGCTGCTCGTCTGTCAGCTGGAAGTCCAGGCCAACCTCAGGTCGAGACGTGCATCTCTCGGGCGAGCACGGCGGCGAACGCCTCGCGTGCCTCGGTGGTCCGGTCGCCGGGACAGCTCGGCAGCTCGGTGCCGTCGACGGCCGCAACCGGCTGTACCTCGCGGACGGTCGAGGCGAGGAACGCCTCCTGGGCGCTGCGCAGGTCGTCGATCGGGAACTCGCCCTGCTCGACCTCGAGCGCGTCGACGATCCGGGCGCGCGTGATCGAGGCGAGGATCCCGGCCTCCAGCGACGGTGTTCGCAGCTGTCCGCCGGAGGAGACCCAGAAGACCGTGGAAGTCGGTGGCTCGAGCACGATCCCGTCAGGCCTGACCAGGACGGCCTCCTCGGCGCCCTTGGCCTTGGCGAGCCGGGTCGCCTGCATGTTCGCCGCGTAGGAGAGGGACTTGACGCCGGTCAGGATCACGGTCGGGGAGTAGGTAACGCTCGCGAGTGTGACCACCTCGCCGAGGGAGGGCAGGTTCTCGGTCGAGGCGATGCGCCTGCCTCCGCGGGTGATGACCAGCCGCAGCTGGGCCTCGTGCTCCCCGAACTCGGCCAGCAGCGCCGCGATCTCCGATTCAAGCTCCGCCCGCTCCACGGGCAGCTCCAGGGCGGCCGCGGAGCGCTCCAGCCGGTCCAGGTGCTCGCCGAGGGCGTCGGGCCTTCCGGCGTAGAGCCGGATCACCTCGAAGACGCCGTCCCCGCGAAGCAATCCATCATCCGAGGCCGGCACCCGGGCCTCCGAGGTCTGGGTAATTCGTCCATCGATGCTGGCCAATTCGGGGGCGCTCATGCCTGGGCGAGGCTACCGGAGTGCCAGGTTCGCGACCGGCCCAAGGTGACCTGGCGTGAGGGTCGTCAAAACTTGGTACAAGCAGCTCATCGCGATTCCAAGCGATGTCCGCATCGTGCTCCTCGAATTGGGGGAGATCCGGAAGCGGAGGACGGGCAGCAGTGGAGTCAGCAAACGGATTGCACTAAGAGGAGGCGTCGATGTATAGGCAGCGCAGGAAGAAGCTCCATAGACGGAGGCGGGTGACGGCAGTCGCCGTCTCCGGTGCTGTGTTGGCGATCACCGTGGGGGCTCCAGTCCTCGCGTCCGCCAACACGGTCAACGATCTGCTTCACAACCTCGGTGTTGGCAACAACGGCAGTGGTGGGAGCGCGACCAGCGGCGGCGGTGCCACGGCATCCCCACATGCCGGTAACCCGCCGAGCTACACGCCGCCGTTGCACGGCACCGAGCCGCATGGTCAGGGGACCGACGCGGTGGCGGATCTGACCCCGAGCACGAGTCAGCCCCTCGCGGGTGACCCGTCCGGGGGCAGCGAGGATCTGATCGTGGGCGACTCCCGCGGGCAGCAGAGCAGCGACGGGACCTATCACGGTCGCGTCACTCTCGCCTACCTGCTGGGGACCCCGATCGTCCAGGTGACCAGCGACCCGGGCCAGTCGAACGACGGGCCGCTGCAGCCGCTTCAGGACGGACTGGACCAGCTCTGCAGCGCGAGCGGGAACCAGCTCTGCCTGACGGTCCTGGGCATGCATTCGGCGAGCACCGCTAACTCGTCGACGAATTCCCAGGAGGTCCTGGGTGCGCACATCGGCGGCAAGAGCGGCATCAACGCCGACGTGCTCACCTCGAACGGCAACATCTCGGACGACGGCACGACCCAGACGGCGCACGGTGACTCGGGCGTCGCGAAGGCGAACGTCGGTCCGCTCACGGTTGACGCCCTGGAGGGAACCTCCGACAGCTCGGCCAGCAGCTCGAGCTCGTCGGTGGACCAGAGCTCGACTGTTCTGAACATTGGTGGCACCGGTCTGCCGATCCCAGCCGCTGGCTGCGCGAACGGCACCCCGAACACCAATTTCACGCCGCTCAGCCCCCTCCTGAGCGCGGTCTGCAATGCCAGCGATTCAAACGGCAGCTCAGGCCAGTGGACCCTACGGCGTGCGCGAGGCGCTCACCCTCTTCGCGCTCGTCACCGGCAATAGCTCCCTGTTGAAGGTCAGCACTGCCGGGCCGGAGAGCCACGCTGTGGCTCCCAGCAGCGACACCAACACCACCCCCACCCCGCCCGGTGCGCCGGGCGGCAGCGGCGGCACCCTCGGTGCCGGCGCCAAGGGTGGTAGCAACGGTGGGAACGGTGGCGTAAACGGCAGCGGAGCCGGCAACGGCCCGGCTGTCAGTACACCCGCATCCGGTAATGGTTCATTGGCCTTTACCGGCGCCGACCTGCTCGCCTTGGGGATGGTCGGAGGTGCGCTCATCCTCGGTGGGCTCGCCCTGACCACGGCTGGCAAGCATCATCGCCAGACGGTCTAGCGGCTCAAGCGCAGGGGGGGACGCCGAAGGGCGTCCCCCCTCGCGCCGCCGCAGCAGAGCGCGGCTCGTCCGTCCGGGCGAGCTCTGGGGTCGCAGAAGCGTCGCGATCGGCGTTCTGCTGGTCGCGATCGCGGTGATCGGCGGGCTCGTCCTGCTGCTCACGGGCGGCGATGACAACAATGACTCGATCGCGGCCACCTCGGCGCAGACGGTCCAGCTCCAGGACAAGTTCCTGAACCAGACCGTCGTCGATGTCGACAAGGGGATCTCGGTGAGGCGGCCCGTTAACTGGTCGCACACGAAAAGCCACGGAGTGATCACCCTGAAGAGCCGCGACCGCTGTCTCGCCATGACGCTCTCGGCGCCCAGACCGGCCGGGCAGGCGAAGCGGCTGCGATCGGACTCGGCCGCTCTCTTCAAGCGCTCCTACAAGAACGCCCAGGTGCGGCCGGCTCCCGGCGCGCAGGTGGGCGGGATCCCGACCACGTCCGACACGATCGGCTTCACCGACCAGAAGGGCAACCCGATCAGGGTCCTGCTCAGCGTCGGGACCGGCCAGAAGTACGCCTACCTCACGGAGATAGTCGTCGAGAACCCGCGTTGCCAGGGCGACCTGCAGCTCGCCCAGGTGGCGCTGAGCTCGATCCAGTACACGAGATAGCGGCCTTGGCCGCTATCTCGTCTATTCGGCCGCGGTCTTTGTGGCGGCCGTTTATGGCGAAGCAGGTCTAAGACAGGGCCTCGACCACCGTCGCGACCCCCTGGCCGACGCCGACGCAGAGCGTCGCGACCCCGTAGCGGCCGCCACGGCGGCGAAGCTCCCAGACGAGGCTCGTCATCAGGCGGGCGCCCGAGCAGCCGAGTGGATGCCCGAGCGCGATCGCGCCCCCGTTGACATTGAGGCGCTCCTCGTCGATGCCGAGGCCTTCGGCACAAGCCAGGACCTGTGAGGCGAACGCCTCGTTGAGCTCGATCAGATCGATCTGGTCCAGCTCGAGGCCGGCCCGCTCCAGGGCCTTGGGGATCGCCACCATCGGTCCGATCCCCATGTAGGCGGGATCCACGCCGGCCACCCCGATGGAGACGATGCGGGCCATCGGCTCGCGTCCGATCTCCGCAGCGGCGTCCTCGTTGGCGAGCACCAGGCAGGCGGCGCCGTCGTTCAGGGTCGAGGAGTTGCCCGCGGTGACTGTGCCGCCCTCACGAAAGGCGGGTTTGAGCCTCGCCAGCTTCTCCAGCGAGGTGTCCTCGCGCGGCCCCTCGTCGGCGGCCATCGTCGTGGGCTCGTCGTGACGGCTTTTCGGGGGCACCTCGATCGGCGCGACCTGGTCGTCGAAGCGGCCCTCCCGCCGGGCGGTGACGGCGCGTTGGTGGCTCTGCAGCGCAAAGCGATCCTGCTCCTCCCTCGAGACGCCGTAGCGCTCGGCCACGTTCTCGCCGGTCTCGCCCATCGACTCGGTCGAGTAGAGCTCGGCCATCCGCGGATTGACCATGCGCCAGCCGAGGGTGGTGTCGTAGAGGGTCTGCTCGCCGCGCGGCAGGCCCGACTCCGGCTTCGGCATCACCCAGGGCGCGCGGCTCATCGATTCCACCCCGCCGGCGAGGTAGAGGCTGCCCTCGCCGAGACGAAGGGCGCGGGATGCCTGGTTGACGGCCTCGAGTCCCGACGCGCAGAGCCGGTTGACCGTGACCCCGGGCACCTCGACCGGCAGGCCGGCGAGCAGCGAGGCCATGCGGGCGACGTCGCGGTTGTCCTCGCCCGACTGGTTGGCCGCCCCCATGTAGACGTCATCGACGCGCGCGGGGTCGAGTCCGGTCCTCTCGACCGCGGCCGAGACCACGTGGGCGGCCAGGTCGTCGGGGCGGATCCCGGAGAGCCCGCCCCGGTAGCCCCCCATCGGGGTGCGGACCGCGTCGATGATCAGAGCCTCCGGCATCGCGGCAGGACTGTAGCCTCACGGGTGGGAGATGGTCCTTATAGCCCTCACCCTCGGGCTCCTCGTCCTTCTCTTCCTGATCATGGTCGCGCTCGCGCGTGTCTTCGAAGGGAACAGCGTCGCCGACTTCCTCGACTGGAAGCCGACCCGGTCGCCGGAGGTCGAGGCCCAGAACGAGGTCGACGACGTCCGTCAGATGATCGAGGCGCAGAATGCGCTGCGGCGAAAGCGCGGCGCGGAGGAGATAACCGAGGTCGATGTGGAGCGGCAGGCCCGCGAGGACCAGGCGTTCCGGGCCCGAGGCCGCGGTCCGTTCGCGCAGGGCGGGGAGCACGATGAGTAGTTGGCTCGCGCGCTGATCGTCGGCTGCGGCTGCCGTGGCCGCGAGCTGGGCTCTGAGCTCGCGGCGCGTGGCTGGCAGGTGCGGGGCACGAGCCGGGAGCCAACCGAGTTCGATGCGATCCAAACGGCCGGCCTGGAAGCGGCCGTCGCGGACCCCGATCGGCCAGGCACGGTGCTCGAGCTGTGCGGCGACGTCGCCGTAGTCATCTGGCTGCTCGGCTCGGCGACCGGCGAGCGGGAGGCCGTCGCAGCCGTCCACGGCCCTCGGCTGGAGCGCCTCCTGGAGAAGCTGGTGGACACGCCGGTGCGGGGGTTCGCCTACGAGGCGGAGGGATCGGCCGACCCGGCGGTGCTGGCGGCGGGTGCGGAGATCGTGGACCGAGCTGGAGAGACCTGGCGCATACCAGTGACGCTCCTCGCCGAGGATCGCGCAGATCCGGGATGGGCGGGACGCGCAGCGGATCTCGTCGCCGGGCTACTTGGCGTCTGAGACGCCGGCGACGTTGCTCGGGTTTCCGGACGGGGCACCCTGCTTGCCGTTCGCCTTCGAGGGCGGGGCACACGGGCTCTGGGCCGGAATCGGATAGGGGTTGCCCGGCTCACCGCACGGCGACGACGGGGCGACCGGGGTCGCGTTCTGCTGCGCCGCCAGCTGGGAGCTGGTGGGGGTGGTGGACCAGGGCGCCGTGTCCTTGAAGTGGGTCGGCGGCTTGTCGAAGATCGACACCAGGGTGAGCCAGCCGCCGACGATCACGACGGCGACAGCGGCGACCGCGACGAAGAACATGATCTGGGAGCGGCGCGAGGGGCCGTAGGCATGGCCGACGATCTGCCGGCGCTTGTCCTGGCCCATCGCGTCGACGTCGGAGGGAGTGGCCCGCTTCGCCTCCTCGGAGGCCTCGAACTTCTCGAGCTCGGTGATGTCGGAGGCGCTGGGCGCCGTGCCGCTAGTCGCGCGCGAGCTCGACGAGCCCGGCGTTTTGGATCGACCCCCCGGTCTCCTCCGCTCCGCCATCCCGAGTTCCAACCATACCGGCGGCTAACCGGCCCCGCGCCGGTCGGGTTGGGCCATGCAGAGGGGTGAGCGGCGGCGACCGGCCCGCCGGCCGGTCGCCGCCTCACTCACTTCACGACGCGGTACTTGAGGTGCGCTACCCCGGGTGCCTCGACCGCGCGGAGCTGTTCAAGCTGCAGATCCGGACCGACACCGGCGAAGAGTCGCTCGCCGCCGCCCAGGAGGATCGGAACGACGTGCAGCGCGACTTGGTCGACCAGTCCCGCCGCCAGGTACTGGTTGATGATGTCGGCGCCGCCGCTGATGAGGACGTCCTTGCCGCCGGCCACGTTTCGCGCTTGCTCCAGAGCCGACTCGATCCCTTCGGTCACGAAGGTGAAGGTGGTGTCCGAGAGCGTCAGCGGCTCGCGCTCGTGGTGGGTGAGGACGAAAACCGGATGGTCGAAGGGCGGGTCCTCTCCCCACCAGCCCTGCCACGGGTCGCCACCCCATGGTCCGCCACCAGGAGGTCCGAACATGCCGCGGCCCATGATCTCGGCGGCGATATCGGCCGTCCGCTCCTGCATCACGGGAGTGCTTGCGTTCTCCTCGCCGCCCTCCATGCCGTGTGGCTCGCGCCAAGCCTTTAGCTCGAGTGCCCAGTCGTGGAGATGCTCGCCGCCCACGCCCAGCGGGTTCTCCTCGCTCTGGTTGGGCCCCGCCACGTAGCCGTCGAGCGAGATCGAGATGTCGGCTTTCATGTTGGTCATGTCCTAGAGACGCCTCCTGATCTCGAAACTCATCGGTGTGGCGTGGGCGACCTACGCCGTCAGGCGCTGAGGCGCTCGAACAGCAGTCCGAGGATACGGGCGGTCGCGCCCCAGATCAGCTGGTCCGAGATCAGATAGGTGTCCGTCTTGATCGGCACGCCGCGGCGGACCAGCCGGCGCTTCGCGTAGGCGGCGCGCAGCTCGTCGAGCGAGGCGATCAGGACGCTCTCCACCTCAGAGGGGTTCGGCTCGAAGCGAAGGCCCTCCTCGATCAGCCCGACGAAGGGATGCACCTTGTAGTTGGTCACGAAGGTGCCGATCGGCGGCAGGGCACCGGCCACCTCGACGCGCTCACGGGAGAGGCCGATCTCCTCCTCCGCCTCGCGCAGTGCGGTGTCGAGCAGGGGCTCGTCCCCGTCCCGCCGTCCGCCGGGGAATGAGATCTCTCCAGCGTGGCGCTTCAGATCGGAGCGGCGCTCGGTGAAGACGAGCCCGGGATTCTCCGGCCAGCCGTGCATCGGGACCAGCACCGCGGCCTCGGTTCGGCCGTGAGCGTCGAGGCGCTCGGCCTCCGCGGGGTCGAGGAGCAGCCCCGCCAGGTCAGATGATGATCTGGACGACTCCGCCATCGACGCTCCACGCCGCCCCGGAGGTGTACGAGGCCTGCTCGGAGCAGAGGAAGACGATGGCACTGGCGACCTCATCGACCTCGGCCAGCCGGCCGATCGGGCGACCCGCGGTGGCGGCCTCGAGGGCCTCCTCTCGGCTGGACAACCCTTCCATTTCCATGACCTGGTCGAGCAGTCCGCCCTCCGCCGTCCAGAGCTCGGACTTCACCGCACCAGGACAAATCGCGTTGATCAAGACTCCCCGCGCAGCGAACCGGTCGGCGAACAGCCGCGAGAGTGAGAGCTCGGCGGCCTTCGCCACGGAGTATTCGGGCGTCGCAGCGGAGGGCCGCTTGCCTGAGGAGCTGGAGACGTTGACGATCCTGCCCCAGCCGCGGTCGCTCATCGGCGGAGCCGCGGCCCGCATCAGACGCATCGGCGCCATCACGTTCAACTCCCACGCCGTATACCAGTCCTCGTCGGGAACATCGTCGAGGTCGCGCCGGCGCGCTGTGCCCGCATTGTTGACGAGCACGTCCAGCTGGCCGAGGCGCTCCTCCGCCTCCCGCACGATCCGGTCGGCCGCCTCCGAATCCGTGACGTCGATCGCCAGCGACTCGGCCCGTCCGCCCGCGGCCTTGCCCGCCGCCGCGCACTCGTCCGCCGCCTCGATCAGCCGATCCTCCGAGCGGGCGACCAGAAGCACATCGGCCCCCTCGGCACAGAGCATCCGAGCGGTGGCGCGGCCGATGCCGCGGCTGGCGCCGGTGACCACGCAGGCGCGGCCGCTGAGCCCCAGCTCCACGCGTCAGTCCTCGTCCTCGATGTCCTCGATCAACTCAAGTGAGTCGTTGACCTCGACGTTCTCGGACGTGAGGACCCGGTGGACCGGGCATTTGCCGGCGATGGTCAGGATGCGCGACCGGTGCTCTTCGCTGAGCTCGCCACCGAGCCTGATCCGGACGTCGAAGCTCGGCGGCAGGTCGTTGCCCGCCTTGCCTGCCTCGGCGTACTCGACCTCCACCTCCACCTCGCCGAGGCCCCACTCCTTGCGGTCGGCGTACATCTCGACCGTGATCGCGGTGCAGCTCGCCAGCGAGGCGGCGAGCAGCTCGGCAGGCTTCGGGCCCCGATCGGTCCCGCCCTTCTCCTCCGGCTCGTCGACGATCAGGCGGTGCTGGCGCATCTCGATCTCGTGCTCGAACCGGCTGCGGCGGCGGACGAGCGCGCTCGGCATCAGGCGCCCTCTCGACCCTCGAAGATCTGCGGGTTCGACTCGTCTGCGAACCGGGCGAGGGCGAAGGCCAGGTCTGAGGCGCGGTTGAGATAGCGCAGGACGGCGTCCGAGGCGAGGCCCTCGGAGTCGCGCAACTCGACCGTGCGCCGTTCGGCCCGGCGGATTACGGAGCGCGCGACGTCGAGCGCGGCGGAGAGCTCGGTGCCCCCGGGAATCACGAAGTGCGGCGGCAGGTCGACCTGGTTCATGTAGCGGTCGATGTCGGCCTCGACGGCCTCGACCATCCCGGCGGTGATTCGGCTGACTCCGTCCTGGAGGCGGTCGGCGGCCTCGGGTGAGGTCGCGAGCTCCGCACCGGCGACGAACAGGTCCTGCTGGAGCGAGAGGATGGTGGCGTGCAGGTCGGCCTGGTTCTCTGCCTTGCAGAGGGCGCGGGCCAGACCGAGGGCGGAGTTGGCCTCGTCGATCGAGCCGTACGCCTCGGTTCGGGCGTCGGTCTTCGCAACTCGGCCCCCGTACCAGAGGCTGGTGGTTCCGTCATCTCCCTTGCGGGTGTAGATCTTGACCACGAACCGACCTTATCCAACGCGCAAAGGAGGCTGAATTGGCCGTAGACGTGATGTTCGCCGGAATCCCGGTTGCGGAGCTCGAGCCGGCGATCGATTGGTATGAGCGGTTCCTCGGTTCTCCCGCCGACATGACCCCAAACGAGAAGGAGCGGGCCTGGCGGCTGACCGATGGCGGTTGGCTCTACGTCGTAGAGGACGGCGACCGTGCCGGCAACGCGCTCGTGACCTTGATGGTCGAGCGACCCGGAAGGCAACCGGATCGGCCTCGGCGAAGTCAGCTCAGAGGATTGAAGGCGATCCCGGTGAGGAGCTTGGGGAAGAAGTAGGTCGACTTCGGTGGCATGGTCTCGCCCTCCGCCGCCACCGCTCGGACCTGTTCGACCGGCGTTGGACGGAGCAGGAAGGCTGCCTGGTAGTCGCCGGTGTCGAGCTTCGCCAGCGCCTCCTCGATGCTCGGCGTGTATCCGATCCCGCGCTTGGCGGCGATGTCGTCCTGCGTCATGCCGAGGATCCCCTTGAGGACCAGCTCCTCGAGGATCGCGGCGTCCAGCTCGCGGTAGGCGATGGAATGGTCGCCGAGCGCTTCGTCGACGCGGGCCTTGTCGTGAAGTCGCAGGCGGAATGCCCGTTTGAAGTGGGAGTCGATGTAGCCGAAGACGCCGATTCCGTCGCTGCCCCCCGGATCGAGTTGATCGGCGGGCACCTCCTCTAAGTCGAAGATCTCCCGCAGGCCGGTGCCGAGAGCCTCCTGCTTGGAGGGGTCGTCGGCGAGGCCGGAGATCAGACGGTGGGTGGGGAAGACCGTGAGGCCGGGGTCCTCGAGTGAGACCAACGCCATCAGGACGTAGTCGGCCGGACCGCCGGCGCCCACCTCGCGCTGATAGGCGAGAGAGGTCTCGTAGCGATGGTGGCCGTCGGCGATCAGCAGCTCGCCGGGCGCGAGCTCGGACGCGATCGCCTCATGGACCGACGGGTCGCCGATGCGCCAGACGCGGTGGGTGGTCCCGTCGGCGTCAGTGACTTCGGCCCAGGGCTTTCCGGCGACCGCGGGCTCCAGATGGCGCCAGGCGTCGCCCGGATGCAGGGCGAAGATCGGCGAGAGGTTGTGGCGGGTCGCGCGGGTGAGCCGCAGCCGGTCCTCCTTCGGCCCCGGCTGGGTGCGCTCGTGCGCTCGGATCCCCTCCCCGTACTGGGCGAGCTTGACTCGGGCGAGGAAACCGCGGCGAGCCAGGCGAGATCCGTCGGGAGCGGCGTAGTCCTGCTCGAGCGCCCAGATCTGCTGGTCGTCGTCGCGGACGAGGGCGCCGTCGGATGTCCACTGCTCCAGGAGCTTCGCGGCGTGCACGTAGGGGTCGCCGCCGCCGGGGTCTTGCGGCAGGTCGAGCTCGACGACGTTGTACGGCGAGCGCCCGGCGAGCTCGGCCCGCTGGGCATCGTCGATCACGTCGTAGGGAGGGGCAACGACGCCCGCGAGCGATCCGACCTTGCCGAGGTCGTAGTGGAGCGCCTGAATTGGACCGACCTCTGCCACGAGCGCGACACCCTAGACTCGCGCGCATCGGGGCGTGGCGCAGCCTGGTAGCGCGCTGCCTTTGGGTGGCAGAGGTCCCTGGTTCAAATCCAGGCGCCCCGATTTCTAGCCCGAGTGCTCCACTCGGTCGATCGCCTCGTGGGTGCTCTTCGCCACGTCCGCATCGGTCAGGTCGATGTCCGGCGGCAGCTCCACGTGCAGCTCGCTCGAGGGATCGAGCTGGACGTGCACGGCCTCGACGCGGCTGTCGAGGACGTGGCCGCCACGCCTGCGGTCCTCGCTGATCACGTGCAGGTGCCAGCCTGCGACCTCGATTCCCTCGGCGTATTCGGGGAAGCGGAAACCGAGCATCGTGCCGTCGAGGTCGGGGAGCTCGAAGACGTGCTGATCCGAGACGACCTCGGTGAGCGGCCGGTAGGGCGGCTCCTGGCGCGGCACGGATCGGGCCTTGACCGACTCGAAGCGACCGTCGATCCGGACCGCGCAGGAGGCCGCGTCGGCGGGAATCCGACGGTCGATCTCGGCGAGCAGCCGGTCATGGTCCAGGGAGCCCTCGAGGTCAAACTCGATCTCCGGACGAAATCCGACGACGACGGCGAACGGCGTCCGCTTGCCCGAGGGCACCTCAGTGAGGTTGCCCTCGAGGTCGGCGCGGTAGAAGCGGCCGTCGATCGCGACCATCTCGCCGTCGAGGTGGTTGAGCGTGCCGAGCCCCAGGTCACCGTGCTGGGCGAGCTCGGCGAAGGTCACGTCCCCCTCGAAGGAGCCCTCCAGCAGCGCGCCGATGGTCGAGGCCTGGAAGAGGACATGGGGGTCACGCTCGGCGTGCAGGTCGGCGTGGCGCATCGCCTCGACGTGCAGCGAACGGATCCAGCGCTCGTCGAGGCTCATGGCGCGGGCGTCGTCAAGTCAGCGGGCGGGATCCAGGGTCCGCGCGGTGTCGGACTTCACCACGTCGCGCTGGTCCGGGTTCGTGCCGAGGACGCGATCGCTGAGGTTGTTGGTGATCCCGTGCCAGAAGTGCTCGTTCTTGAAGTGGTGCAGACGATGGTTGCGCCAGATCGTCTTGTATGCGCGCGTTTGCGGCACGTAGGCGGTGTGGATCAGGAAGTGTGTCCACTCGTAGACGAAGACCATGCAGTAGCCGGCGATCGCCGCGCTGATCATCGCCCCGAGCGGCACCGGCCCCGCGATCAGCGTGACGATGCCGACGCCGATGCCGATCGTCAGGGGGACCGCGACCAGCATCAGGAACGCGGCCTGCCACCAGTAGAGGAGGACCATGTTCAGATCGTTGGGGTCGCCGTGGTGGACCCGGTGCGCCCGAGCAGCGACCGTTTCGATCTCGCGCCCGCGGATGCGCATCGGCTTCGCATGCAGCAGGTAGACGTGGATCGCCCACTCGCCGAACGGATACACCGCGAGCATCGCCGCGACGGCCACGGCGTCACGCCAGGTCACCTCGCCGACGAGTGCCCGGAGCGCGATCAGCACGACGATCCCGACGCCGAGCGCCCAGGGCGATTCCTTGCGCAGGAACTCGCGGCGCGCTTGTCCCATCGAACTGACCTCACCCGAACGCATCTCTTCCCCTCAGCCTAATCCGTGCCGCCCCGCGGGCCGTGGGGGGACACGTCGCTGTGGCACGCGGGCGAGGGGACCGACCCAGGGAGCCTCTCCCGTTGGCTCCGCGCGTCGGTCCCCTTCGTTTCCCCGCTTGCGTACCCCTGAGTACGATTCGAAGACTGGCGGCACTATACCTAATTTTATGCTCCCTACAAGTAGGTAGGGCCAATATCCAAAATTTGGTGGGTGGCG
>CAVUGL010000014.1:0-220022 GCA_963740995.1 uncultured Solirubrobacterales bacterium
GCTGCACTCGTTTGGGCTCGCCGCGCTGCTTGGCGAAGTGCGGCGGCCACGGCGCGTCGCCGAGGCCGCCCTCCTCGTCTCGCCGGGCGAGATCGAGCAACTGGTGAAGCGACCCCGCCGTGCGGTCGATGTCCGCCGCCGGATCCCCCTTCTTCCCCAGCCGGTTCGGCACGGTGTCGAGACGCAGCTCCGCCGGCTCCACATCCGGAACTTCGCTCCACTCGAGTGGGCAGCAGACGCGTGCATCCGGCACCGGCCGCACCGAATACCCAGAGGCAATGGTGCGATCCCGCGCGTTCTGGTTGTAGTCGACGAAGACGCCGTGGCGCTCCTCCTTCCACCACTTGCTGGTGGCGTTCTTCGGCAAGCGCCGCTCGACCTCGCGCGCCAACGCCAGTGCAGCGCGGCGAACCTCGACGTAGTCCCAGCGCGGCTCGATCCGGACGTTGACGTGGATCCCGCGGGACCCCGACGTCTTCGGGAAGCCCACCAGGCCATGCTCCTCGAGGACGTCCTTGACGCACATCGCGACCTTGCGGACAGTGTTCCAGCGCACTCCGGGCATCGGGTCGAGATCGACCCGCAGCTCGTCCGGGCGGTCGAGTTCCGAGCGGCGCACCGGGTGCGGGTTGAAGTCGACCACCCCGAGGTTGACGGCCCAGACGAGATGGGCGGCGTCGTTGGCGACCAGCTCGGTCGCCGTTCTGCCGCTCGGGAAGGTGAAGGTCGCGGTCTGCAGCCAGTCCGGGGCTCCCTTCGGCACCCGCTTCTGGAAGAAGAACTCGCCGCTGACGCCGTCGACGAAGCGCTTCATCGTCCCGGGCCGCTCGCGCAGCTGATTGACGGCCGCCTCCTCGACGGCGACGTAGTACTCGGCCAGGTCGAGCTTCGTGAACTTCGGCTTCGGGAAGAAGAGCTTGTCGGGATTGGAGAGGCGGACCTCGTGGCCGGCGACCTCGAGAGTCGTGTGCTTGGACCTCGCAGCTGCAGCGGAGGTCTTTGAGTTGTTCGGCTTGGCCGCCACAGCGGACATCTTCGCCATTACGACCGCGAATCCGGAGCCGAATCATCGGCGCTGATTGAATCCACGCATCGAGGCACTCGAGACGCTCACCTACGAGGTGACCGGGCGGATCGCCCGCATCACCCTGAACCGCCCGGACCGCGGCAATGGGATCACGCTCGAGATGCCACGCGAGCTCGCTGCCTGCGTCGAGCGGGCGAACCTCGACCCGGAGATCCACGTCATCGCGCTCGCAGGCAACGGCTCCGGCTTCTGCGGCGGCTACGACCTGGTCGCCTCGGCGGAGGGAAACATGGAGGGGATCGCCAACCCGGACGCGCCGCCGGGCTCCCCACTCGACCCGATGGTCCAGGCGCGCAACCACGATCCAGACAGAACCTGGGACGCGGTCACCGACTTTCAGATGATGAGCCGCAACCTGCGCGGCTTCATGAGCCTCTTCCACTCCGAGAAGCCGACGGTCTGCAAGGTGCACGGGTACTGCGTCGCCGGCGGCACCGACATGGCTCTCTGCTCCGATCTGATCGTCGCCGAGGACAGGGCCAAGATCGGCTACCCGCCGGCGCGGGTCTGGGGAGTCCCCACCAGCGCACTCTGGGCCTTCCGGATCGGCCCCGCCCGCGCCAAGCGCCTGCTGCTGACCGGCGACTCGATCGACGGCACAACCGCGGTCGAGTGGGGCCTTGCCGCCGAGGCGGCGCCGGCCGCCGAGCTGGACGGCCGGTTCGAGGCCCTGCTCGAGCGAGTCGCGCAGGTGCCGATCAACCAGCTCGTCATGCACAAGCTGCTGGTCAATCAGGCGCTCTACGCGCAGGGGCTGCAGGCGACACAGTCGCTCGGAGTCTTCTTCGACGGCATCGCGCGCCACACGCCCGAGGGCTACGAGTTTCAGCGACGCGCCGCCGAGGCAGGCTTCAAGGAGGCGGTCCGCGAGCGGGACGAGCCGTTCGGCGACTACGGAAGGGAGCAATGAGCAAGGACTACGACGCGGTGGTGATCGGCGCCGGTGTCGCCGGGGAGGTGTGCGCGGAGGACCTCGTGGCCGGGGGGTTGAAGGTCGCCATCTGCGAGCGCGAGCTGGTCGCCGGCGAGTGCGGCTACTGGGCCTGTGTCCCCTCGAAGACGCTGCTGCGGCCGGGCGAGGTTCTCTCGGAGGCACGGCAGGCGCCCGGCGCCCGCGAGGCGATCTCCGGGCCGATCAACGCGAGGGAGGCGCTCGCCTGGCGGAACTTCCAGGTCTCCGACTGGGACGACTCCCACCAGGCGGAAAAGCTCACCGACACCGGCGTCGAGCTTCTCCGGGGGGAGGCCCGCATCAACGGCCCCGGCGAGGTCGAGATCGACGGCAAGCTGCTCGAAACCGAGAGGCTGATCATCGCGACCGGGTCCGACCCCCTCATCCCGCCGATCGACGGGCTGCGCGAGCTCGATGACGTCTGGACCAACCGCGAGGCGACCGCCCTGACCGAGATCCCGCAGCGCCTGATCGTCCTGGGCGGCGGGCCGGTCGGTGTGGAGCTCGGCCAAGCCCTCTCCCGCCTGGGCGCATCGGTGGCGATCGCAGAGGGGGAGGACCGCCTGCTGCCGAACGAGGCGCCGGCTCTCGGCGAGGCGCTCTCCGAGGAACTGAGCACCGAGGGGATCGAGCTCCGGCTCGGGGTCAAGGCGAGCTCGGCGGATCTGCGCGGGCAGGGCTACTCGCTCACCTTCGAGGATGGCTCCGAGCTCCGCGGGGACGAGCTGCTGGTCGCGACCGGGCGCCAGCCGCGGGTCCACGGCTTCGGTCTCGACGCGGCCGGGATCGACCCGGATGGCGCCGCCAAGGGGATCGACGTCGATGAGCGGATGCGCGCCGCCGAAGGCGTCTGGGCGATCGGCGACGTCACCGGGATCTGGCCCTTCACCCACGTCGGCAAGTACCAGGGCCGGGTCGCCGCCGCGGACATCCTCGGCGGTGACGTCACCGCGGACTACCGCGCCGTTCCGCGCGTCGTCTTCACCGACCCGCAGATCGCCGCGGTCGGCGAGCAGGACGGCTCCGCGTCCGGCACGGCACAGCTCCAGTCGATCTCCCGTACCTCGACCTATTCGCGCGAATACGACAAGCACCCGGGCTTCCTCACGGTCGTCTCCGACGGCCAGAAGTTGATCGGCGCGCACGCCGTCGGGCCGGAGGCGGGGGAGTGGCTCCAGCAGGCGACCCTGGCGATCAAGGCGGAGGTCCCGGTCGAGGTGCTGCGCCAGACCATCCAGCCCTACCCGACCTTCTCCGAGGCCTTCTTTTACGCGCTCAAGGACCTTTAGGCCGCCGGTCAGAGCACGGTTCGCGATACTGCCGCGTCCATGAACCCGGAGATCACCGCCGAGAACATCAAGCAGTGGCTGCCCGGCACCTTCCCCGGCGACATGGCGATCGAGCCGGTCGAGATCACCGACGAGGTCGCGACCGGGCGGATGGTCGTGGACAAGCGCCATCTGCACCCGGGGGGCTTCGTTCACGGCGGGGTCTGGACCGCGTTCGGCGACTCGGTCGCCGCCTGGGCGACCTTCCGAGCCCTCCCGCCCAATCACGACTTCACGACGATCGAGCTGAAGCTGAACGTCTTCGCCGCCGGTGTCCTCGGTGATGAGCTGATCTGCGAGGCGCGCCCGCTGCACATCGGGCGGAGCACCGCGGTGATCGAAGCCAAGATCCGCAAGGAACCTCATCAAACGGGTTCCTCCTCGCTTCGCTCGGAGGACCCTCGCATCATCGCGAATCTGATCGTCACCCAGTTCGTGCTGCCGGGTCGGGATCCGCGGGCGGAGCGACCGGCGCCCGGGGACTACCCGCCGGGGATTGACGGCTTCGCCATCAGATCGCGGCCACAGCGGCCGCTAGCCGGGCTGCTCGAGCATCTCCGGCCGCAACTTCCTCGCCTGCTCCGGGTTGAGACAGACAAACTGGCCGCTGGTCTCAATCACGATGAGTCCGACTTTGTGGAGGTCCGCGAAGCCGTGCTCGAGCGCGATGTCGACGAGCTCAGCCATGCTGATCGCCTCCCTGTTCATGTTCTTTTCGTCCGGCTGGCCGTTCCGAAGCAGGACACTCGGCGTTCCCTCCAGGATGCGGCGCGCCCGCATGCTCCGGAATGTGAGGCGGACGAAGAGGTAGTTGGCCACGAACAGCGTGCCGGCGCCGATCACTCCACCGGTGACCGAGTTGTCGTTTCCGATTAGCGCGTTCTGAAGCGCGTTGGAGGCGAGCAACAACACCGCCAGGTCGAGAACGTTGATCTGGCTCAGCTCCCGCTTGCCTCCGAGCCGCAGCGCCACGGCCAGGAAGATGAAGACGAGGAGCGAGCGGAGGATCTTCTCGTCGACCCCGAGGTGGAGGTCGAAGATGCTGCCGCCGAGGGAGCCGAGCGGGAGGGCCATCCGCCCGGAGTTCGCCGCGAAATCCCCCGCTCCTGCCCCTTGCGCCGGGCCGCGTGAAGGCGTTACGGTCGGTGTGACTGGACACCGCAGAGAGGAGATTCAAATGGGTGAGAACTCAGACGCAGTCAAGGAGCGTTGGGACGACTTCGCCAAAGGCGACCTGGACGCAGCAGTCTCGACCACGGACGAGAACGCCGAGACCAGAATCCCGGAAACCCTGCCCTGGGGTGGCACCTACAAGGGCCCCGAGGGCTTCAAGGAGATGATCCAGAAGTTCCTGTCCAACTTCGAGTCGGTCGACCCGAAGCCCACCGCCTTCCTCGAAGCCGATGACGGCGAGACCGTGGTCGTGATCGTCGAGGGTGTGGGGAAGACCAAGTCGGGCAATGAGCTCAGCGGCCGCTCGGTCTGGCTCTACAAGGTGAGCGACGGCAAGTTGATGGACTCGGAGTTCTTCGGCGACACGGCGCAGGCGCGCGACGCCCTGAGCTAGCGGCCACCAGGCCGGTCCATCATGAGCGAGGGTGCCCCGAGCGGTTAGGTGGGCCGGCCGCTCGTGGCCGCGATCTGATGGCGAAGCCGTGAATAGCTACGGAACCCTGTGAATCTCGAAGAGGTTCGTTCCGACGCCCTGCGCCGGCAGCCCCGCCGTGATCGCGACCAGGTCACCGGACTCCGCGATGCCCTGTTCGCGCGCGAGAGTCGCGCAATCGTCGAGGAGCTTGCGGATCGAGGTCCAGTCCTCGGCCTGGGTCGAGCTGATCCCGAAGAGGAGGTTCATCCGGCGGACCGTCTCGAGGCGCTGCGAGACGGCGAGGACGGGGACGCGCGGGCGGTGGGCCGAGATCAGCCGTGCGGTTCGCCCTGAGGACGTCGGACAGACGACCGCCTTCAGGCCCAGCCGGTAGCAGGCAGCAACGGCGACCTGGGCAACGGTCTCGGCGATGTCGTGCTCGTGCTCCTCGACTCGGGTGAAGACCAGCTCCCCGTAGCGGAGGTGCGGCTCGGTCACGCGCGCGATCCGATCCATGACGCGTACGGCCTCGACCGGGAAATCGCCGATCGCAGTCTCCTCGGAGAGCATCACCGCATCGGTACCGTCATAGATCGCGTTGGCGACGTCGGTCACCTCGGCGCGAGTCGGACGCGAGGCGCGCACCATCGTCGCCAGCATCTGGGTTGCCGTGATGCTGGGCTTCGAGGCTCGCCCGGCGAGCGCGATGAGCCGCTTCTGTGCGCCGGGAACCTCCTCGATCGGGAGCTCGACCCCGAGGTCACCCCGAGCGACCATGATCCCGCTGCCGGCCGCCTCGATGATCTCGACGGCCCGCTCGGCGGCCTGGGGCTTCTCGATCTTCGCGATCAGCGGGATGTCGGCGCCGCGCTCCTTGACGCGCGCCTCCACCTTCTCCAGGTCGGATGGTCTGCGGACGAAGGACACGGCAAGCAGGTCGATGCCGTTCTCGCAGGCGAAGTCGATCCAGGGCTGGTCCGACGCCCCGGTCTCCGGGAGGTCGTGGTCTGCGCCCGGCAGGTTCACACCCTGGTGGGAGCTGACGGCGCCCCCGGCCTCGACCTCGCAGGTCACGGCGCCGGCCTCGACCGAGACAACCTTGAGCCGCACCCGCCCGTCGGCCAGGAAGACCGGATCGCCCACCTTCACGGCCTTCGCGAAATCGTCCCACTGCACGGTGAGGAGCTCGGGGCTTCCCGGTGTCCCGTTCGTCTCGCCCCGCATCACCACCTGAGAGCCGGAGTGGAGGACCGCCACGTCGCCCTCGAGGTCTCCGAGCCGAAGCTTCGGCCCCGGCAGATCGCCGAGGATCCCGACCTCGCGGCCGACCTCATCGCTGATCGCGCGGATCCGCCGTACGTTCTCCGCCTGCTCATCTCGGGTGCCGTGGGCGAAGTTGAGCCGGAAGACGTCGACGCCGGCGGCGAACAGCTCGCGCAGCACCTCCGGCGGGCTGCTGGCGGGCCCGACCGTGGCGACGATCTTGGTGCGACGTCGACGTGCCGTGCCCTGGCCGGAGGAGGGCATCACGACTGGCCCGAGGGCCTGGTTCGCGGGACCGGGGTGGGAGCAGGGGGAACCGAGAGCGGCTCGGTCACCGGCCCGGTGGGCGCCTCGTCCGGGGGTGGCAGCCGGTCCTCGAGTTGCTCGATCGCCGGGATGCGCCAGACGACGCTCGCGAGGACCAGCCCCGCCGCCGCCGAGAGCAGGGCCAGAAAGAGCTGGCCGCCGCCCATCCGGGTCAGGTCGAAGAATTCGCGGACGGGCTGCACGGCGAGGATCAGGGCATAGAGGGCTCCGAGCGCCGCGACCAGCGCGAGCATGTAGCTCTGGATCGCGATGTGCTCGCGACCGGGCCCCCGCTCCAGCAGCAGGATCAGGCAGAGGCCGAGGACCACCAGCGTGGTGGTCGCCGCGGTCCGCCCCGCCTCGAGCGACCCGCCGAAGACGGTGTCGACCAGGAAGAAGCTCGCCAGCGAGGCCGCCGCGCATGCCAGCCCGGCGGGCACCGCGAAGGCGGCGAGCGCGCGCAGCAATCGGCCCCTGTACAGGGGCCCGTCGCTGGGGGCCAGCGCGAGCACGAACGACGGGATCCCGATGGTGAGGAACGCCGCCACCGTCAGCTGCCGCGGCAGGAACGGAAAGGCCCAGCCCGGGACCGCCACCACCAGGATCAGGGCGGCCGCGTAGACGGACTTGGTGACGTAGAGCCTGCCGAGGCGGTGGATGTTCCGGGCGATCCGGCGTCCCTCGGCGACCGCGCGAGGCAGACGCGAGAACTGGTCCTTGAGCAGGACGATGTCGGCGATCCCCTTGGTGATCTGGCTTCCGGATCCCATCGCCACGGCCATTCTGGCGCGCTTCAGCGCCGGCACGTCATTGACGCCGTCGCCGATCATCGCGACGAATCTGCCGCGATCGGCCAGAGCCGAGACCAGCGCCTTCTTCTGCTCCGGACGGATGCGGCAGAAGATCGTGTTCTCCTCCGCGATCGGCCCCAGCGAGGCCTCGTCCTCGGGAAGCTGGTCTCCGGTTACCACCCCGGCGCCGGCGGGGATGCCGACGGCTGAGGCGACCGCGGTGACGGTCTGCGGCGCATCACCCGAGATCAGCTTCAGGTCCATCTCGCGGTCACGCATGTAGCGGATCGTCTCGCGAGCGTCCGGCCGGAGGGTCTCCTCGAGCACGACCAGGGCGATCGGCGTGACCGGGGGCGGCGGGTCCGAGTACGGGTTGTCGGGGAGCCCGCCCGAGGCGCGGCCGAAGGCGACGACCCGGCGACCGGCCTTGGTGTTCGCCTGGAGGCTGCGCTGCAGGGGCACCGGGAGGGCCAGCGAGCCGCGGCTCATCAGGACGTCCGGGGCGCCGAGCACGTAGGTCTCGCCCCGCCCGAAGGTGAGGCCGCTCCACTTCCACTCCGACGAGAAGGGGACCTCGGCACGGACCCGCTCGCCGCTCGCCGGGTAGTTCTCCGCGATCGCCTCCAGCGTCCGGTTGCGCTCCCCTGAGCTGGCAGCGAATCGAGCCAGAGCCTTCTGCGCCCCACTCGCCTCGCTGGGGTCGCTGACATCGACCGAGACGAGCTCGAGCTCCCCGGTGGTGAGCGTCCCGGTCTTGTCCACGCAGATGGTGTCGACCGCAGCCAGGGCCTCGGTCGCGCTCATCTGCTGCACCAGCGTGTCGAGCCGCGCGAGCCGGACGGCCGCGACCGCGAGGGTGACGCTCATCAGGAGCACCAGCCCTTCCGGGATCAAGGTGATCAGGCCGGCGGTGGCCGTCTGGGCAGCCTCATGGAGGGGGGTGCTGCGCGCCTGGAGCGCGAAGATCAGGATGACCGCGAGCGGGATCATCGCCCAGGTGCTCGCCCTCAGCACCAGGTTCACCTCGTCCTGGAGCGGCGAGGGCGGGTGACGGAAGGTGCGAGCCTCGCCGGCGACCTTCTCGGCGTAGCTGTCCTCGCGGACGGCGTCGACCTCGTAGTAGCCCGAGCCGGTGATGCAGAAGGAGCCCGAGAGGGCGCGCTGGCCGACTCGCTTCCTGACGCCATCTGCCTCACCGGTGAGCATCGATTCGTCGAGCGTCAGGCCACGGCTCTCGGTCACCTCTCCGTCGGCGACCAGCTGGTCTCCTGGCTCGACCCGGATCCAGTCGCCGGGCACGACCTCCTCGGCGCGAAGCTCGACCAGCTCGCCGTCGCGGACGGCGTTGGCCCTCGGCGCAACCAGCAGCGCGAGGCCCTCAAGTGTCTCCTTCGCCTTGATCTCCTGCCTGATCCCGATGTAGCTGTTGATCACGGCGATGAAGCCGAAGAGCGCGTCGGCGAACAACCCCAGGGCGAGCATGACGACAAAGAAGACGCCGATGATCAGGTTGAAGAAGGTGAAGACGTTCCCGGCGACGATGCTCGCGACCGAACGGCTGGTCCGGTCCTCGACGGGTCCGAGCTGGCGGAGCCGCTTGGCGGCCTCCTTGGCGCTCAGCCCGCCCGGATGACGTTGCTCGCTCATCGCCGCATTGTTAGCGAAGCTCGTCCCCCCAGAACCAGTCTTCGAAGGAGCGGATCGCTCCGCGCCGCAGCTTGCGCCTCCCGAAGTAGGCGAGCTCCTCTCCAGGGCCCGCGGCGCTGCGGGCGGCCACGCCCGGGATCCCGGCCTCCCAGGCCCGCAGGCCGATCGGCTGGCAGCGCCGCCAGGGGACGACTCGCCGCCGGCTGTCGAGCGGGTAGGTCTGGGGAAGTCCCGCGTCGCGGCAGCCCGCCTCGGTCACCACGTTCAGGTACCGATCCTCGGGGACCGAGGCGCGGACCAGCAGCGGGCCGGCCCCGGGGCGAAGATCCTCCGGACCGAAGGGCTGGCCCTGGAGCTTGCGGTACACGTTCGCCCTCGCGACCGGGATCGACCGGCAGAGATAGACAACGGGGAAGGATTCCGGCGGGTTCCAGCGTCCGCCGCGCTCCGCCGCGAAGCGGCCGTCGAGGGGATCGTCCCACCGCGGATCGGCGACCCGCAGGTACGGCCCGGCCCGCCGGATCGTCCTCAGAACGTCGCCCAGTCGAACGAGCGCCGCACCAGCGTGAGCAGCTCGTCCTCGCGACCGCGCTCGATCATCTCCAGCATCGAGAGGCCCCCGTAGGCCTTCGCCGGCCGCCGGGCGACCCCGGGGATCCGCTCGGGCTTGAGCTGGTAGCCGAGGAGGTCGCAGATCGCCGCCACGGTGGTGACCCTCGTCATGCGGCTCGAGGGCACGCCCCGCTCCCGCCACTGCCCCACGGCCTGCCGGCTGACGCCGAAGAGCCGGCCGAGCCCGGTCTCGGAGAGCTCCAGCGTCTCCGCGATCGGATCGAGCAGTGTGGGGGTAAGGACCGGGCTCATCGTGCTTCATCCTAGCGCAAGCATTCCGCAAGCTCCGAAATTCTCATCAATAGTGGGGCCAGGACTTCTGTCCAGAGGATCCGCGCAGGCTTGACTGTGCCGCCCGGGGGCCGAGTGAATGGGCGTGTCATTGCTGATCAAGAGGATCACGCTCGCTGCACTCGTGGCGGCCCTCGCCGGCGGCATGCTGGCCGTGCCGGCCAGCTCAAAGACGGGCCCGATCGCCTCGGCGAGCAAGTGCAAGAAGGCGAAGAAGGGCAAGCACCGCAAGAAGAAGAAGAAGAAATGCGGCGGCGGCCAGCAGTCCACCACCTCCCTGCCGGGTCAGGCGACCCACGCGACGCCCACGCAGCCGCCTCCGCCGCCACCCTCCCTGGGGGTGAGCGGCATAGGGGTCACCGACAACCCGGTCCTCGCCGGTGATTCCACCACGGGGCAGGTGACGGTCGACCGAGCCGCCCCCGCGGGTGGCCAGACGGTCACGCTGCAAAGCGACCAACCGGGACGCGCCGCCGTGCCGGCGAGCGTCGTCGTCGCCGCCGGCGCGACCAGCGCGAGCTTCCCAGTCGACACGACCGCGGGCGCCACGGTCACCACGACCCTGACGGCTTCGATCGGCGCCAGCAACGACAACACCCAGCTCAGCGTGGTCAGTTCCCCGAGCGTCAATTCGCTCGCGCTCGAGCGGCAGTGCTTCACCGGCCTCGGCAGTTTCAGCTCGAACCGGGTGTCCCTCGACGTCCCGGCGGCGACCGACACCGCGGTGACCCTGTTGAGCGGAAACCCAATCGCGCTCGTCGTGCCGCCCGCGGTCACCGTTCCCTCCGGCTCCTCCAGCGCGCTCTTCTCGGTGACGACGCTCGCCCCATCGCCGCCGGTCACTGTGACCGCGACGCTCGGGTCCTCTCAGGCGACCGACTCGGCGTCCGTCAGCCTGACGAGTCCAAACCCCAACGTCTCCGGGCTCGATCTGTCCCCGGGCAGCGTCAACGCCGGCAATCCCTCGACGGCGACGGTCACCCTCGACTGCGAGGCGCCCTCGGGCGGCGCGGTGGTCGACGTCTCCTCCAGCCTGGCGGGCGTCACCGTGCCCGCTCAGGTGACGGTCCCGCAGGGGCAGCTCAGCACCACCTTCCAGGTCACGACCCTCGGCACGGCAAGCGGCGACGCGACCATCACGGCGAGCCGCGGCAGCAGCCAGCACCAGGCCGTCCTGCACGTCAACAACCTGGGCACCTAGCGCCCGAGCGCCGTCCGGCGCGCAGACGAGACGCGTCCTAGGCGGCCTCGGAGGCCCGGCCGCGCCAGTAGGTCACCGACGCTTCCTGCTCCAGACGCAGGCGACGAGCCTCGAGAGCATCCTCATAGAAGCCGGCGGACTCGCGCTCCCGCTCCAGCTCCCAATAGCGCTCCTGAAGCCGCTGAGCCTGTTCGGCCCGGTAGATCATCTGCTCCGCGGTCATCTCCCTAACTTCGGCCCCGGGGCGGCCGGTCTTCACCCCAGAAAAGGTGAGTAACCACTAGGGTTGCGCGAGATGGGTTTGAAGCTTGGACTCAACCTCGGCTACTGGGGGATCGGCCCGCAGGGCGACGAGGCGACCGAGATGGCCCTGGCGGCCGAGCGCGCCGGTTTCGACTCGGTCTGGGCCGCGGAGTCCTACGGCTCGGACGCGGTCAGCGTGCTCGCCTACCTGGCGGCGAAGACGGAGACGATCCAGCTCGGCGCCGCGATCCTTCAGGTGCCCGCGCGGGCTCCCGCTGCCGCCGCGATGGCCGGCGTCACGATCGACGCGCTCTCGGGTGGTCGCTTCATCTTCGGCTTCGGTCCCTCCGGCCCGCAGGTCTCTGAGGGCTGGTACGGCGTCCCATATGAGAAGCCCTGGGGCCGGACCCGCGAGTACGTTGAGATCGTCAAGCAGATCGTCGCGCGCGACGGACGCCTGGAGTACGAGGGCAAGCACTTCACGCTGCCGCTGAAGGAGGGTGAGGGCGTCACCGGGCAGGGCAAGGCGCTGAAGCTCAACATGCACCCGCTTCGGAACGAGATCCCGATCTACCTGGGCGCGATTGGGCGCAAGTCGGTGGAGCTCGCCGCGGAGGTGGCCGACGGCTGGATCCCGATCTTCTTCTCGGTCGACAAATGGCAGGAGGCCTGGGGCGAGCACATCGAGGCCGGCCTGTCGAAGGGAGGACGGACGCGCGAGGACCTCCAGGTCTCACCCTCGGTCCAGGTCGCGATCGACGGGGACGTCGACGCGGCCCGCGGCATGGTCAAGGCCGGCCTTCTCCTCTACCTCGGCGGCATGGGCTCGAAGAAGACGAACTTCTACGCCGACCTGACGCGCCGCTTCGGCTTCGCCGAGGTGGCGGATGAGGTCCAGACCCTCTACCTGGACGGCAAGCGCGAGGAAGCGTACGCCGCGATCCCCGACGAACTGGTCGACGCGACGGCGATGATCGGTACCCAGGAGGAGGTCGCCGAGCGCGTCAAGCGTTTCGCCGACGCCGGGGTCGACCGCATGATCGTCTCGCCGATGCACGGCAACTACGACGAGAACGTGCGCTGCCTCGAGAAGCTCGCCGACATGATCGGCGCCGGCTCGCCCGCGTAGCTTCAGCGCGTGTCGCAGGACCCATCGAGGTCGTCAGGGAGCAGTTCGCGGCGACCAACGACCGGGACTTCACGCGAGCCATGGACAACTACGCTCGGGATGTCGTGCTGGTGGTCGAAGAGGGATTCCTTAATACGGGCACCTACGAGGGCCGTGAAGCGGTGGGGGAATGGTTCGGTGACTGGTTCCGGGCGTTCGGGTCCGACTATCACTTCGAGATTCACGAGGCACGCGACCTAGGCGGGGGTGTCGCCTTCCTGTTCGGCACCTATGGCGGCAGCGGGCGGGCGAGCGGCGCCGAGGTCCGCGACGCACGCTTCTATCTGTACTGCGTGGAAGATGGTCTGATCACGCGCGTCCAGCTCTTTCTGACGGAGGATCAGGCCCTCGAGGCGGCTCAGTCTGCCGGAGTGGTCGGGAGCCGAAACCGACTAGATTGCCGCGGTCGTCTGTCCATGAAGATCGGAGTCCCAAAGGAGACCGCTGAGGGAGAGCGCCGCGTGGCGCTCGTCCCGGACGTCGTCAAGGCGCTCACCGCGAAGGAGGTCGAGGTCGCCGTAGAGGCCGGGGCGGGGGAGGGCGCCTCGCATCCCGACGCGGAGTACACGGACGCGGGGGGGAAGGTCGGAGACGACGTCTGGACTGCCGACGTCGTGCTGAAGGTCACGCCGCCGACCGCCGAGGAGGTCGGACGCCTGAAGCAGGGCCAGGTCCTGATCGGCTTTCTCGAGCCCCTGACCAATCCGGAGCTGGCAAAGTCGCTGGCCGGCGCCGGCGTCACCAGTCTCGCGATGGAGGCGATCCCGCGGATCACGCGCGCCCAGTCGATGGACGCGCTCTCCTCGCAGGCCAACCTGGGCGGCTACATGTCGGTCCTGATCGCCGCGCGTGAGTCCGGCAAGCTCTTTCCGATGATGACCACGGCCGCCGGCACCATCCCGCCGGCCAAGGTCCTGATCCTCGGCGCCGGCGTCGCCGGCCTGCAGGCCATCGCGACCGCCAAACGCCTCGGCGGGGTCGTCACGGGCTTCGACGTCCGCTCCGTGGTGAAGGAGCAGGTCCAGTCGCTCGGCGGCCGCTTCCTCGAGGTCGAGGCGGTCAAGGACGCCGAGGGCGAGGGTGGCTACGCCCGGCCGCTGACGGACGAGGAAAACGAGAAGCTGCGGGCGGAGCTCGGCGAGGCCGCGAAGCGCCAGGACGTGATCATCACGACCGCTCAGATCCCCGGCCGGCCCGCGCCCCGGCTGATCACAGCCGAGGCCGTGAAGAGCATGGCGCCCGGCTCGGTGCTCATCGACCTCGCGGCCGAGACGGGCGGAAACGTCGAGGGCTCCAAGCCCGGTGAGACCGTCGAGGTGGACGGCGTCAAGATCATCGGGCCGGCCAACCTGCCGAGTCAGATGGCCGGCAACGCCTCGGCGCTCTACGCCAAGAACCTGCAGAACCTGGTCGAGCTGCTGATCGACGAGGAGGGAAACCTGAAGGTCGACACCGAGGACGAGATCATCGCCGGCGCGCTGCTCACCAAGGACGGCGAGATCGTCAACGAGAGAGCCAAGGAGGCAGCTTCGTCATGAGCCTGATGACCGAGATCACGATCTTCGTCCTGGCAGCGTTCGTCGGCTTCGAGGTGATCTCGAAGGTGCCGACCACCCTGCACACGCCGCTGATGTCGCAGACCAACGCGATCCACGGCATCGTCATGCTCGGCGGCCTGATCGTGATCGGCTCAGCCGACGACACGCTGGAGAAGGTCATCGGCGTCATCGCGATCGCTTTCGGCACGATCAACATCGTCGGCGGCTTCATGGTCACCGACCGCATGCTCGGCATGTTCGGCGGCAGGAAGAGGAAGCCGAAGACGGAGTCCGAGCCGGAGACCGATAACCCCGGGGGAGTCCGGTCAGTGACACCCCTCGCTGCGCTGTCGCCCAACAGCGACTTCGTCACCGCCTGCTACATCGTCGCCTTCTCCCTGTTCATCTTCGGGATCCGGCAGGGGACGCATCCCCGCACCGCCCGCCGAGGCAACCTGATCGCCGCCGCCGGGATGCTCGTCGCGATCGCGATCACGCTCTCCACGGACGTGATCGGCAATGGCGTCCTGATCCTGATCGGGATCCTGATCGGGACCGCCGTGGGGGTGGTCGCCTCCTCCCGCGTCCAGATGACCGACATGCCGCAGATGGTCGCCCTCTACAACGGCGTCGGCGGCGGCGCGGCGGCACTGATCTCCTGGTCGGAGTTCCGTCACGTCTCGGCCGGGGGCGCGAGCATCCCGCTCGACATCTTCGTCCCGATCCTCTTCTCCACAGTGATCGGCTCGGTCTCCTTCTGGGGATTCCAACATCGCCTTCGGCAAGCTCCAGGCGATCATCCCGAGCCGCCCGGTCCAGTTCCCGGGCCAGCACATCTTCAACGGGCTTCTCCTCGCCGCGATCCTCGCCGGCTGCATCGTCCTCGGCATCGACCATGACTCCCCGTCGCAGGGCCTCTACATCGGGGTTCTGATCGGCGCGGCGGTCCTCGGCAATCTCTTCGTTCTGCCGATCGGCGGCGCCGACATGCCCGTGGTGATCTCGCTGCTCAACGCGTTCACGGGTCTCGCGGCGGCCGCTGCGGGATTCGCCCTGGACAACGTCGTCCTGATCGTCGCCGGCACGCTGGTCGGGTCCTCGGGAACCATCCTCACCCTCGAGATGAGCCGGGCGATGAACCGCTCGATCGCGAACCTTCTGTTCTCCGGCTTCGGGGCCGTGAGCGCGTCGGCGGGGGAGAGGGAGGAGCGCCCTGTCCACTCGATCGGCCCCGAGGACGCCGCGATCAAGCTCGGCTACGCCGACTCCGTCGTCTTCGTCCCTGGCTACGGCATGGCGGTCGCGCAGGCACAGCACGCGGTCAAGGAGCTCGCCAACGAGCTCGAGAAGCGGGGGGTCAACGTCAGCTACGCAATCCATCCGGTCGCAGGGCGAATGCCCGGCCACATGAACGTCCTGCTCGCCGAGGCCGACGTCCCCTACGAGCAGCTCAAGGAGATGGACGAGATCAACCCCGAGATGCCGCAGATGGACGTCGCCGTGGTGATCGGGGCGAACGACGTCACCAACCCCGCCGCCAAGGACGATCCCAACTCGCCGATCGCGGGCATGCCGATCATCGAGGTCGACGAGGCCAAGGAGGTCATCGTCATCAAGCGCAGCCTCAGCCCCGGGTTCGCGGGCATCGACAACGATCTCTTCTACGAGGACAAGACGTCGATGCTCTTCAGCGACGCCAAGGGCGCGGCCTCCGACATCGCGTCGCAGGTCGAAGAGCTCTAGGCTCACCTCCTGTCTGGCTCACGGCTTCGCCATCAGGTTGCGGCCACAAGCGGCCGCCCCACATGAGTCGCGGCGGCTCCGCCGCCGCTCCGAGATGGAGCGGCCTGGTGGCCGCTTGCCGTGCATCTCGGCGCTGGTCTCGACCATGACCGTGTCGCCGTTCTCCTCGACCCCCCGGGGTCCAGGCGAAGGTCGTCCGAGATCTCGTGGACCGTCCGCAGCCAGTCGCGCACCCCCTCCGGCCCGCGGTAGGTGGTCGAGCCCGGGATCTCGGGGACGTCATGGAACTCGATCGTCTGGTCGCAGAGCTCGACCAAGCCGTCGGGGTCGTTTGCGTTTGCGTGCTCGAATGCGCGCCCGTACGACGTCAGCGGCTTCACCCACCCCGCGACTCAGTTGTCGCGGCGGCGGAAGCGCGGCAGCGCCAGGCCGATGATGAAGCCCAGCACCGCGGCGAGCAGCAGAGCGAAGATCAGCGGGATCGTGCTGGTCGAGAAGAAGAACTTCACCTTGACCTGCTGCGTGTTCTGCAGGATGAAGATGGCGGCGAGGACGACCGCGGCGACGGTGACGTAGAACCTCGCTCCCCGTTCCTTTCTTGCTCGCGTCGTCGGCAGGTCGTCGGCCACGGGGCGACCCTAGCACCAGTTTCGACGCAGTCCAGAGGGCGTCTCACGACGCTGCCGCGCCTTTGGTGAGGCTCCGCTGAGTAGGTTCATCCGCGTGTGCCCGCGCCAGATCCGCTCAGGCGACCGTCGAGTGGATCGCCCTGATCGCGCTCGTCTCGCTGGCGCTCGCGGCGCTCGCCTGGTTCGCCGGGCTGCGTCTGCCGGGGATCGCGCTTGCCCATGAGCTGGGCGAGCGGATCATCTGCGCAGTCAGGCTGAGCTACGGATGCCGCAGCGACCCGCAGCTCACCGGTCCCTACGGCGAGCTGGCGAGCAAGGTGCGCGAGAACACGCCGCGGATCGTCTACGAGCGGGGCATGACCGCGCTGCCGGTGGACTTCCGGAGCTGTCGGGCGCCGAGCTGCTCCGACGGCCCCCAGAGTGGCCGGGTGACCCGGTCCCTGGCCGGCCGCCCGGTCACCCTGTTCACCCACCTGATCGACTGCCGCAACCCGGTCCCGGCGGAGTCCCGGGGCTACGACTGCTCTGGCGAGCGCGCCGGGCGCGTCTACATCCAGTACTGGGAGTACTACGCCGACTCCGCCACCTCGCGCGGCCTGCTCGGCGATCGGGGTTTCCACGCTGACGACTGGGAGGGCGCGCAGATCCGAATCAACCCGGATCGCAGCGTCGAGGCTCGCGCCAGCTCCCACAACGGCTACAACGGCGCCGAACGCGCCCGCCGTCGACTGGGCCTCGGATGCCGCGGGAGAGCTGCCCGGGGCGGCGGAGATCCGGGACGCGACCGAGTCGCTGGGCCTGCGCGACTCCCGCGGGTGGACTCGCTCCGACGGGACGCTTTTCGTCTCCGGCGGAAGCCACGCGGGGCACGCGACCGAGGCCTCGCTGCGGCGCGAGCTCGCCGGTCAGCTGGCGAGCCTGAAGTTGGCCCTGGGCGCCCGCCGGTTGCACGGCCCGCTCGCCTCGGCGCAGGAGCGCCATCGCCAGGAGCTGCTCGCGAACCGGCTGGGGAGCGCGCTGTTCGGCCCCGGCGCCCGGACCACTCCGAGGGGCAGCATCAGGCTGGTCCCGATCGAGACGCTGGCCGACCGCGACTCCTACCCGTTCGCGGTCACGCCACCGTGGCGCAAGCGGGTCTACTACGACCCCGAGTACACCGGGACCGACTGAGCCTACCGCGGCGGCATGCGCAGCGCGCCGTCCAGCCGGATCGCCTCGCCGTTCAGCATCGTGTTGGAGACGATCTCGCACGCGAGCTGGCCGTATTCCTCGGGACGGCCGAGCCGCGACGGGAACGGGATCCCGGCCCCGAGCGCCTGGCGCTGCTCCTCCGGCAGCGCGGCCAGCAGCGGTGTGTCGAAGAGGCCCGGGGCGATCGTGTTGACGCGGATGCCGCGGCTGGCCATGTCACGAGCGGCGGGGAGGGTGAGCCCGACCACGCCGCCCTTCGAAGCCGAGTAGGCGACCTGGCCGATCTGCCCGTCCCAGGCCGCAATCGAGGCGGTGTTGATGCAGACCCCGCGCTCTCCCTGATCGTCGGCGTCGTTGTCGGACATCGCGGCGCAGGCGAGGCGCAGCACGTTGAAGGTCCCGACCAGGTTCACCTTGATCACGTTGTGGAAGATCTCGAGATCGTGCGGGCCCTGCTTGGAGGCCGTGCGCTGTGCCCAGCCGATGCCGGCACAGCAGACCGAGATCCGCAGGCCGCCCGGCGCATCCGCCGCGGCGCCGACCGCCGCCTGAACCGGCTCGGGCTCCATCACGTTCGCCTCCATGAAGGCGGCGTTCTCGCCGAGCTCCGCGGCGAGCGCCTCCCCCTTCTCGGAGTTCATGTCGGCGATCACCACCGAGGCTCCGCGCTCGTGCAGCGCCCGCGCCGTCGCGGCACCGAGCCCCGATGCTCCGCCGGCGACCAGCGCGCTTGCCCCCTCGATCCTCATCGGCGCGGGACCCTAACTACTTCGCGTAGCCGTGCGCTTCGCGGTGGACCCTAGGCCTCGATATTGGCCGTCATCGACGCGGAAGCCGTGCCCCCGGGTAATGCGGTCACAGTCAGGGTGGCCGACACCTGCCCGGCACCGCTGGTGCCCACGTGAACATCGATCGGGCAGTTCCCGCCGGCCGAGAGCAAGGAAATGCAGCCGTTTGCGGCCATCGAGAAATCGCTGCCGCTCTGCGTGAGCATCGGAACCGGTAGCCCGCTGAGCGACCCGCCGACGTTGGTGACCGTGAAAGTGCGCGTCTCCCCGCCGATTTGCGGGACTCCAAAGTCCTGGCTCGCGGGGGAGATTGAGATCACCGCCGGGGCCATCACCCTCTTCTGCTTGCAGTGCCTTTTCTTGCCACGGTGCTTGCGCTTGCACTTCTTCCCCGCGGCGGCCGCGGGCCTGCCGGAGGCTGCGTCGGGGCTCAGGGCGATCGCCTGGGCTCCAAGACACCCCACGAGCGCGATCGCGCCGGCCCAGCTGATCACTCTCCGCCTGAGGTTCATCGACTCGTTGATACGGCGGACCTCGCCGGCGAGATTGCGGCCCTTCCCAGTCGGGGAAAGCGTCTCGGTAGGCTTGACGCATCGCGGAGGTTGCAGCCCCCACTGAGGGTGGGAGTCGTCCCGCCTCCGACCGCAAGGCCGAGTTGGCCGGGCGCTTGGAGGAGGCACGACGCCACACGCTCCTGCTCATCGAGCCGCTCACCGACGAGCAGCTCAATCGGGTCTACGACCCGATCCTGAGCCCCCTGATCTGGGACCTCGGCCACATCGGCAACTTCGAGGAGCTCTGGCTGGTCCGGCGCATCGGCGGACGCGAGCCACTGCGCGGAGACCTCGGCGAGCTCTACGACGCGATCGAGCAGCCCCGCAAGATCCGGGGCGAGCTGCCCATCCTTCGTGCCGATGAGGTCCGCCCATACATGGACCAGGTCCGGGAGCGCACTCTCGAGGTGCTGGGCGAGATCGAGCTCGACCCCGAGGACGGGCTGCTGGCGGAAGGGTTCGTCTACGAGATGCTGCTCGCCCACGAGTACCAGCACAACGAGACCATGCTCCAGCTCCTGCAGATGGTCGAGGCCTACGAGCCGGTGGAGATCGACCGAGCCCCGGCGGCAGAGCCCGTCGAGGACGGCCCCGAGATGGTGCTGGTCGAAGGGGGGTCTCACAAGATCGGGGCGGCCGACGTTGGGTTCGCGTATGACAACGAGCGGCCCCGGCACGGGATCGAGCTGGCTCCGTTCCTGATCGACCGAACCCCTGTGAGCAATGCCGTGTACATGGCCTATCTGGACGAGACCGGAGCCGATCCGCCGTTGTACTGGGAGCGCGATGGGGATGGCGGCTGGGTGCGGAGCGCGATGGGGCGGACCATGGAGGTCGACCCGCGGCTGCCCGTGATCCATGTCTCCTGGAACGAGGCCGATGCCTATGCCCGGTGGGCCGGGAAGCGTCTGCCCACGGAGGCGGAGTGGGAGGCGGCCGCTGCCGGCAGCGATCGCGAGCGCGCCAACCTCGACCAGCTCTCCTTCGGCTGCGCGCCGGCGGGGGCGTACGCCGACGCGGCCTCGGACTCCGGCGCGGTGCAGATTCTTGGCGACGTCTGGGAGTGGACCAGCTCCGATTTCACGGCGTACCCGGGTTTCGCGGCGTTCCCCTACCCGGAGTACTCGGAGGTCTTCTTCGGCGACACCCACAAGGTCCTGCGCGGAGGGGCGTGGGCCACGCGTCGCGATGTGATCCGGACGAGCTTCCGGAACTGGGACCTACCCGTCCGCCGCCAGATCTTCGCGGGCATCCGCTGCGCCAAGGACGACGTATGAACAACATCGACGCCGCCGTCGCCGATCGGATCGCGATCCAGGTCAACCTGCCCCCCGGAGGTCCGCTCTCCGGGATGGCGGCGGACGTTCGCGCGGGGCTGACCAGTCCCTTCAAGGAGCTCTCGCCGCGCTACTTCTACGACGAGAAGGGATCGGAGCTCTTCGAGCAGATCACCGAGCTCGAGGAGTACTACCCGACGCGCTGCGAGCGGGCGATCCTCGAGGGCCGCTCGGCTGAGATCTGCGAGGCCGCGAACCGGCCGGCCAGCCTGATCGAGCTTGGCTCCGGCTCGGCCCGCAAGACCCGCGTCCTGCTCGACGCGATGAGGGACGTCGGCTGCCTGGAGACCTACTGCCCGGTCGACATCTCGGAGGAGATCACCCGCGACACCGCCGAGCGGATCGCGGGCGAGTACGACGACATCAACGTGCGCGGGTTGGTCTGCGACTTCGAGTTCGATCTGGAGCGCGTCCCGGTCGGAGGGCCGCGGGTGATCGCACTGCTCGGCGGCACGATCGGCAACTTCGCGCCTCATCAGCGGGCCGGATTCCTGCGTCGCATCGCCAACCTGCTCGACCCAGAGGACCGCTTCCTGCTCGGCACGGACCTCGTCAAGGACTCGGCGACGCTCGAGGCCGCCTACAACGACTTCGCCGGAGTCACGGCGGAGTTCAACAAGAACGTGCTCACCGTCCTCAACCGCGAGCTGGAAGCCGACTTCGACGTCGACTCCTTCGAGCACGTCGCCCGTTGGGACCCCGAGAACCTCTGGGTCGACATCCGCCTGCGCTCCCAGGCGAACCAGGTGGTCAACGTGGGGGCGCTGGACATGCTGGTCCCCTTCGCCGCGGGCGAGGAGATGCGCACCGAGATCTCGACCAAGTTCCTACGCCCCGGGCTCGAGGGGATCTACGCCGAGGCCGGTCTCGAGCTGACCGATTGGTGGACGGATCCTCAGGGGCTGTACGCGCTGTCGCTCGCCCGCGCCGCCTAGCTCACAAACTGCCCATGAAAGCCGTACGGGATGTGGTGCGGCGCCTCGGCCCGTGCCACTTCCGACAGGTCGGCCGCGTCGAGGACCAGCATGAACGAGCGCCCCGAGCGCGAGTCGAAGACCACCGAGAGCAGCACGCCGTCGTCCTCGGCCTTGGCGTCGGGCGCCGAGACGAAGACGGGCTCGCCCGGGCTACAGCCGTCCTCCCGCCATTCGATCGTCCGCCGCTCGTCGACGTCGACCTTGACGATCCGGTCGAGCCAGCCGGTCTTCTGGTCGATGCCCCAGACGTAGCGGTAGGGGCGTTCGTTGTGGCGCCCGTAGTTGATCCGGGGCAGCTCGAGCCCCTCGGCCAGCTGCTCGCTGCCGACCCGGCGTGAGGAGAGGTCGATTCGGAACCGCCTGAGCTCAGCGCGAGCAACGGGCTTGCCCGCCCGGAGCCGGTCGAGATAGAGGTCCTCGATGATCTGCGCGTCCTTGAACGTGCAGGCGTCGACCACCACGGACCCGTTCTCCTCGTAGGCGTTCACGTGGTGGAAGCAGAAGAACGCATCGGTTTCGAACGGTCCGGTCGCCTTACCGGTGTCTCGGTCGATCAGCGTGATCCTGGTGCCGAGCTCGGGCTTCCAGCGGTAGTTCTCGATGTAAGGCCGTCCCGAGAGAGGGATGCTGATCGGGTTGACCACCAGCGGGAACTCCGCCAGCACCAGCCAGCGCTCCGTGAGGCCGAAGGAGTGCATGTAGGCCGGCTCCTTGACGGGCAGCTCGGCGATCGTCTTGGGCTTCGTCTCGGCCGGGGGTACCAGGAAGAAGCGGTAGCGGTTCCGCGGACCGAGCTTGGCCGCGTAGTTCAGCATCCCGCCGCTTGCGCGATCGAGATGCGGATGGGCGGTGGTCAGCATCCCCGGCGCCTCGTAGGCCACGCCCACCGTCTCGAGCGTGTCGCCGTCGAACTCGACTGGGATCGGTGTCTCCGTCATCGAGATGTATCGCTCGCCCAGCTTGACCAGGTTGACGTTGGCGTTGTCGGAGATCTTGGGTGAGAACATCGAGAAGACGCGCGCGAAGAGCGAGCGGCACGGGTCGGTGGCGAACTCCGAGTAGACGATTTCGCCCTTCGCCTTCGCCGCGCGGTAGGCCTTGGTCTCGAGGAACCGGTTCGCGTAGGAGACCTCGCCGTCGGCGATGCCGAAGCGGTGCAGCATCGCGAAGCCGTCGAACCAGTGGTTCATCGCCCTTCCGCCCACTTCCCATTTCGCCGGGCCGGTCCGAACCAGCGATCCCTGGAGCCAGGCCGGCAGCTGCCCCTCCAGCGGCAGCGAATCGACTCGTACCTCCCGATCGAGCGAATCGAGGCCCGCGGTCAGATCGGACGAGTGCGTTGGCGGCGTCTGCTGGGCGGTTTGGCTCATGATCTCTCCTGGATGGTTCAACATGTACGGTACGAACAGTATCGTATTCTCCTGGCCCCGATGACCGTGACAAGACTCACACCCACCTCCTACGTGGTGCTCGGACTGATCGAGCAGATGCAGCCCGCTTCCCCGTACGACCTGAAGCAGGCGGCCGCCCTCGGGGTCGGCCAGTTCTGGTCGCTGCCGCACACGCAGCTCTATTCGGAGTGCGGCCGCCTGGCTGAGGCCGGCCTGCTGTCGGAGCGCCGCGAGGAATCCGGCAGGCGCAGGCGGCTCTACCGCTTGACGAAGGCGGGGAAGGAGAGACTCGATCAGTGGCGGGGGGAGCCGACCGGCGAGCTCTATGAGCTGCGCGACGCGGGGCTGCTGAAGCTCTTCTTCGGCGCCGATCCGAAAACGCTCGCCCCGCGGCAGCTCGAGGCCCACGAGGCCAAGCTGCGCGAGTACGAGGGGCAGCTCGAGGAATGCCGGAGGATGAAGGCGCCCGCGGGGGTCATCCACGCGGTCGAGGCCGGCATCGGCCACGAGCGCGAGTACGTGCGCTTCTGGTCCCGGCTACTGGGCTAGGCCGTCGATCAACTCGCCCAGCTTGTCGGGCGTGGTGATCGGCGTGATCACGGGCAGGGTGATGCCGCCCTCCACGAACGCGCCAAGCCGTTCCTTCATCTGCTCGGGCTCGCCGAAGATGAACATCTCCTCGATCAGGTCCCAGGGTGCGGCCTCGGCGGCCTTCTGGCGGTCCCTAGCGTTCCAGGCGTCGACCATCTCGTCGATCTTGTCCCCATAGCCGAGCCAGCGGTAGAAGGCCTCGTAGACCGGAACGGTGATGTAGGAGGAGAACATGAAGCGGGCGAGCGGCTCGACCTGCTCCCGTTCGCCTGGGATGCAGAAGAAGCGGCAGAGCAGCTCGAAGCCCTCGGGTGCGCCCTCCAGCTGGCCGGCGACCTTCGGCAGGCCCGCCAGGGGGAGAAAGTTGGTGAAGGCGCCGTCGCCCTTCTCGACCGCGAGGCGCAGCATCTTTCCGCGCAGCGCAGCGACGATGATCGGCACCTTCTCCTCCGGTGCCCGCTCCAGCTTGAAGCCGCCATCGGCGCGCTCGCCGGCGAGCGCGGTCCTCAGGAAGTCGATGGTCTCCGACATCTTGCTGAGCGGCTTCTCGAAGGGCATGCCGTTCCAGCCCTCGATGATCCGGTCGGAGGAGGCGCCGATCCCGAGCGCGAAGCGCCCCCGCGACGCATCGGCGAGCGCCGCCGCCTCCTGCGCGAGCAGGGCCCGGCCCCGCTGCATCACTCCGACCACGCCGGTCCCGAGGCGGGCCTTCTCCGTCCAGGCGGACGCCAGGGTCAGGGGCGTGAAGCCATCCGGCCCGTTGGTCTCGCCGGACCAGAGGTCCGTGTAGCCGGCTGCCTCCGCCCGCCGCAACAGGTCGGCGTTCTCCGGCAGCGGCAACCCAGTGAGCGGAACGGTCAGTCCCCAGCGCTGCGCCACACCGCGACCCTAAATGAAACGGGTTGCTCCTATCGGAGCACCCTCGCATTACGGTTGGGATAGGGTCGCGCCATGGACACCTCCAAGCTGGATCGCTCGGAGATCATCGGCATGGTCGCGGCGATCGTGCTGGTGATCGCCGTCTTTCTCGAGTGGTTCTCGCTCTCGACCGACCCGAGCGTGGTCCAGCGCGGAACCGATCCGGGCAACTGGGCCTGCGGGGTCGGCAACTCGAGCTGCAGCGCCTGGGACACGTACCCGATCGAACGCTGGCTGCTGCTCGCGGCGGCCGCCGCGCCGTTCATCCTGGCCTGGATCGTCATCCGGGGACACGCGCTCTCCTGGCCGCGCGGAGAGGTGACCGCGATCGTCGGCCTGACCGCGTTCGTGCTGATCATCGTCAACGGATTGGTGGACAAGCCGCAGAACGGCCTCGAGATCGGCCTCTCCTTCGGCTGGTGGCTCGCCCTGCTCGCCTCGATCGGGATCTTCGTCTCGGGTGGGTTCCGGGCGGTCGAGAGCGGCGGCGGCGCACGGCGAAAACCGCCCGCCACGTTCTGACCTGGATTCGGCTGCGCGTTTAGCCTCTGAGCCGTGGCCGAAGCCGACCAGCACGTGATCTCGCACGATGTCCGCGACTCCTCGCATCCGGATCGCAACCTGGCGCTCGAGCTGGTCCGCGTCACCGAGGCGGGGGCCCTGGCGGCGGGCCGCTGGGTCGGCCGCGGCGAGAAGGAGAGCGCCGACGGCGCCGCCGTGGACGCGATGCGCCTGATGCTCGACACGGTGCCGATGGACGGCGTCGTGGTGATCGGGGAGGGCGAGAAGGACGAGGCGCCGATGCTCTACAACGGCGAGGAGATCGGGGATGGCAGCCCGCCGCGGGTCGATATCGCCGTCGACCCGCTGGAGGGGACGACGTTGGCCGCCCGCGGCATGCCCTCCGCGCTCTCGGTGATCGCGCTCTCTGACCGGGGCACGATGTTCGACCCGGGCCCATGCGTCTACATGGAGAAGATCGCGACCGGCCCCCGCGCCGCCGACCTGCTCAGTCTCACCGATCCGCTCGAGGACATCGTGCGCAAGATCGCCGAGCGGAAGGGCGGGGAGCCCGGCGACGTCACGGTTGTCATGCTCGACCGGCCACGCCACGAGCAGGCGGTCGAGACCCTGCGCGACGTCGGCGCCGGCATCCGCTTCATCTCTGACGGTGACGTGGCTGCCTCGCTCTTCGCGGTCATGCCGAACACCGGGATCGACTTGCTCTGGGGGATCGGAGGCACTCCCGAGGGGGTCCTCTCGGCGTCCGCCATCAAATGCCTGGGCGGGCGCATCCTCGGCCGGCTCTGGCCAAGGGACGACGACGAGCGCAAGTCCGCGGAGGACGCGGGCTACGAGCTCGAGCGCGTGCTCGACACCGACGACCTCGTCTCGGGCGACGACGTCTTCTTCGCTGCAACTGGCGTCACGGACGGCGACCTGCTGGCCGGCGTCCGCTACCTCGACGATGGCCACGCGACGACCGAGTCGCTGGTGATGCGCTCCCGCTCGGGAACGGTGCGCCGCGTGCAGGCCACCCACGACCGCCCGAAGCTCCGCGAGGTCGTGGGGGGGCGCTACGGCTAGGCGCCAGGCGCGGCCACAAGCGGGCCACAAAGTGGGTTGCTAAATGGAGGGTGATGGGTAACCGTCGAGCGGGAGAGATCCCGTGGCATCCTGCTCGTGCCGCAGTGAGTTGATCACGGCGCCGGCCAGCAGGCCCAGGCTGATCGCGTAGAACCAGACCAGGGCGATCAGGATGAATCCGATCGTCCCGCCGATCCGGTGCAGGTCGGAGATGTTGTTGAGGTAGAGGGGGAAGATGTAGTTGCCCGCCGAGGTGACCAGGGCGAAGAAGAGCGCTCCCGGCCAGACCGAGCGCCACGGCATGTGGCCCTTCGGCACCGCCCAGTAGATCACCGAGATGATCAGGAAGGTCGCCACCAGGCCGCCGATGACCACGATGGCCGTTCGGGTGACGTCAAAATCAGAGAGGCCGAAGGGCAGGTTGTCGGCGCTGGAGAGGACCGCGCTCTCGATGGTCGGGACCGTGACGCTGGCGAGTAGCAGCAGGAACAGGCCGAGGAGCATCACCAGCGACCAGCGCTTCTGCTGCACCCACCCCCGGCACTCGACGTGGTAGATGCGGCAGAAGGCGGTGTCCATCGCACCCCAGAAGGACGCGCCGATCCAGATCCCACCGATGATCGCCGCGATCCCGATCGTGGTGGAGCTGGCGCGGACCCGGTCGATCGCGTTCTGCAGGGTCCCCTGCTCGATGTTGGGGAAGAGCCGCTGAATGTCTTGGATCACGCTGTGCTCGACGTTCGGGCTGTTCACGACCTGGCCGAAGACGAAGAGGACGAGCAGGGCGAAGGGGAAGACGGCGAGCATCAGGTTGTAGGCGACCATCCCGGAGAGACCGGTGATGTTCTCCTTGTAGGCCCGGTTCCAGAATGCCCTCGCCCAGGGGTACCGCCAGAATTGCCAGCGCGGATGTGCGGGCGCGGGTGGGACCTCCATCAAACGGGACGCGCCTCGCCTGCGGCTGCGGCGCGCCCACCCGTACACATTCATGCGTAACCGACGCTTGAGCCGGGGTAATTGCGGGGGCCGCCGGAACTTTCCCGCGTGCTGCGTGTCTTTCTCGTGGCAAGCGGCTTGCGACGCCTGGGGCGTGCGTTGACTTCAAAAAATGAAGTGGCTACCATGACTTGGACGTTTGAGGAAGATTCGCGAGATCTGGGCTCGGTGAAGGCGACGAACGCGGAGGTTGGCTTTGGCCGCTCCGCGTTTTTGTGGCCTTTGTGGGGGTTTGGAGTAAAGGTTTCGCGCCGACAGCCGAAATCATTCAGGCCGGGCCAGAACTAGGTACAGAGTCCGGACGGCCAGGAAATCGGAAGACAGCCAGGAAGGAAGAGCGTAGGCGAATGCTGGTAGCTGAGATTCAGGAACTTGAAGAAGTAAAGACGCTGGTCACCAGGGGCCAGCAGCTCGGCGTCCTCACCTTCGGCGACGTCGCCACTGCCGTGTCCGAGGTCGAGCTCGACGAGTCCGACGTCGAGGACCTCTACGGGCACCTCGAGAAGGCCGGCATCGAGCTGGTCGAGGACCTCGACCCGGCGCAGAAGGCCGCCGCCGAGAACGAGCGTTCCGACGGCAAGCGCGGCGGTCGCAAGCGCCAGAAGGCGCTCGACCTGAAGCCGGACATGACCACCGATTCCCTGCAGCTCTTCCTCAAGGACATCGGCAAGGTCAGGCTGCTCACCGCCGCCGAGGAGGTCGAGCTCGCCAAGCGCATCGAGCGCGGCGACCTCGACGCCAAGCAGAAGATGGTCGAGTCGAACCTCCGCCTGGTCGTCTCGATCGCCAAGAACTACCGGAACCAGGGCCTGCCCTTCCTCGACCTGATCCAGGAGGGCACGCTCGGGCTGGTCCGTGCCGCAGAGAAGTTCGACTACCGCAAGGGCTTCAAGTTCTCGACCTATGCGACCTGGTGGATCCGCCAGGCGATCGCCCGCGCGCTCGCCGACAAGGCGCGGACCATCCGCATCCCTGTCCACGTGGTCGAGAAGCTCAACAAGATCGGTCGCGCGGAGCGCAAGCTGGTCACCGAGCTGGGCCGCGAGCCCACGCCGGAGGAGATCGCCGAGGTCACCGGCATCGAGCCCGAGGAGGTCGACTCGATCAAGCGCTCGGCCCAGGCCCCGGTCTCGCTCGAGAAGCCGGTCGGCGACGAGGAGGAGTCGGAGTTCGGCCAGTTCATCGCCGATGAGCGGGCCGAGTCCCCCTTCGAGCGCGCCGCCGAGCTGCTCACCAAGGAGGCGCTGAAGGAGGCCCTCGAGAACCTCTCCTACCGCGAGCGTCGCGTGCTCGAGCTCCGCTACGGGCTCGGCGGCGAGCACCCGCGGACCCTGGACGAGGTCGGCCGCACCTTCAACGTCACCCGGGAGCGGATCCGCCAGATCGAGAATCAGTCTCTGAAGAAGCTCCAGTCACTCGCGGAGGCTCAGAAGCTCCGCGAGGTCGCCTAGCGGCCACCAGGCCGCTGCACTTCGGGAGCGGCGGCGAAGCCGCCGCGACTTGTGCCGGGCGGCCGCTTGTGGCCCCGATCTGATGGCGAAGCCGTCAGTCGCATACGCTCCTCGCGCACGGTCAGCGAGGAGAGGAGAAGTCATGCTTGTGTTCTTCAGCGGACGCCGCCTGAAGGGCGGCCATTGGGATGACTTCCGCAAGGCCTGGGGCGGGGGAGACAGCGACCAGGACCTCAGCGGCCTGCCCGAGGGCTCGGTCGTCTATCACGCGCGCAACATCAAGGACGAGGACGAGGTGATCTCGTTCGGGATCTTCGACGTCAGTCGCGACGAGCTCGACGTGATCCGCGGCTCGGCCGAGGATGAGGCGAAGCGGACGGAGGAGATCTCCAGGCACGTGGACCACACCCCACTCGAGGGGATCTACGAGGTGGTGGAGGAGATCCGCCCTTAGCACCTCAGTTTTGCTGATCTAGCTAAGCGCGCCCACGCCCGATAGGGCGAAGGATGGGCTTCGAAATCGACGCAGCGCTCACCTACATGGTCGAGCGGGAGGGTTCGGACCTCCATGTGAAGGCGGACTCGCCGCCCGTGGCGAGGGTCCATGGCGACCTCTGGGCACTGAAGGACACGGGTGCGCTCACCGGGGCCGACACGGAGAGGGCCCTACACGCGATCGCGGATGAGCATCACCTCACCGAATTCGAGGAGACCGGGGAGGTCGATTTCTCGTACGAGCTTCCCGGCGTCTCGCGGTTCCGAGTCGCCGCCTTCCGCCAGCGGGGTGACATCTCGATTGCGCTGCGCGCCATCCCGTTCCAGGTGAAGAGCATCAACGATCTTGGCCTTCCCGAGGTTGTCCGCCGGCTTGCCGAGGAGCCACGCGGGATCATCCTGCTGACCGGCACGACCGGCTCGGGCAAGTCGACCACGCTCGCGGCGATGATCGACCACATCAACTCGACCAGGGCCCGTCACATCGTGACGATGGAGGACCCGATCGAGTACCTCCACCGGGACAACCTCTCGATCATCAACCAGCGCGAGGTCGGGTCGGACACGAAGGGCTTCGCCCAGGCGATGCGACGTGTCCTCCGGCAGGACCCCGACGTGATCCTGATCGGGGAGATGCGCGACGAGGAGACCGTCCGCACCGCGCTCTCCGCGGCCGAGACGGGGCACCTCGTGTTGTCGACCCTCCACACGCTCGACGCCTCGGAGACGATCAACCGGATCATCGACTTCTTCCCGCCGCACCTCCAGCAGCAGGCGCGGGTGATGCTCGCCTCGACGCTGAGGGGCGCGATCTCGCAGCGCCTCGTCCCGCGGGTCGACCGCGAGGGGCGCGTCGCCGTCTCCGAGGTGATGGTCGTGACCGGGCGGATCCAGGACCTGATCCTGAATCCGGAGGAGACGGGCCGGATCACCGAGGTGATCTCCGAGGGCGACTTCTACGGCATGCAGACGTTCGATCAGGCTCTGCTCGGCTTCGTCACCGAGGGCATCGTCTCCGAGGAGGTCGCGATGGAGACGGCGTCGAGCCCGCACGACTTCAAGCTGATGCTCGCCGCGAAGGGCCAGCGCGCCAGCGGGATCGAGCAGATGTCGGGCGAAGAGGAGATCGGAGCCGGCGTCGGATGAGGGACGCGATCAACAGCAACCCAATCGTCCAGATCTGTCTTGTCGCCGTTCTGCTGGTGGTCGCCGGGGTGATGCTGGCGCCGCAGCTGTTGCACAAGAAGGACAGCGGGGCCTCGAGCGGGGCGAGCACGACCACCACGAGCGCCCAGCTCACCACACCGACCGGTTCGGTCAATGTCACCGCAGAGGTTTCGGGCACGCCGAACGCATCCGGGTCGAGTGGGCCGACAGGCGCGCCCGCGACGGCTATCGCGCCGTCGACCGGCACCATCGACCCGAGCGCGCTGGTCCCCGGCCCGGGCCTCCCTCGCCCCGTCGTGAGGGCATGGCATGGCGGCGACACGATCGTGCTGCTGATCGCGCGCGGGGGCGGGGTGGACGACCGGCTTGTCCGGCAGTCGGTGGACGCTCTCTCCAACCCAGGCACGGCGGTGTTCGTCACCCGGGCCAACGGGATCGCCCGCTACTCCCGGATCACCCAGGGAGTGGGAGTGAGCCAAGTGCCGGCCCTCGTGATCGTCCGCCCCCGCAGGCTGAGCGGCTCGGTGCCGCAGGCACAGGTCAGCTACGGATTCCGCAACTCACAGGCGGTCGTCCAGGCCGTCCACGACGCGCTCTACTCCGGCAAGGACAACCTGCCGTACAGCCCGAGGTGAGCAGATCCCCATGCGGGAGCTGCCCGATTACCTGAGACCCCTCCCGGGGCCGAGTGACGGGTCGGCGGCGAGCGAGGCCACCGCCCGAGCATCCGAGCCGGAGGACTCCGGGGTTCCTGGGCTGATTCGCCCGATGCAGCGCGGCCACTCCGGCGCGTTCATCACCGACGCGATCGTCGACCTCGGCTACGCCACCCGCGAGCAGGTCGAGCAGGCGATCCTGCAGTCCCGCACGGCCGGGCGGCGGCCGGAGGAGATCCTCATGGAGCAGAGGGTGATCGACGCCGAGCAGGTCTCCCGAGCCACAGCGGAGCGCTATGGCCTCGACTTCGTCGATCTGGCGATCTTCGCGGTCGACATGGGGGCCGCGAACCTGATCTCGGTCAAATCGGCTCGGCGCCATCAGGCGCTCCCGGTCGCGTTCTTGGACGAGGGGACCTTGCTCCTCGCGATGGCCGATCCGGCGAACGTCCTGGCGCTCGACGACGTCCAGATGGCGACCGGCCACAACTGCGCAGTGGCCGTAGCGCCCGCGAACGACATCGAGACCCTGATCTCGAAGCTCGGCACGATGCAGAGCTCGGTCGCCGAGGCGATCGCGGCGGGCGGGGACGAGAGAGGAGGAAGCCCCCGAGGGACCCGCGGAGATCACCGATCTGCGTGCCTCCGCCCAGGACGGGCCGGTGATCAAGCTGGTCAACAGCATCTTCGGGCAGGCAGTCGCGGAGGGTGCGTCGGATATCCACTTCGAGCCGGGGGACGACGAGATGCGGATCCGCTTCCGGATCGACGGCGTGCTCCAGGAGACGGCCCGTGTGCCGAAGCGCATGGTCGCCGGGCGTGGTCTCCCGCATCAAGATCATGAGCGAGCTCGACATCGCCGAGAAGCGGGTGCCCCAGGACGGCCGCGTCGGAGTGGTGGTCGACGACCGCCGCATCGACCTGCGCGTCACCACCCTGCCCACGCAGGCGGGGGAGGGAGCATCGATCCGGATCCTCGACGAGGCCGCCGCCCTGCGCACGCTCGACGATCTCGGCATGAGGGGAGACCAGCGCGAGCGCTTCGAGGCTTCGTTCCGCCAGCCGTATGGGGCTGTGCTCGTCACCGGGCCCACCGGCGCCGGCAAGTCGACCACCCTCTACGCGGCGCTCCAGGACCTGAACAAGGTCGACAAGCACATAGTCACGATCGAGGACCCGGTCGAGTACAGGCTCGCGGGCGTCAACCAGATCGGCGTTCATCGCAAGGCCGGGCTCACCTTCGCCACGGGCCTGCGATCGGTGCTCCGCGCGGATCCCGACGTGATCATGGTCGGCGAGATCCGGGACGCGGAAACGGCGCGGATTGCGATCGAGGCGGCGCTCACCGGGCACATGGTGCTGACGACACTGCACACCAACGATGCGCCGGGGGCCATCATCCGGCTCCAGGAGATGGGAATCGAGTCGTTCCTCACCTCCTCGGCGATCGAGTGCGTGGTCGCCCAGCGGCTCGCCCGCTTGCTCTGCGCGCATTGCAAGCGGCGCACGGTGATTGCGCAGGCATCGCTGATGGAGGCCGGCTTCAGGATCGGGACCGACGTCGAGGCCTATGAGCCGGTCGGCTGCCAGCGCTGCCACGGGACCGGGTATCAGGGTCGATTGGGGATCTACTCGGTGATGGTGCTCGGCGAGCGGATCAAGGACATGGTGGTGAACCTCGCCCCGGAGGGCGAGATCGCCAAGGCCGCCATCGAGGAGGGAATGCTGACCTTGCGGCAGTCCGGCCTCGAGAAGGTGCGGACGGGGCTGACGAGCGTGCAGGAGGTCTCGCGCGTGGCGAGCTAGCACCGCGGCCCCAGTTTTGGGTGTCAAGCGAGTGCGCAGAACGGACGATTGGAGAAGGACATGGAAGCGGCTGAGACAACCCGAAAATTCGACTTCGCAGACGTGCTCACACGGATGGCCGAGCAGCGGGCCTCCGATGTGCACCTCAGTGCCGGCTACCCGCCGGCCCTGCGTGTGCGCGGTCAGATCAAGCCGATGGACGAATACGGCAAGCTCTCGCCGCAGGCGACCCGCGACACGGTCTACAGCCTCCTGAACGACGATCAGCGCAAGCGCTTCGAGTCGCGCAAGCAGCTCGACCTCGCCTACGCGGTCCCAGGGGTCGCCCGCTTCCGCGTCAACTGCTTCTTTCAGCGCGGCTCGATCAGCGCCGCCTTCAGGCGGATCCCGCACCAGATCCCGGAGCTCGGCGAGCTCGGCCTGCCCCGCGTCCTCGAGGACTTCACCAGGAAGCCGCGAGGCCTGGTTCTGGTCACCGGGCCGACGGGCTCCGGAAAGTCGACCTCGCTCGCCGCGATGCTGGACATCATCAACGGGGAGCGCGAGGAGCACATCCTCACGATCGAGGACCCGATCGAGTTCCTCCACGGGCACAAGCGCTGCATCGTCAACCAACGGGAGATCGGCGCCGATGCGGAGGACTTCGCGAGCGCCCTGAAGGCCGCGCTGCGCGAGGACCCCGACGTGATCCTCGTCGGCGAGATGCGAGACCTGGAGACGATGTCCACCGCACTAACGGCGGCGGAGACCGGCCATCTGGTCTTTGCGACCCTCCACACCCAGTCGACCGCTCAGACGGTCGATCGGATCATCGACATCTTCCCGGCCCAGCAGCAGGCTCAGGTCCGGATGCAGCTCTCGATTGGCCTCCAGGGAATCGTCACCCAGCAGCTGCTGCCAACGATCGACGGATCGGGCCGGGTCGTCGCCTGTGAGGTGCTCGTCCCGACGCCCGCCGTCCGCAACCTGATCCGAGAGGGCAAGACGCACCAGATCTACTCGGCGCTCCAGACCTCAGGCTCGATCGGGATGCAGACCATGGACGCCCACCTCGCCCAGCTGGTCCGGATGGGCCGCGTCTCGCGCAAGCTCGCCGAGCAGCGCGCGTCGGTGCCCGAGGAGCTCAAGCGCCTGCTCGGACCGGCGCAGGCATCGGCCGAGCCCGCCGCGGCGATGAGCAACGGGGCCTGAGGTGAGCACCTACGCCTTCAGGGCGGTCGACGTCGCCGGCATCCCCTCGCGGGGGGAGGTGGACGCCGAGTCGAAGTCGCAGGTGAGCGAGCAGCTGCGCGAGCGCGGGCTGATTGTCCTCGACGTCGCGGAGAAGAACGAGGCCTTCCGCGTCGAGAAGCTCTTCGATCGGTTCCGGGGCATCAAGATGCGGGAGCTCGCCGTCTTCGCGAGGCAGTTCGCGACGCTCGTCTCGTCGGGAATGCCGATGTTGCGCTCGCTCTACACGCTCGAGGACCAGACCGAGGACGAGCGGCTGAAGGGCGCCATCGCGGAGGTGAGGCAGGACGTGGAGGCGGGCAGCTCGCTGGCGGACGCGATGGAGCGTCGCCCCCAGGTCTTCGACCCGCTGTTTCGCGCGATGGTCCGTTCCGGTGAGAGCTCGGGACGGCTCGAGGAGGCGCTCGACCGCGTCGCGTACCAACTGGAGAAGATGGACGAGCTGCGACGCCAGATCCGCTCCGCGCTCATGTACCCGGCGTTCGTCTTCACGGTCGCGGTGGTGATCATGCTCGCCGTGGTGATCTGGATCGTGCCGGTCTTCGTCAAGGTGTTCAAGGACGTCGTCGCGGACCAGCCTGGAGAGTCCTCCCAGCTGCCGCTGATGACCCGGATCACCGAAGGAGTTTCCAACGGGGTCACCGGCTATTGGTACATCTGGATTCCGGTTGTGATCGGCCTGGTGGTCGGCTTCATCCAGTGGAAGAGGACCGAGTGGGGGCGGGAGCAGTGGGACCGGGTCAAGCTCCACTTGCCGTTTCACATCGGAGACGTGGTCAGGAAGGTCGCTGTGGCCCGCTGGTCGCGGACCTTCTCCGGCTCTGTCTCGGCCGGCGTCCCGATCCTGCAGTCGATCAAGCTGGTCGGCAAGACCTCTGGAAACGTCCTGATCGAGAAGGCGATGGACGACGTCTACGACTCGGTCAAGGCGGGCGGCACGATCGCCCACCCGGTCGAACGATCCGAGGTCTTCCCGCCGATGGTCGGTCACATGGTCTCGGTGGGGGAGGAGAGCGGCCAGCTCGAGCAGATGCTGACCAAGGTGGCGGACTTCTACGAGGCGGAGGTCGACGCGAAGGTCAAGGCGCTCACCTCCCTACTCGAGCCGGTGATGATCGTCATCGTCGGTGCGATGGTGGGGTTCATCGTCATCTCGATGTACCTACCGCTGTTCTCCCTGTACGACAAGATCCGGTAACGCGGAGTCGGTCGAGGGTGCCGCGCCGCCTTGTCCACGGGGACGGTGGACGCAAGTTCGATGCCAATTCCCTAAGCACTATTTAGGGACTTGCTCAAGGCCCGCCCTCAGGGGTCGATTCAAGGCGGCGTAAAGGAAACGCCAGGGCCTTCGGTGAGAAAGGCAAACCCATCGCGAGGTGGGGACGCAAAGCCATCGGGGCTCCACGAGGAATCGAGGAGCCAGCCGGGCTGCCACCGGGGTCACTCGACTTCGACGGCCACGGGGCTCTGGCACGGAGACATTTGGACAAAGGAGATCCAATGATTCTGAAGCTCCGTGAGCGGATGGCCAATAGTGAAGAGGGTTTCACCCTCGTTGAGCTCCTGGTCGTCATGCTCATCATCGGAATTCTCGCTGCGATCGCCATCCCGGCGTTCTTCAACCAGCGGGACAAGGCGAAGGACGCAGGCGCCAAGGAGATGGCGCATACCGCCCAGGTCGCGATGGAGACTTACGCGACCGACAACGGCGGCAACTACTCCGCCGCGACACCGGCGAAGCTGGCTGCGCTCGAGAACTCGATCCAGACGGCTGTCAGCACGACCAGCCCCTACCTGTCGGCCGCCGCGCCTCAGGGAACCGCCAACAAGGGTTGGACCCTGACCGTGACGTCCGGCTCCACCGGCAACAAGTTCACGATCGCTCGTGACGAGACAACCGGTGCCCTGACGTTCAGCTGCACCACGGGCGGGACGGCTGGTTGTCCCTCCGGCGGAAACTGGACCGGCTAGCGCAGCGGTCGAGCTGACCTAATCGTCAGCGAGTTGTGGAGGGCGGGCCTTCGGGCCCGCCCTCTCGTCGTTCTGGACGTTCGGCGTGGTGTGCGTCAGACCGAGACTCGAACGGGCGGCCAGATGGCCCAATCCTGGGTATGGGCGCTACCCGGCTTCGTGCCGATGCATGGGCGAGGAATCCGGGACGTCATGCGAACGCACAACCTGAAACGGGCCGGCCGTGACCAGCGCGGCTTTGCCCTGGTCGAGGTGCTGGTCAGCGCCGTCGTCCTGATCATCGCCTCGGCCGCATTCGTCACCTCGTTTGCCGCCACCACGCGGTCCACGGCTCAGGAGCGTCACCGCGCCCGCGCCAACGATCTTGCGGAGCAGGAGCTCGAGCGGGTGCGGTCACTGCGAATCGCGGATCTCACCACCCTGAACCGCACCAGGTACATGCTCGAGGACGGGAGCACGGCGGCCAGCTGCCCAGCCACCGCCACTCAGACCTGTTACACGATCACCTCCAAGTCTCAGTTCCTGACCGAGACCGCCACGACGAGCACCTGCGCCTCGGGGACCGGATCCCGCGATTACCTCCAGCTGACTTCGAGCGTCGCCTGGACGGGAATGGGGCCACTCCACCCGGTCACCGCCACGACGATCGTCTCGCCGCCGAGCGGATCGCTGGTGCCGAACAGCGGGTCGCTGCTGGTCGCTGTCGACGACTCCAACAGCGACGGCATCCCGGGCGTGACCCTGACGGGCAGCGGTGCCGGCTCCTTCAGCGGGTCGACCGGAACCACCGGCTGCGTGCTCTGGCGAAACCTGCCGGCCGGGACCTACACGATGAGCGCCTCGGGGGCGGCCAACGGAATGGTCGATCCCGACGGCAATGCGCCAGCCGCGCAGACGGTGAGCGTCGTCGATCAGGCGACCGCCAACGTGAACCTGCAGTACGACCGCCCGGGCGCCCTCACGGTCTCCTTCAAGACCGAGAACTACTCGGGCACGTTGGTCAACTCGACGGCCGACGGCATCAGCGCCTTCAACACCGGGATGAGCCAGTGGAAGACGTTCGGCGCCGCCAACAGCTCGTCGATCACGACCCCGCAGGTCCTGTTCCCGTTCGCGTCGCCCTCGGCCTACGCCGTCTATGCGGGCCAGTGTCCATCGAACAATCCCGATCCGACAGGTACCGGCGTCAACCCCCTCGGCTTCGCGAACGTCGTCGTGCCGCCGGCCGGGACCGGGGCGACGCCGGACAACGTCGTGCAGCTTCCCTCGCTTGACCTCACCGTTCGGACCGGCTCCAGCTCTCTCCTGCCCGGATCGGTGGTCAACGGCGCCGACGTCCATGTCACCGACATGAACTGCACCACGAGCTCGCCGCTGACCAGGGTGCTCGCCACCAACTCCTCGGGCGAGCTCGCCGACACGGCGACCGGGCCCACCGACCCGGGTCTGCCATACAGCACGAACTACAAGGTCTGCGCCGACGCCAACATCTCTGGCACCCAGCGGATGAACTACGTCCGGACCACCGCACTGGGCAGTCCGATCGAGCAGGTGGGGGTGACCGATCCGACGGCCGGGGCCGTCAGGACGATTTACCTGACCGGGCCGGGCGCGACCTCGGGATCGGGGGCGCAATGCTCGCCATGAGGAAGCGCCTCGACTCAGTTCTGCGCGATGAGCGCGGTCTCACGATCGTCGAGCTCCTCGCCACGATCCCGGCGATGTTGGCGGTGATGTTCGCCGTCGGCACGATGACGGTCACCTCGCTTCACAACCAGGATCGGATCAGCAAGCGCGTCGACGCCAACCAGCGGGCGCGACCGGTGATGACCCAGATCGTCCAGGCCCTTCACTCGGCCTGCGTCGCTCCGCGCATCGTCCCCGTCCTCGCGGGCAGCACCGGGACCTCGATCAGCTTCCTCTCCCAGCGCGGATCGACCGTCAGCCCGACGCCCGACCTGCACGTGATCAGCCTCTCGGGGACCACCCTCAGCGATACGACCTATCCCGCCACCGGCGGCGCCGCGCCGACCTGGACCTTCTCGGGGACACCATCCTCGACCAGGCAGCTTCTCACCAACGTTGCGTGCGCCCGGCGGCACGATCTTCCGCTACTACCAGTTCGTCGGCGGCTCCCTCTCCCCGACGGCCCTGACGACGCCGCTCACCACCACCGACGCCGCGCATACCGCCAACGTCGACGTCTCCTTCACCTCCTCACCGACGAGGGGTGTCTCGAGCTTCGACCCGAACTCTCCGCTGATGCTGAACGACTCGGTCGACCTCCGCCTGGAGGCTGCCGGCCAGTACCCGAACCAGGACAACCTGCCATGCGTCTGAGCTGGATCCGATCGAGAGCCGCGCTGCTCGCCCGCGAGGAGGGCGGCTTCACGATGATCGCCGTGGTCACCTCGGTTGCCCTGGTCAGCATTCTGGTCGGCGTGTCCATCGCCGCCACCAACTCGGATCAGGGCCTGATCCAGCGTGACATCAGCCAGAAGCGCGCCTACGCAGCCGCACAGGCCGGTATCGCCGACTACACCTACCACCTCAACAACGACAGCGGCTACTGGACGCGGTGCACCGGCGTACCCACGCCGAACGCGGTGAATCAGCAGGGCGCCATCAGCCGCTACAGACCGGTCGATCCGACCGTGCCCACCGGGCCCCAGTACGCGCTCGAGCTGATCCCAGCCACCGGCCAGTCGGCCTGCGATTCGAACAATCCCACCGTCTCGATGCTCGAGTCCACCGGGCCGAACATCGGCACCTTCCGAATCCGCTCGACCGGCTATTCGGGTACGCCGGGCGCTGCCGGAACCGAGAAGCAGTCGATCGTCGCCACCTACAAGCAGGCGACCTTCCTGGACTACGTCTACTTCACCCAGCTCGAGACGTCTGACCCGGTGACCTACGGGTACGCGAATCCGTCCTCCGCTCTCACTGGCGCCTATTCACAGTGCACGAAGTTCCGCCGAGACGGCCGCGAGTCCTCTCCGATCCCGGGCACCAACGGCCGGGACTTCTGCGACCAGATCGTCTTCGTCAACGGGGACCACATCGATGGGCCCCTCCACACGAACGACGATCTCTGCATCCACACCGGGGACCATCCGATCTTCGGACGCAGCGCCGCTGATCTGATCGAGGTGAGCTCACCGCCACGGGGCTACGGCTCTACGTCGAGCGGTGGGTGCTCGGCAAGCGCCGCCACACCGGCGCCCGGCGCTTTCACCACCAACGCCCCCGTCCTGACGCCCCCGACCACCAATGGCTCGCTGCGCACGATCGCCGGACCGAGCTACACGTACACCGGCCAGACCAAGATCGTCCTCAGCGGCAACACGATGTCGATCAATGGGGGCTCGTCCGTCCCCTTCCCGAGCGACGGGGTTGTCTACGTGCAGAACGGCAGCGGCTGTACCACCGCCTACTCACCGTTCACGGTCACCTACCCGAGCACGTCGGGCTGCGGAAACGCGGTTGTGCACAGCAGCGGCAACTACTCGGGACAGCTGACGATCGCTGCCGAGAACGACATCATCATCGACGGCAGCATCACCCGCACGAACAGCTCGAGCGACCTGCTCGGCCTGGTCGCCAACAACTTCGTTCGGGTGATGCATCCCGATCTGTCCGTCTAGCAACCCGGGCTGCCCGACGACGACGGCTGAGACCGGCAAGGGCGAGTGCAACAGTGGCATCAACGGCAACACCGGCCTCAATCACCCGCTCAGCAACATCCAGATCGACGCGGCGATCCTGGCGATCGACCATTCCTTCATCGTCGACCACTACGACTGCGGCAGCTCGCTGGGGACGCTGACCGTGAACGGAGCGATCGCGCAGAAGTTCCGCGGCGCGGTGGGGACGACCGGCGGCACCGGATACATCAAGGACTACAACTACGACGACCGCTTGCGCTACCAGGAGCCGCCGCACTTCTTCGACCCGGTGCAGTCGGCCTGGCACGTGCAGCGCGAGACCCTGGGCTGAGTCGGGCTAAAGGCCCAGCGCGCCGGAGACGAGTAAGGAGACATGTTCCCGCTCGCATCCCTCGCCTTCGTCGGTGGCATGGTCACCGGCAGCTTCGTCGGCCTGGTGGCCAACCGCCTCCCGAGGGGCAGGTCGATCGTCGGACCCAGGTCCATGTGCGATTCGTGTGGTGCGCAGATCGCGGCCTACGACAACGTGCCGGTCGTCTCCTGGCTGCTGCTGCGCGGCCGCTGCCGGACGTGCCAAGCGCGGATCCCGGTGCGCTATCCGCTGATCGAGCTGGCCGTGGGGGCCGCCTTTGCGCTCACCGCGATCGTGCTGGGTGACGATCCAGCGCAGCTCGCTCTCGGGCTGCTGTTCGTCGCGATGCTGGCGGCGATCACGCTCACCGACCTCGAGCGAGGAATCATTCCCAACAAGATCCTGCTGGCCGGCGCGGTGGGGGGCCTGGCGGTAGTCGCCGCGACCGACCCCGCCAGCCTCCCCGAGAGGGGGGTTGCCGCCCTCGCCGCCGGCGGAGTCCTGCTCGCGATCGGCCTGGCCTATCCGCGGGGGATGGGCATGGGTGACGTCAAGCTGGCGGCAGTGATGGGCCTCTACCTCGGGAAGTCCGTTGCTCCGGCTCTGCTCGTGGGCATCCTCGCGGGTGCAGTGGTCGGCATCGGCATGATGATCGCCCAGGGTGGGGAGGCCCGCAAGCTGGCGGTGCCGTTCGGTCCCTTCCTCGCCTTGGGGGGCGTTGTCGGGCTCCTGGCGGGCGATCAGCTGATCGGCGCCTACCTGAACGCGTTCGTTCGCTAGTCGCGCGTCCATCCGCACGCCGTTCTCATCAGTCCTGGGTATGGCGTAACGGGGTGCTGCGGCCGATGAAGAGGTACCGCAACCACGCGTCTCGGATGATCTCTGCAAAGAAGAAGACAAGCCCCCTGGTCGGACTCGACATCGAGGCCGGCAGCGTCGCCGCCACCCAGCTGGCGCCGGGTGCCCGCAACGTCGGGCGCACGGCAATCACTCAGCTCGAGGCCGGCGCAGTGGAGGACGGCGAGGTCCGCGACCCGGCGGCCGTCTCGCGGGTGCTGCAGGGGCTCTTCAGCGAGTACAAGCTCGGCAAAACCGTGCGCCTGGGGATCGCCAACCAGCGCGTGGTGGTTCGGACCTTCGAGCTCCCGCTGATCGAGGATCCCAAGGAGATCGAGACCGCGGTCCGGTTCCGGGCACAGGACCAGATCCCGATGCCGCTCGACGACGCGGTCCTCGATCACCGAGTGATCGCGCGACGGGACGGCAACGAGGGCCAGCGGGTGATGGACGTGCTCGCCGTAGCCGCGCGCCGGGACATGATCTTCTCCCTGCTGGAGGCCCTGCGTGGGGCCGGGCTCCAGCCGGCCGGAGTCGACCTCTCCGCATTCGGGATGATCCGCGCTCTCAAGGGCGACACGCCGATGGTCCCTGCCGAGGGGGAGGGAATGCCGGCGAACACCACCCTCTACTGCCATCTGGGGGATGTCACGAACCTCGCGGTCGCTCGCGCCGGCCAGTGCGTCTTCACCCGGGTCGCACCATTCGGAATCGAAAGCATCGCGGAGCGCCTCGCCTCCCGCCAGGAGATTTCGCTGGCGCAGGCGCGTGAATCATTGATGGAGGTCGGCCTCGAGGACGAGCTCGACCTGTTCGCCGACAAGGGGAATGAGATTGCCGCCGCCCGCGATGTGCTCGAACAGGGGGCCGCCAAGCTCGTTGACGAGCTGCGCCTCTCGCTCGACTTCTACAGTGCTCAGGAGGGCGTCACCCCGGTCGACCGGGTCGTGATCTGCGGGGCCGGCACCACTATCCCTGGGTTGCCCGAGCGCATCCAGGTGGGACTCGGCCTCGGCGTCACGACCGAGAAGCCGGCCGCCCTCTCCCATCTGGACGAAGAGGACGCAGCACGTCTGACCGTCTCCTACGGCCTGGCCCTGGAGGACTGACGAGATGCGTCCCGTCAACCTGATTCCTCCGGATGAGCGTCGCGGCGACAGCGCCCCGATGCGCACCGGCGTGCTCCCGTACGTCGTGATCGGAGGGTTGGCCGTTGCCCTGCTCGCGGTGATCGCGCTCGCCTTCACGAGCAAGCAGATCTCGGACCGCAAGAACGACGTTGCCCAGCTTCAGCAGCAGGAGCAGCAGGCGAGTGCCAAGGCGCAGAGCCTCCAAGCCTTCACAGACTTCCGCACCTTGCAGGAATCGCGTGAGTCAACGGTCAGCAGCCTGGCGCAGAGCCGCTTCGACTGGCAGCGGGTGCTCAACGAGCTCGCCAGGGTCATCCCGCCGGATGTCTGGCTGGTCCAGCTGGCGGGGACGGTGAATCCCGCCGTCCAGCTCAAGAATTCACCGGACATCTCCATCCGGCAAGGCGTCCCTGGGCCCGCTCTTGAGCTGATCGGCTGTGCGCCGAGTCAGGACTCGGTGGCCGGGCTGGTCTCGGACCTGGAAAACATCGACGGCGTCACCCGGGTCGGGGTGCAGTCCTCGGATCGCTCTGAGGACGAGGGAGCCGGCGCGACGGTCACGTCCGGGTCGGGCGGTGCGTCGAACAGCGATTGCCGCACCAGGGACTTCATCACCAAGTTTGAGCTCGTCGTGGCGTTCGACGCCGTGCCGACGCCGGGGACTGCGACCTCGGTGCCGTCGGTTCCGTCCTCCGTCGCACCGGGCGGCTCGCAGCTCGCATCCGATTCAACCGGCGCCTCGGGCGGGGGAGGTTGAGATGAAGGCCAGTGATCGAGCAATCCTGATCGGCGTCGCCGTAATCGCCCTGACGATCGGCTTCTACCTGATGGTCCTCGGCCCGAAGCGCGACCAGGCCTCGAAGCTGAACGATCAGATCGACCAGCTCCATGCGTCGATCTCGCAGGACGAGCAAGTTGCCACATTCGCCGAGCAGGCCCGCAAGAACTTCCCGCGCTACTACGGTCGCCTTGTCGTCCTGGGCAAGGCCGTTCCAGAGGGGGCGGACACCGCCTCGATGCTGGTGCAGCTCAGCTCGATCTCGGAGCGCAACAGGCTCGATTTCCGGTCCATCGATCTGACGGGAGACTCCTCGGGCACTGGCACCAGCTCCGAGGCCGCGCCAGCCGCTCCGGCCGCGCCGAGCGGATCGACCAGCGCATCCTCTCCGAGCTCCGCCGGGACCGGCAGCACCGCCTCGTCGGCTTCAGGCGGCTCGACCACGACTCCCTCCACCGGCTCAGCCCCTGACACGTCGACAACCGCTGCCCCCGCCGCCACCACCTCGACGCTGGTGCCCGCTACCGAGTCGGATGCGGCAAGCCTGCCGATTGGGGCCGTTGTGGGCCCGGCCGGCCTGCCGACGATGCCCTACGACGTCAGCCTCAAGGGCAACTTCTTCGACGTGTCGAACTTCATCGGTGGCGTCGACGCCCTGGTCTCACCTCACGGTTCCAGCCAGATCGCCGCCAACGGGCGCCTGCTCACCGTCGACGGCTTCGCACTCAACATCAACAGCCCTGGCGCCTCACCGACCCTGAGCGCCGACTTCGCCCTCACCGCCTACGTCACGCCGGAGCAGCAGGGGCTGACCGGTGGCGCTTCGCCGACCGGCCCGGCTCCCGTCTCTCCATCTCAGGCCCAAGCCCAACCCGCGAGCGCGACGGTGGCCAAGTGAAGGCCTTGAAGTCAAAGAAGTTCTTCAGCGACCTGGTCTACGACCTGCGCCAGCGCAACCTGCTGCTGGTGGTGCTCATGTTGCTGGTCGCGATCGTCGCTGTGCCGCTGCTCGTTTCCCACTCGAGCTCCGGGAACGCGCCGAGCCCGCTTGACCTTGGAGCGCAGACCTCCGCCGGGACGAGTCCGGAAACCGAGAACGCCGTGGTTGCCTACCACCCGGGCGTCCGCAACTTCAAGTCCCGCCTCAAGGACCTCTCGGCGAAGGACCCCTTCAAGGAGCAATTCGCCCCCGCGGCAGCCAGTGCACCGAGTCTCGACCAGAGCTCCAGCAGCACCTCATCGACAAGCTCCTCGGTCTCGGTGACCGGGGGTGGAGGTACCTCGGATGGTGGCGGCAGCCACACTGGCAGCGGCACGACGACCAAGACCGAGACGCGTTACTCGTACTTCGTCACCAACGTGGCCGTCGGCGAATCGGGCGGGACCCTGACCACTCTGAACGGGATCAGCCAGTTCCAGTTCCTCCCCAGCCAGGACAAGCCGGTGCTGGTCTATCTCGGCACCAGCTCAAGTGGCACCCAGGCCCTCTTCCTGGTCTCCAAGGACGTCTCCGGTGTGGGCGGGAACGGCACCTGCTTCCCGACCGCCGACGACTGCCAGCTCCTCGGGCTCAATTCCGGGGCTGGGGCAGACCTCGTCTACGGGCCGGACGGCAAGACCTATCACCTGCAGGTCACGAAGATCAAGCACGTGACCAGCTCCAAGCCGCCCAGCTGAGCGGCCGGCGCCAAGCACTTCACAAAGTAAAGCTTTGACGCTATTCTGGGCTTTGTGTTCGACCGCGAATGTCCCGTCTGCCGGACGGCCGAGGTCATTTCCGGCAAGTGGACCCTCCTGATCATCCGCGACCTGGCGGATTCCTCGCTCCGGTTCTGTGAGCTGGAGCGGTCGCTGGAGGGGATCAGCCCGCGCACGCTCTCCCTGCGCCTGAGGGCGCTCGAGGAGCAGGGCATCGTCGAGCGCCGCACCTTCCCGGAGGTTCCTCCGCGCGTGACCTACCAGCTCACCGATAAGGGCGAGGCCCTCGTCCCGCTGATCGAGGACATGCGCACCTACGGCCGCCGTTGGCTTCCCGTCGACGAGCGCGAGCCGGCCGCAGCCGCGGTTTAGCTGCAAGTCCGCGTTCACGCGCAGGAACGTCCTCGCTTGCGGGCGAATCCGGTCTGCGTGACGACACTTGAGAGCACGACCGAGAGGTTGGAGGAGGCGCTGCGGCGCCTCGCCGTCGAGGCTGCCGACCTGTTCGAGGAGCTCCTGGCGACCGGGGCGGAGATGCCCTTCGACCTCGAGCCCACCGACGACGGGCCGTTGCCGATGTACTCCTACGCCCCCTTGACGGGGCAGTTCATCGAGCGGCACCTGGCCGAGCTGCGGCGGCTCGAGGCCTTCATCGAGGTGCGCGAAATCGCGGGCGAGGAGGTCGCGATCGGCTTCATGGTCGGCCTCTGGGAGGGGAAGACGGAGTTCGATATCGCCGGCGACAGACTGCAGGGCGCCATCGACGCGGTTCTGTCGACGATCCGCTCCGACTCCGACGAGGCTACGCCGGCGGGTGAGGTGATCGTCCCCCTGGTGGGTTTCCACATGCCCAAGGACGAGATCGAGCTTGATGGGGTGCGAATCGTGCGGGCGGACCTGTTCGAGGACGCGCCGATCGACGCCGTGGACGCGACCCGCTCGGGCGGGCGGGGGAAGCCGGGCTTCTTCGCCTCTCTGAGCTGCGGCCTCGCGGCCGTCGCGCCGGCTGCCGCGGTCGCCGATGACCTGCGCCGTACCCTGCGCACGCTGAGGCTGTACCGGCCCGGGTCCGTCGGGCTCGCCGATCACGGCTGGGCGCGCCGCTCAGGCGGCTGGGAGCGTTTCGGCACGGGCGTGAACCGCCCACGCCAGGGCGGCTACCGCCTCACCGGCAACGAGATCGGCGATCTGGAGAGCTTCTCGCGCTCCCTCGCGGAGCGCGGCTCGCGCATACCCTCACTCGAGTGGGCGGCGTCCCGCTTCGAGCTTGGAGCGGAGCGCGGCTCGCTGATCGAGGCCCTCAGCGACTACCTGCTCGCCATGCGCGGGCTGCTCGAGGGCGGAGGACCCGCCAAGACCGCGATGTCGGCGCGGGTTGCCGCGCTCGCCTGTGAGCCACACGAGCGCGAGCAGGGACGAGTGACCGTTGAGCGCGCTCTGGCGATCGAGCGGAAGCTGATGAGCGGAGGGCGCTACCGGCCGGTGGCCGGCGCCTCGCCACTGGACGTGATCGCCGAGCTAGAGGAGCTGCTGCGGCGGCTCCTCAAGGGCCTGGCCACCGGGGAGCTGGGAGGAGACCTGCGAGTTGCAGCCGATGAGGTGCTGCTCTCCGATGGCCTGGCCGCGACCTACGTCGAGCAGCCCGGCATCGGGGAGACCGCCGAATGGCGCCTCCCTGAGCCGAGCGCCGACGAGGGGATCGACCTCTCCGCGATCGCCGACGGGAGATATCGGTGAAGGGGAGATCGAGGTCCACAGGGCCTCAGTTCTCGACGGCGCCTCAGAGGACTCAGACGACGAAGAGTGGACGGGCGACGATGACGAAACCCGTGAAACGTCGGAGACGAACCAAATGGACGATTTGTACGTCCGCTCGGCCGGGGACGATCGCCCTGCCGAGACCGAGTCGACGAGGATCGTCGTCGACGACGTCGAACTACCGGACCTTATGGCCACCGAGGGCGACCCCCGCGCATCGTCCCCACCCGACTTCGGGGATCGAGCGGATTGGTTCGCAGCCGGCGACGGCGAGCCGGAATGGCCCGCCTTCGCGCGGCCAAGGCGAAAGGACCACACCGATCGCGAGCCCTCGAAGGATCGCGTCCGCTACCTCTTCCCGGTGCCGGACGCAACCGACTGGAACGTCGGCGAGCTCCGCTACGAGCGGCGGTCAGGCGGCTCCACTCAGGAGCGAAGGGCGTAGCCCGCTTGGCGCGAGGGCGCGCGACAGCGCGACCCGTTTAATGAAGAGCGCGGCCGCTACCGCCGCGTTTGATGGCGAAGCAGATCAGGCAGCGCCACTCGCTGCCAGCGCCTCTCGCTGCTCCTCGGTCGCGAACAGGTAGCGGTCGATCTTGAGCAGGGCCTCGAGGTCGTGCACGTCCTCGTCCAGATACGGCACGCGGATCACCGCCCGCGGGTTGAGCTCGCGGCGCAGGTGCTCGACGTTCCTCGCGTCCCGCTCCGCCAGCGCCTGGTAGTCGGCGAAGTTCTGTGCGACCCGCTCGGCCAGCTCGTCGTCGAGCAGGCTGTGCAGGTCGGTCTCGGCCTCGCCCTCAGCGTCCCCATCGGCCTCGTAGTGGACCTTGTTGACGATCACGCCCCCGACGGGCAGCCTCGCTTCGACCAGCTTGCGGTGAAAGTAGACGGCCTCATCGATCGGCTCGCCCTGGGGGCCGCAGACGACGACGAAGGTGGTCGCCGGATCGGCGAGCAGCTCGGAGACGCGCTTGGCGCGCTCTCGGAAGCCGTCGACCATGCCGCTGAACGCCTGGAAGAACTCGCTCAGGTCCGCGATCAGGTCGAGGCCAGTGACACGCTTCAGCACGCTGAACGCCATCGAGCTGCCGCGGCCGACCACCTTGGTCGCGAAGCCGGTCGGCTTCATGAACATCTGCATGCCGCGGCCCTCGATGAACTGGGTGAGCCGCTTGGGCGCGTCCAGGAAGTCGAGCGCGTTGCGAGAGGGCGGGGTGTCGAGGACCAGGAAGTCGTAGCGGCCCTCCTGATGGATCTCGAAGAGCTTCTCCATCGCCATGTACTCCTGGGAGCCCGCCAGGGCGTTGGAGAGCTGTCTGTAGATGCGGTTCTCGAGTATCCGGTCGCGCGTCTCGGCGTCGGGGGCGTGCTTGCGCACGAGCTCGTCGAAGGTCGCCTTCGCATCGAGCATCATCGCCCAGAGCTCTCCCTTCATCTCGACCCCGCAGGGCTCGAACAGCTTCGGATCGACCATCCTGGGGGTGTTCTCGAGCTCCTTCAGGCCGAGGGAGTCGGCAAGCCGTTTCGCCGGGTCGATGGTCAGCACGCACACCCGCTGGCCCCGGGCGGCGAGGCCGGCGGCGAGCGCGGCCGAGGTGGTGGTCTTGCCCACGCCCCCGGAGCCGGCGCAGATGCAGATCCCGCGCCCCTCGACGATCTCCTCGATCGTCGGCATCAGATGATCGGGGCCCCGGTCATCTAGACCAGGGCCCCGGCCAGGCGCTGTAGCGAGGACACGTCGAGCGAGGGCTTGAAGATGAAGGGCAGCGTCTTGACGGGCACCGAGACGGCATTCTTGAGGCGCTGAAGCTGCTCGCGCTGGGAGCGGGAGCGGCGGTACTCGGAGAGCGCCGCGCGCACCGCCGCCCGCGCGGGACCGTCGGCGTCTTCGAGGGCGCGCTCGAGCTTGGAGGCCTCGCCCTTGGCGAAGCGCTCTGGATAGAGCGCGTTCATATAGACCCGGTCGACGGCCATCCCGATGTCGCTGCGGAGCGTCTCCTCGAGCCCGGCGGACTCGTTGACCGGCATCTCCTCCGGCAGGGACACGATCGCCACTCCGGTCGTGTCGTGATCGGTGATGAACCGGTCGAGCTCGGTGGCCTGGTTGTGGATCGGGCCCACGCGCGCGATGCCCGCGAATGTGCGGGGCGTCTGCAGGAACCCGATGCCGTGCCCGGTCGCCGGTGCATCGACTATCACCAGGTCGTAGTCCCGCGCCTTCTTGACCCGGCGGTCGGGCTGGGCCAGCTCCCAGATCTTGCCGATCGTGACCAGCTCCTTGAGACCCGGCGTGGCGGCGGCCAGGTAGTTGAAGATTCGAGAGCGAACCAACATGTCGCGCATCGCGCGGACCTTGAGCTGCAGCAGCAGGTATTCGCGCAGGGAGTGGTCGGGATCGATCGAGATCGCCCAGAGGTTGTCGGAGACCTCGACCTCGTGAAACCCCACCTCGGCACGCCTGAACACGCGTGAGGCGGTCTCCTGGCCGCCGATCTCGCAGACGATCGTCCGCTTGCCCCGGGAGGCCGCCGCTAGGCCCAGCGCAATCGAGATCGTCGACTTGCCGACGCCTCCCTTGCCGGTCACGAAGATCAGCCGCTTGTCGATCAGCTCACTCATGCGGGCGGATTCTTCCAACCAGGAGAAGGAAACCGGGTCTTGCCTGCGAAATAGCCGCAGCAGATGGGAATTCTCCGCAAGAACCAGGCTGCCGATGAGGTGGCGGAAAGCGGTCGCATGAGGGCCGAGGAGCTGGTCACCCCCACGCCTGAGCGAAAGGCAGACGAGGACGGGGGCTCCCAGACAGCCTCACCGTCGACGGCGGACGCAAACACCGCCGCCAACTCGTCGAAGTCCGCTCCGCAGCCGGAGCAGCCCAAGAACAAGGGCCCGGCGAAGGTGATCGCCTTTGCGAACCAGAAGGGCGGCGTCGCCAAGACGACCACCGCCCTCAACCTGGCCGTCGCCTTCAAGGAGTCCGGTCACCGCGTGTTGGCGGTCGACATGGACCCCCAGGGGAATCTCACCATGAGCCAGGGTGTCGATCCCGACAAGGTCGAGAAGAGCATGTTCGACGTCCTCGTCCACCGGATCCCGCTCCGCGAGGTGATCGTCGAGCGCGAGATCGACGTCGCCGTCGCCTCCATCGACCTGGCCGGCGCCGAGATCGCGATGAGCACCCAGATCGGCCGCGAGCGCTCCTTGCAGAAGGCCATCGACGCGATTCGCGACGACTACGACTTCGTCTGCATCGACACCCCGCCGAGCCTCGGTCTGCTGACCGTCAACGCGCTCACCGCCGCCGACAAGGTGATCGTGCCCGTGCAGTGCGAGTACCTCTCGATGCGGGGCTTGGTCCAGCTGCAGAACACGCTTCAGATGATCCGGGAGAACCTCAACCCCGGCGTCGAGATCGAGGGCATCCTGCCGACGATGCTCGACTCGCGGACCGTCCATGCCAAGGAGGCGGTGGAGATCCTCGAGGAGAACTTCGGCGAACTCGTCTTCAAGTCCCGGATCCGCAAGGCGATCAAGTTCGCCGAGGCTCCGGTGCGCGGAACGTCAGTCCTCAAGTACGACCCGAACGGAAAGGCCGCAGGCGCCTACCGCGACCTTGCCAAGGAGGTCCTCACCCATGACTCGTAAGAAGCGCGCCAGCATGCGCGAGGGCCCTCTCGCCGATCTCTTCCGCTCGACTGACGAGTCGGTCGCTCCCGAGGACGTGAAGGTCACCGCCACGGGCAACGGCGGCGTCGCCGTCGAGGAGCCCGTGCAGGAGACGCCTGGTCCCGAGCCGGTCCCGGAGCCCACCCCGCAGCCCGTTCCCGAGCCCACGCCGGATCCCGTTCCGGACCCGCTGCCGGTCCCGGAGCCGACTCCGCCGGAGCCCGTCGCCGAGAACGCCGAGAACGGAGAGGTCAACGTCGTCAAGCAGCCAGAGATCTACCACGAGGGTCTCGACCGGCTGATGGGCGGCCCGGGTGTCGAGACACGGCCCAAGTTCGGGCGCGACGAGCCGGACACCAACCAGCCTCCGGCCTCCCATCCACAGGTGCCCCGCACCCATCAGGCCGTGCTCCGTGTGGTCGGAGTGGGCGGTGCCGGCGTCAACGCCGTCAACCGGATGGTCGAGGCGCAGCTGCCGGGCGTCGAATTCGTCGCCATCAACACCGACCTTCAGTCGCTGCAGAACTCGAACGCCGACGTCACGCTCCACATCGGCGGCGAGATGACCCGCGGGCTCGGGGCCGGATCCGACCCGAGGGTCGGTTACGCCTCGGCCTTCGAGGAACAGGACAAGATCAAGGACCTGCTCAAGGGCTCGGACATGGTCTTCCTGGCCTCGGGTTCCGGCGGCGGAACGGGGACCGGCGCGGCTCCCGTGGTCGCCAAGCTGGCCCGCGACATCGGCGCCCTGACAGTCGCCGCCGTCACCAAGCCGTTCACCTTCGAGGGCGCTCGCCGCATGGCGCAGGCGGAGGAGGGAATCGCCGCTCTCGCCAAGGAGGTCGACACGATGATCGTCGTCCCCAACGAGCGCCTGCTCACCATCCTCGAGCGCCGCACAACGATCACCGACGCCTTCCGGGTCGCGGACGACGTCCTGCGCCAGGCGGTGCAGGGGATCTCCGACCTGGTCATGCTGCCCGGCCTGATCAACCTCGACTTCGCCGACGTGCGCACCACGATGCTGGAATCTGGCGACGCGGTCCTCGGCATCGGCATGGGCTACGGAGAGCACCGCGCGACGATCGCGGCCGAGAAGGCCGTCTCCTCGCCGCTGCTCGAGACCTCCGTCGAGGGCGCGCATTCGATGCTGCTCTCGATCACCGGCGGCCCGGATCTCTCGCTGATCGAGGCGAGCGAGGCGGCCGAGGTCGTCAAGGCTGCTGCTCACCCGGAGGCCGAGATCATCTTCGGCGCCAGCGTCGACGAGGACATGAGCGAAGAGGTCTGGATCACCGTCATCGCCACCCGCTTCGACAGCGCCTTCTCCAACCGTCATCGACGCGATCGGCGCGCCGAGCCGCGCGAGCCGCGCACCCCGGACCGGGACGCGGCGCTGCGGCCTGAGCGCTACTCGGACCCGGCGGCGGACTGGCGCTTCATGAATGGGCAGCCGCGCAAGCGGCTCGGCGGACGAGCTCTACGGTGGCGGCGTTCGGGGGGACGCGGCGGTGTCGGGCGTCGCCCGGCCGAGCCGCGCCAGCTCGACGGCCGCGTGCTCGACGTGCCCGAGTTCAAGCCCCGGCGACTAGCTCCACCAAGGGCCGCGCGGCCTCACCAAACCGCACTATTGAGGTTGATCGGGCCGGCCCCGCTGCGCGAGGCTTCGACCGATGCGCTTCCGCGCACAGGGAGGGGGGCTTGCGATTGCCTTCGCAACCGTCGCCTCGGCGGTGACGCTATTCGTCCCCGCCCAAAGCTCAGCCGTGACCTTCGGCGCCAACCTGGCCCGGGCTCCTGACAACACGACGGCCTGCAACGACCCCTCCTGGTTCTTCTTCTCAACGTTCCCGACCTGCTCGTTCGACTTCCAGAACCTGGCGACGGGTGAGTCCGGCTCGCCCCCGGTCGGGCAGGGCGTAGTGAACAGGGTGCGCGTGCGGGTGGGGCCGGTCACGGGGCCCATGCAGGCCGTGGTCGAGCAGGCTCTCCGCCAGGACAACCCGAACGATCCGGGCCACCCGACCTACGCCTGCTGCCAGGCGATCAACGCCAGCCAGGTCTTCACCCCGGCTGCGAACGCGATCACGCAAATCTCCGTCAACCTGCCCATTCGCCAGGACATCGCCCCGGACCCCAGGAACGGGCTATACACCGACCAGCACCTGGCGCTCTCGGTGCTCGCTCCCAACGTCCCGATCCCGGCGAACATCGACCAGAACGGCTTCTACGGCGGCTGGTTCCCGGCCTGGAGAGTGGGGGATGAGCGCGCGGGCGCCTACGGCGGCCAGGGCGCCGTGATCCTGCTGAGCGCCGACTGGTCCAGGTGCTCGAAGGCGAGGAAGGCCCAGGCATCCAAGAAGAAGAAGAAGAAGCGGGCCTGCGGCAAGAAGAAGAAGAAGACGCGGAGGTGAGGAGGAACCATCATGGAGACAGGGCGTAAGGAACCATCCGCGCAGCGGTTGGTCCTCGTTGCGTTGGTCGCAGTGCTGAGTTTCGCCGTCTTGGGCGGATCGAATGCGATAGCAGTGGGAGACGAACAGGCGGTCTCCGCGAAGAAGAAGTGCAAGAAGGGCAAGAAGTCGGTCGTGACCGCGAAGAAGAAGAAATGCAAGCGTGCGCAGCGGGTGGTTCTGCCAGCGCCCGCCCCGCTCGTTCGCGCGACGCTGTCCTGGAGCGCCTTCAACGAGGTCGATCTTCATGCGTATGACGCCAGTGGCAACCACGCTGGGTGGTCCCAGCCCGGTTCCACCGGCACGCTGTTACAGAACATCCCCAATGCGCGTCACAGCGGGGACAGTGGCGGTCCCACTGGTGGAACGGAATCGTTCACGGACGACATTTATGTGCTGGGAGGACCGTCTAACCGCGAGTTCAGCTTTATCGCCTGTCTGTATGAGTTCACGAGCGGAGCCAACTACACCGCCACCTTCACAGGCGTGAGCAAGGGCGGGACCGCGACCACCCTCCAACTCCAAGGAACTCCCGGAGACGGCCGAGACGCCTATGTGATCACTGTTCCCGGGGGACCGCCGCTGCCGAGCGTGACCAGCGTCTGCTAGGTCTCGTTCTGGCGTCGCTCCCGCTTACGCTGCCGGCATGAGCGTTAGAGGGGAGTCGTCGCCGCCGGCCACCCGCTGACGGCCGAGGCGGGCGCACAGGTGCTGCGCGAGGGCGGGAACGCGGTCGACGCCGCGGTCTGCGCCGTCCTCACCTCGTTCGTCTGCGAGAGCCAGCTGACGGGCTTCGGCGCCGGCGGGTTCATGATGGTTCACGAGGGCGGGCAGGACACCCTGATCGACTTCTTCGTCGCCGCGGGCGGTGCCGACGGCGTGGAGCGCACCGCCGAGCTCGTACCGATCCCCGTCTATTTCGACGAGACGCCGCAGACCTTCAATTGCGGAGCCGCCTCCTGCGGGGTGCCCGGGAACCCGGCTGGGCTCGAGTACGTCTGGAAGCGATGGGGGTCGCTGCCGCTGGAGCGGCTGGCCCGGCCGGGCATCGAGCTGGGGCGCCAGGGAGTCCGCTTGACCGCGGCCGCTGAGTACTTCCACGAGATCCTGCACCCGATCCTGATCTCGACGCCCGAGGCGGCCGAGCTCTACACCCCGAACGGCAGGCAACTGGTGGAAGGGGACGTCTTTCACTACCCCGAGATGGCGGAAGCTCTCGAGCGGTTCGCCACTCATGGTGCGGAGCCGTTCTACCGAGGGGAGACCGCGCAGACGGTCTGCGACTGGGTCCGGGAGCGCGGCGGCACGCTGGGGATGGACGACATGGCCGCCTACGAGCCCGTCGAGCGTCTGCCGGTGAGGGCGCGCTTCCGCGGCCACCTCGTGCTCACCAATCCGCCGCCGTCCTCCGGCGGAATCCTGATCGGCTACTCGCTCGGGCTGCTCGAGCGGCTCGGTGAGCAGAGCGGGGTGGAGGAGATCGTCGCCGCCAGCGAGGCGGCCAACGCGCGCCGCTCCGACGACTTCCACGAGGGACTGCACGACGAGGACTACGTGAGGCGATTCCTGGCGGCCGACCTCGACTCTGTCGCGGCCCGAATTCGCGCAGGCGAGTGGGTCGGAGGCCACGGCGGCGCCGGCGGCCCCGATGAGTCCGAGAGGCTGGGCTCGACCACGCACCTTGCCGTGATGGATGCGGACGGCAACTGCGCCTCAGTGACCTGCTCGAACGGCACCGGCTCGGGCGTGGTGGTGCCCGGTACCGGTGTGCACCTCAACAACATGCTGGGGGAGGAGGACCTCAATCCGCAGGGATTCCACCGAATCCCCCCTGGGCGCCGGGTGAGCTCGATGATGTCCCCGACTCTGGCACTGCGCGACGAGCGGGTCGTCCTGGGTCTAGGCAGCGCCGGCTCCAACCGCATCCGCTCGGCGATCCTGCAGACGGTCGTCCGGGTGCTCGAGCAGGAGATGGACGCCCGCGACGCGGTTGTCTCGGGGCGTCTCCACTTCGAGGCGGGCACGGTCCAGGCTGAGCCGGGCGTCGATCCGGGTGGACTCGACGACCTCGAACGGCGCGGCGTGCCGGTGGTCCGCTGGAAGCGCCAGAACCTCTATTTCGGTGGCGTGCAAGCCGTCGCCCAGGATCCGGCCGGCGGCGATTTGAGCGGCGGCGGCGACCCGCGTCGCGGCGGTGCGGTGGCCTTCGGCTAGGCGTCGGGACGAAGAGAGCCTAAATTTTGAGTAGAAGAGCGGGGACGCGGCGGCCGACTAGTTGTCCATGTCATCCGGGACTCTGCGTAGCCGCCTGGTCGTCTTCATCGGGCTCGCCGCCGTTGGCGTACTCGCGCCGGTGGCGTCCGCCTCCGGAAAGCCCAAGCACCACAAGGTGAACCAAGGCCCAATCGTCATCCGCAGCGCGACGGTCGCCGCTGCGGGCCACACCGTGACCAGCGCCGACGCGCACTGCCCCAAGGGCTCTGCGGTGACCGGTGGGGGGTTCGAGACCAGCGTGCCGAGCGACAACGGCCCCTTCGCCTTCGAGTCATACCGGTCGAACAACCGCACCTGGCGGGCGAGCGTCGGCTCGGGCCCTGATGCAAAGGACGCCTCTGTGACCGCCTACGCCGTCTGCCGCCGGGGAGCCCCGAATCTCGTGCCGATCTATGCGGCGGCCCAGGTCCCGCTCTTCAATCCGCCCGTGATCGGCGCGGTCGACATCGGCGCGGCCTGCCCGCCCGGCTGGCGCGCGGTTGCCGGCGGCTTCCGGGGCGAGGTCGACATCAACAGCGGCGCGGCCTTGCCGCAGTCGTCCCAGCGGACCGACAAGCGCACATGGACGAACACCGCCTTCGCGATCGGCGACGAGGACGGACCGCCGCTTCGCCACTTCACCTCGATCGCCTACTGCGCTCGCAAGGGCCGCGTACCGGTCAGCGCGACCACGCCCGTCGAGAGCCTCGACCCGAACCGGGATCCGAATGCCGAGCCGACGCCCACACTCGCCCAGGCGGTCGCGCCCGACTGCCGGCGCGGGGCGCTTTCCGGTGGCTTCGCCGCCTCCCCGATCGTCAACTCGATAGTTGCGGTCGTAGCGTCAAAGCCGGTGAGCCGCGGCTGGCAGGCGACCGGCGCGATGCTGGGCGGCGACGCTCCCGGCTCGATCACCGCCTCCGGCTACTGCGGCCGCTGACGCCCGACTACTCCGGTAGGCCCGGGAAACGGACCTTGCCGTTCGAGCTGGCGCGCTCCGCGGCCTCCTCGGCGCGCTCCAACGCCTTGCCCACGGCGCCCAGCGCGTTGGCAAGCAGGGCCATCCTGTCGTCCTCGTCGCGCATCTCGAGTAGCTGCTGCTTGGTCTCCGGGGGCAGCTCGATTCTCGCTGCGATCGCGTAGGCGCTGGCGCCATCGAGCTCCGCGGGCTCCGGCCGCTCCCCGGTGGCGCGCTCGGCGAGCTCCGCGAACGCCTCGCGTGCGGCGCTGGCCGAGGCCTCGTCGATCGGAGGAATGTCCTCGTCCGGAATCAGCTCGACCTCCCCGGTGGGGTAATCGGGCGACTCGAAGCGGTCGATCACCTTGAACGGCTCCTCGCCGCTCACCACTATGTTCATCCGACCGTCGTCGAAGCGCTCGAGCACGTCGTCGATGCGGGCGGTACAGCCGATGGAGCGGGCGCCCTCGTCGTCCCGCAGGACGATGCCGAACGGCTCTCCCTGCTCGAGCGCAGTTCCCACCATCCGCTTGTAGCGCTCCTCGAAGATGTGCAGCGGCACCTGCTCGCCCGGAAGCAGCACGAGCGGCAGCTCGAAGATGGGAAGCTCGCGACCCGCCATTCGGGCCGATTCTAGGGTCTGACCCTAGGATCCTCCGGTGGCCGACATCGACTTCGAGGCGGAGGGGCTGCTCGAGGGCGTCACCGGGAAGGCGCGGGAGGCACGGCTCGCGCTGCTCGAGGAGCTCGCTGATGACGGGGTCTCGCTCGCGGAGCTGAAGCGGGCGGTGGACGAGAACCGCCTGGTGCTGCTGCCGGTCGAGCGCGTCTTCGAGGAGGGCAGCGAGCGCTATACGGCGCAAGAGATCGCCGCGAGCGCCGGGATAGAGAATGACTTCCTGGTCCGTCTGCTGCGGGCACTCGGGGCGCCGATCCCGGCGGATGACGAGCGCGTCTACGGGGAAGCAGATCTGGAGGCCGCCAAGCGGGCGAAGCTCTTCCTGGACGCCGGGCTGCCGGAGGACGGCGTTCTCGAGACCTCGCGGATCATCGGCATCTCGATGGCGAACGTCGCGGATGCGAACGTCGATCTTGTCGGCGAGGTGTTCACCGAGCCGGGCGTCGATGAGCGGGAGCTGGCCCTCCGCTACGCGGCGGCGGCAAGGACGATGGCACCGCTGCTCGGGGAGACGCTGCTGCACGCGTACCGAATCCACCTGCGCGAGCGGATCCGTCAAGCCGTCATCACCGAGGCGGAGGTTGCAGCGGGCAGGATCTCGGGCTCGGACGAGGTGACGATCGCGTTCGCCGACATCGTCGGCTTCACTCGGCTGGGCGAGTCGCTGGAGATCGAGCAGATCGGCGATCTCACGGGCAGGCTCTTCGAGCTCGCCTCCGACGCGGCGCGGCCCCCTGTGCGGCTGGTGAAGATGATCGGTGACGCCGCGATGTTCGCCTCGCTGCAGTCCTCGCCTCTGCTCGAGGCCGTCCTCGGGCTAGTCGAATCCGCCGGGAAGGAGGAGATCCCGCCGCTGCGGGCGGGCGTGGCCCGCGGCCAGGCCCTCGGCCGCGGGGGGGACTGGTACGGGCGGCCCGTCAACCTGGCGGCGCGGATCACCAGCTTCGCCAGGCCCGACAGCGTCGTCGTCGCGCAGGAGGTGAAGGACGCGGTGGAAGCCGAGGACGGCGACGGCTTCAGCTTTTCGTCCGCGGGCAGGCACCGCTTCAAGGGGATCAGCGGAGAGCCGGCGGTTCATCGGGTCCGTCGCGCCACGGATCGCTGAGCGGCCGTTAATCCACCCGTAATCGTCCGGCGTAACGCTTTCGAGATCTCCCAGTCAGGACCTAGATGACCGATTTCACGACCGCGCACACCTGGATACCGCGCACTGCCGTGCAATCGATCATCTAGATGGCACTGCTGATGCTCTTCGCGCTCGTTGCCGGGGCGGGCACCGCCCTGTCGCCGTGCGTGCTCCCGATCCTCCCCGCGATCCTCTCGGCGGGCGTCACGGGTGGGAGGAGGCGGCCGCTCGGAGTGGTCACTGGGCTGGCGCTCTCCTTCACCTTCGCCACGGTCGCCCTGGTCTACGTGATCAACGCGCTCGGGCTGCCCAACGGCTTCGCCCGGGACTTGGCGATCGCCGTCCTCTTTGCCTTCGGCATCACGCTGCTGATCCCGCCGATCGGCGACCGCGTGGAGGCGTTCGCGAGCCGCCTCGCGCCGGGTCCGGCCCGCTTTCGCGGCGATGGATTCGGCTCGGGCTTCATCGTGGGCGCCAGCCTCGGACTCGTGTACGCGCCCTGTGCCGGGCCGATCCTGGCGGGGGTGATCGTCGTCTCAGCGGCCCAGGACTTCACCGCGGGCCGTTTCGCCGTGGCCCTCTCGTACGCGGTGGGATCGGCGATCGTCCTCTACCTGCTGCTGATCGGCGGCAGGCGCCTGACGCAGAGGCTCAACCCTGTGCGCGGCCGGGTCCAGATGGCGCTGGGCGCGGTGATGCTGCTCGTTGCATTCGCGATGACCGCCAACCTCGACACTCGCTTCCAGACCTCGATCGCGAGCGACCTGCCCGGCTTCCTGGTCAACCCGACCAAGGGGATCGAGGAGAGCAAGGTCGTCTCCACCGAGATCGCCAAGGTGAGCCAGCACGGGACGCCGGTTGTGCCGGTCTCCCAGCTCAACCAGCCGGTCAGCCTGCGGACCTACGGGCAGGCCCCCGACTTCACCGACACACAGGACTGGTTCAACACGCCGAACGGCGAGTCCCTCTCGATGAGCGATCTGCGCGGCAAGGTGGTGCTGATCGACTTCTGGACCTACACCTGCATCAACTGCATCCGCACGCTTCCCTACCTCGAAGCCTGGCAGCAGCGCTACGGCCCCGACGGCTTCACCGTCGTCGGCGTCCATTCGCCGGAGTTCCCATTCGAGAAGGACGCCAGCAACGTCCAGGCGGCGATCCGCCAGAACCACCTCACCTACCCGGTCGTGCAGGACAACGACCTGGGCACCTGGGACGCATGGGGGAACCAGTATTGGCCGGCTGACTACCTGGTGGACGCGCAGGGCAACATCCGCGACGCGCACTTCGGTGAGGGCGACTACTCCGAGACCGAGCGCGCCATCCGCACCCTGCTGGCGGAGGCCGGGCACACCAAGCTCGGGTCCGGGGCGCGGACGACAGCGCAGGCGCCCTCCGCCGGAGACATCACCCCGGAGACCTATCTGGGAGCCCTTCGCGCCCAGGGATGGGTTACGCCGGTCCACCCCGGCGACCAGGACTTCGGGGCACCGCCCGGCGCTCTCTCCGCCAATCAGTTCGCCTACTCGGGCCACTGGGGGATCAGCGACGAGGACGCGACCTCGGGTACCGGAGCGGAGATCGACATGGAGTTCGACGCGCGTCGTGTCTTCCTGGTGCTCGGCTCTCCGGAGGCGGCCCGACACATACAGGTCCTGCTCGACGGCAAGCCGATCCCGGCGAAGCTCGCGGGGGCCGATGTCCGCCACGGTGCGGCCACGATCCGGGCCCAGCGCCTCTACCGTCTGGTTGACCTGCCGGCGGTCTCGCAGCACCGCCTCACCCTGAGATTCGACCCCGGGATCTCGGGTTACGCCTTCACCTTCGGCTAGGACCGCCGGCGGTGCGGCAACAACCCGGCGCACAGCCCAATCGGCGATTCATCTGAGCGCCGCTCTCATGCCGGAAACCCTCACCACGGTCGTCCCCAATCCGACCCGAAGGTAAATCCGCCCGGTAAAGGGGGCCGATGTTTCTCCCTAAAGCCAGCTAAACGCGTCGGACCGCGCTGCCAATAGGATCAGGACATGGATCCGGAGCGCGGTCGCCAACGTCTGGCCGAGGAGAGAGCCAGGATCGAGCAGGAGCTCGAGAGAATCGGACGTCCCGAAGCCTCCGATGAGCCGCAGGACAGCGGCGACGAGGCAGACGAGCTCGAGCAGGAGGCAACCGACGACGCCCTGCGCGAGGATCTCAAACAGAACCTCGAGGCGATCAAGCGGGCCGAGGCCCGCCTTGAGGAGGGCACCTACGGTGTCTCCGTGGTGAGCGGCGATCCCATCCCGGACGAGCGTCTCGAGGTGATTCCCTGGGCCGACCGTACGGTCGAGGAAGAGCCCGGCGGACGCGGCTAGGACTGCGGCTTCCGGGCGCTGATCAACAGGTTGTAGAAGAGCTGCGGAGGCAGCCGCGGCTCCAGGACCTGATTGTCGACTCGCTGCAGCGCCAGGTAGCTGCGGAACGCGAAACTCCGCCATCCCCAGGGAACCTCCTCTGGCACCGCGCTCGCCTCCAGGGTCCGGATGGTCCAGCCGTGGATCGAGGCGAGCAGCTCCTCACCGCGGACTCTGACCCCGAGCAGGCCCGCCGCTTCAGCGAGACGGCGCAGGTCTCCGGGGGAGAAGGCGTGGACGTCGACCTCGGGCTCGAGGCGATGGCCGTTCTCGTCGGCCTCGGCGTGGTGGTCCCGGGCGGAGGCGCCGACGAGCCGGCGCCAGAGCGGCGCGGTCAGGAGCGCGGTCCTTTTCGGGATCGCCGCCAGGAAGTCGCCGTAGCGCGATGGCTCCCCACAGAAGGCGAGGGTCCCGCCCGGCCGCAGGACCCGGGCGAACTCCGAGAACGCCTGGGAGAGGTCGGGGATGTGATGGAGGACAGCGTGGCCGAAGACGAGGTCGAAGCTCTCGTCGGCGAATGGCAGCGTCTCCGCCTCAGCCGCGGCCGCCCGAACCTCCAGGCCCAGGCGCTCCGAGTTCTCCTCGAGCGTCGCCAGCATCCCCGGTGAGATGTCAGTCGCCGTGGCGCGTTCGATTGCGCCCGCCTGGAGCAGATTGAGGGAGAAATAGCCGGTCCCGGCTCCGATCTCCAGGGCGTCCCCGAAGGGGTAGGCGGGCCAGTCCCCGAGCGCCTTGCGCAGCTTGCCGCGGACCTGCTCCTGTCCGATCTGCCCGAAGTCGATCCCCCACTTGGAGTCGTAAGAGGCCGCCGCCACGTCGTGATAGCGCTCGTTCACCTCCTTGATCTGCTCTGGGCTCAGCACGGGGGGATCGTAGCTAGCGGCCGTCAGGCCGCCCCATCCTGGAGCGGAGGGCGAAGCCCGAGATGCGAGGGCGCGCAACAGCGCGACCCGTTTGATTCTGGGTTGGGCGGCCGCTACGGCCGCGATCTGATGGCGAAGCCGTGGCTACCTGTCGTATGTGGCGATCGCCCGCAGCGAGAGGCCGATCAGCACGACTGCCATCACCACGATCACCGCGATGCAGACGAGGATCTTGTCGACCACCCAGCCGTCGATGATGAGGGAGCGCAGGCCGACGATCACATAGCTCACCGGGTTGATGCGCGCGAGCGTCTCCATCACCGGCGAGAGGCGGTCGAAGGGCACGAAGTTCGGGGTGAGGAAGAGGAGCGGGAAGAAGAGCAGGAAGCTGGTGTTGGTCGCCTGCACGTTCCTGGTGGTCAGCGCCACCAGGATCCCGAACCCGGCGTACGCAACCCCGAAGAGCGACGCGAGCAGGACGATCACGATCGCGCCAAGCGGTCCCGACTCGATATGTGCGCCGAAGGCGAGCCCCGCGAACAGGACGACCGTCGAGGCAGCGATCCCGCGAACCAGGTCGGCCCCGAGCCGGCCGACGATCAGCGACGTCCGCCGGATGGGCGCGACGAGCAGCTTGTCGAAGTAGCCGCCGTCGATTTCGGTGACCAGGGCCAGCCCGGTGGTCGCCGTCGCCACGGCGAACATCAGGGAGACGGGCATTTGAAAGGCGACGTATCCCTGGCCGTGCAGAAACGGCGTCGTGCTGGGGAACGTCTTCGAGACCTGGCCGATGTTGACCGCCAGGAAGAAGAGCGGGATGAACAGCGTCGGGATCGTCGCCTCCGGATAGCGAATGACCTCCCTCACGGCGCGCCGCCCGAGCAGCAGGACCTCGGTCATGGCGCCACCGCCTTGGCCGCAGCCTCATCCTCCACCTCGGCCTCGTCCGGGTGATCGGTTCCGGCCCCCTCGAGACGGCGCCCGGTCGCCTCCAGGAAGACGTCGTCCAGCGACGGCCTGGAGACGGAGATGGCGCCCACCTCGACGTCGGCTGCGTCCAGGCGCCTCACAATCTCGGCGATATACGAGGCGCCGTCGTCGACGAAGAGGGCGAGAGCGTCCTGCCCAGCGATAACTCGATCCAGGCCGGGGAGCTCGCCGATCACCTGCTGGGTGCGCTCGGCGTCGGCGCCGTGAAGCTCCACCGAGACCACGTCCTTGCCGATCTCCGCCTTCAGTGCCTCGGGCGTCCCTTCGGCGACGATCTCGCCGGCATCGATGATCGCGAGGCGCTCGCAGAGCTCGTCGGCCTCCTCCAGGTATTGGGTGGTGAGAAAGATGGTCGTGCCACTGGAGTTGATGCTGCGCACCTCGTCCCAGACGGTCAGCCGGGAGGCGGGGTCGAGGCCGGTCGTCGGCTCGTCGAGGAAGAGCACCCTGGGCTGGTGGACCAGCGCGCTGGCCAGATCGAGCCGGCGCTTCATCCCTCCCGAGTAGGTCTTCGTGCGCCGGTCGGCGGCGTCCGTCAGCCCAACGAGCTCGAGCAACTCGGCGGCGCGCTCACGACCGGCGGAGCCGGTGATCCCGTAGAGGCCGCACTGGAGCTCGAGCAGCTCCCGGCCGGTCTGCACCGGGTCCAGCCCGATCTCCTGCAGCGCCACCCCGATGCTGCGGCGGACATCGTCACCGTCATCGACGACGTCGTAGCCGGCGACCCTTGCGGTCCCGCTGGTCGGGGGCAGCAGGGTGCAGAGCATCCGAACGGTGGTGGACTTGCCCGCGCCGTTCGGCCCGAGAAAGCCGAACACCTCGCCCTCGGAGACATCCAGGTCGACGCTGCGCACGGCCTCGATGTCGCCCTTGAAGGTGCGGCTCAGGCCACGGGCCTGGATGGCAGGGGCTTTCGCGTTGTGCTCCGTCAACTCGTTCTTCCGTCCTCGGGATTCCCCGTCTATGACCGAACGCCGTCCCGAAATTCATCGGTCGCGGCCAACCTGGGCACCGTAGCAACGGCTCGCTTTGCCCCTCGACGCCGCGGAGGGCCTATCCCTAACGTCCCGGCGGTGAGCGAGGCCGAGCAGACCTACCTGCAGGAGAACCAGCCCGAGGGCGTCCCGCCCCTCGAGCTGACCGGGGAGCGGACCCTCCCCGACGTCCCAGAGGAGAACTACTGGTACCGCCGCCACGTGGCCGTCTACGAGTGGATCGCGGAGCGCTGCGCCGGCCTCCGGGTGGTCGACCTCGCCTCCGGAGAGGGATATGGCTCAAACCTGCTCGCGGGGCGGCGCGGCGGAGGTGACCGGCGTGGACGCGAACCCCGAGGCCTACGAGCACGCTCGCGCCCGCTACCGGCAGGCGAACCTGAGCTTCCGGCGCGGGCTGGTCGAGGAGTTCGACGAGCCGGTCGACGCGGTGGTGTTCCTGCAGACCATCGAGCACATCCATGAGCCCGACCGGCTGCTGGAGCGGATCGCGGCGGTCGCGCCGGTGGCGTACATCTCGACCCCCAACCGGCTCACGCTCGCCCCACCCGGCGCCGAGAAATCGGACAACCCCTGGCACCTGCGCGAATACGACCAGCACCAGTACCGGCAGCTGCTGGAGCCCCACTTCGGGAGCGTCCAGCTGCTCGGCCTCTTCCACGCCCGCAAGCTCCGTGCCCACGAGATCGCCATTCGCCTCGGCTGGGACCGAGTGCACCCGGCGCTCCACCTCACCAAGCCGTTCTACGACCGCTTCATTCCCGCGATCGTGGCGTCTGACTTCCGCCTGCGGGAAGGCGACCTCGACAGGGCGCTGGACTTCGTGGCGATCTGTCAGGCCTGAGCGATGGCTGACCGGACCGTCGGCGATCTGGCGATCGTCCTCCACTCCCATATGCCCTATGTGGAGGGGTTCGGGACCTACCCGTTCGGGGAGGAATGGCTCTTCGACGCCTTCGCGCGCTCCCACCTCCCGGTGCTGGACGTCGCGGATCGGCTGACGATGACGATCACCCCGGTGCTCGCCGATCAACTGGAGGCCGAGGGGGTGGGGGAGAGGATTCTGCGCTTCCTGCGCCGCCACCGAGTCGATGCCGCAGACCGCGATGTCGCGGACGCCGGGGCGGCGCTTCGCCCGGCGGCGAAGGCGGAGGCGGACCACTTCACCGAGGCGATGAAGCGGCTACGAAAGCTCGGCGGCAATCCGCTGCGCGCCTTTCAGGACGCCCACGCGAAGGGGCGGATCGCACTGATGGCGTCAGCCGCGACGCACGCCGTGCTCCCCAAGCTCGCCACCCTGGCGGGGCGACGCCTGCAGGTGGACGCCGGGCTGCGATCGCACCAGCGGCGCTTCGGCGAGCCCGCCGGGTTCTGGCTCCCCGAATGCGCCTATGTCAACGGGCTCGAGGCCGTGCTCGCCGAGCGCGGCATTGCCTACACCTGCCTCGACCAGAGCTCGCAGGAGAGCGGCACCGCCGCCCTGGTCCCGATCGCCCTGGCCGGTGGTCCCCGCGCCTTCACGATCGACTGGCCCACCGTGCAACTCGTCTGGTCCGACGGCGGTTACCCGGCAGACGGCGCGTACCTCGAGTACCACCGTCTCTCGCCTAACGGGATGCGGCTCTGGTCGATCGCCGGGACGCCCTACGACCCGGCGGCGGCAGGCAAGCGGGCGACGGAGCACGCCGCCTCCTTCCTCGCCGCTGTGCGCGATCGCCTCGAGCGTCATCGCGCCGAGCGCGGCGGACGGGGCCTCTGCGTGTTCGCGATCGACACGGAGCTGCTCGGCCACTGGTGGTCGGAAGGCCCGATCTGGCTGCGCGAGGTGCTGAAGGGCGCCGAGCTCGACCGGGTTCGCCTGCTCACCCTTCCCCAGGCACTCGCCGAGCATCCCGGGGAGGAGCGTCCGGTCGCCGAGGCGAGCTGGGGCGAGGGCAAGAGCCTCGAGACCTGGGACTCGCCCTCGGTCTCAGATCTGGTCTGGGCCACCCGCCGCTCCGAGCTGCGGCTGCTGCGGGTACTCGGGATGCGCGCCGTCGATCATCAAGCCGCGATGCGCGCGGCGCGGGAGCTGCTCGCGCTGCAATCGAGCGACTGGGCCTTCATGGATCACCGGGGCCAGGCCGGCGACTACCCGTTCACGCGCGCCACTGCGCACGCTCAGGGGCTGCTCGAGGCCATACACTCCGCCGAGCCCGTAGACGCACGCGTGCGCAACCTCGCCCCCGACCTCAGCCTGGCGCCGCTGCTCGAGCCCTAGGGCGACCGCAATGAACCGCGTCCTGATCCTCTCCTGGGAGTACCCCCCTCTGATCGAGGGCGGGCTCGCACGCGTGGTCCGCAAGCAGGCCGAGGGACTGGTCGAGCTGGGAACGGAGGTCCACGTCCTCACCCGGGGTGAGGAGTCCCCAGCTGAGGACATCGTCAACGGAGTGCATGTCCACCGCGTGCGCGAGCCGACCCGTCCCGCCGAGCTCAATGAGTTCGTCGCCTGGGTGGAGCGGATGAACTCGGACATGCTCGCCGCGGGCGTCGAGCTGGGCGACCGTCTCGACTTCGACCTGGTCCACGGACACGACTGGCTGGTCGCCAACGCCTGCGACCATCTCGCGCGCCGGTTCGACGCGCCGCTCGTCACGACCATTCACGCGACCGAGCATGGACGCCACCAAGGCTGGGTCGACAAGCACCCGCAGTCCTACATTCACGGTGTCGAGCGCTGGATCACCAATCGCTCCGACCAGGTGCTTGTCTGCTCCACCTTCATGCGCGAGCAGGTGGTCGACGTCTTCGGGGTGGAGGAGGAGAGGGTCGAGGTGATCCCCAATGGGATCGACCCAGATGACCTGCAGCCTCAGAACGACGAGGAGCTCCAGCGCCTGCGTGCCGAGTTCGCCGATCCCGAGGAGTCCCTGGTGCTGCTCGTCGGGCGACTGGTCTACGAGAAGGGCTTTCAGTTCGCGCTCGAGGCCCTGCCGGAGATCATCCGCCGCCTTCCGAGCACCCGCTTCGTCGTCGCAGGCTCTGGCACCCACGAGCAGGAGCTGCGCCGGCAGGCGGAGGAGCTCGGGCTGATGGAGCACGGCACCTTCGTAGGCTGGATCGGCGACGACGTCCTCCACTCGCTCTACCGGATCGCGGACGTCTGCGTGGTCCCCTCGATCTATGAGCCCTTCGGCCTGGTCGCCCTCGAGGCGATGGCCTCGAGTTGCCCGTGCATCGTCGCCGACACCGGCGGCCTGCGCGAGGTCGTCCCCCATGACGAGGTCGGCCTGCGCTTCCGGGCGCGCGACCCGGAGTCGCTGGCGGAGATGACCGTCCGGGTCCTGGATGACGCGAAGCTCTGCCGCCGCCTCACCGCCGAGGCGTTCGAGCACCTGAGGCGCTTCGACTGGGGGGACGTCGCGGAGCGGACCGCCGGCGTCTATGCGGAGATGGCGGACAGCCGCGCGGCCGCCCTGGACGAGGGCTGAGCGGGGGGCGCGGGATGACCCGGCTGCCCGACGGCCGGCGTGAGGTCTATCCCTCGCGGGACAGGGCTCCCAAGCGGCGCGCGCCGGACTTCGGCCCTGGGCTCAATGTCAGCGTGCCGATCTCCTTCGGCCTGCCCCTGGTCGTCGTCGGGATCGCGCTGATCGTGGCCGCGTTCAATGCGGGGGGCGTTGTCTTCTGGATCACGGGAGTGCTCGCCCTGGCGGGCGGCATCCTGCTGTTCGCGACGGGGAAGAGGTTGTAGCGGCCACCAGGCCGCTCTGCTGTGAGCGAGGGGCGAAGCCCCGAGCAGTTATCAGGAGCGGCCGCTCGTGGCCGCGATCTGATGGCGAAGCCGTCTACCGATTCTTCTTGTGCTTCTTCTTCTTGCAGGAGTGCTTCTTCTTGTGCTTCTTGGACTCGGCGGCGTGGTGCTTGTGCTTCTTCTTCGCGTTCTTCTTGCACTTGCTGCCGGTCCCCCCGCTGCCGCTGCCGCCCCCACAGCCCTGGACGGTCGCCGTTGAGTCGACGGAGGTGCTGGCCCCGTTGTAGCCCGTGAAGTCCGCATGGAAGACAGGCGGGGCCCCCACGCAGAGGTCGCGATTCGCGATCAGCAGGCCCGGTGGGTTGGTGAAGGCGAGCTGGAAGTGGGCGATCGGAATGTCGGGCAGGCCGGCGAAAATCACCGACTTGTCCGTGTTCAGGCTCCCCTGGAGGAGGAGGTGGAGCTGGCCGCGCAGGTCCAGCCCGATGTTCGGGAGGAGGCCGCCGTTGTCGACCAGAAGCACCTGACCGGCGAGGGGCGAGCTGAGCAGCGGCGAGGTGGCGACTGCATCGCCCACCACGGTGTTCCCGAGACACGTCCCGGCCTCGAAGTCCGCGGGAGGACACCTGTGGCTGAGCAGGTCGGTGAGGGTGTTCGGAGCGAGGTCGGGCGGGACGAAGACGTGGGCGTTGATCAACCCCGCCTCATCGTTGTCCTGGTCGATGGACGTGATCGCGGTGGTCTGGCCGCCCTGAGCAGTCCCGCCGGGGCCGCCGACGATCGCCGTGAAGGCGGGTGAGAAGTCGAGGGCTCCGCAGTTGGTCGGGGTGAAGTGAGACTTCCGCTGGCGTTGGCTCCGGAGTAGGGGACCGCCGTGAACGTGGCGAGTGGTCGTCGCAGGAGGTCGGATTCCGCATGAACGGCTTGCCGGTCCCCGGAGTGATCCCGAAGAGGGTGATGTCCAGCGAGTTGATTGTGGTGGGCAGTCCCTGGGTGGTGTTCGGGATATTGTTGATGACCGTGTTGAGGCCGAAGTCTCTGCCTCAGCTGAACCGCCGACTGGAGGATGATCGGCGGGAGGGGAAGCGTTGACGGCGCCACCGAGGTTGCCGGGCTGTGAGCACGATCCCGAACCGGGCCGGCTCCCCACTGTGTGGCGTCAGGTTGAAGACCTTCCCCGAGACGTTGAGCGTGACGGGCAGGGCAACGACTGTGATGGTCGCGTTGGCGACGACCGTGCCCACCTGGGTGTTGGCCGGGCAGCCGTCGTTCCCAGCGTCGCGGAGTTGAGCTGGGCCTCCGTGCATTGCGGGGTCGCGTTCGGGTTGCCGACCTGCCCGGGCGGCAGGCCCACGGTCAGATCCTTGACCTGATCGTTGGTGAAGTGCACGTGGATATGGAAGTCGCTGTGCGCCCCGGCCTGGGTGCTCGGCTGGCTGTGCTGCCGTGAGACCGCTCAGGGTGATCGCCTGCGCGGATGCCGGGATGACCGTCGAGCAGCGCGGCTGCGGCGATCAAGGTCCCGATCAGACGCCGTGGAGTCCGCCTCATGCTCCTCCGTTCTGTCCCCTGCCTGAGTTGGCTCGACATGCCCCCCGGGCTCCAGACCCGGGCGGCGAGTAAAGCAGATCAATCCTGCTCGGGCGCCGGTTCGACGGGGTCGGGCCACTTCAACCGCTCGGGTTCCTCACGCATCCGGATGACCTTCGCCGGCACCCCGCCGACCACCGCGTTGGCGGGGACATTGCGCGTGACCACCGAGCTGGTGCCGACGATCGAGTTGTCGCCGACCGTCACCCCCCGCAGGAAGCAGGCGCCGTAGCCGACCCAGACGTTGGAGCCGATCACGCACTCGCGCTTGTAGATCCCCTGCTGCCGGATCGGCCGCTCCACCTCGACGACGCCGTGGTCGAAGTCGATGAACATCGCCCGGTCGGCGATCACGCACTGCTCACCGATCCGGACTCGCCTGTAAGCCGAGATGGTGCATTCCTGCCCGAAGACGGTCTTGGCGCCGATCTCCACCACGCCCTCGTGGCAGCGGATCTTGGTCCCGTCGCCGATCCAGGAGAAGCGGCCGAAGCGAATCTCGGCCCCCCTCGCAATCTGCAGCTCGAGGTTCTTGCCGAAGAAGACCGGGCCGTCCGTCTTCCAGCGCCAGCCAGCGGGGGTGAGGAGTCGCCTCCACACATATCGCCAGAGCAACCTGGCATAGCGCCAATCGATCATTCCGTTGGCGCGAAGGAATCGCAGCAGTCTGAGCACGGCGGCGATTCTAGGTTCCGTCCCCGTACCTAGACTGAGGCGGATGGCGCAGCGGACGGAATCCGATCTCGCGGAGCGCCTCGTCGCGGGCGATAAGCGGGCTCTGGCTCGTGCCATAACCCTGATCGAGAACGACGACCCCAGCGGCTGGGAGCTGGTCCGGGAGGTCTTCCCGCGCACCGGCCGGGCCCGGATCGTGGGGCTCACGGGGCCACCGGGTGTCGGGAAGAGCACCCTGATCGGCGCACTCACCGCCGAGATGCGGAAGCAGGACCGCCAGGTCGCGGTGCTCTCGATCGATCCCTCGAGCCCCTTCACCCGCGGCGCCCTGCTCGGCGACCGCATCCGGCTCTCAGACCACTTCCTGGACCCTGGGGTCTTCATCCGCTCGATGGCGAGCCGCGGCGCCCTCGGCGGGCTCTCAGAGGCGACGCTGCAGGCAGCCCTGCTGATGGACGCCTCCGGCAAGGACGACGTCTTCATCGAGACCGTCGGAGTGGGGCAGGCGGAGATCGACATCGTCGATCACGGCGACACCATCGTCCTCGTCCTGATGCCGGGCTCCGGCGACTCGATCCAGGCCCTGAAGGCCGGCGTGATGGAGATCCCCGACGTGATCGTCGTCAACAAGGCCGATCACCCGATGACCGACACGATGATCCGGGAGATCCGTGGCGTCCTCTCGCTTGGGCCCTCCACCTCGTGGCGTGTGCCGATCCTCCGCACCGAAGCAGCGAAGGGCGAGGGCGTGGCGGAACTGGCGAAGACGATCGCCGAACACCGGGAGCACATCGAGGCTGAGGGCACCTTGGACGAACGGCGCGCCAGGAACCTCCGCAACGAGGTCCTCGAGCTGGCCGCAGCACGGATGCGACGGCGCCTGGAGGCGGCCGTCGCGGACGACTCATCCGTCCGCGAGCTGCTCGACCGGGTCGTCAGACGGGAGCTCGATCCGGCTACCGCGGCCCAGGAGCTGCTGGAGCGCGAGGATGGCTGACCCCGACGCGGAGCCCGAGCCAGAGCGCAAGTCCTCCCTTCCCAGCCTCGATCAGGCGACGGGTTGGGACGGTATGCAGATCGACGGCCTGGAGGGGAAGACGCTCGGCCGCATCGCGGGCATCCACGTGGACGCCGAGAGCGGTGAGCCGCGCTGGGCGCTGATCCGGCTCGGGCCACTCGCCGGCTGCACGGCGATCCCCTTCGAGCACGTCGCCGAGGGAGCGGGTCGCCTCTGGGCCGCCTACGACCGCGACTGGGTCCGCCAGGCCCCGCGCTTTCGACCCACGGAGTCGCTGACCGCGCTTCAGGAGCTGGAGCTCTGCGCCCACTGGGGAATCAGCGAAGGCCGGGGGAGGGCGGCGGAGGTCGCCGAGCAGGACGCAGACGAGATCACCGCGGTCCCTGCCGAGAACTGATCCAGTCCGAATGAGCTCATCCGGCCCCCCGTGCGTCTTGATCACGATTCCGATCAGCCACTACTGCGAAAAGGCTCGCTGGGCTCTGGATCGCACGGGCGTCAGGTATCGAGAGCAGCCGCACCTGCAGCTCATCCACTGGCTCGCTGCGCGTCGAGCAGGGGGTGGGACGACCGTTCCGGTGCTGGTGTGCGGCGATCGGGTGCTGGCCGACTCGGCCGACATCGTTGAGGAGGCCGACGCCAATGCGCCGCAGGGTCAGCGGCTTTACCCGGACGATCCAGGGGCCGCCGCAGAGGTTCGAGCGCTGCAACGCGACTTCGACGCCAATCTGGGACCCCATGGGCGAAGGTGGATGTACAACGAAATGCGCGGACGTCGGGATCTCGCCGTTGCCTATGCCTGTACGGGCGTCCCAAGCTGGGAGCGCCGGGCGCTACCGCTGGCCTATCCCGCGGTCACACGGGTGATCGATCGTTTTCTTGACATCACGGCGACTACCGCGGCGCAGTCCGAGGCCCAAGTGCGGATGGTCTTCGACAAAGTTGCAAAGCGGCTCAGCGACGATCGGCCATATCTCTGCGGCGATCGGTTCACAGCCGCCGACCTGACGTTTGCCGCGCTGGCGGCATCTGTATTGATGCCGCCCGAGTACGGGGTGCCCCTCCCGCAACCCGGGGAGCTGCCGGTGGCAATGGCGGCGGCGGTGCGGGAATTTCGCGCGCACCCCGCGGGCGCGTACGCGCTTGCGATGTACCGCGACGAACGGCGCTGAAGAGCGCGGCAGGGTTCGCTTTTGGCGGCGCTGGGCGGCTAGACGCCCAGCTGGCGGGCGATCACCAGCTGCTGAACCTCGTCGGTGCCCTCGCCGATGGTGAGGATCTTGGCGTCGCGGTAGAAGCGGCAGACGGGGTATTCCTCGATGCAGCCATAGCCGCCGTGGATCTGGACGGCCTCCTCGGTGGCGCGGACGGCGAGCCGGCCGGTGATCAGCTTGGCCTGCGCGGCGATCAGGGTGAATGGATCGCCGCGGTCCTTGATGTGGGCGGCCCGGTAGACGAGCAGGCGCGCCGCCTCGATCTGCGCGGAGAGGTCCGCGATCTTGGTCTGGATCGCCTGGAACCTGCCGATGTGCTGGCCAAAGGCCCGGCGCTCCTTCGAGTAGGAGATCGCCTCGTCGAGCGCGCCCTGCGCGAGGCCGACGCCCATCGCCGCGACCCCGATGCGGCCGCCGTCCAGGATCTGCAGGAACTGCTTGAAGCCGTCGCCCCGGCGGCCGAGCAGATTGCCCTCAGGGACGCGGCAGTCATCGAAGGCGAGCGGACGCGTGTCCGAGGCGTTCCAGCCCATCTTCCTGTACGCCTCGCCGGTCTCGTAGCCGGGGGTCCCGTTGGGGACGATGATGTTGGAGATCTCCTTGTTTCCGTTCTCCTGGCCGGTGACCGCCGTGATCGTCACGCAGCCGGAGATGTCGGTCCCCGAGTTGGTGATGAACTGCTTCGCCCCGTTCACCACCCACTCGCCACCGTCGAGCGCGGCGCGGGTGTGGGTGTTGCCGGCATCCGAGCCCGCCTCGGGCTCGGTCAATCCGAACGCCGCCAGCTTCTCCCCACTGCAGAGCCTCGGGAGCCAGTCGTCCTTCTGCTCGTCCGTGCCCCAGAGGTGGATCGGCATCGTGCCGAGCGAGGTGTGGGCGGCCATCGTGATCGCGACCGAGGAGTCGATCCGGGTCATCTCCTCGACGGCGAGGGCGTAGGCGAGCGTCCCGGCGCCACCACCGCCGTACTCCTCCGGGAAAGGGATGCCCATCAGGCCGAGCTCGCCCATCTTCTTGACCAGCTCGTATGGGAACGACTTGGTCCGGTCGAGTTCCTCCGCAACCGGCTTCACCTCCTGATTGGCGAAGTCACGGACTGTGTCGCGCAGCAGCCGCTGCTCGTCGGTCAGCTCGAAATTCATCGCGGGCAGTCTAGGGACGGCTTCGCCATTAAACGCGGCGGCAGCGGCCGCAGGAATCAGGCGCGGCGGCTACGCCGCCGCTTCGACAGAGGGCCTGGCCGCCGCTCCTGGGCCGTCGATCGCGCGCGCCTCGCGGACGTTCAGCTTCTTGCCGCACTTGGTGCAGATCCGGCGATCGTCGATCTTCCCGCCGCACTCCTTGTGGACGACGACCGAGGGTGGTCCGCCCGGGCCCGGCTCATGCTTGTCTCCCCAGTGCATCAGGGAGATCATCACGGGCCACAGATCGAGCCCCTTCTCAGTCAGGAAGTACTCGTAGCGCTCGGGGCGCTCACTGTAGGGGCGACGCTCGAGGATCCCCTCGTCGACCAGGCGCTGCAGCCGCGCCGTGAGCACATTGCGTGCCACGCCCAGGGAGCGTTGCATCTCGGAGAACTTCCGCCGGCCGTGGAAGATCTCACGTACCACCAGCAGCGTCCACCTCTCGCCCACCAGCTCGAGGCTGCGAGCGATGGAGCAGATCTGGCCTTCGTATTCATTGCCGAGCATCAGTGTGATCTTGGCACACTCGGTTGCGTCATGCAACTTACGGTGTTAGGGTCCGACACGTTGGAGTTGCGTGAAGCAACCAACTTGACCCGAAGGGGGTCGTCATGAGAGCACTGCGATTCGAATTCCACCCGGAGCAGGTCAAGATCACCCCGGAGGAGATCCTCGCCGATCTCCGCTACCCGGCTCGACCGAGCCGCGATGATGGCGGGCGCAGGCGCGCCCGCCGCCGCCCGGGGCGAGATTGACCGTTCCGACCGAGATCGGCCGCCGTACCCGGACGATCGCCTGGCAGGATCCGATCGCCAGCGCCGCGGTCGGCGCCGGGATGGCCGGGCTCGACTACGTCCGGGCGATCCAGTCCGGTGAGATCCCGCCGCCGCCGATTGCGGTGGTCATGAACTTCTCGATCGACGAGCTGGGGGAGGGGAGGGCCGTCTTCATCGGCGAGCCCGGCGAGGAGCACTACAACCCCATCGGGGTCGTGCACGGCGGCTACGCGTCGACGATCCTCGACTCGGCGCTGGGCTGCTCGGTGCACACCACCTGTCCGGCCGGCGTCGGCTACACGAGCCAGACCCTGGAGGTGAAGTACCTCCGGCCCATGACCCGAGACACCGGTGCCGTCCGCGCCGAGGCGGAGGTCATTCACCGCGGCCGCAAGACGGCGACCGCCGAGGCGAAGCTCACTGCGGTGGAGAGTGGCAAGCTGCTCGCCACCGGTACCAGCACCTGCCTGATACTCGAATCCTGATCGCGGGAGGGTTAGCGTTGAAGGTGATGCCGGGCACGGAAGCGAAGGACATCGTGGTCGCCTCCTACGAGGCGCTCAACGAGAACGAGATCGATGCGGCGATGGAGGCGCTCGCCGAGGATGCGGAATGGCACGAGAGCGAGGTCCTTCCCGACACCGGCGTCTACCGGGGCCGAGAGGCGATCCGCGCGTTCCTCACAGATTTCCTCGGCTCCTGGGAGCGCTTCCATCAGACGGTCGAGGAGGTCAGGCAGAAGGGCGACCGGGTGCTGGTGATGATCCACCTGGAGGCCACCGGCCGGGGCTCAACCGCCGATGTCGACGCGCGCTATGCGCATCTCTGGACCGTCTCGGGCACGCAGGGAACCCGCGTCGACGCCTTCTACGACCGCGCCGAGGCCCTCGCAGCCCTCAACCCGTAGCCCCCGGTCACCGCGACTGCGACCCACAAGGCGGCGTAGAGCGTCGTCGCCAGCGGCCGGTCGCCGAGATCCGGGGTATGGACGTTGAGGGCGAGCAGCTCCAGCAGCCCCAGCGCGGTGTAGGCGAGCGCGGCGCCGCGGAAGCTGAGTGGATCGTTGTCGCGAACGGCGATCAGTGCCGCCAGCCCGATCCCGAACAGGAACGAGCCGATCGCGCGCGACGTGAGGGGGGACAGGGCCCAGGGCCAGATGTCGTCGGCGGCCCCGGGTGCCACCAGGAGAAGGATGCCGGCGGCGAGCATCACAACGCCTTCGATGATCAACACCCGGCGGAGCGGCCTCGGCAGTCGCTGCCCCCCGCGTCCGTCCTCACCGGGAGTGCCCCTCTGTTCGACCAGCGTCCAAGCGAGCAGCACCGGCACCAGGGCATAGGCGACCACCCAGAAGACGCCGAACAGGCTGTTCAGGTCGAACCGGTCGATGTGGATCAGCGTGATGAGCAGCAGCAGCACCGCGATCACCGCGACCGGATACACGGCTGGACGGGCTCGAGCCCAGGTGTGTGATCGAGCTGCCATCAGGATGAGCACGAAGGCGGCCCAGTAGAACGCGCCGAGGGTGGCGGCGGTGAGGGGTGGCTGGATCGTCCATGACCACCACGCATCGGTTCGCGTGGCACCGAGGAAGAGCAGGGCGCCCGCGATCAGCGCGAGCCCAGCGAAGAGCTCGAGAGTCAGCCTGAGGCGCGGAGTCACCGGCCGCATGGCACAGATCCTACGATCGAGGCCATGAGCGCGAACGGCAGGGTCCACATCGTCCGCCTCGGGCGAATGGTCGAGGATGGCGTCGCCCCCAGCATCTTTGGCCTGATCGAGCGCGGCATCGCCCGCGAGCCCCAGCTCGCCGCCCAGATGCGCGGGCGCGTCGTCTTTCGCTTCGCCGAGGACTTCTCGCCGCTCCGCATCCAGTTCAAGCCGCGCAGCGTGGTCGTCGAGGATGGTGACTCCCGGAAACCCGACCTGGTGATCGAGGGCAGCCTGCCGGACATCGTCCACTTCGCGACGGTGCCGACCTTGCGCGGCCGCCTGTACGGCGTTCCCGATCCCCGCCGGCCGCGCGGGCGCCGGGCGCTCCGCCGGCTGGCCAGCAAGCGTGTCAGGCTCGAGGGTGACCGGGTGCTCGGGCGGCGTCTGCTGCGACTGCTCGCGGTCTAGCGGCCAGCTGGCGGCGACCTCACGGCGAAGCCAGAGAGCGGGCCAGGTCGATCAGCAGCCTGGTGCCGAAGCCGCTCGGACCCTTGCCGACGTACTCACGTCCGACGTCCCAGGCGGTCCCCGCGATGTCGAGGTGGACCCACGGCTTCCCGTCCACGAACTCCTCCAGGAAGGAGCCCGCGTAGATGGTGGAGGCCTTGCGCTTCGACGAAGCGTTGGTGAGGTCGGCGACCGTGCCCTTGGTGAGCTCCTTGTACTCCGGGTGGAGCGGCAGCCGCCAGGCGAGCTCACCGGTCCGGCTGGCCGCCCCCTCGACCTCCGTGGCGAGGGCGTCGTCGTTCGAGATCAACCCGGCGTAGGTGGAGCCGAGAGCGATGATCACCGCGCCGGTCAGCGTGGCCAGGTCGATGAGCCGGTCCGCGCCGAGCTCGACGGAGTAGGCCAGGGCATCGGCGAGGATCAGCCGGCCCTCGGCGTCGGTGTTGTTCACCTCAACTGTCTTGCCGTTGAGCTGGGTGATGATGTCGCCGGGCTTGACGGCGGTTCCGCTGGGCAGGTTCTCAGTGGACGGAATGACCGCGAGGAGGTTGATCGGGACCTCCAGCTTGGCGATCGCCGAGACGGCCTCCAGCACCGCAGCCGCACCCGACATGTCCATCTTCATCTCCTGCATCCCCGCCGAGGGCTTGATCGAGATGCCACCGGAGTCGAAGGTGACGCCCTTGCCGACGAGCCCGAGGGTCTCGCCATCGCCGCCGGCCTGGTAGCGGAGGACGATCAGCTGCGGTTCCTCGGCGCTGCCCTGGGAGACGGCAACCAGGCCGCCCATTCCCTTCTCCTTGATCTGCTGGCGGCCCATCACCTCGCAGCTGACGGACGCGTGCTCCTCCGCGATCGCGTGGGCGCGGCCGGCCAGGTACGAGGGGGTGACCACGTTGGACGGCAGGTCCTGCAGCTCGCGCGCGAAGTTCTCGGCCTCGGCGCCGACACGAGCGGACTCGATGGCCTCGGCGAGGCCGCCATCGCCGAGCACCGTCAGCTCCTCGAGCCGTTTGGCCGAATCGTCGTCTTCCTTCTTCGATTTGAAGCGATCGAAGCGGTAGGAGGCGAGGATCGCGCCCTCGACCATCGCGCTGGCGAGCGCCTTCGGATCGGGTGTCTCCGGACCAGCCAATGCCAGCGAGCTCGCGTCCACCGAGCCGGCGGTGCGGGCTGCGATCGCCCCCGCGACCCGGGCGCGCTCGGGCTCGAACTCGTCGCGGTCGCCCAGCCCGATCACGAGCGCGCGGCGCGGGCTCTGCGGGTGGACCAGGGTGGCCTTCTTGTAGGCGCCCTTGACGTCCTCCGATCCGGGCGCTCCGGCCAGGGGCTCCGGAAGGTCGTCTCCGTCGAAGATGAGGACAGCGAGGAGGTCGGAATCGACGTCGGACAACGGCTTGTCGGTGATCTCCACGCGCAAGGGGCGCCAGATTACAGGCGGTCACTAGCATTGAGGTCGAACTTGGGAAAAGCCTCCGGGTGCTCCGGAGGGCTCAACGAAAGGCGCAGATGTCGAAGACGGTCATCCTCTCCACCGCCAGGACCCCCTTCGGGAAGATGGGCGGCGGTCTCTCGTCCCTCGATGCCACCGACCTGGGCGGCACCGCGATCTCGGAGGCTCTCGACCGCGCCGAGGTGAAGGCCGACGAGGTCCAGGGCGTCGTCTACGGCCAGGTGCTTCAGGCGGGGCAGGGACAGATCCCCTCCCGTCAGGCACAGATCAAGGCCGGCATCCCGCGCGAGGTTCCGTCGGAGACCATCAACAAGGTCTGCGCCTCCGGGATGCGGGCGATCGGGGTCGCCGACCAGGCGATCCGGGCAGGCGATCTCGAGATCGGCGTGACCGGTGGGATGGAGTCGATGAGCCAGGCGCCGTATCTGCTGCCCGGAGCCCGCTTCGGCTTCCGGATGGGCGACGTCACGGCCATCGACGCTATGACCCACGACGGGCTCACCAACCCCTTCACCGAGAAGCAGATGATCAACGAGGCCAGCGAGGTCTCCAACGAGCTCGAGATCACCAGGGCCGACATGGACCGGTTCGCGGAGCGCTCCCACCAGCTCGCGCACAGGGCAACGGAGGACGGCAAGCTCGCCGAGGAGATCGTCACCGTGACGATCAAGTCGAAGAAGGGCGAGTCCGAAGTTGCGGCCGATGAGGCCATCCGGCCCGACACGACCCTCGAGGTGCTCTCCAAGCTGAAGGCGGTCGGCGGCGACGACGCAACCCACACCGCCGGCAATTCCCCGGGCGTCAACGACGGCGCCGGAGCGGTGGTTGTGGCCTCGGACGAGTGGGCGAAGCAGAACGGCAAGAGCGGGATAGCCACCGTTCTCGCCTACGGCCAGGTCGCAGACGACTTTCCCTACCTCGCCAGGACCCCGGCGGGGGCCGCGAAGCAGGCGCTCGACAAGATCGGCAAGAAGCCCGGGGATGTCGATCTCTGGGAGATCAACGAGGCCTTCGCATCGGTTGCGATCAACTCCATGCGGATGCTCGACGTCGACGAGGAGCGCGTGAACGTCAACGGCGGGGCGATCGCGCTCGGCCATCCGATCGGGGCCTCCGGCGCCCGCATCGTCGGCGCCCTCGTACACGAGCTCCGCCGGCGCGGGGGCGGGCTCGGCTGCGCCGCGATCTGCTCGGGCGGCGGCCAGGGCGACGCCATCGTCGTGGAGGTCAACGGGGACTAGCCACGCCGAGCCCCTGGGGCGCCGAACGCGTGGCAGAATGCCCGCCGTGGCGGATGATGGCCAGGAGCTGCAGGGCGAGAGGCTCACCAGGCGCCGGCTGATCGGTACCGGAGCGGCCGCCGCCGGGGCTGCTGCGCTTTCCCGGGTTCCCGGGGCCGAGGCGCGGGAGCAGGACCGTCATCCCCACGGCCGAAACCGGTCTCGCAAGCGCCACGCCGACGTCGTCGTGGTGGGCGCCGGATTCGCAGGGCTGACGGCCGCCCTCAGGCTGGTGCTGGCGGGCAAGTCCGTCCTCGTCCTGGAGGCGCGCGACCGAGTGGGAGGCCGTGCCCACAACGCCTCGATCCCGGGCGGCGAGATCACGGAGAGGGGCGCGGCGTTCATCGGCCCCACCCAGGACCACATCGCCAAGCTGGCGAGCGACTTCGGCGTCGGGACGTTCCCCACCTACGACACAGGTGACAACGTCTACGTGCGCGACGGGAATCGCTCTACCTATTCCGATACGGGCATCACCGGAACCGCGCCCCCGGACCCGGTGATCCTGCCGGACCTCGCCAAGGTGGTGTTGACGCTCGACTCTATGGCGACGGAGGTCGACGTCAACTCTCCGTGGACGGCAGCGAACGCCGCCAGCTGGGACGCCCAGACGCTCCAGAGCTTCGTCGAGGCCAACTCCGTCACGCCGCAGTTCAGGGAGCTGATCCCCGCCGCTACCAGGCCCATCTTCGGCGCGGAGCCGCGAGAGCTGTCCCTCCTCTTCACCGTCTTCTACATCGCGGCCTCCGGCAACGAGCAAAACGTCGGCACATTCGAGCGGAACTTCAACACCCGAATGGGAGCGCAGCAGGATCGCGTAGACGGCGGGACCCAGCTAATCGCCCTCCGGGTCGCCAGGCGCCTGGGCAAGAAGCGGGTGCTGCTGAAGCAGCCGGTCAGGCGCATCGTCCAGCATGGGCATGGCGTGACGGTCCAGACCAAACGCCTCGAGGTTCGCGCCAAGCAGGCGATCGTTGCCATCCCGCCGACGCTCGCCGGGCGCATCGACTACCGGCCGGACATGCCGGCAGAGCGAGACCAGCTCACGCAGCGCATGCCGCAGGGGAACCTGACCAAGGTGGCGTGCGTCTACGACAGGCCGTTCTGGCGTGACGCCGGCCTGACGGGGACCGCGGTCTCCACGGACGGCTTCATCAACGCGACCTTCGACGACACCCCTCCGGGCGGAAGCCCGGGGGTGGTCTTCGGCTTCATCGGGGGGGATCAGTCCAGGGCGTTCCACGCGCTCTCCCGGGGCAACCGCAAGGCGGCGGTGATCGCTCAGTTCAGCCAGTTCTTCGGGGCTGGGGCCGCGAACCCGATCGACTACATCGAGTCCTACTGGGCGGGCGAGCGCTGGTCGCGCGGCTGCCCGGTGGGCATTGCCGCGCCCGGCGTCTACACCGGCTACGGCCCTGCACTGCGCCAGCCGATCGGCCGGATCCACTGGGCGGGGACCGAGACCTCCACCTACTGGAACGGCTACATGGACGGCGCTGTGCGCTCGGGCGAGCGGGCCGCGGCGGAGGTTCTGGCGGAGCTCTGAGCGCGGTTAGGCTGAGGCCATGCCCGGTCCGCAGCCGAAAGGCGCCGCGTTCTTCGATCTCGACAAGACCCTGATGGCGGGGTCAAGCGGGATGGTGTTCGCGCGGGTGGCGAACCAGCGCGGCTTCGTCCCGCGCAGGCAGCTCGCCAAGTGGGGCTGGGATCACCTCCGCTACCGCCTCCGCGGCTCATCGGACGAGCAGACCAATGCGGTGCTGGAGGTTGCGAAGCGCGTCTTCGCCGAGATCCCCGAGCGGGACGTCGAGCGCATGGCCCCCGCGGTCCTCGCCGGGATCCTGCCGAGGATCTACCCGCAGATGCTGGACGAGGTCCACCGCCATCAGGACGACGGTCGCGCGACCTTCATCGTCAGCGCGGCGGGCAACGACCTGGTCAAGGCACTGGCCGCCGTGCTCGGAATGGAGGGCGGGATCGGGACCCGCTGGGCGATCGGCTCCGACGGCAAGTACACAGGGGAGATGGAGGGGCCGTTCGTCTACGGCCGGGGCAAGGTGGAGGCCATGCAGCGCTTCGCCGAGCGCCACCAGATCGACATGGAAGCCTCCTACGCGTATTCCGACTCGGCCAGCGACCAGCCGATGCTGCGGTCGGTGGGCAATGCGGTGGTGGTCAACCCCGACGCCGACCTACTGGAGATCGCCAGGGAGGAGGGCTGGCGGGTGATGCGCTTCGAGAAGCTGGGGAGGAAGCTGGCCATCGCCGGCGCCACCGTCCTCGCCGCGGCGGCCGGGGGCGCGGGAGCGCTGGCATCCAAGCGCCGCAACAACAGCGGCCGGATGCGGGGGAGACCCCTTCGGCGATGAGAGTCGTCCCGGCTTGTCCGTTCCGGCAGAAGCCATTCCGGGTAAGCATTTTTCTGATTGACTCAGACCGCCCAGGTCCGCGAGGCTAGTAGGGTCCCGGGGTGCTTAGGGGGCGGCCCCGGGCCCTTTTGAACGGGGTTGGAACTTTGATTGGAAACAGAGGATCCGAGGGGGATGCGATGACCGCCCGCCGTATCAGCGACGCCGAAGAGTTCGCCCGCGAGGGCGACGAGCGCGACCGGGAGGCGGCGCATCGCGATCTGGCCGCTGCGGCGCGTGACCGCGCCGCGGAGGAACGTGACGGGGAGTGGGCCAGGCGCGAGGGGTCGCTGGAGGGCCCCACGGCGCTCGAGCGCCTGCTCGCCGAGCTGAAGACGATCCGGGCGCAGGCCGCCGCCGACCGCGCCTCGGCCGCCGACGACCGGCTGCTCGCGGCTCGCGATCGTGAGCGAGCAGCACGGGATCGCGCCGAGCTGGTCGAGGCTCGGCACCGCGCTCATTTCGACGATCTCACCGGCTCCCACCGCCGTGGCTTCGGCGAGGGCATTCTGCGCGCCGAGATCGAGCGCGCGCGGCGCTCCGACGGAAAGCTCGCCCTGGCGTTCCTGGACGTCGACGGCCTCAAGGAGGTCAACGACAGCCATGGCCACGTCGCCGGGGACCGTCTGCTCTGCGACGTCGTCGAGGCGATCCAGGTGAACATTCGCTCCTACGAGCCGGTCATCCGGCTCGGCGGCGACGAGTTCGCCTTCGCGATGTTGGGCTCCGATGCGGAGGGAATGCGGAATCGTTGCGCCGCAATCGAGGCCGATCTCGACCGCCGTCACACCGGGGGCAAGATCACCATCGGCATCGCCGAGCTCGAGCCAGGCGACGATCTGGCGGATCTGTTCGGCCGCGCAGATGCGGCCCTGCTCAGCGCCCGCGCGGAACGCGGTCGTGCTTATGACGCCGTTCCCCGCCAGCCGGCTGTCGATCGGATCTAGCCTCAGCCCTAGACTCCGGGGCATGGCGGTTGAGCCCGAAGCGAGGCGACGCGCCCACGAGTGGCTGTCCGAGGTCTATTCGCGTCTGGAGGAACGCGAGGCGCTGTTCGAGACGATCTCGGGGCAGGAGGTCAGGCCCCTCTACACCGAGGAGGACCGCGAGGGATCGGATCCCGAGCGTGATCTCGGCTACCCGGGTGAGTTCCCCTACACCCGCGGCGTCTACCCATCCATGTACCGCGGGCGGCTCTGGACGATGCGCCAGTTCGCAGGCTTCGGCACCGCCGAGGAGACCAACGAGCGCTTCCACTATCTGCTCGGTCATGGCCAGACCGGCCTTTCGACCGCCTTCGACATGCCGACCCTGATGGGGCTCGACTCCGACGCCGATCGCTCTCTCGGCGAGGTCGGGGTGGAAGGGGTTGCGATCGACACCCTCGACGACATGGAGACGCTCTTCGGCGGGATCGACCTCGGCGAGGTCACGACCTCGATGACGATCAACGCTCCCGCCGCGATCCTGCTCGCGTTCTACGTCGCGACCGCGGAGGAGCAGGGAGTGGCACCGGAGCGGCTCGGCGGGACGATCCAGACTGACATCCTCAAGGAGTACATCGCCCAGAAGGAGTGGTGCTTCCCCATCGAGCCGGCGATGCGCCTCGTCGGGGACATGATCGAGTGGTGCACGGAGCACATGCCGCGCTGGCACCCGATCTCGATCTCCGGGTACCACATCCGCGAGGCGGGCTCGACCGCCCAGCAGGAGCTCGCCTTCACGCTCAAGGACGGCCTCACCTACGTGGAGCAGGCGATCGAGCGCGGCCTGGAAGTCGACGCCTTCGCACCGCGGCTCTCCTTCTTCTTCAACGCACACATCGACTTCTTCGAGGAGATCGCCAAGTACCGCGCCGCCCGGCGGATCTGGGCGCGAGAGATGCGCGACACATACGGAGCCAAGCGCGAGGAGTCCTGGCGGATGCGCTTCCACACGCAGACTGCGGGCGTCTCCCTGACCGCCCAACAGCCCCAGGTCAACATCATCCGAACGGCGATCGAGGCCCTCGCCGGCGTCCTGGGCGGGACGCAGTCGCTCCACACCAACTCCTACGACGAGGCTCTCGCGCTGCCGACAGAGGAGGCCGTCCGCATCGCACTGCGCACCCAGCAGGTGATCGCCCATGAGACCGGCGTGACCAACACGATCGACCCTCTCGGCGGCTCCTACTTCATCGAGACCCTCACGGACGAGATGGAGCGCGCGGCCTATGAGTACTTCGCCCGGATCGACGAGCTCGGCGGGATGGTCGAGGCGATCAAGCAGAACTTCCCGCAACGCGAGATCGCCGACGCCTCCTTCCGCTACCAGCAGGAGGTGGACTCAAAGCGGCGGATCGTCGTCGGGGTCAACGACTATGTGGACTCCGGCGACGAGGAGACTCCGATCCTGCGGATCGATCCCGAGCTCGAGCGCAAGCAGAAAGGGAGGGTGGCGGCGAGCAAGGCGAAGCGCGACTCGGCCCAGGTGGAGCGAGCTCTCGGTGAGCTGAAGGCGGCGGCCGCCACAGACGCCAATCTGATGCCGCCGATCCTCGACTGCGCACGGGCCCGAGTCTCCGAGGGCGAGATGGTCGCCGCGCTCCAGCAGGTCTTCGGCTCCTACACCGAGCTGCCCGTCTTCTGAGCTGCGCCGGACCGTGTGAACGGCCCCGGTGGTAAGACTCCGGATGGAGTGAGGAGGGTCAGATCACGAGGGACCGTAGGACTCGTCGCCCTGACGGCGGCGGTTGCCGCGACCGCTGCCTATGCCGCCACCCAGTCCGGGGTCGGGGTGATCGGCCCTTCGACCGGCATCCAACCTTCGGGGCGCCACCTCCACCCCGCGGGTCACCTCACCCCACTCGGCAATCTTCCGACCGGCGGCGCCCTGACGCCCAACGGCCGCTTCCTCTGGGCGCTCTCGACCGGACGCGGCCTGAACGACGTCCGAATCGTCCAAGTCGCGAATGGGTCGTGCGGCAAGGGCAAGAAGAAGCATGGGAGGAAGAGCGCTGCCGAGGCCAAGGGCAAGGGCTCGAAGAAGTGCAACCGGCGCGAAGGGCGCAAGGTCGGCACAGTCGTCCAGACGATCCCCTTCCCAGGCCTGAGCGGTGGGATCGCGATGTCGCCCGACGGGCGCACGGCCTATGTCTCGGGCGTGGCGGACTCCTCGCACACCGGCGAGAAGGTCGACCCCAGCACCCCCGGGCTGCAGGGCGATGTCATCCACGTCCTCCGCTACGACCCCAAGACCGGTCTCGCGACGAGGGCCGGGATCATCCCGTTGCCGCCGCCCGGCGACGCAACCCCGTACCAGGATTTTCCCCCGAACACGACGGCCCGACTCTCGTGGCCCCGCGACATCGCGGTCAGCCCGAACGGGCGGACGCTACTGGTCGCACTCAACCTCGCTGACCAGGCTGCGCTGATCGACACCGTCAGCGGCAGCATCCGCTATGTGCCGGTCGGCCACTATCCCTACGGCGCCGGGATCACGACCAACGGCCGCTACGGACTGGTGAGCAGCGAGACGGAGGGAACGGTCTCCGTGATCGACCTGGCGGCGGGAAAGGTGCTCAAGACGATCCAGGTTGCACCGCCGCTCTCCCATCCCGAGAGCATCGCCGTCGACCCCAAGGCGCCGCTGGCGTTCGTCGGCAACGCCAACCAGGACACGATCACCGCGATCGACACCAAATCGCTGACGGTGGCCCGTACGCTTTCGGTCGAACGCCCACAGGGCAACGGGACCTCGCCGACCTACGTCAGCGTCACCCCGGACGGCTGCGATCTGCTTTCGGCCGACTCGGGGGAGGACGCCGTGGCCGTCTTCGCACTCTCAGACGGAAGGAACTGCAGCCAGGCAGGCAAGCCGCAGGGCAAGAAGAAGGCGAAGAAGAAGGGTGGGAAGAGCACCTCCGACGTGGAGCTTGCCGCCAAGCACACGAGCAAGAAGTCGCAGCGGCGGGTCCGCCCGTTTCAGCTCATCGGGCGGATCCCCACCGGCTCGTACCCGACGGTGGCTGCAGCGACCCCGAAGCGCCATCAGCTCGTCTGGGTCTCGGCACGCGGTCTCGGTGTCGGCCCGAACCCGAACGGACCGAACCCGAACACCGGGGACGACACCTACCTGGACCAATACCTGCCCTCGATCGTCGACGGAGACTCGGGGGTGCTCACCTATCCGAGCGACCAGAAGATCCGCAAGCTCACCCCGGTCAGCGACCGGCAGATCGTTCCCGAGAACTCGCAGTCGCCGCCGGCGAACACCCCGATCAAGGCCAACGGGCCGATCAAGCACGTCTTCTACATCGTCCGCGAGAACCGCACCTACGACCAGGTGCTCGGCGACGACTCGCGCGGCGACGGCGATCCGGCGCTGAGCCTGTTCGGGCCCACCATCACGCCGAACCTTCACGCGCTCGTGCAGCGCTTCCCGCTCCTCGATCACGTCTATGCGAACTCTGAGGCCTCGATCGACGGCCACTACTGGACCGCAGCAGGTGCCGTCTCCGACTACGTGACCAAGAATTGGCACCAGAACTACGCCGGCCGCAACCGACCCTACGACTTCGGCTCCTACGAAGTCAGCGCTCCGCCGAAGGGCTACATCTTCCAGCGCATGCTCGAGTCGGGCGTCTCGTTCTACAACTACGGCGAGGCGCTGGCCGGCATCTCACCGTTCCCCGACAAAGACCGGACCCCCGAGCAGACTGCCGAGAACGCCCAGGTGCTTTCGCTGACGCACACCGACGTACAGGTCGTCGGCGGCTGCTACGACAGCGACATCTCGATCTTCGACCATCCGGCGATCGGGCCGAAGGTCGGGCAACGTCTACGACTCGAGCCTGCCGCCGGGGGCGAAGGCCGGGGACGCCTCGAGGTTCAGCTGCTTTGACACGAGGTTCCAGTCACAGCTGGCGACCGACTCGGTTCCGACCTTCAACTACATCTCGCTGCCGCTCGACCACACGGAGGGGCTCGCCCCCGGCAAGCGGACCCCCAACGCCGACATCGCCGACAACGACTGGGCCCTCGGCCAGATCGTGGACGACATCTCCCACTCCCCGATCTGGAACAGCTCGTTGATCCTGGTGGTCGAAGACGATTCCCAGAACGGGGCCGACCACGTGGACGCGCATCGTATCCCCGCCCTCGTGATCAGCCCGTATACCCAGCAGGGAGCCGTCGTCCACGACCGCTACGACCAGCTCTCGTTCCTCCGCACACTGGAGATCATCTCGGGCCTGCCGTCAGTGAATCTCGGGGAGGCCCTCGGCGTCCCGCTCTACGACGCCGTCACGCCGAATCCCGGGGAACTCGGCGCCCTACGACGCGATCATGCCCAGCGTCAACATGACCGGCAGTCAACCCGGCGACCGCCGAGAACATCGCCGCCTCACGAGGAACCAGCCACTGGATGCGACCGATCAGGTGCCGCAGCAGCGTCCTCGACGCGATGCTGTGGCACTACCGTCACGGCTTCGGCTCCCAACCGCCGCCGCCGGGGCCGAACGCCTCCGCGCAGGACAGCAAGAGGGTGGACGACGACTCCGTCGACGTCAACGAGCTGGCGCGCGAGCTCCGCCACCTGTCGACGAACCCGGACGAGAAGTAGAGGACTTCGCCGTCAGGTCGCGAGGCTACTGGCGGACGGCTTCGCCATCAGATCGCGGCGCTGGTGGCGGACGGCTTCGCCATCAGATCGCGACCGCGAGCGGCCGCCCCACATAAGTCGCTCCGGGCTTCGCCCTCCGCTCCGAAGTGGTGCGGCCTGGCGGTCGCTACGCAGCGCGCTGGCGGGATTCGACGATCACGATGACCTCGCCGACCGGGTTCAGCTCGGATCCGGCGAGGAACATGCGGCCTATGCCCCGCCGCTCGGACTCGGTCCGGGCGAGGGCGCACGCGTCGCCGTGATCGAGACCGCTTGCCAGCAGCTTCTCCCCATGTCCGCGGTCCAGAAAAAGTACGTCGTACACAGCGTTGCCTCCTGTTGCGATTCCCCTATTCACTGCCTCAGGTCTCATTCTCGTCTCGGTCTGGGGATCTGAACACCGTAGAAACTTCCTGTTGGACTACGGTTAACGCGCAACCAAGCCGTCGCATCGCCTGAATAGTGCCGACCGAAGCAGCCAGAAAAATCAGGATCGTCGTCGCGAAGCCCGGTCTAGATGGACACGACCGGGGAGCGAAGATCATCGCGCGGGCGCTGCGCGACGCCGGCATGGAGGTGATCTACACGGGGCTCCACCAGACGCCCGAGCAGATCGCCGAGACGGCGATTCAGGAGGACGCCGACGCAGTCGGCCTCTCGATCCTCTCCGGCGCGCACATGACCCTTGTCCCCCGCGTCGTGCAGCTGCTCGCCGATCAGGGCGCTGAGGACGTGGTGGTCACCGTCGGCGGGACGATCCCGGCCGACGACATCCCGGAGCTGAAGAAGCTCGGTGTCGCCGAGGTCTTCACGCCGGGTGCCCCCACCGATGAGATCGTCGAGTTCGTCGAGAGAGCGGTAAGCGGCCGCCAGGCCGCGGCCTCCTGAAGCGGCGGCATAGCCGCCCCGCCTGATGTCTGCGGCCGCTTGCGGCCGCGACCTGATGGCGAAGCCGTCGCTAGTACACGTGCCCGCCGCTGGAGCTCGTGCTGCCGCCGGCGGAGGTGCCGCCCGGGGTGGCGGTCAAACCGCCGTATGCCCTTCACGGGTGCTCCTCTACCTTGAGAGGCCGTGTCCGATCCCTCCTGGCATGTACTACGCGGGCCGCGACCCCGAGGATTGCCGCAATCTCAGGCGGCGTTTTGAACGTAGGAACGGGTGTGGACCCATCCGATGAGGCTCTGCTCGCCGGCTACGCGACCGGCGACCCGCGGACTGCGGCGGCATTCGTCCGTCGCTTCCAGGGACGTGTCTACGGCCTGGCGCTGACCATCGTGCGCCAGCCGGCCCTCGCCGAAGAGGTCGCCCAGGAGACGTTCACACGGGTCTACCGGCACGCCGGCAACTACGACGCGCGCAAGGGCCGGGTTTCGACCTGGCTTCTGTCCATCGCCCGCAACCTCTCCATCGACGTGACCAGGATGAAGCGTCTCGACCCGGTCGATCCTGAGGTGATCGAGGCCGAGCTCACCATCGAGTCACATACACCCGGGGCCGACGAGGCGGGCCTGCAGCCGGACGAGCGCGACCAGCTGCGCTCGGCGATCACGGAGCTCCCGGACGACCAGCGCCGGGCCATCGTGCTGTCCGCCTACATGGGACGGACCGCGCGCGAGATCAGCGATCTCGACGACGTCCCCCTCGGCACCGTCAAGACCCGCATCCGCACGGCGATGCTGAAGCTTCGCGACGAGCTGGAGGTGGCGGAGTGATGGACCCGCGCTGTGAGGAGACCCGGGCGTTGGCGGCCGAGCTCGCCCTGGGGATCGTCGAGGGCGAAGAGCGCGGCCGCGCGCTCCAGCATCTCGCCGAATGCCCGGAGTGCCGCACGAGGGTCGAGGAGCTTTCCGAGGTCGCCGACGAGCTGCTGCTGCTGGCGCCGCACCGCGAGCCACCGGTCGGCTTCGAGTCGAGGGTGCTCGGCGAGGTCCTGCCCCCACCGGAGCCCAAGCGCCGGCGCCGGCTGCGCCTTGTGCTCGCCCCAGCCGCTGCCGCTGTGGCGGCGGCCGCGATCGTCCTCGCGATCGTCGCCCCCGACCTGCGGCTCGCCTCGCACTACAAGCACACCCTCGACCAGGCCAACGGCAAGGAGTTCGAGTCCTACGCCCTGCGGGCGGGGGACAGCCACGTCGGCACCGTCTTCAGCTATGAGGGCTCGCCCTCCTGGGTGCATATCGACGTCGACGCCGGACACCGCGCGGGCCTGGCCTCGGCCGAGCTGGTGACCGACGATGGCGGCCAGGTGCCCCTGCGCTGGTTCCACCTCGACCCCCGGGGAGGCTCCGGCGGCTCGATCCCGGTCGACCCGAATCACGTCTCCGTGCTGCGTCTCTCCGGTGGTGCGGGCACCGAGCCCCTGATCGCCAAGTTCAATTAGGCCCTCCGCTGACTGATTGACTGGTCAGTCAGCCAGCCAGAGTCGCTAATATCTCGCGCCGCCCCCTGTTGTGCGGGGGCTCCGCAGGAGTCACCCGACTCGTAGAGAGGACCGAACTTGAAGATCTGCGTGCTCGTCAAAGAGGTCCCGGACGCCGCTGTTGACAAGCGGATCGACCCCGAGACCAAGCGCCTGGACCGCTCAGGCGAGAAGAACCTCAACCCCTTCGACACCCACGCCCTCGAGGCCGCGATGCAGGTCAAGGAGGGTGGCGCCGATGTCGATGAGATCGTCGCCGTGACGATGGGCCCGGACAGCGCCGTCCGCGCCCTCCACAAGGCCGTCGCCCTCGGCGCCGACCGCTCCGTTCACCTCACCGACGAGGCCCTCACCGGCTCGGACGTTTGCGCCACCGGCTACGCCCTCGCCAAGGTGCTGGAGGCCGAGAGCCCGGACCTCGTCCTGCTCGGCCAGCAGTCGGATGACGGCGAGTGCTACACGATCGGCGCGGTGGTGGCCGACCACTTGAAGATGCCGTCGCTCACCCAGGTGATCAAGATGGACGTCGCCGACGGCAAGCTCACCTGCGAGCGCCAGGCCGAGTACGGATACGACACCGTCGAGGTCGAGATGCCGGCCGTGATCAGCGTCGGAGACGCGATCAACGACCTCCGCTACCCTAGCCTGAAGGCGATCATGGGCGCGAAGAAGAAGCCGCTCGACACCAAGGCCATCGGCGATGCCGGCATCGAGCCCGACCGGGTCGGCGAGAGCGGCTCGCGCACGGCAGTGCTCGAACTGAAGCCGCCTCCCCAGAAGGAGTCCGGCGAGATCATCGAGGACGAGGACACCAACGAGACGGTCGAGAAGATCGTCGCCTGGCTCGAGGAAAGGAAGCTGATCTAAATGGGAGGCATCCTGGTCTACGCCCTCCACGACGACGAGGGCAACTTCAACAAGAACTCCCTCGGCGCCCTCTCTGAGGCGGCAAAGCTCGCCGGCGAGCTCGGCACCGAGGCGGCAGCTGTGGTGGTCGGCGACGTCGCCGATGACGCCGCCGCCGGACTGGGCGCGTATGGCGTGAAGAAGGTCTACCGCGCCAAGGAGGCCCCCGAGGGCCTGGCGCAGCCGATCGTCGACGTGATGGCGAAGGTCATGCAGGACAACGATTTCTCCTACGCGCTCTTCGGCGGAGGCCTGCTCGGCTTCGAGATCGGCGCCGGCCTGACCGCGCGTCTCAATGCCGGCGTGACCATGGAGGTGACCCAGGTGAACGTCCAGGACGGCAAGCTCGTCGCCGAGCGGCCGATCCTCCAGGACTCGCAGATCGCCGACGTCGGGTACGTCGAGGAACCCGGGATCATCATCGGGCGCCTCAATGCCTTCGACGAGAACGAGACCGGCGGCACCGCGGAGGTCGAGGATGTCGCGGTCGTAGCTCTCGGAGTGGTCCACCAAGGCGAAGATGGTGACCCGCGGCGAGCAGCGCGGCGCGGACGTCAACATCGAGGACGCCAACGTCCTGATCGGCGGTGGCCGCGGCCTGGGCAAGAAGGAGAACTTCGAGCTGGCCGAGCAGCTGGCCGACTCGATGGGCGGTGCCGTCGCGGCGACCCGTGCGGTCGTTGACGCCGGGTGGTACCCGTACGCAGCTCAGATCGGGCAGACCGGCAAGACGGTCGCCCCCGACCTGTACCTGGCGCTGGGCATCTCCGGCGCGATCCAGCACAAGGTCGGAATGCAGCAACCTCGGAGAACATCCTGGCCATCAACAAGGACCAGAATGCTCCGATCTTCGAGTTCTCGGACCTCGGCGTGGTGGGCGACCTCCACAAGATCGTTCCCAAGCTGACCGAGGCGATCAAGGCCAAGAAGGGCGGCTGATGCCCGTCGAGCCCGCTGAGTTCCCGCCGCCCGTCAAGGCCGGCGGAGGAGTTCATCGCACCGATCACCGATCCCGAGGAGGAACGGATCGAGGTCGGCGTCGCGATCGTGGGCGGAAGGCCCGGCCGGCCTCGCGTGCGCGATCAAGGTGATGCAGCTGCTCGAGGACGAGCCGGAGCTGACCGAGAAGCTCGGCGAGGTCCCCGTCGCGGTGATCGAGAAGGGCAAGACGACGGGTGCGCACCTGCTCTCGGGGGCCAACATGAGGCCCTCGGCGATGACGGAGCTCTTCCCGGACCTCGATCCCTCGGACTGGCCGGTCTACCAGGAGGTCACCAAGGACGCTGTCTACTTCCTGACGTCCAATAGGTCGCCGTTCCGCTCAAGCCGATGCCGCCGAACTTCCGTAAAAACTCACGGCAACTACGTCACCTCGATCGCAAAGCTGGGGCGGGTCCTCGGCGAGAAGGCGGAGGAAGCCGGCGTCTACATCCTCAGCGAGACCGCCGCCGACAAGCTGTTGGTCTCAGAGCGCATCGTCCGCGGGCATCCGCTCCGGCGACAAGGGCCGCGGCAAGGAGGGGGAGGAGCTCTCCAACTTCGAGCCGGGGTCCGACGTGGTCGCCAGGGCGACGGTTCTCGCCGAGGGCACCCTCGGCCACCTGACCGGCGCCGCGCTCGACTACTTCGACCTCCATGGGGCCCGTACCTCGAGCGCTGGGAGCTGGGAGTGAAGGAGGTGCTGGGAGGTCGAGAAGCCCTCTCGACCGGGTCATCCACACCCTGGGCTGGCCACTGCGCTGGCGACCCAAGTGGAAGGAGGCGGGCGGCAGCTTCATCTACCCGATGGGGGAGGACAAGGTCTGCATCGGCCTGGTCGTCGGGTTGGACACGAGCGACGCTACGTTCTCGACCCACGACGCCCTGCAGGAGCTGAAGACGCATCCGTTCGTCAAGAAGATCCTCGACGGGGGCAAACGGGTCGGCTGGGGCGCCAAGACGATTCCCTCGGGTGGCTACTGGTCGATGCCCAAGCGGCTCTCGACTCCGGGCATGGTGATCACTCGGCGACTCCGCCGGGATGGTCAACGTGCCGACGCTGAAGGGAATCCACTACGCGATGCACTCCGGGATGTATGCGGCGGAGGCGATCGTCGAGGCACTCAAGCAGGAGTCCGTCAACTTCGAGGGTTATGAGCGCAGGGTGAAGAGCTCCCTGATCGAGAAGGATCTCTATCAGTCCCGCAACATGCGCCAGCCGCTCTCCAAGGGCCTGATCTTCGGCGGGGTCATGAGGGCTAGCTTGATGGTGGCAACCAAGGGCGCGTTCCCCGGCGGCCACTGGAAGAACGAGGACGACGCCGCTGACGCTCCCGGGCTCCACTCGACGGTGCCGCGTCGAGGTACCCGAAGCCGGACAACAAGTACATCTTCGACAAGCTCAACTCCGTATTCCTCTCGGGCAACGCGACCCGGGACGACGCCCCCAACCACATCCGCATCCAGGAGCGGGTGCCGCGAGAGGTCGCCCAGACATGGGTCTCGATGCGCCCCGCGCAGGTCTACGAGATCCCCGATGAGCAGCTCGAGAACGGGGCCGAGGCGGTCGACGTCCACGTGACGCCCTCGAACTGCGTCCAGTGCGGCGCGATCACGGCGAAGGGCGGCCGCCTGACCCTGCCCGAGGGCGGCGACGGCCCCCTCTACCAGGAGACGCAGCCCACCGCGGGGCGCATTTCCGGCGCTCTGCGACGGTAAAGCGCCCCACTACGGGGTCGAACTGCCGGAGGCGTTGGCGGCGACGAACGCCGCGACGTCCTGCGCGTCCTGGCCCGTCACCAGGTTCCGCGGCATGTTCCCGGTGCGGCCCCCGGCACCGTGGCTGTGGCGTCCGCCGCCGGTCCTGATCGCGTGGAGGACGTCGGCTTCGTTGACCGCGATGTCACCGAGGTTCGGCCCGATCTGGCCTACGGTCCCGGCGGCGTCCAGCGTGTGGCAGGAGCCGCAGTGATCCACGAAGAGCTCGCGACCGCGCTGCTCGGCCGGCGTCAGTGGTTGCTCGTTCGCCCCGGGTTCGGGCGCTCCGCTCTGCGAGGTCCTGTGGGTCACCGTGGGCCGAGTCGCTTCCGCCGCCACAGCCGAGAAGTACCAGAACGCAGATACCCACCGCGGCTTTGCCAGTACAGGCGGCGATTGAACGGGATCGGTTCTGCATGACGCCCTCACGGCTACCCGGTCGCCCTGCCCGTATGCGTGAGCTTGATGGATTTTGGGTGCAAAGCCCTCTGCACCCTGAACTATGCTCGCCCCGTGCCTGACCGCAAGAGTCAGACGCTTGAGCTTGAGTTCCTGGAATTCGCACTCGACGCGGTCGTGGGCGTCGACGAGCCTGGAGATCAAGCTCGCCAATTCCCGCACCCAGGCGGTGTTCGGGTATGCGCTCAAAGAGCTGATCGGTCAGCTCGGTCGAGAAGCTCGAACCCGAGGGCGTCAGGGCCGGCCACGTCGCCCATCGCAATCACTACTTCCAGGCGCCCCGCACGCGACCGATGGGCGCCGGCGTCGATCTCTACGCCCGACGCAAGGACGGCAGTGAGTTTCCCTGCGAGATCTCGCTCTCCACGGTCGCAACGGAGGACGGGATGATGGCGCTGGCGGCGATCCGGGACATCACCGACCGGAAGCGCGACCGCGATGAGCTCCGCAGGGCGGTCCGGCGGCTCCAGGCGGCGACCGATGTTGCCATCGCCGTCGGCGGCGAGACGGACCTGAAGCGAGTGCTCGGGCCACCGTCGAGCGGGGGCGGGCCCTGGTCGAGGCCCGGGCGCTGATCATCATGCTGAGGGAGGAGATGACCTCGTGGTGGGGGCCACCGCCGCGGTCTCCGGCGGCCTCGACCCGAAGGTCTCAGAGCTCAAGATCCCCGCGGCGGAGGCCTCGGAGCGGGTGCTGCTGGGGAAGTTCACCGGGCCAGACCTGGGCGTCAACGAAAGCGGGCGGGCGTTGATCGCGCCGCTGCTCTTCCGCGGCGATCCGCTCGGGGTGGTCGTGGCGCTGGACCACATCGGTGCTCCGGGACACTTCGACGACGAGCACCAGCGGCTGCTCGAGGCCTTTGCCGCCAGCGCCGCAACCGGGGTGGCTACGGCCCGATCGATGGCGGAGGAGCGGCTGCAGAACACGATCGACGCGGCCGAGCAGGAGCGCAGCCGCTGGGCTCGCGAGCTTCACGACGAGACGCTGCAGGCGCTGGCGGTCCTCCGCATGCGGCTCTCATCCGCCTTGCGGGAGGAGACCGATGACCAGCTTCACGCCACCAGCCAGGCTGCCGTCGAGCAGATCGACGATGAGATCGTGAAGCTCCGGCGCCTGATCACCGAGCTGCGGCCTGCCTCCCTTGACACGATCGGCCTGGAGGCGGCGCTGCAGGCGCTGGCGGAGCAGCACCAGCAGGGGACCAATCTGGACGTCGACTGCTACCTCGAGCTGCCGCGCGGGGAGGAGGCACGCCCGACCCCGGTCCTCGAGACGGCCGTCTACCGGCTGGTGCAGGAGGCGCTCAACAACGTCGCCAAGCACGCGATGGCGCGACGGGCGGAGCTGACCGTGCGCTCATCGCGGAGCGCGATCGAGATCGAGATCAAGGACAACGGTGTCGGCTTCGAGCCGTCGCTCGTCCGCGAGGGATTCGGTCTGGTCGGGATGCGGGAGCGCGCCGCCCTGCTCGGCGGCACCCTCGACGTCCGCTCCACGCGTGGGTCTGGGACGCGCGTGCGGGCCGAGATCCCGCTGAACACCCGCGCGGATGACGAGTAACGGCTTCGCCATCAGGTCGCGGCCACAGATTGACGGCTTCGCCATCAGATCGCGCTGCAGGATGACGTCTTCGCCATCAGATCGCGGCCACAAGCGGCCGCCCCACATAACCGCTCGGGGCTGAGCCCCTCGCTCGTAGTGGTGCGGCCTGGTGGCCGCTAGACGTCGATCAAGCCTCGCTCGATCGCGTAGCGGACGAGCTCGGACCGCGTGGTCATCGCCAGCTTCTGCTGGATGTGGGCACGGTGGGACTCGACCGTTCGCACGCTGAGATAGAGCTGCTCGGCGATCTCGTTGTTGGTGTGGCCGAGCGCGATCAGCCGCAGGACCTCAAGCTCGCGCTCCGAGAGGTCGTCGGGCGTCGCCGCGTCAGGCTCGGCCGCCAGCCGCGCACCCAGCTCGGGTTGGAGGTAGGTCCGGCCCTCGGCGGCCATCCTGACGGCCTTGACCAGCTCCTCGCTCGCCGCCTCCTTGAGGATGTAGCCCAACACCCCGGCCTGGAGGGCCTCGCGGGCGAAGGCGGTCTCGTCCTGCATGGTGAGCACGACGATCTCCGTGTCCGGCGATTGCTCCCGGATCGAGGGGATCGCAGCCAGCCCGGACCCGCCCGGCATGTTGATGTCGAGGATCAGGACCTTGGGGTGGTGCCCGTTGACGTAGCGGCCGGCGGAATCGGCGTCACCGGCCTCCGCGACCACCTCGATGTCGGGCTCGCGCTCGAGCATGAGCCGCAGTGCACTCCGGACCACCGCATGGTCATCCGCGAGAACGACCGAGATCTTGTCGGACGCCGCCTCCCCTGTATTGGCCACGGCTCGTAATCTAACCTCGCACGCGGGCAAAAGAGGCACATACCTAAGAGCGCAACTCGCTGCACGCTCGGCGGTTTAAGCGAGCGTGGGGAAGGGGGCTGACAAGAGAGCTTTCGCGGCGCTTCTGCTGACCGGCCTGCTCTGCGCGGGAGTGGCGCTCGTTCCGGCCGGGACGTTGGCCAAGAAGCGCGCCCACAAGACGCAGAAGCGGCCGAACATCGTGCTGATCATGGACGACGATCAGTCGGTCAATCTGCAGCGGTTCCTCACCAAGACGAACGCCGACATCGGCTCCCGCGGCGTCACCTTCGACAACTCCTTCGTCAACTACTCGCTCTGCTGCCCGTCGCGGTCGACCATGCTGACGGGCCAGTACGCCCACAACCACGGGGTGCGGGGCAATCAGCTCCCCTCGGGCGGCTACAGCAAGCTGGCCCCGACCCTGGGGAACACGCTGCCGGTCTGGCTGCAGCGCGCGGGCTACTACACGGCCCACATCGGCAAGTTCCTGAACGGCTACGGCGCGACCTCTCCGGATACGGAAGTGCCGCCCGGCTGGAACGAGTGGTACGGGTCGATCGACAATCCCGACCAGTTCACCGGCGGCACCTACACGGCCTACGGCTACACACTCAACGAGAACGGCCACGTCGTCCACTACGGCACCACCCCGAACGCGGTGGATCCCGCCACCTACCAGACCGACGTCTACTCCCAGAAGGCGGCCGACTTCATCAGGCGGCGGGCGCCGAGCAACAAGCCCTTCTACCTCTCGGTCGCCCCCCGCGATCCGCACGCGGAGGCGGCTGCGTGTGACTGCGCGGGGGACAACCCGCGCGCGGCTCCTCGCTACGAGGGGAAGCTGGCGGGTCTGACCGCACCGAGGAACCCGGACTTCAACGAGGCGGACGTCTCCGACAAGCCGGCGAACATCAAGAATCTGCCGCTGTTGAACCAGGCCGGCATCAACGGGGTCGACGCCCGTTACCGCGCCCGCGCCGAGGCGGTGCTGGGCGTCGACGATCTCGTCCAGAACGTCGTCAGCACGCTGCAGCAACAGGGCGAGCTGAAGAACACGGTGCTGATGTTCACCTCCGACAACGGGTTCTTCCACGGCGAGCACCGGGTGCCGCAGGGCAAGGTCCGCCTCTATGAGCCGTCGATCCGGGTGCCGCTGCTGATCCGCGGACCCGGGGTGCCGAAGGGAGTGCATCGCCGCCAGCCGGTCGGGAACGTGGACCTGGCGCCGACCATCCTGGACTTCGCGCATGCCAAGGCGGGGCGCAAGGAGGACGGCATGTCCCTGCTCCCGATCATGCGCAGCAAGCGCGACTGGCCCGGCCGCGGCATGGACCTCGAGACCTACTTCACGCCCGACCCGCTCGAGGACCCCGAGGACCCGCCCCTCAACTACCAGGGCGTGCGCACCGACCGTTACCTCTACGCGAACTACGGCACCGGCGAGCAGGAGCTCTACGACCTGCGCAATGACCCGTTCGAGCTGCAGAACGCGGTCAACAACCCGGCCTACGCGCAGGTGAAGGCCTCACTGCAGCGACTGCTCGGCGGGCTCGCGAACTGCGCCGGCAGGACCTGCCGCGCCAGGCCGGCGGTGAAGCTGAAGGCGAAGAGCTGCTCGGTGGCCCTGGTCGCGGGCAAGGGCGAGCCGCAGGAGGCGACCTTCTACCTGCGCGGCAAGAAGATCGGCCGGGACGCGAAGCCACCCCTCCGAACGCACCTTCACAACGTCGCCTCAGGCGAAAGCCTGGAGGCGGTGGCGAGCTCGCTCGACGGCCGGACGGTCAGCCTGAAGCGGAAGCTCGACTGCTGAGCCTTCAGAGGTTGCCGTCCCATGGATGTCGCCGCGGAACCCAGCGCGGGACGGCCCGCCGGTAGGCCTCGTAGCTCTCGCCGAACTGGGATCTGAGCCTCGGCTCCTCGTAGAGGCGCACAAAGCAGAAGAACATCGCCCCAACGGCCGCGGCGTAGGCGAGCAGGAGGGGCCGCCCAAGGAGGAGAGCCTGGCCGACGATGAGCGAGCAGACCGCGAGGTACATCGGGTTGCGGACGTATCGGTAGATTCCGCCGATCACCAGGCGCTCGGGCGGCGCGACCGGCGCCGGTGTACCACGCCCCTCGATCACGAAGCGAGCGAAGGCGTAGAGCAGGAAGCCGACACCGCCCCCGATCAGCACCGCCCCAGCGACCCGCAGCGCCAGCGGGGCGTCGTCCATTCGCCAATCCGTGATCGCCCAGGGGATCAGACCTGCGACGAGGCCCGGTGCGACAACCAGGAAGAGAGCGCTGCCAAGGGCCGCCCGGGCCTTAGGCACCAGCCGGCGTCCGCTCCCGCGCGAACGCCTCGATCAGCTCGGCGAGCCGCTCCGGCTGGTCCTCCGAGACGAAGGTGTAGGAGTCCTCGATCCTCTCCAGCCTCGCGCCCTGGATAGTGTCCGCCAGTCGCTCGGCGTAGGAGAGCTTGAAGAATCGATCCTCCACCGCCCAGGCGAGCAGAGTGGGGCGGTCGAATGTGCGCAGCTTCTCGGCCGCCTCCATGGTGTAGCGCGGGTCGATTCCCTTCAGGACCTTGATCGTGTCGCGACGGATCGCCCGGTCCGACAGGTAGGGATCAACCCACTCGCGCGTCGGTGCGTCGGCGAAGTCCTTCTTGATCAGCCAGCCGAAGGCGATGGGCAGTCGCCGCATCGGGGCGAACCGCATGCCCTCCATCATTCCGGTCAGCATCCCGGGCACCTTCGCCGCCCATTGCAGCGGGCGGAACGCCGGCGGGAGGAAGTTCTCGAACGCGTCGCAGTTGGTGAGCGCCAGGCCGCCCAATTCGCTCCGGGTGGTTGGCCGCCGTGATCTGCGAGATCGCGCCGCCGGTGTCGTTGGCGACCAGCGTGACGTCCTGCAGCTCGAGCGACTCCAGGAACCCCGCGATCACCCGGGCGAGACCCGGGGGAGAGAGGTCGGCGTCGGGGTTCATCGGAGTCACGTGAGAGCCGAGCGGCAGGTCGGGGACGATGCAGCGGAAGCGCTTCTCCAGCAGCGGAGTCACCTTGCGCCAGAGCCGCCCGTCGACAAGCAGGCCATGGACGAAGACGATCGGGGGACCCTCGCCCGACTCGCGGTAGCGGATCGTTCCCTGCGGGAGCTTGACCTCGTTCATGTCGTCCTCCTCAGGCTCCGAAGTTGGCTGCGGATGAAGGTCGGCCAGGAGCGTGGGCTCGCGAGCACGGCCTTGATCAGCGGGGTTGCGTCGAGATAGGCGAAGCGCTCGACCGCCCTTTCGTCGCGGATCTTGACCCGGTCGCAGGTGTGCATGGTGAACTTGCGCTTCCCGACCGTCCCCTCGAGCCGCAGCTCGATGTACGCCTCGTCCCCGGTTGCGGACCAGCCCTCGACCGTGCCATGCAGGTCCGGCACGAGATCGAAGAGCGGCCGCGCGAACTCCTCGCGGAAGGCGCGCTTGCCGACCACGGGCCGGATAGAGGGCTGGATCATCCGTACCTCGTCGTCGAGCCAGGGATCGAAGTGGTCGCAGAAGCTGTCGGCGTCGATCGGGTTGGCCCAGCCGTCGGCGAACATTGCCACCCAGGCGGCGGCCGCCTCGCTAGGGCCCACCGGCGTTCCGTTTGATTCGACGGTGTTCTCGATTGCCGCCGCCGGCGAGGGTGTCATCACTCGCCTCCGAGCTGGCGCTGCAGCTCTCTCGAGTCCAGATAGGTCTGCTTGCTCGCGACCAGGCCATCGCGGACCTCGATCACATCGACACAGTCGACCTCGACGCGTGCTCCTCGATCGCCCAGCGACTCACCCTCGACCTCGATCGCGCCCTCCACGGTGCCGGTCATGCTGGACTCGAGCACCCAGAAGCGCTCGCCGACATGCAGGGCCCGCTCCGCGAAGTTGATGTCCGGGAGCAGCCCGAAATACCCGGCGAATGCGTCCCGGACCGCCTCCTTGCCCTCGGCCGGGACGGAACCGGCGGCGTGGGCGACGAAGACGCAGTCGTCGGCGTGTAGGTCCATGATCGCGTCGAGGTCCTGGCGGTTCCAGGCTTCCCCGTAGCGCTCGGCCAGCATCTTGGTTGCCATGGTTGAGGAATCAGTCGCGGTGGGCGTCATCTAGGGCCTCCTGGAGTATTCGGGTCGCTGCTTAACGAAACGGGTCGCGCCTTGCGACGCGCGCTCGCGTTAAGCCCTCTCATCTCGCATACAGGCTGTATGTATATCTCACCTACAGTCTGTATGTCAACTCCTCCGATCCTGGGAGCGATCCTTCTCCCGCCGGTTGTGTTCTTGAGCCTGGCTAGACTTGAACACGATGAAGGCAGATATCCATCCCGAATACGTCCTCTCGCACGTCCACTGCTCGTGCGGGAACGACTTCTACACGCGCTCCACGAAGCCCGAGCTGCACGTGGAGATCTGCTCGCAGTGCCATCCCTTCTATACGGGCAAGCAGAAGCTGGTTGACACGGGAGGCCGGGTCGAGCGATTCCGGCGCCGTGCGGCCAAGCGCGCCCGTTGAGCCTCCGGTCCGACCCCTCGATGAACGGGGCGCGCCCGCGGGTGGCCCAATCCGAGCGGATGCCGGATGGGAAGCCGGTCGCCGTGGGGGACGCGCCCGTCGGTGGCCAGGCGGTGCTCGAGGGCGTGATGATGCGGGGAGTCTCCACCTGGTCGGTGGCCTGTCGGACTCCGGAGGGCCGCATCGACGTCACCTCCGAGCCGATCGTCTCCTGGGCGAAGCGCAGCCGTATCCTGCGATTGCCCGTGATCCGGGGCGTGGTCGCCCTCGCCGAATCCCTCAAGATCGGCTTCAAAGCTCTGGCGATCTCCGCCAACGCGCAGCTCTCCGATGGTGAGGAAGAGGAGGAGATCGGCGGCTTCACCTGGGGGCTGACCATCTTCTTCTCGTTGCTGCTTGCCGTCGGGCTGTTCTTCGTCATTCCCGTCGGGGCCACCAGCCTGATCAAGGACTGGCTCGGGTCCGCGATCCTGTTCTGGCTGGTCGAGGGCGTGCTGCGGACAGCGATCTTCATCGGCTACCTGGCGCTGATCAGTCGCCTGCCGGACCTGCGTCGCGTCTTCCAGTACCACGGGGCGGAGCACAAGACGATCTCCTGCTTCGAGGCGGGCGACGAGCTCGTCCCGGCTCGCGCCAAGGAGTACTCACGGCTCCATCCGCGCTGCGGCACCAGCTTCCTGCTGATCGTGATGGTGCTCGCGATCTTCGTCTTCGCGCCGATCGGGCTGCCCGCCTGGTACTGGCTGGTGGCCTCGCGGATCCTCGGCATCCCGTTGATCGCCGGCCTCTCCTACGAGGTCATCAAGTGGGCGGGCAAGCACCGCAACAAGAGCTGGGTGCGGGCGATCATGTGGCCCGGCCTGATGCTGCAGAACCTGACCACCCGCGAGCCGGACCTCGACCAGCTGGAGGTCGCGATCCGTTCGCTGCAGGGTGTGCTCGCCGTCGAAGACCCCTACGAAGCGAAGCGGGACCAGGCGATCGAGATCGTCGCCTAGCGGGCATCCAGACGTCGCGGTCCATAGGGCAACCACAACGCCGGAGAGCTTCACCTGAGCAGCTCGCTGAGCTCGGAAAGCATGGACTCGCGGGTCATCGAAGACGTCGCTCCACGAGTAGCGCCGGAACTCGTCTCCCCGTGCTCGCGCCTCCCGCTCTCGGAGCCGATCCTTGATCCCAGGAATGATGCGAGTTGTGGAAGCGGTAGCTGTCCAGCTCAACGCGTCGAGCGGCAATCTCCGGCCAGCGGCAGTCAAGGCGATAGGCCGCCGGCACAGGGCGATTCGTGATCGGCGGCGGAAGCCCAACCCCTCTGAGGAGGTTGAGGAAGCGGGCCTCCAGTCGGCTGAGAGTGACCCGCACCTCCCCGCGGAGCACTCGCTCGAGCTTGGGCCGCCCGGTCGCGTTGGGTAGCCGGCGCAGCACGGCCTCAACCTGGCTTGGGGTGGTCCGGTAGCAGAACGCCCGCTTCATGACAGGCCCGAGCCAGCGCTGGCTCGGACAATGAAGAAGCCAGATCCACGAGGGTGCGTGGGACTGTGGTGATCGGGATCCCCTGCCGCCTGCCGGTGTCCGCCAACCTCGTTCGACGTGCCCGATCGATGCGGACACGCGAGACGCGGCGGTCGTTGGGCGTGAGAACTTCTGGCTGGGGGGGAGAGCCCTTGATCAAGCGCCAGAGGTGTGCAGCTGCACGGCCTGCTAGCAGAGCACGGGCGCCGCACGCCTTCACCGCCGCCAGATATCTGGCTTCCGTGCTTGGTGCCAGGTGGCCGACTCGATAAACGCCTCGATGAATGGAGGTGAGCTGTCCGTCCTCGAGGCGCTGCCGGATTTCACCGGACGTCAGACCAGCGTGGAGGAGCTCCGAACGGGTGACCACCCCGTGAGCCTGGCTGGCAAGATCCCGAATAATCGTCGAGGCTGTCCGGGCTTTTGGCTCTATGAAGACGTCAAGTCCGGAGAGCCGCATGGCTCGCCCCCTTCATCGCCGGTTTTCCGCCCCTCGCGTCAAACTAGGCCCATGATCGATGACCTCGTCGACCAGATCGAGGGCCGCTTCGCCGAGCTGGAGCGCCAGATGGCCGACCCGGAGCTGCATTCCGACCGGGAACGCGCCGCCGACGTCGGGCGGGAGTACCGCGAGCTTCAGCCTGCCCACGAGCTGGCCCAGGAGTGGCTGAAGCTCAAGGACGACCTCGAGGGCGCCCGCGAGCTGCTCGCCGAGGACGGCGACGATCCGGACCTTGCGAAGGTGCTCGCCGAGGCCCCACCCCGGCTCGAGGAGCTCGCGGAGGAGATCCGCCTGTCGATGGTCGAGCGCGACCCGAACGACGACAAGAACGTGATCGTCGAGATCAGGGCGGGGACCGGGGGAGACGAGGCGGCCCTGTTCGCCGGCGACCTCTACAAGATGCTCACCCGCTACGCGGAGCGCCGCGGCTATTCGGTGGAGGCGCTCTCGCAATCGGCGTCGGAGGTGGGCGGCTTCAAGGAGGTCACCTTCTCGATCAAGGGCGACGCTGCCTACTCCGTCTTCAAGTACGAGGGCGGCACGCACCGGGTGCAGCGGGTGCCGAAGACCGAATCGCAGGGCCGCATCCACACCTCGACCGCGACGGTGGCGGTGCTGCCCGAGGCGGAGGAGGTCGACGTCCAGGTCGACCCGAATGACCTCCAAATCGACGTCTATCGCTCCTCGGGGCCCGGTGGACAGTCGGTCAACACGACCGACTCGGCGGTCCGTATCACCCACAAGCCGACGGGCATCGTCGTCGCAATGCAGGATGAGAAGTCGCAGCATCAGAACCGCGACAAGGCGATGCGCGTGCTGCGCGCCCGGCTGCTGGAGCGGGAGATCGAGGAGCAGCAGAAGGAGATCGCCTCGGAGCGGCGCGCTCAGGTGGGGAGCGGCGAGCGCTCGGAGAAGATCCGCACGTACAACTTCCCCCAGGACCGGGTCACCGATCACCGCGTGAAGCTGACCGAAAGTGGCGTGGACCGCATCCTCAATGGTGAGCTCGACGACTTCACCGAGGCGCTGGCATCCGAAGAGAAGCGCCGGCGCCTGGAAGCGCAGACCGCGGAGACGACCTGAGCGCCCAGACCTCGGCAGCCCGCGACGCGTTGCAGGGGGCGACCGGCGCCCTGGAGGCCGCGGGCTGCGAGAGCGCCCGCCTCGACGCCGAGCTGCTTCTGGCGGAGGCGACCGGCTGGGACCGCGCCCAATTCGCCGCCGAGCCCGACCTGCGGCTGCCGGTCGGCGCGTCACGCCGGTTCTCGGAGACGGTCCGCCGCCGCGTCCGGCGCGAGCCGGTGGCCTACATCCTGGGCCGCAAGGGATTCAGGCGGATCGAGCTGATCGTTGACCGGCGGGTGCTGATCCCGCGGCCGGAGACCGAGCTGCTCGTCGAGATCGCGTTGGAGCTGCAGCCACAGGATGTCCTGGACGTCGGCACCGGCAGTGGCGCGATCGCCCTGGCGGTCGCCGACGAGCTTCCTCAGTCACGAGTCGTCGCGACGGACGTCTCCTTCGACGCCGTCAGGGTGGCCCAGACGAACGTCGAGCGCCTGGGACTGGCCGACCGGGTGGACGTCGTCCTCCGGGGCGTTGATTCGCTTGGGGGATCCGAGCCCGACGGGCGTCCCTTCGATCTGCTCCTCGCGAACCTGCCGTATGTCACCGAGGCCGAATGGGATGAGCTGGCGCCCGAGATCCGTGAGTACGAGCCGCGAAACGCCCTGGTGGCGGGCACTACCGGTCTGGAGACGATCGTGGTGCTGCTCGAAGAGCTGACGGCACTGGCGAAGCGGCCGGCCGCGGTCGCGCTGGAGGTCGGCGCCGGACAAGCCGTCGAGGTCTCGGAGCTTGTCAAGGCCGCCGGCTACACGAAGGTCGAGATTCGCCCCGACCTGGCGGAGATCGATCGCGTCGTCGTCGGCCGTTGACCGAGATTCTCTCGATCGAACGCGGCGGGGCCGACTCGGCCCGTGTCGCGCTCGAGCGTGTCGTGGGGGAAGGGAACGTCGCGGTCTTCCCCGCCGACACGCTCTATGGACTCGCATGTGACCCCCTCAACGCCGAGGCGGTCGAGCGCATCCAGGAGATCAAGGGCCGGGGAGAGCAGAAGCCCTCGGCGGTCATGTACTTCTCGCCGCTGGCGATGCGCGAGCTGGTCTCGGGCCTTGGGTCGCGGACGCGCGACGCGGTGGGCGCCCTGCTCCCAGGGCCGGTGACCCTGGTGGTCGCCAACCCCGAGCGTCGCTACCCGCTCGCCTGTCGCGAGGACCCTGAGCGGCTGGGCGTTCGTCTGATCGAAGGACCACTCGCGGGGGCGATGACTCCGATCTTCCAGACGAGCGCCAACCGCACCGGCGAGCCAGCGCCCACACGGCTCGGCGAGATCGACGAGGCGATTCTCGCCGCGGCCGACCTCGCCATCGATGGCGGTGAGCTGATCGGCGAGCCATCGACAGTCGTCGACCTAACGGGGATCGAGGTCGACGGCGGCTTCGAGGTCCTGCGGGAGGGGGCGCTGCCGACCACCGAGGTCGAGCGGCGACTCGGGCCGATCGTGGCCGGCTAGCGGGCCGCCTCCTCCGCGGCCCGCTCGGCCTCCTCATGGCTCGTGTACGCCCAGCCACGCTGGAACCTCTCGCCGCTCGGCTCGACCACCCAGCCGACCTCGCTGCTCACCTCGGCGCCGCTGCCCCGTCCCTTTGCCGTCATGTGCCCGAGGACGAGGAGCCGATCGCCGACCTCACGGATTTGGCCGAGCTCCACATGGATCTCCGAGAACATCTCATCGACGTCCTCGAACCAGGCGCGGATGCCGTTGTGCCCGTGGTATCCGGGGTCGCCCTCGACGCGGGCGGTCAGGAACGGATGCCACTCGCAGTCCGGATTCCAGACTGAGGCGAAGGCGTCAGGGTCACGCGCGTTATAGGAGTCGCGCAGCTGCTCGAGCTTGTCGCGGTAGGACGAGCCCGCAGTCACTCGGAGCCTCCGTCGGCGGCCGCCAGTGCCTCGTCCAGAGTCTGAAAGAGGTCGAGCCGGGTCGCCTTTCCATCCCGCAGCTCCCAGAGCATCACGGCCTCCTGCCCGAAGTCCAGGCCGGTGGTCTTGCCTCTGGCACGCAGCGTGAATTCCACGAGGACTCGATCTCCGAGCTCCCGAAATCCGCGCGGGTCCCAGCGGATTTCGTCCATCACCTCGTCGAAGGAGTCGAACCAGCGGCGGATCCCGTCCGGGCCACGATAGGTGTCGGGCTCCGAGGCGAGGCTCGGCGGCGTGGTCGCCTCGAAGTGAGGGTGGATGAGGGGGAGGATCCCCTCGACACCATTCTCGTTGAATGCATCGAAGCCTCGCTGGACGATCTCGAGGTTCTCGCCTGACACTGTTCCTCGGAGGCTAAGCCCCGGCGGCTACGCGCGGATGTGAGATGCGGCCGCTACCGCGCTGCGGATGAACAGGTCACGGGCCCGCTTCCACTCTCGAGTATCACCGCGCTCGATCCGCTCGAGAGTCAGTCCCTGCACGCCGGCGATCACCATCACGGTCAGGACCCGAGCACGCGCGGGCGGCAGGCCGTCCGTTGCCTCGTTCAGCAGCCGGGTCAGGACGACGCGCCACTGCTCGTTCACCTCGGCGATCGTCCGGCGGACCTCCGGGTCCACGACCGAGACGGCAGCCAGGTCGAAGTAGAGACGGGCGACCCGCTCATCGCGGTCGAGCACTCGCTCGACGCCGGTGGCTACCCCGGTGATCACGGCCTCCACGGTGGCGGCGCCGTCAACAGCGGCGAGCACCTCGTCCGTGATCATCTCCGCGATCGTCCGGCCAGCCGCCTGGACCAGGCCCTGCTTCGAGCCATAGTGGTAGGTGACCAGCGGCTTCGACTCGCCCGCGCGCGCCGCAACCTTGGCGATCGTGAGACCGGCGTAGCCGTCGGCCTTCAGCACCTCGATGGCGGCCTCGAGGATCCGCTCCCGCGCGCCGGTGGACGGCCGCCCGCGGCGCGAGGTCGCGGCGGGACCGGCGGCCGCCCTCGATGGGCGCCGCAGATTCGGCGGCGGTTTTTGTGGCCGCCGTTGATGCGGATCTCACGCCGGGGTGAGCATCGCCGGATCGAGGCCCATGGCCGCCAGCTTCTTCGAGAGCGACTTTGCCGCGTACTCGAAGATCTCCGACGAGTGGTAGAAGGGCGTCTGGAAGTTGTATGGGTCGTCGACCCACGGCGGTACAAAGACGAGGGGGGCGACGGGGAGGCACTCCTTCAGGGTGTCCTCCACGATCTTGGCGTTCGCGCGGTCGGCCTTGATCGCATCGGCGAGGAACTTGACGCCGAAGCCGACGTGCCGCGACTCGTCCCGGTTGACGGCGGTGAATCCCGCGGTGAAGCCCGGGAACCAGCCGCGCTCGCGCATCGACTTGATCATGAAGCGGGCGGCGGTCAGGGCGAGCATCCCCTCGATCACGATCATGTAGACCGTGATCCCGCGGACCAGGGAGGGAAAGTCGCTCGGGTCCTTCCGCAGGTCCTCCGCGCATTCGTGGAGGATCTCGTCGAAGAGCGTCTCCCAGTCCTTGTTCACCACGTAGCGCTGCTTGTCGATCATCTCGCCGAGGCTCCCGGCCTCGATGCCGAAGACCTCACGGTAGAAGCCGTTCCAGAAGACGGTGTGCTTCGCCTCGTCGGAGATCTGCGTGGTGAGGAAGACCTTCGCCTCGTGGGTAGGCGCGGCGATCGCGAAGGGGAGCAGCTCGAGAGTCACCCGCTCCTCGCCGAGGAAGAACTCGGAGAAGCCGAACTCGAGGAACCTGCGCTCGTCCTCGGTGAACATGTCCGGGTCGGCCCACTGCTTGGCGTCCTCGGTGAAGTCGAAGTCCTCGGTCGACCAGTGCTGGCGCTGCCAGCGCATGAAGAGCTTCTCGTAGGAGGGAGCGGCCTCGACGATCCTGTCGAGGCCCGACATGACCTTGTCGATGTCGCCGTCGAGCAGCACGGAGAGCGCCTCGTCCTCGGTGTGGAGCTCCTTGCCATTGGTCGCGGTCGCGTCGGTCATCTGATTCCTCCTGTCGTGCCGTCGTCGCGAGGGCCGCATTATTTACCAAGCGGTCAGTAAATGTCAAGGCGGGCGATGGCAGGCCATCCCGTCGGCGGAAGGGCATAACGTCTGCTTACCTTCAGACGGACACCCGAGGAGCCGAATTTGACGCCAGTGGACTTGCCCGACGACTTCCAGAACGCCCACCTCGCCGAGGTGGACCCCGAGATCCAGCGAGTGCTGGACGGCGAGCTCGGCCGCCAGCAGAACACGTTGGAGATGATCGCCTCCGAGAACTTCGTGCCGCAGGCGGTGCTCGACGCCGCGGGCTCGGTGCTGACCAACAAGTACGCGGAGGGCTATCCGGGCAAGCGCTATTACGGCGGTTGCGAGTGGGTCGACATCGCCGAGCAGCTCGCCATCGACCGCGCCAAGGAGGTCTTCGGGGCGGAGCACGTGAACGTCCAGCCCCACGCCGGCGCCCAGGCGAACAACGCGGCCTACATGGCGCTGATCGACCCGGGCGACACGATCATGGGGATGGCTCTGGACCACGGCGGCCACCTGACCCACGGGATGAAGCTGAACGTCTCGGGGAAGCTCTACAAGGTCGTCGCCTACCACGTCCGCCGCGAGGACAAGCTCGTGGACATGGACGAGGTCGCCAGGCTCGCTGAGGAGCACAAGCCCAAGCTGATCGTGGCGGGCTGGTCCGCGTATCCGAGGCAGCTCGACTTCGCCGCCTTCCGCGAGATCGCCGACTCGGTCGATGCCAAGCTGATGGTCGACATGGCGCACTTCGCCGGTCTGGTGGCCGCGGGCGAGCACCCCAGCCCGGTCCCGGACGCCGACGTCGTGACCACCACGATCCACAAGACGATGGATGGGCCGCGGAGCGGGATGATCCTCTGCAAGGAGGAGCTCGCGGCCGACATCAACCGCTCGGTCTTCCCCGGCCAGCAGGGCGGGCCGCTGATGCACATCATCGCCGCCAAGGCGGTCGCCCTCCGGATCGCCCAGACCGATCAGTTCAAGGAGCGCCAGCGCCAGACGATCGCCAACGCCCAGGCCTTCGCCGATGAGCTGATCGCGGGCGGCATCGACGTGCTCACCGGCGGCACCGACGTGCATCTGGTTCTGGTCGATCTGACCAACACGGGCCTCGACGGCAAGACCGCCGAGGATCGGCTCGAGGAGGTCGGCATCACGGTCAATCGCAACGCGATCCCGTTCGACGAGCGCCCGCCGATGAACCCCTCTGGGCTTCGCATCGGGACGCCGGCGCTGACCACCCGCGGCCTGGTCGAGGACGACCTGCGAGAGGTGGCCAAGGTGATCGTCGCGGCCCTCGGCGAGGACTTCGAGTCGCAGAAGGACGCGCTGCTGGAGCGCTCCCGGGCGCTGATGGAGCGCTACCCGCTCTACCCAGAGCTCTCAGCGGCGACGGTCTGAACCAACCGCGGTGAAGATCTGGGCCGACATGAGCGCGCCCGCGCACGTCCTCGTGCTGCGGCCGATCATCGAGCGACTCCGGGCCCAGGGCCACGAGGTGCTGGTCACATCCCGGGACTACGCCCAGACCCAGGAGCTGCTCGCGCTCCATCAGATGGAGCACACGAGGATCGGGAAGCACGGCGGGGCCTCACGGGCGAGCAAGCTCGTCAGGCTGATCCAGCGCACCACGGGGATGCGCCGCTATGGCAAGGGCAAGGGCTTCGATCTCGCGATCGCCCACGGCTCCAACGACATCGCCATCGCGTCCCGCATGCTCGGCATCCCCGAGGCGAACATGCACGACTACGAGTTCGCGGTCATGCAGCACCACGTCGGCTGCCGGCTGGCGAAGCGGGTGATCTTCCCCGAGTCCGTGCCGCCCGAGAGGTTGAAGCGGTTCGGCGTCGGCCCGGAGAAGCTGTTCCGATATCCGGGCTTCAAGGAGGAGTACTATCTCGCCGACTTCGAGGTCGACCCCGGCGCGCTCGAGCAGGTGGGAGTCGACACTGAGCGCGTCGTGGTCATCGTGCGCCCGCCGCCTGATGTCTCGCTCTATCACCGCAAGTCGAATCCCCTGTTCCCGCAGGTTCTCGCACGGGTGGGGTCGGACCCGGGCGTCCACGCCGTGGTGCTCCCTCGGACCGAGGAGCAGCGCGAGTACGTCAGGAGCCTCGCCCTGCCCTCGCTGCTCGTCCCCGACCACGCGGTCGAGGCGCAGAGCCTCGTCGCCCTCGCCGACCTCGTCGTCTCGGCAGGGGGGACCATGAACCGCGAGGCGGTGGCCCTGGGCACGCCGGTCTACACCACCTACGGCGGCCGTCTCGGAGGAGTCGACGAGGCGCTCATTCGGTCCAACCGGCTCCGTCCGCTGACGGATCCGCGCGCCCTCGAGCTGGAGAAGAGGACCGGCCAGGGCGAGCGCATCCGCCGGGACCCGGGCCTGCTGGTCGATCTGATGCTCGGGGCGGCCGAGCCGGATGCCGACCCAGGCTGAGCCCCGCCCCTCCTCGGTCGCCGAGCAGTACTCCGACCTCGCCGCGGAGGTCTACGCCCCTCGGCGCGTTGACATCGCGCTCAGGGGCCTCGATCTGATCATCGCCGGGTCGGCGCTCGTGGTGCTCTCGCCGCTGCTCGGCCTGCTTGCCCTCGCCACGCTGGTGACTTCGGGCAGGCCGGTCCTCTATCGGGGCCAGCGAGTCGGCCGGGCGGGCCAGGTCTTCACGATGTACAAGCTTCGGACGCTCAAGCCGGGGGCGGAGAGCCGGCTTGGGCCCTACTACGGCGAGGAGCTCAGCCGGCGGACCGAACAGGAGGTGACGATGGTCGGGCGGGCGGCGCGGCTCACCCACATCGACGAGGTCCCTCAGCTCTTCAACGTGCTCAGGGGGGACATGAGCATGGTGGGACCGCGTCCCGTCCGGCCCGCCTTCTTCAATCGCCTCTGCGAGGAGGTGCCGCAGTACTGGCAGCGGTTGGTCGTCCGGCCCGGCGTCACAGGGTTCGCCCAGACCAGGATCACCCGTGAGGACTCCTGGGAGGACAAGCTGATTCACGACCTCGAGTACATCGCGGACCGCTCGATCCGGCTCTACCTGCGGGTCCTCGGCGCGACGATCACGCGGATCGCCAGTCTCACCGTCCGCGGCAGGGACCGCTAGCGCGGCGAAACATCGCTGGTGACATGTCTCGATTGGGTATAAGCTGCCGGGCGATGGAGGAGCGGAGCGGGACGCTGCGCAGGGTCGTTGTGGCAATCGGGCTCGCCGCAGCGCTCGGCTGCCTGCTGGCACCGTCCGCCCTCGCGGGGAAGAAGCCCAAGAAGCACGTGAGGGACACGACCACCTGGCTCTGCAAGCCGGGGCTCCCGGACAACCCCTGCGAGCCCGGTTTCTCCACGACTCTGTTGTCGCCATCCGGTCAGATCACGGGTACGGAGGACGTGAAGCCAGATCGCAAGCGGAAGATCGACTGCTTCTACGTCTATCCCACCGTCAGCGACGACAAGAGCACCAACTCGGACCTCTCGATCGATCCAGAGGAGCGCTCGATCGCGCTCTACCAGGCGGCGCGCTACAGCCTCCACTGCCGCGTGTTCGCGCCCATGTACCGACAGGTCACCCTGCAGGGGATCCTCGCCAGCGGCGGTATTCCGGATGAAGCGCGGCAGATCGCCTATGGCGATGTGCTCGCCGCCTGGAGGACCTATCTGCGCAAGTACAACCGGGGCCGCGGCGTGGTCCTGATCGGCCACTCCCAGGGCAGCTTCGTCCTGCGCGAGCTGATCCACCAGGTCATCGACCCGAAGAGGAAGGTGCGGAAGCGCCTGGTCTCGGCGATCCTGCTGGGCGGCAACGTGACCGTGGCGGCGGGATCCAACGTCGGGGGTGACTTCCAGCACATCCCCGGCTGCCTCAAGGCGAATCAGACCGGCTGCGTCATGGCCTTCTCGACCTTCGACGCCCCGGTGCCGAACAACTCGCTGTTCGGGCGACCCTCGGCCTTCGCGGGAGCCCTGACTTGCCGACGACCGGCGACGTGCTCTGCACCAACCCGGCGGCGCTCGGCGGCGGCTCGGCCCAGCTCACCTCCGTCTTCCCCTCGCAGCCGTTCGCGCCCGGCACGACCATCGGCCTCGCCACCGGCCTCGTCGGCGTGCCCACAGCCCGCCGGTGTGACGCACCACGTGGATCCAGTCCCAGGCATACACCGGCGCGTGCTCCGCGGACAACGACGCGCACGTGCTGCAGATCAGCCCCGTCGCTGGCGCCCCGACGCTGCACGCGGTCCCGGATGCGACCTGGGGCCTGCACCTGGTCGACGCGAACATCGCGCTCGGCAACCTCACCGACGATGTCGCCGTCGAGGCCAAGGCCTGGCTGAAGAAGAACGGCTCTTCCAAGAAGTAGCGCCCCGCCCGATCCTGACCGCTCTCTAGACTCGCCGCCATGTGCGGGATATGCGGTCTCGTCAGCCTGGACGGGGCCACCGCCCCGGACCCAGCGGCACTCGCTGCAATGAACGAGACGCTGGTCCACCGCGGCCCCGACTCGGATGGGAGCGTGATCGACGGCCCCTGCGGGCTGGCCATGCGTCGCCTGTCGATCATCGACCTGGCCGGGGGCGACCAGCCGATCGCCAACGAGGACGGCCGCATCCAGGTGATCCAGAACGGCGAGATCTACAACTACCGCCATCTCCGGGACGAGCTCGAGGGCCGCGGGCACACCTTTTCGACCCACAGCGACACCGAGGTGCTGGTTCATCTATATGAGGAGCGCGGGCCGGCGTTCGTCGAAGCCCTGCGCGGCATGTTCGCGATCGCGATCTGGGACTCCCGCGAGAACAGGCTGTTGCTCGCTCGCGATCGATTCGGAATCAAGCCGCTCTACTACCGCGTCGCCGACGGGATGGTCTCCTTCGCCTCGGAGCTCAAGGCGCTGCTCCGCCAGCCGGGGTTCTCTCGCGAGATCGACCCACAGGCGCTCGAATCGTTCCTCTCCTTCAACTCGATCCCCTCGCCGCTGACCATCTTCAAGGAGGGGCGCAAGCTCCCCGCCGGCCACATCCTGGTGGCCGAGAGGGGGGAGGTGACGATCTCGCGCTTCGCGCGGCCCGCGCCCGCCCCCGCAGGCGAGGTGCGGAGGGAGGGGGACGATGCGCTCGCCGCGGAGCTCCGCGACCGGCTCCGCGATTCGGTCAGGGCGCACCTGGTATCGGACGTCCCCGTTGGCGTGCTTCTCTCGGGCGGAATCGACTCGGCGGCGCTCACCGCGATGGCGGCGGGGGAGAGCGGCTACCGGGTGAGCACCTTCTCCATCGGCTTCGAGGAGAGCTCCTTCGACGAGCTCGACAACGCCCGCCTGGTCGCGAAGCGCTACGGCACCGACCATCACGAGCTGGTCCTGCGTCCCGACGCGGTCGACCTGCTGCCCCGCCTGGTTGAGGCGTTTGATGAGCCGTTTGGGGACTCCTCGGCACTCCCGACATACCTGGTCTCGCAGCTGGCCGCGGACACCGTCAAGGTTGTGCTCTCCGGCGAGGGTGGCGATGAGCTGTTCGGGGGCTACTACACCTACGTGGCCGACCGCCTCGCGCCCCGGGTGGGCAGGGCGGCGCCCTTTCTCCGGCCGCTGGTCGAGCTGCTTCCGAGCTCCTCCGAGAAGGTGAGCTTCGATTACAAGGCCAAGCGCTTCGTGCGCGGCGCTCACCTGCCGCCGGTCGAGCGCCACCATGCCTGGAAGGAGATCTTCTCGACCGAGGCCCAGGAGGAGCTGCTCAACGAACCGCGGGTCTCGGATCCACTCGACGTCTACCGCGCCCGCTACGCCGAGACCGAGGGGGCCCCGGCGCTGGCCCGGCTGCAGGACCTCGACCTGGGCATCTATCTCGTCGACGATCTGCTTGTGAAGACCGACCGCGCCAGCATGGCCCACTCCCTCGAGGCGCGTGTCCCGTTCCTCGACACCCAGGTGGCCGAGCTCGCCATGGCTCTCGACACCAAACAGAAGGTTCGCGGCCTCTCCAAGAAGCGGTTGCTTCGGCGGGCGGTGGAGCCGCTCCTGCCCAGGGAGGTCGTTCGTGGCCGCAAGCAGGGGTTTTCCATCCCGGTCGCGGCCTGGCTGCGCGGCGACCTCGAGCCGTTCGCGCGCGACGTGCTCTCCCCGGAGACCGTCGAGCGCCAGGGTTGCCTGTCGCCGGAGGCGGTCACCCAAGTCCTCGACGAGCACGTCTCGGGCAGGGAGGACCTGAGCAGGCAGATCTGGGGCCTGCTCTCCTTCACCCTGTGGTTCGACCGCTACGCGCGTGAGCCCGCGGCGGCCGGCGCCGGGACTGGAGGTGCCGGCTGATGCCTGACACGATCGACGCCCTCTTCGCCTTCATCTTCGCCGGTGCCGCCGTCTGGACCCTGGTGCCGGCGACCGAGTCACTCGCCAGGGGGATCGGCGACCGCGCGATCGACTACCCGAACGAGCGCAGCCTGCATGAGTTCCCGACGCCCAAGCTCGGCGGCCTGGCGGTGTTGGTGGCGGTACTGATCGGCGGCACGATCTTCCTGCCCTGGGACCAGGAGACCCGCTCGATCCTGGGCGGGGCGATAGTGATCACCGCCGTTGGGGTAATCGACGATCTCGTCGACCTGCCTGCCGGGATCAAGCTGCTCGGGCAGACCGTGGCGGCGATCATTCCGGTCGCCTCTGGGGTGGTCGTCGCCAGCTTCACCCTGCCGTTTCTCGGCCGGGTAGATCCCGGCTCCGTTCAGCTCTTCGACCCGCCCGGCATCGGCGCGATCGACCTCGGCCAGGTCCTGACCGTGTTCGGCATCGTCGCGGTCGCCAACGTGATCAACCTGATCGACGGCGTCGACGGGCTCGCCGCGGGCGTCTGCCTGATCTCGGCTGGCGGCGCTGGCCGTGATCGCGCTGTCCCTCGACCGCAACGCCGCGGGAGTGCTCGCGGCCGTGACGGCCGGCGCGTCGCTCGGGTTCCTGCGCCACGGGTTCCCGCCCGCGTCCAGCTTCATGGGGGATACCGGCTCCAACCTGCTCGGCTACCTGATGGCGGTGGTCACGGTCCAGGGGGCGCTGAAGACCAACGCGGTGGTCGCCCTCTTCTTCCCGCTCGCGGTGCTCGCCGTCCCCATTCTCGACACGGGCTTCGTGGTCGCCAAGCGGCTCAAGTACAACCGGCCGATCTACCGCGCCGATACTGAGCACTTCCACCACCGGATGGCCCGAATCGGCTTCAGCCAGAGACGGACGATCGCCTACCTCTACAGCTGGACGCTCGTCCTCGCCGCGGTGGCCCTGGCCCTGCGCTTCGTCCCCTACAGCGACAACCACGGCCACTTCGACGCCGTCTGGACCACCTTCATGGCGCTCGTCCTGGTCGGGGCGCTGGCGGCCAGCATCTACGTCATCCACGTGCTGGAGATCCTCAAGCTGCGGCGCTTCCGGCTCCGGCAGCTCGTTGGGATCCGAGGCCCAGCCGCCGCTCCCGACGCGGCGGAGGTCGACGCGGCGGTCAAGGACGAGCTCGACACCGGCACCTTCAAGGCGGTCGATCCGGCTACGGGGGAAATGGCCGCGATCGATCCCGACACCGGCGAGATCGAGGAAGTCAGGCAGGACCCAGCGCCAGCGCCACCTGCTCCCGTCCCCGATAGAGCCGGCTCATCACCGTCCCCTCCGGCACCCCCAGGGCGCGAGCGGCCTCCCCGTAGCTGAGACCAGCTACGTCTACGGCCGTGACGACCTCCCGGTACTGAACCGGTAGCCGCGAGACGGCGTCGAGCACCTCGCGTGGCCTCGAAGGAGGCCTCGGGATCGTCGCGGCTCGTCCTCGCGCCGATCTGCTCGGGTGTCTCGCCTCCCGAAGCGGTCGCCGCTCGGCGGCCGCGTTCCTTCCGCAGATGGCTGTACCAGGTGTTCCTCAAAGCCTTGATCAGATATCCGAGGTCGTCGTCCTTTCGAAGCAGCCGTGGTCGCGAGAGGACCTTGACGTAGGTCTCCTGGACCAGATCCTCGGCCAGCTGACGGGACCCGCACATCGCGCAGGCCGCGCGGAACAGCGCATCGATGTGATCGCCGGAGCGCTCCGGATCGAGTCGCCGAACCTTGCCCTGGAGGAGCAGGGCGGTCAGAACGGCACCGCCCCATCGCCCTTCCAGGAGGCCACCTCGCGCAGGTCCTTTGCGCTCACGCCCTTCCCGGAGAGCACACACGTACGGCCGCCGCGGAGCCAGGTGACGATCGCCCCCCCGTCCTCGGTCACGGTGCTCAGGCGGACTCCGTTTTGGACCTTCTGCCGCGCACCGGCGGGCGGGCCGATCGCCTCCCCGGCGAGGATCGTGTAGCCGATCCGCTGTCCGTCCCGCGTGTAGTAGACGGTCCTGGAGCTGCGCCCGTCGAGCTCGTCAGATCGCTCCCCGGCCTGTTTCCAGACGAAGTCGGCATGCAGATTGGGGAACGGGACGCCGTCGACCGAGGCGGCGAGCAGCTTCCGGTTCGCCTGGTCAACCGGGCCGATGCCCTCGTCGCGGGCAGGTGAGAGAGCCGGGCGGCCTCGACGACGGTCGGGCCTCCGGAGCCGGTCCCGAGGGCGAGCACCACCGTGAGCGCGATTGCCGCAGCGGCACCGGCCAGTGAGGTGCCCAAGGCCAACCGGCGCCGCGGCCGAGCCGGGGTGCTGTGACGCTTCGCTTCGAGTCCCTGCCTCAGGCTCGCCGGGGCCGCGATGTCCAGGCCGTGCAGCGCGGCCACGGCTGAGCGCTGGCCATCGAGGGCCGCGCGCAGCGTCGCCGAGCCGGCGAGCCTTGCCTCGAGCTCGGCGCGGGGGTAGCCGTCGAGCGAGCCATCCGCGAGCCGCGCCAGGTCTCGCCTGGTTCGCTCGTCGATGCGGGTCTTTTCTGGGTCGCGATCCATGCGTGCTCCACCCTCAAAGACGCACGAGGGGCGGATCTATTCCGAGAAAAGACCCGCGGAATAAATACGGGCCGGACCCGTCCTTGGGCTTGCAACCAACCCAAGGAGTTCGAAATGCGACACATCAACAAGCGGGCCCTGCGGCCCACCCCGGCGCTGGTCGTGGCATTCGTCGCCCTCTTCGCGGCGATGGGCGGATTCGGCTACGCGGCGGTGAAGATGAAGCCGAACAGCGTCAGAAGCAAGAACATCAAGACCGGCGCGGTCACCACCGACAAGATCGCCGACGGCGCAGTCACCACTCCGAAGCTGGCGGCCGACGCGGTGGCGCCGAACGCGACGAATGCCGCGTACGCGATGAACGCCGCCAGGCTGGGCGGGGCCGCTCCCGGCGAATGTCAGACCGGCTGGCTCAAGGGCTCGCTCACGGTCGACACGGCACCGCTGAACGGGACGATGGGCCAGCCAAACCCGGTTCCCGGCTTCAACTGCGCCAGCAAGGCCGCCGACGCAGTGCAGATCGAGCGGGAAGCGGTCGGCCAGTACACCGTCAACTTGGCTGGAAATGACAGCCATCTGGCGATCGCCTCGAGCGCCGGCGCCAACGCCGTCGCCGCGGCCCAGACGGTCGGGGATGGCCAATTCCTCGTCAAGGTCTGGAACAACAGTGATGCCGCCTTTGTCGACGGCAAGGCGTTCACTCTGATCGCGTTCTGATCCCGGACAGGCGGCGGGGCCTCTCGCAGGGGCTCCGCCGTCGGAGTCCAGTCGCTAGGATTCGCCGCCCCTCCAGGGTGGTCCGGAGGGAGATGCGGCGGTGGGTGTTGTGACCGCCGTTCTTGTCTGGTGGGGGGCAAGGAATTCATGCGCTCGTTCGACATCCACAAATCAGATGGGGATCCCAGTTGTCCACGCTCGCCATAGACGGATCCAGCCGCGTCGCCGGCTCGTCCCGCATGGCCAATGTCCTCCGCTACCTCGACCTCGTCCTGCTCGCGGTCGCTCTGCCCGTCTTCCTCGCAGCGGACCTGCCCATGTCCGGATACCTCGTGATCGCAGGGGTCTGGCTCCTGATGTACGGGATCGAGTTCGGCGCCAATCGGGCGATCGCCGGCGCCGTCGACCGCCGCGACCGCAGAGCCGCAATGGGCTGGCTGGGGGCCACCGGGCTCGCCAGGGCCTGGATCGTCACGCTGTCGGTGCTGATCGTCGGCCTCGCCGCCGGCAAGCCCGCCGGCCTCGCCGCCGCGGTGCTCGCCGCGATCCTCTTCACCGTCCACCTCGGCACGCGCGTGTTGCTGCGGCTGCATTCCCGGCCCGACCAGGCGGAGGGCAGCCGATGATCGCCTGGCTCTCGAAGCTCTCCACCAAGCAGAAGGTCCTGCTCGGCGCAGCCCTCTACCTCGGGACCACGATCCTGCTGCTGGGGGTGGCGGGGAGCCAGGGCAAGAACGACGAGTTCAAGCCGCAGAACGAGTTCAAGCTCGACAACTGGATCCCGATCCACCTCGGCCCCGCGGACCTCTCGATCAACAAGGCGGTCCTCTACCTCTTCCTGGCCAGCGCCCTGACCATCTTCACGATGGTCTACATCGCCCGGCACATGCAGATGAAGCCGAACCGCACCCAGGCGGCCGTCGAGGCCGCCTACGGCCTGACCAAGAACCAAATCACCGCGAGCAACCTCCAGGGCTCCTACGCGACCAAGTGGTTCCCATTCCTGGCCACGCTCTTCTTCTTCATCACCTTCACCAACATCATCGGCTACCTGCCGCTGCCGACCAACACCGAGCACGAGGTCAGCCTCCTCGGGCTCTCGATTCCCTCGTTCGCCATCTACGCGGCGTCGGCGAACATCTCGTTCTCGCTCGCCCTCACCCTGGTCGTCTGGTTCTCGTACCACATCGAAGGGGTCCGGGCGAAGGGCGCCTTCGGCTACTTGAAGAGCTTCCTGCCGGCGGGATTGGAGGACATGAACCCAATCGGCAAGGCGCTGATCTTCGTGATCGAGCTGCTCTCACAGTTCATGCGACTGGTCTCGCTCTCCGTCCGACTCTTCGCCAACATCCTCGCCGGGCACCTGCTGCTGCTGTTCATGGGCGGCGGCCTCGCGGTGCTGCTGGGCGTCGCCGCGCTCGGTGTCCTTACCTTCCCCCTTGCATTCGTGTTCTTCGTCCTGGAGGTGGGGCTGATCGCAACGCTTCAGGCGTTCATCTTCGCCACCCTCTCAAGCATCTACATCGGCGGCGCAGTCGCCGAGACTCACTAGAAAGGAGCAGTGTCAATGGATCTCTTGACCCCGATCGCGCAAGCGTCGAGCGGGATCACCGACACCGGCATCACAGACGCCGGCAAGGCGATCGCGCTGGGCGTCGGTGCCGGGCTCGGCTCGATCGGAGCCGGCATCGGGATCGGCTTCATCTTCGGTAAGGAGATCGAGTCGGTCGCGCGGCAGCCGGAGATGAAGGACGACCTCCAGTCGATCCGGTGGCTGGGCTTCGCCCTCACCGAGGCCGTCGCGTTCTACACGTTCATCTTCGGCCTGATCGCCTTCTTCCTCTAGGCCTTGGAACCGACGACTCACATAGTCGCCTCGAGCGGCAGCTTCCTGGTCAGCCCGGGCCTCGGGCTGATGATCTGGACCCTGATCGTCTTCGGTTTCACGATGTACGTGCTGAGCAAGGTCGCCTTCCCGCGGATCCAGGAGGCGCTCGACAAGCGCGCCAACCTGATTCGCGACTCCATCAATGAGGCGGAGAAGACCCGCAAGGAGGCGGACGAGATCCTCCAGGAGTACCGCGAGCGCCTCAAGGAGGCTCGCGAGCAGGCCGACGACATCGTCGCCCGCGCCCGCAAGGCCGCGGAGGCCTCAACCGCCCAGGCCGCGAACGAGGGGCGCGAGAAGCGCGAGGAGCTGCTCGCCGCCGCTCGTCGCGACATCGAGGCGGAGACGCGCCGCTCGCTCGAGCGAATCCGCAAGGAGGTCGCCGATCTGACGGTATTGACCACGGAGAAGGTGACCCGCAAGTCGCTCACCGGCGACGACCAGAAGCGGCTGATCGACGAGGCCCTCGCAGAGGTCGACTTCTCCAGTCTGAGCGGCAACGGAAGCCCGGGAGTCACGGAGGAGGCAGCGAGCTAGATATGGAGGAGATCGCCCGCGTATACGCGACCGCGCTCTTCGAGGCGGCCAAGGAGAAGGGGAAGCTCGACGTTATCCGCGAGCAGCTCGGGCAGTTCGCCGACGCGCTCGCGGCCACCCGCGACCTGCAGCTCTTCTTCTTCAGCCCCTACTTCTCCTCGGCCGAGAAGGAAGAGGGCCTCCGCAGGTCGATCGCCGACGCCGAGCCCGAGCTGACCAACTTCCTCGAGCTGCTGATCGAGAAGCACCGGATGCCGGTGCTCTTCCGGATCCGCCGGCAGTTCGACGCGCTCTGGGCGAAGGAGAACAAGCGCCTCGGCGTCACCGTGACCAGCGCCGTCGAGCTCGACCCGGAGATCGCGCAGCGGATCGGCTCGGAGATCGAGGAGCAGACCGGCAACACCGTCGAGCTGCAAAGCAGGGTGGACCCCGACATCCTCGGCGGTCTGGTCGTGCAGGTGGGGAACATGGTCCTGGACACGAGCATTCGAAACAGGCTCGAGAAACTTAGAAAGAGCGTCGCCCACGCGGCGTAGGAAAGGAACGAAAGCCGTAATGGAAATCAAGCCAGACGAGATCGCCAGCATCCTTCGCGAGCGGATCGAGGGCCTGGACGTGGAGTCCGCCGACCTCTCGGAGGTGGGCACCGTGCTCGAGATCGGCGATGGGATCGCCCGAATCCACGGGGTCGACAACTGCATGTCCCTCGAGATGCTCGAGCTGCCCCACGACGTGGTCGGACTGGCGCTCAACCTCGAGGAGGACAACGTCGGTGCCGTGCTCTTCGGGGACTGGGACAAGGTCTCCGAGGGCGACACCGTGAAGCGCACGGGCAAGCTGCTGGAGATCCCGGTGGGCGAGCAGTTGCTCGGCCGGCTCGTGGACCCCCTCGGTCGTCCGCTGGACGACAAGGGCGACATCAACACGACCGAGACCCGCGCCGCCGAGCACAAGGCGCCGGGCGTCGTCCACCGCCAGCCGGTGGTCGAGCCGATGCAGACCGGGCTGAAGGCGATCGACTCGATGATCCCGATCGGCCGCGGTCAGCGCGAGCTGATCATCGGCGACCGCCAGACCGGCAAGACGGCGATCGCGATCGACACGATCATCAACAACCGCAACTCCGACCTCGTCTGCATCTACGTCGCGATCGGGCAGCGGATGTCGACCGTCGTCCAGGTGATGGAGACCCTGGAGGAGAACGGCGCGATGGAGAACACGATCATCGTGGCCGCTCCCGCCGACGAGGCCGCGCCGATCAAGTACATGGCGCCGTACGCCGGTTGTGCGATGGGCGAGCACTTCCTCTACCAGGGAAAGCACGCCCTCTGCATCTACGACGACCTCTCCAAGCACGCGGCCGCCTACCGCCAGATGTCGCTGCTGCTGAGGCGCCCGCCGGGTCGCGAGGCCTATCCGGGGGACGTCTTCTACCTCCACTCGAGGCTGCTCGAGCGGGCGGTGAAGCTCTCCGACGAGCAAGGTGCGGGCTCGCTCACGGCGCTGCCCGTGATCGAGACGCAGGCAGGCGACATCTCGGCCTACATCCCGACCAACGTCATCTCGATCACCGACGGCCAGATCTTCCTGGAGACCGACCTCTTCTATTCGGGCGTGCGTCCTGCGATCAACGTCGGCACGTCCGTTTCGAGAGTGGGAGGCAACGCGCAGACCAAGGCGATGAAGAAGGTCGCCAGCCAGCTGCGCCTGGACCTCTCCCAGTACCGCGAGCTCGAGGCGTTCGCGCAGTTCGGCTCCGAGCTCGACCCGGAGACCCAGAAGCAGCTCGCCAGAGGTGAGCGGATGGTCGAGGCGCTGAACCAGAACGAGCGCCAGCCGATGCCCGTCGCCGAGCAGGTCGCCTCGATCTACGCCGGCACCGGCGGCTATCTCGACCTGATCAAGACCGAGCGGGTCGGCGAGTTCCTCGGCAACCTGATGTCCAGGCTCCATTCGGACAGCCAGGACCTGCTCGACCGGGTCAACGAGACAGGCGAGCTCTCCGACCAGGACGAGGAGGCGCTTGGTAAGGCGATCGCACTGGCCATCGACGACTTCGGCCCCGACTTCGACAAGGAGGGCAACCCGCTCGAGGAGGGCGAGTCGGAAAGGATCCGCGACGAGGAGCAGCGGCAGAGGCCGCGGCACACGGAGGGCGCCGGCGAGGATGAGGCCGAGGCCTCGACCGAGGCCGAGCAGGAGGAGGCCGGCGCCGCCGCGTAGCCGGCATCCATGGCCACCCGCAAGGAAGTCAAGAACCGGATCTCCTCCGTGAAGAACGTGCAGAAGATCACGCGCGCGATGGAGATGGTCGCCGCCGCGAGGCTGCGCCGCGCGGAGCAAAGGATCGACGCGCTGCGCCCGTACGCGAGGGAGCTCCGCAAGATGACCCGCCAGGTCGCCGAAGCGGCCGGGGCGGAGGCGCGGAACCTGCCCGTCCTCCAGGAGCACGAGGAGCGAGAACAATGTCGGCGTCCTGCTGATCACCGGCGATCGCGGCCTCGCGGGCTCGTTCAACTCGCAGATCATCCGGGCCGGCGTCCAGCTCCAGCGAGAGCTGCAAGGGCAGCGGCACCGAGGTCGTCTTTTCCGTGGTCGGGCGCCGAGGCGTCTCGACGATGCGGTTCCGGGGCGAGGAGCTTCATGGCGAGTACGTGGGCTTCACCGATCGCCCGGCGTTCGCCAACGCCCGCGAGATCGCCGAGAAGCTGGTCGCTTCATATGTCGATCGGGAGCTCGACCGGGTCGAGCTGATCTTCAACCGCTACGTCTCGCCGCTCACCCAGTACGTCTGGCGGCAGACGCTGCTGCCGATCCAGCAGGCCGAGGTCCTGGGGGAGGGGGCCGAGGACGAGGCGGACGAGACCGAGGAGGGCGACGTCGACCTGATCGAGGCGCACCGCAAGGCCCTCTGGGACTACGAGCCGGAGCCCGAGGAGCTGCTCGCCGAGCTGCTCCCCGAGTACGCGCAGCTGTCTGTCTACCGGGCGCTGCTCGAGTCGACCGCTTCCGAGCACGGGGCCCGGATGACCGCGATGCGGAACGCGGCCGACAACGCCAAGGAGGTGATCTCCGACCTCACCCTCGAGATGAACCGGGTGCGGCAGGCCGAGATCACCCAGGAGATCCTCGAGGTGGTCGCGGGCGCCGAGGGCCTCTCGTAAACAGAGACTTGGAAGGAACGAAGGAGACGAATGGCTGAAAACGGCAACACGGCAAACGAACACGTGGGAACGGTCGAGCAGGTGACCGGCGTCGTCATCGACGTCGTCTTCCCGGGCCACATCCCGGAGATCTTCCACGCGCTGACGATCGAGATCCAGCCCGAGGGCGGGCGCACCGAGGGATTCCTGACGCTCGAGGTGCAGCAGCATCTCGGCGACGATCGCGTCCGGGCGATCGCGATGGATGCGACAGACGGCGTCAAGCGCGGCGACAAGGTGACAGACACCGGGGCGCCGATCACGGTGCCGGTCGGCAACGGGACGCTGGGCAGGATCTTCAATCTGCTCGGCGAGCCCATTGACGAGGGCGGCGAGGTGCAAGCCGATGAGCGCTGGCCCATCCATCGTCCCGCGCCGGAGGTCGAGGACCTCGCGCCCTCCCAGGAGATGCTGGAGACCGGGATCAAGGTCGTCGACCTGCTCGCCCCGTATGCGAAGGGCGGCAAGGTCGGCCTGTTCGGCGGCGCCGGGGTCGGCAAGACGGTCCTGATCCAGGAGCTGATCCGCTCCATTGCCGAGGAGCACGAGGGCCTCTCCGCCTTCTGCGGCGTCGGCGAGCGCTCCCGTGAGGGCAACGACCTCTGGCTCGAGATGAAGGAGTCCGGCGTCATCGACAAGACGATGCTGGTCTTCGGCCAGATGAACGAGCCGCCGGGCGCGCGCCTGCGCGTCGCCCTGTCCGGCCTGACCATGGCGGAGTACTTCCGCCAGGGCGGCCAGGACGTGCTGCTCTTCATCGACAACATCTTCCGCTTCGTCCAGGCCGGCTCCGAGGTCTCGGCGCTGCTCGGCCGGATGCCCTCGGCCGTCGGCTACCAGCCGACGCTGGAGACCGAGATGGGCGGGCTGCAGGAGCGGATCACCTCCACCCGCGAGGGCTCGGTGACCTCGATCCAGGCGATCTACGTGCCGGCGGACGACCTCACCGACCCGGCTCCGGCATCGGTGTTCGCGCATCTCAACGCCACCACCACCCTGACCCGGTCGCTGGTGGAGCAGGGGATCTATCCGGCCGTCGACCCGCTCGACTCGACCTCGACGATCCTGAAGCCGGACATCCTCGGCGAGGAGCACTACAACACGGCGACGAGGGTCCAGGAGACGCTTCAGCGCTACCGCGAGCTCCAGGACATCATCGCGATCCTCGGGATCGACGAGCTCTCCGACGCCGACAAGCAGACGGTCTCGAGGGCGCGGAAGATCCAGCGCTTCCTCTCGCAGCCGTTCTTCGTCGCCTCCCAGTTCACGGGCCGCGACGGCGAGTACGTGCCGGTCTCGGAGACGGTCCGCGGCTTCAAGGAGATCGTCGACGGCGAGCATGACGACATCCCCGAGCGCGCCTTCTACATGCAGGGGCCCATCGACCAGGTGCTCGAGACGGCCAAGGGTATGAGCGCCGAGGAGCCCTCCGAGTCAGCCGCGGCCGAGGCAGCCGAGCAGGAGGCCAAGGAGGAGGAGAAGGCCGAGACCGAGGAGGCTGCGGCGTAGCGATGGCCGAGCACGGCGTCGACGTTCGCGTCCTTACCCCCGAGGGGGAGGTGTTCACCGGCGAGGTCGAGCAGCTCTCCACCCGCACCGCCGTGGGCGAGATCGGGATCCTCGCGAATCACGTGCCCGTGCTGGCGCGTCTGCGACCGACCGAGCTTCGCCTCCACATGCCGGGCGGCGAGGTACAGCGCTGGGCCCAGGCGGAGGGCTGGCTGCAGGTGTTCGCCAACCGTGCCACGGTGCTGGTGGGCGAGGCCGTGCCGCCGGAGAGCCTTGACGAAGGCGAGTTGCGCAGCCGGATCGAGGACGCCGACGCCCGCCTCAGTGAATCCGAGAAGGGCTCCGGCGCCCATGCCCAGGCGCAGCGTGAGAAGGAGCGCGCCGAGGCGTTCCTCGAAGTGGCTGGATCATGATGCGAGGGTAGCTCCGAGGCGTAGCCGAGGAGCAACCCGTGTCATGTCAGCCACAGGGCGCCGGCCTTCACTCCGCTTAACGGCGGAACCTACGATGCGAACATGGACGAACTCGCCCTCGCCCAGCGACTGATCGCCTTCGACACCTCGAACGCGGAGGGGCTGCGGCGCGCCGCCGAGTTCGTCGGCGGCTGGCTGGAGTCGAACGACATCAAGGCGGCCCAGACCGAGTCGCGCGGGCTGCCGGTGACGACCGCCGAGGTTGGTCCGGCCGAGGCCCCGACGCTGGTCCTGCACGGGCATATGGACGTGGTTCCAGGCGGCCGCGACCAGTTCGAGCCCACGATCGACGGCGACCAGCTGTTCGGTCGCGGCGCCTACGACATGAAGGGTGCCCTGGCCGTGATGCTGGTGGTCCTCCACGACCTCCGCGACCAGGAGGACGTGCGCCTCCGCCTTGGGATCGTCTCGGACGAGGAGTCCGAGGAGGAGGACAACCGCGGCTCGGACGCGCTGGTCCAGGGTGGCTTCATCGGCGACTTCGCGATCACCGGGGAGCCGACCAACCTCCAGGTGGGCGTGCAGGCGAAGGGAGTGCTGGCCGTGCGGCTCGCGGTGCAGGGCCGCTCGGCGCACGGCGCGACCCCGTGGCTGGGGGACAACGCAGTGGTCAAGGCGGTTGAAGTGTTCAGGGGTATCGAATCGCTACCGTTTGCACGCCACAGCTCCGCCCTGTTCGACCGGCCCTCCATCAATCTCGGTCGGATCATGGGCGGCGACGCCCTGAACAAAGTGCCCGATACTTGCGTCATAGACGTCGATATCCGCTTCCTGCCCGACCAGGATCCAGACGAGATCCTCGGCCAGGTGAGTGGCCTGCCCGACACCCGCGTGCTCGCCACCTTCCGGCGCCCGCCGGCCGTGGTCGAGCCTGACTCCCCGTTCGTGCAGGGCCTCTGCGAGGCGGCCTCACCGCACCATCCCGAGCGGGTGATGAGCGTCGGGCGCGACGGAGCCTCCGACGCCGTCTCGTTCCTGGCGGCGGGCGTTCCGGCGGTCGAGTTCGGCCCGATCGGCGACGGGCATCACGGTCCGCGCGAGTGGGTCTCGATCAGCTCCCTGCACAGCTACCGGCAGGCGCTCGAGGGCTTCGTCAAGGCCTTCCCGGGAATGGCCGCGGCATGAGCCCGGACGAGAAGGGCGGCGGAGCGGACCAGGGCGACGAGCAGCCCCGCGCCGACGAGACGCAGGAGCACGAGCTCGGCGACGACTTTCGCGAGGACACGGGGGACGAGGAGGTCGATCAGGACGAGGTCGAGGAAGAGGACCTCGACGACGACCTCGACGACGATGATCTCGAGGAGGACGATTACGACGAGGAAGACGACGAGGACCTGGGACGAGCACGAGGACGAGCTCCAAGAGGTCGTCTCGGCGGAGACCCAGGAGTGGGATGGACTCGAGGCCGCAGAGGCCGAGGGAGAGGCGGAGAAGACCGTCGTGGCGTCAACCGGGGAGCGGGTCAAGCAGGCGCATTCCTCCATCACCTCGGGCTTCGAGAAGGTCAGCCACTCGGCCGGACCAAAGATCACCTCGGGCTTCAAGGCCGTTCGCAGGCACGTCCGCTTCCCGATGTGGCTGCGGTTCCTCACCGCCTCCCTGGTGATCGTCGCTTCGATCGCCGGCGCCACCTCGGCGAGCCTGATCCTCTATCTCTCGGACATCGCCAATGCCCTCAAGCACGGCAGCATCCTGAACGGGGTCCAGCCCTTCCTGAAAACGCCCGGCAGCGGGCCGCAGACGATCCTCATCCTCGGATCGGACAAGCGAAACCAGGAGATCAGCGGCAAATACGGGCTCTCCGACACCACCATGCTGCTTCGCCTCGACCCCGACCGGAACGCGATCGCCTTGCTCTCGTTGCCGCGGGACCTGAAAGTCGACATTCCTGGCTACGGGACGGACAAGCTCAACGCGGCCTACTCGCTCGGCGGGCCGAAGCTGACCCTCCAAACGGTGAAGAGCCTGACCGGCGTCGACATCAACCACCTCGTCAACGTCGACTTCACCGGTTTCGCCCGTGCGGTGAACGCGATCGGATGCGTCTACATCGACGTCGACCATCGCTACTACCACAAGAACTCCCCCTACGCCCCGTCTGTGGACGACTACGCGGAGATCAACCTGCAGCCCGGTTATCAGGCGCTCTGCGGGTTCGACGCGCTGTCCTTCGCTCGCTATCGCCACACCGATAACGACATCGTCCGCGCCGCACGGCAGCAGGCGTTCCTGCGGGAGGCCCGCGCGAAGGTGCCTCCGGAGAAGCTGTTCGAGGACCGCAGCAAGCTGGTCAAGATCTTCACCCACTACACGTCCTCGGACATCAACTCCGCCGAGCAGATGCTCCAGGTGCTGAGGCTGTTCTTCGACCTGCGCGGCGCGCAGATCAAGGAAATCCACTTCAACGGCACCCTCGGCCCGTCCTACGTGACCGCCACGCCGGAGGAGATCCATACGGCGGTCAACCAGTTCCTCGGCATCGAGAGCACGCCTGGGCCTGCCGGCTCCAGCGCGAAGCCGGACCAGAAGGTGATTCCGGAGCAGGCGCCGGACCACACCAAGGCCACGCCGGCCAACCCGAAGAAGAACGCCGCCCCGCCGGCTTCGACCACGCTCACCCACACCAGCTACGGGAAGCAGCTCGCGGTCGGCATCAGGGAGCGCAAGGAGAAGGTCCCGGTCTTCTACCCGACCGTCCTGGAGACGGGAAGCGACTACGCGCAGAAGCCGCGCGTCTACAAGATCAACGGCAAGGGCGACGAGTCCCCGCCGCAAGACCAGCGCGCGGCCTACAAGTGGGTGTTCTCGCTGCCGACGATCGGCGACTACTACGGATTCGAGGGGACGCGATGGAAGGACCCGCCGATCCTCGACAACCCGAGCGATGAGAAGACGATCGGCGGCCGCGACTACAAGCTCTACTACGACGGGGACCGGCTGAGGATGGTCGCCTGGCAGACCGACCAGGGCTCGTTCTGGGTCTCGAACTCCTTCATCGAGACCGTTCCGAACGAGGACATGCTCAAGATCGCCGAGGGATTCCGCCAGCTCCCGGGGACCTGAGCAGGCTGGAGAGAGGAACGTGAGCGAGAGGGAGCCGATCGGGGTAGTCGGAGCCGGCTGGGTCGGGCTGGTCACCGCCGCCTGCTTCGCCGAGCTCGGCCATCGCGTGGTCGTGCGCGAGATCGTCCCCGAGAAGGTCGAATCCCTGCGGCGGGGCGAGGTCCCGATCCACGAGCCGGGCCTGCCGGAGCTGATCGAGAAGAACGCCGAGCGGCTCACCTTCACCACGGACATGGCGGAGCTGCTCGATGGCCCGCGGCTGCTCTTCATCTGCGTTCAGACGCCGCCGACCTACTCGGGCGACGCGGACCTCTCTGCGGTCCAGCGTGCGGTGGGGGAGATCGGCGAGCCAGACGGCAAGGCGCTGGTGATGAAGAGCACCGTGCCGGTGGGGACGGGCCGGACGATCCACCGGGACGCCCCGGAGCTGGCCTACGTCTCCTGTCCGGAGTTCCTGAAGGAGGGCACCGCGGTCAAGGACTTCCTGGAGCCGGATCGCGTCGTGGTCGGTTTCGACCAGGGCGACGAGTGGGCCGCGGACGCTGTCTCGGCAGCCTACGAGCCGCTTGGGGCGCCGATCGTCCGCACAGACCTCTCCAGCGCCGAAATGATCAAGCTGGCCTCCAACGCCTACCTCGCCACGAAGATCAGCTTCATCAACGAGATCGCGAACGTCTGCGACGAGGTCGGCGCGGACGTCACCGAGGTCGCGCGGGGGATGGGGATGGACCCGCGGATCGGCGATCGGTTCCTCAATGCCGGACTCGGCTTCGGCGGTTCCTGTTTCCCGAAGGACACACAGGCGCTCAAGATCCTCGCCGGCAACAGCGGCTATCACTTTCAGCTCCTCAACTCGGTGATCGAGGTGAACGAGCTGCAGAAGCGGCGCGTGATGGCCAAGCTCTCGAAGCACCTCGATTCGCTGGTCGGCAAGCGGGTCGCACTCCTGGGCCTCGCCTTCAAGCCCGACACGGACGACATGCGAGAGGCCTCGAGCCTGGTGCTCGCGTCGAGGTTGGAGGGCGAAGGCGCGACGGTGGTGGCGTTCGATCCCGTCGCCGAGGAGCGGGCCCGGCAGCTCCTTCCCAGCGTTGAGATGGCCGGATCCGCAATGGAGACCCTCGAGGCCGCGGACGCCGCCGTGCTGGTGACGGAGTGGCCCGAGTTTGCCGAGCTCGACTGGACTGAGGTGGCGAAGGCGATGAACAACCCGCTTCTGGTGGATGGCCGGAACTTCCTCGATCCGGACGCGGTCCGGGCGGCCGGGATGACCTATGAGGCGATCGGCCGTCCCGGCCTCGCCGATAGGTCGGCGGTGAGCTGACGATGCAGGCCCTGATCCTGGCGGGAGGCGAGGGCACTCGCCTGCGGCCGCTCACCTACACGGTGCCGAAGCCGGTGCTGCCGCTGGCGGGGCGGCCCCACATCGCGTACGTGATCGACTGGCTCGTCCGCCACGGCATCGATGACGTGATCATCTCCTGCGGCCATCTGGCCGAGAGCGTGCGGAGCGCTCTCGCGAAGCTCGAGGCCGATGTTCGGATCCGCTACGCGGAGGAGCCGGACGCCCGCGGTACCGCGGGCGCGATCCGCTTCGCGGAGGAGATGCTGGCCGAGCGCTTCTTCGTCCTCAACGGCGACGTACTCTGCGACCTCGACCTGAGCGCGCAGATCGAGCAGCACACGCGCACCGGCGCGCGGGGGACGCTCGCTCTCTATCCGGTCTCCGATCCGACCGGGTATGGGCTCATCCACCGGCAGGACGACGGCGAGATCACCGAGTTCCTCGAAAAGCCCGAGCCGCATGAGATCGACACGGACGAGATCAACGCGGGCGCATATCTGCTGGAGCGCTCGGTGCTCGACGAGATCCCGCCCGAGAGAGCGGTCTCGATCGAGCGCGAGGTCTTCCCGCGCCTGGTCGGCGCTGGCCTGTACGGGATCCGGCTCGAGGGCTACTGGATCGACATCGGGACCCCCGAGCGCTACCTGGAGGCGAACTGGGACATCCTCGAGGGACGGGTGGAGACCGTGACGCGCGTGGACGACCCGGCCATGGTGGCGGCGGACTGCGAGGTCTCCTCTTCCGCGGAGCTCCGGGCCCCGTGCGTGGTCGGCCCCAAGAGCCGCATCGGCTCCGACGCCCTGATCGAGCGCTCCGTACTGCTCGAGAGCTGCGTCGTCGAGGACGGCGCCAGGGTCGTGAGCAGCATCCTCAGCGGCGGCGTAACCGTTGAGCGGGGTGCCGAGCTCGAGGGCGCGGTGATCGGCGAGGACGAACGGGTGGCCGCTGAGGTCGGTGCCGCGGAATGACGGTGGTGGGGGGCGACATGGTGGACGCCGTCAGGGCGATACCGGACCACCTCCGGGACGCGCTCTGGCGGATCGAAACCGCCCGCGCGGCCACCATGGAGGCACCCGCTGCGTTCGTCTGCGGGATGGGCGGGTCGGCGATCGGCGGTGACCTGGCGGTCGCGGCACTCTCCGACCGACTCACCAAGCCGATGATCACCGCTCGCGGTTACGAGCTCCCCTCCTGGGCTCCGGCCGGATCGGCCGTTCTCTGCTCCAGCTATTCCGGCAACACCGAGGAGACCCTCGCCTGCTACGCGGCGGCGGAGGCGCTCGGCGCCCATCGGCTGGTGGCCACCACCGGCGGCGAGCTCGCCGAGCTCGCCCGCGCCGACGATGTCCCGGTGATCGGCCTGCCGGCGGGACTCCAGCCACGCGCTGCGGTCGGCTACATGTTCTGCGTCGCGGCGGAGCTCGCGGCGCTTGCCCTCGCGGGGCCGCGGATCCACACCGAGATCGACGCCGCAGCCTCCCAGCTCGGCCGGGCCTTCGAAGCCGCGGAGGACCGCGCCCGCGAGCTCGCCGCCGAGATCGGCGATGCCACCCCAGTGATCTATGGCAGCGACCTCACCGCTCCCGTGGCCTATCGCTGGGGGACGCAGATCAACGAAAACGCCAAGGTTCCCGCCTTCTCGGGGGTCCTGCCGGAGGCCGATCACAACCAGCTGGAGGGCTGGTCCGGGGCGGAGGAGGGCTTCGCCGCGATCTTCCTGGAGGACCGCGACCAGCATCCTCGCGAGCGGAAGCGCTTCGAGCTCACCTCCAAGGCGATCGAGTCGAGCGCCGCCGCCGTGATCGAGATAGAGACCGAGGGAGAGACCCGTACCGAGCGCGTCCTGCACACGGTGATGCTGGGCGACCTGCTCGCGATCGAGCTGGCGAACATGCGCGGCGTGGACCCGCTTGCGGTCGACCTCCTCGAGGGCTTCAAGAAGGAGATGGGCAGGCCCGACGGGTCTTAGCCGAGTCGCTCCTCGAGTCGCTGTGGCTGCGGTTTCGGTCCTAGTCCTCGGGCGGCGGCCTGCGCTGCGCCTTGCGCTCCGATCGCTGGCGCTTCTGCTGCAACCGGCGCTCGCGGGCGGCGCGGGTCGGCTTCGTCGGGCGGCGGGGCTTCGGTCGCCGCAGCGCCTGCCTCGATCTTCTCGCGTAGCCGCTCGAGTGCGAGCTCTCGATTTCGTGCCTGACTGCGGGCGTCCTGGGCGACGGCGGTGACGCGGTCGCCGAGCTTGCGGAGCAGGAGCTGGCGCTGCCGGTCGCTGAGGGTCTCCGAGCCCTCCACGTCGAAGACCGCCTCGATGCGCGATGCGGTCACGTTCGCATGCTGGCCGCCGGGTCCCGATGAGCGGCTGGCGCGGAATTGAATCTCCTCAATGGGGATGACCGTACCCTCTGCGACCCGTATGCCCTCGTCCATGGTTCATAACGTAGCCTTGGGCCTCGCCAAATTTCGATCCAGGAGACCACTCACCAGATGAGCACCGCCACCAGCCCACCCAGCACCGAAGGCCTCGATTTCCGCGTGGCCGATCTCTCCCTGGCCGAGTTCGGCCGCAAGGAGATCCGCCTCGCCGAGCACGAGATGCCCGGCCTGATGGCGACGCGCGAGGAGTTCGCCGAGTCCAAGCCCCTCCGGGGTGCGCGGATCACCGGATCGCTCCACATGACGGTGCAGACCGCCGTCCTCATCGAGACCCTGGTCGCGCTCGGCGCCGAGGTTCGCTGGGCGAGCTGCAACATCTTCTCGACGCAGGACCACGCCGCCGCGGCGGTGGCAGTCGGCCCCGACGGGACGGCGGATGACCCGAAGGGGGTCGCCGTCTTCGCCTGGAAGGGCGAGACGCTGGAGGAGTACTGGGACTGCGCGCTGCGGGCCCTCACCTGGCCCGAACCCGGCCCCAACGGCGAGACCGGCTGCAACATGCTGCTCGACGACGGCGGCGACGCCACCCTCCTGGTCCACAAGGGCGCGGAGTTCGAGGCCGCGGGCGCGGTCCCGGGCGATGAGACCGCGGGCTCAGAGGAGGAGAAGGTGATCCTCGAGCTGCTCCGCAAGAGCCTCGCGGAGGAGCCGCAGCGGTTCACAAAGATGGCGGAGGGCATCAAGGGCGTCACCGAGGAGACGACGACCGGCGTGATCCGCCTCTACGAGCGCCAGGCGAACGGCACGCTGCTATTCCCGGCGATCAACGTGAACGACTCGGTCACCAAGTCGAAGTTCGACAACATCTACGGCTGCCGCCATTCGCTGGTCGACGGGATCAACCGCGCGACCGACGTGATGATCGGCGGCAAGACGGCCGTGATCTGCGGCTTCGGCGACGTCGGCAAGGGCTGCGCTGAGTCACTGCGAGGCCAGGGTGCCCGGGTGATCGTCACCGAGATCGACCCGATCTGCGCCCTCCAGGCCGCGATGCAGGGCTACGAGGTCCGCGCGCTGGAGAGCGTGATCACGGAGGGCGACATCTTCGTCACCGCGACCGGCAACCGCGACGTGATCACCGTCGATCACATGGCGGCGATGAAGCACCAGGCGATCGTCGGCAACATCGGGCACTTCGACGACGAGATCCAGATGGCCGCGCTCGAGAACTTCGAAGGCATCGAGCGGATCAACATCAAGCCGCAGGTCGACGAGTGGCGCTTTCCCGATGGCCACTCGATCATCGTGCTCTCGGAGGGACGCCTGCTCAACCTCGGCAACGCCACCGGCCACCCGAGCTTCGTGATGTCGAACTCGTTCACGAACCAGGTGATCGCCCAGATCGAGCTCTTCGGCAAGGCGGATGCCTACGGCAAGGAAGTCCACGTGCTGCCCAAGCACCTGGACGAGAAGGTCGCACGCCTCCATCTCGACGCGCTCGGTGTGGAGCTCACCGAGCTTGCGCCCGAGCAGGCCGCCTACATCGGCGTTCCTGTCGAGGGCCCCTACAAGAGCGACCATTACCGGTACTAGCGGCCCCGCGCCGCTGCAATTCGAAGCGGGGAGAAGCCGATCCGCGGCGATACGATGCGCCGCAGGGATGGAGGGATCTCATTGAGCGGCGGATGCGGGTCGCGCTCCTGGCGGGGTGTCTGCTGACGATTCTTGCCTGGCCCGCGCGATCGGGTGCCGTAAGCCTCAAGCCCATCGGGACCTTCAGCTCGCCGATTTACATGACCTCACCTCCCGGCGACCCGCGGCTGTTCGTGGTGGAGAGGCAGGGCTACATCCGGATCGTCCAGAAAGGCGACCTTGCCCACCCAGTTCCTCGACATCCACACCTTGGTCGACGGCAACCTGAGCACGGAGCGTGGCCTGCTCTCGATGGCGTTCGACCCCAACTTCGCGAAGAACGGGCTCTTCTACGTGTACTTCACCGACAATGGAACTGCCGCCGCCATCCGACGGTGATAACCACGTCGATGAGTTCCAGGTCAGCTCGAATCCCAATGTGGTGGACCCGGCGAGCCGGCGGCCCGTCCTCACTCTCGTGAGAAATGCCCCGGGTACCAGCAATCACAACGGCGGCCAGCTGCAATTCGGGAGGGACGGGATGCTCTACATCTCCGTCGGTGATGCCGCCAACAGTGCCAACGCGCAGTCCCTGGCCAGCCCCACGGCAAGATCCTGCGCATCGATCCTCACGGCGCCGCGCCCGGCGCCTAATCGGGATCCCGCCGTGGAACCCGTTCGTGCGTGCTGCCGGGGCGTTGCCCGAGATCTGGAGCTGGGGGCTGCGGAATCCGTTCAGGTTCTCCTTCGACGACAAGACCGGCGACCTGATGATCGGCGATGTCGGGAACACCGCCTGGGAGGAGATCGACCTCGCGCCGGCCGTCGCCGGGCTCGGCCGTGGGGCCAACTTCGGCTGGCGGCCTGCAGGGAGGGATTCCATCCGGGGCCGTGAACTGCTCGGGCGCCTGACCGCTCCCGTCTTCGTCTACCCGCATCCAAGACCCGGGTGGCGACGAGGCGTACGGCTGCGCGATCATCGGCGGCTACGTCTACCGCGGGAACCAGATCCCCGCGCTCGTCGGGCGGTATCTCTACGCCGATCTGTGCGTGGGCGAGCTGCGCTCGATCAAGCTTGGCATGCCATTCGCCGGTGGCGACCGGGCGGAGAGTGCTCCGGGGGCCCTCAGCGGCCCCCATTCCTTCGGTGAGGACTCCTGCTGTAACCTCTACCTCACCAACGGCAACGTGGTGGACAAGATCGTCGGCCCGCCGTCCTCGGCGGACCCGGCCTGCCCGCCCAAAAGAAATGTAAGAAGGCGAAGAAGAAGCACAAGCGAAAGAAGCACCACGCGGCCGCGGCGAAGACAAGAAGCACAAGAAGCACAAGAAGAAGAACTGCCACAAGAAGAAGCACAAGAAGAAGAAAAAGGGGAAGTAGTCGCGTGATCTTCGGAGTGGTTGCGGGTCTCAGCACCGATGACCGAAGAGCGACCAGACCCGCCTGACCACCGTCTCACCCGCCGCCAGACCCTCGGCATTGCGGGCGCGGCCGGGACCGCCGTCGTGCTCGGCGGCGGAGCCGGCAAGGTCATCTCCCATCTCGCGGAGGATCCCGATGAGGTGACCGCGGCGACCGCCGCCAAGTCCTGCAAGCTGACGCCGGAGGTCACAGAGGGCCCCTTCTACGTCGCCCTCGATCGGATCCGCAAGGACATCACCGAGGGCAGGCCCGGCGTCCCACTGACCCTCAAGATCCGCGTGATCGACGTCAGGAAGTGCGCGCCGATCCACAGCGCCGCGGTGGACATCTGGCACTGCGACGCGGGAGGGCTCTATTCCGACGAGGCATCCAACGGCACCTCTGGACAAACCTATCTCCGGGGTGTCCAGCTCACCAACAAGAAGGGCTTCGCCACCTTCAACACGATCTATCCAGGCCACTACACCGGTCGCGCCACACACATCCACATGAAGGTCCACATCGGGGGCAAGGCGCGGGGCAGCAGCCTGCGCGGCGGGCACGTCTCCCACACCGGACAGCTCTTCTTCGCCGAGTCGGACAACTCGAGCGTCTACTCGCTCTCGCCGTACAGCTCGGACACGGCTCAGTGGACGCTCAACTCCTCGGACAGCATCTATTCGCAGGCGGGAGGAACGCGCGCGCAGGTCAGCCTCAAGGGCAACGCAGCTTCGGGGCTGGTCGGCAAGATCGTGGTGGGCGTCAACCCGAAAGCGACACCAGCCGCGGTCTGAGAACCTGTCGCCCTCATGAGGGCGATGATCCTCGCGGCGGGGCTGGGCACGCGGCTGCGGCCGCTCACCTACGTGATGCCGAAGCCGGTCGCCCCGGTGCTGAACCGGCCGATCGTCGTCTGGATCGCGGATCTGCTCGCGGAGCATGGCTTCGAGGATGTCGTCGCCAACCTCTCCTATCTGCCCGAGCAGATCCGCGAGGTGCTCGGTGACGGCTCCGGCTTCGGTCTGCGGATCACCTACAGCGAGGAGCCGGAGCCGCTCGGCACGGCCGGCGGGGTGGGCAAGGTTCGCGACTTCCTGGCGGAGACCGACTCCTTCCTGATCATCTCCGGCGACGCTCTCACCGACATCGACCTGAGCTCGATGCGGGCTGCGCACCAGGCCAATGTCGAGCGCGGGGCCATCGCCACGCTCGCCACCAAGCGCGTCGAAGACACCACGCAGTTCGGAGTCGTGATCACCGGCGAGGACGGGCGTATCCAGGGGTTCCAAGAGAAGCCGAAGCCGGAGGAGGCCCTCTCGGATCTCGCCAACTGCGGCATCTACATGTTCAGCTCGGCGATCTTCGAGCACTTTCCGCCGCCCGATTTCAAGAGCCCGGCCGGCGATGACGACCAGCCACCGGGCTTCGTCGACTGGGCGATGGACGTGTTCCCGGCGCTTCTCGACGGCGATATCCCCTTCCACTCGCACGAGTTCGACGGGTACTGGAACGACATCGGCTCGGTGGGCGAGTTCGTCCAGGGCAATCTCGATGCGCTCTCGGGAACCGTCGCGATCCAACCGCCGGTCCCCGAGGTCGCCTCGGGCATCTACGCCGGACACGGCTCCGACCTGGACGGGGTGAAGGTGAAGTCGCCGGTGCTGATCGGGCCCGATTGCGAGGTGGGGCTCGGTGTGGACGTGCACGGCCCCGTGGTGATCGGCGACGGCAGCCGGCTCGGCGCCGGGGCGCTGCTCCGCGACTGCGTGGTTCTGCCCGGAGCTGAGGTTCCTGCAGGGGCGCTCGTCGTCGGCGGCCTCTACGGGGTCGCCGCGGACCGGCCCCTGGGCTAGAGGGCTTGGCCCGCTAACCCCGTTGCGCCCGGGCTTGTGGTTCCTTTGCAGTGGGCGCGCCTCTCGTCACACACCGGAGCGGACGCTTGTCCGATGGGACCTGCCGCGATCGAGCATGTCGTCTCGCTGATCGCTCCTCCACTCTGCGCGGCATGCGGCTCCCCACGCCCGCTGGAGGCCGTGATCTGCGAGCGGTGCGAAGCGGACCTGGCTTCGGCGCCGCGGGTTATCGAGCCTGGCCCGCCGGGGGTCGATCTCGCGGTCGCCGCCTCTCCGTTCGACGGCGTCGCCCGTCAGGTGGTCCACGGACTGAAGTACGCGCGCCGGCTGGCGCTCGCCCAGGTCGCGGCCGCCGCCATGCTGCGGGCGCTGCCTGACCACGAGGCCGCGGGGATGGTGGTGCCAGTGCCCGCCGGCCGCTGGCGCTGGCGTTGGAGAGGCTTCGACCCGGCGGAGGAGATCGCGATCGCGATCGCCGAGGAGGCCGCGCTGCCCCTGAGCGCGTGCCTGCGGCGCGGCGGCGGCCGGCGGCAGGTCGGCCGGCGGCGCTCGGAGCGGCTCGCGGACCCGCCCGCGGTCTGTGGCCGCGCTCGACGTGCCCGCTCGAGGCGCTGCTCATCGACGACGTCTGGACGACGGGCGCCACGCTATCTGCCTCCGCCAAGGCGCTGCGCGAGGGTGGGTGTCGTCGTGTCGTCGCGCTGACGCTCTCAAGGACCGTCTGATTGGAATACGGTTCCCGCGTGGGACGAAAGCGTGGCCTCTGGGGATGCATGGCGGTCCTCGCCGTGGTCGCCATCTCCGCGCCCTCGGCGATGGCGAGTGGCCCACCCCTCACGGTGCCCCAGGCTGACCTGGCGGCGGCGTTCAAATGCCCGATCGATCCGACCAACGCCACGACGACGCCGATCATGTTCGTCACGGGCACCGGCGCATCCGGCGACCAGGGCTACCTGATCGGCCAGGACGCCTTCAAGGCCTACGGGCACCCGGTCTGTTACGTCAACTTCCCGGATTTCACCACGGCAGACATCCAGGTCTCCGTCCAGTACCTGGTCTACGGGCTGCGAGCGGAGTTCGCGCTGGCCCGCCGGAAGGTCGCGGTCATCGGCATCAGCCAGGGCGGCCTGCTGCCCCGCTTCGCGCTCACCTACTGGCCCGATCTGCGCCGCAAGGTGAGCGACGTGCTGGCGGCCGCGGGCACGCAGCACGGGACGACCGTGGGCCTTGGCAGCTGCTCCGCCAGCTCGCCCTGCCCGCCGGCCGACTGGCAGCAGGGCGCCGGCTCCAAGCTGCTGCGGGCGCTCAACTCACAGCCGGACGAGACGCCCGGGAACGTCTCCTACACGACGGTCCGCTCGCTCACTGACGAGACGGTCCAGCCGCAGAGCGGCAAGCACCCGAGCTCGGCGCTTCGGGGCGCCAGCAACATCGTCATCCAGAGCGTCTGCCCCGGTCGCACGACCAGCCACATCGGCACGATCCTGGACTCGGTCACGTTCGCCGCCTTCGTCGACGCGGTGGCCCACGGCGGAAAGGGGAAACGTGGCGCGGCCAGGGTCTCACGCTTTCCCCCTGACGTCTGCAGCCACCCCTATGCGACCGGGCTCAACGAGGCTCAGACGACGCTCTTCCTGAACCTGGCCGGGGGAGTCATCGGCGGCAATCAGTCGATGGTCCCGAAGGTCCCGGCCGAGCCGCCGGTGAGGAAGGTCTTCAAGCGCGTTCCCCGCAAGCGCCGCTGACCGGATCCCTTGCCGGGGCAAGGATGCGGGCGTAGCATCAAGGGTCTCCAAGCAACGGAAAGGAGGCGCCGATGAGGATCGAGGTCCGGGGCAAGAACGTTGAGGTGACCGAGGAGCTGCGAGAGGCGGTCATTCAGCGATTCGCGAGGGTCGGGAAGCAGGTCTCGGAGCTGGCCACGCTCGAGGTGGAGCTCTGTGAGGAGAAGAACCCCCGGATCGCCGACAGGATGGTCGCCGAGGCGACTCTCGGGCTGAAGGGCGTCACCCTGCGGGCCAAGGAGGCGTCGCCGGACATGCTCCACTCGATCCACGAGATGGCCGAGGACATGCGCCGCCAGGTGAAGAAGCATCGCGACAAGCGCCGCAAGCGCCAGGCGACGCGCAAGCTGGTGGAGCGCCAGAGAAACGCACTGGCGTAGTCGGTCCGCGCATCCGCGGTAGCTAACCTAACTCCGTGGCCAGAGGAATCATCGACCGCGCCCTGCGCATGGGCGAGGCGAAGCAATTCAAGGAGTACGAGGGACGAGTCGAGTCGATCAACCGGATCGAGCCCGAGATGGAGCTGCTCGACGACGCGGAGCTCCGCTCCGACGCCGAGGAGCTCCGCAAGCGGGCCCGGGACGGCGAGTCGCTCGACGACCTGCTGCCCGAGGCGTTCGCGCTGGTGCGTGAGGCCGGTCGGCGCACGCTCGGCCAGCGCCACTTCGACGTCCAGCTGATCGGCGGCATGGTGCTCCACTCGGGGGCGATCGCAGAGATGAAGACCGGCGAGGGCAAGACCCTGACCGCGACGCTTCCCGTCTTCCTCAACACGCTCGCCGGCGATGCGGTCCACCTGGTCACCGTCAACGACTACCTGGCCCGGCGCGACGCCGAGTGGATGCGCCCGATCTACGAGGCGCTCGGCGTGAGCGTCGCCGCGATCCAGGAGGGCGACGACCCATCCGCCAGGCGCGAGAAGTACGCCTGCGACGTGGTCTACGGCACGAACTCCGAGTTCGGCTTCGACTATCTGCGCGACAACATGGCCGGCTCACTCGAGGAGTGCGTCCAGCGCGGATACGACTTCGCGATCGTCGATGAGGTGGACAACATCCTGATCGACGAGGCCCGGACGCCGCTGATCATCTCCGGCCGCCCCGAGCAGGCAGCCGACCTCTACTACACGTTCGCCCGCCTCGCCAAGCAGATGAAGGGCGAGCAGTTCAAGGAGAAGCTCAAGTCACTGGGAGAGTCGAAGGACACCCGCGACGCCGACTATGACTACGAGTACGACGAGAAGCACAAGACCGTCGCGCCGACGGAGCGTGGGATCACCAAGGCCGAGGAGTTCCTCGGGGTCGAGAACCTCTATCTCGGGGAGCACGGGACGCTTGTCAACCACCTGATCCAGGCGCTCAAGGCCGAGTCCCTCTACAAGCGCGGCGTCGAGTACGAGATCGTCGAGGGCGATGTGATGATCATCGACGAGTTCACCGGCCGCATCCTCGAGGGGCGGCGCTGGTCGGAGGGACTCCACCAGGCCGTCGAGGCCAAGGAGGGCGTGCAGATCCGCGAGGAGAACCAGACGCTCGCCACGATCACTCTCCAGAACTATTTCCGGCTCTACGACAAGCTCTCCGGCATGACGGGTACGGCGCTGACCGAAGCCCAGGAGTTCATGAAGATCTACAAGACGCCCACGGTCGAGATCCCGACCAACGTGGAGATGGTCAGGGCCGACCGAAACGACCAGATCTACAAGACCAAGGACGGAAAGTGGAACGCCGTGATCAACCATATCCAGGCGCGCCATGAGGCCGGCCAGCCGATCCTGGTGGGCACCATCTCCGTCGAGGTCTCGGAGATGATCTCCGACCAGCTGAAGCGCCGCGGCGTCGAGCACGTCGTCCTCAACGCGAAGCCCGAGCACGCCCAGCGCGAGGGCGAGACGATCGCCCAGGCGGGCCGCAGGGGCGCCGTCACGATCGCCACCAACATGGCGGGGCGTGGAGTGGACATCAAGCTCGGCGGTAGCCCGGAGGGGATGGCGATCGGCGAGCTGCGCAAGCTCGGCCTCACTCCCGGCGACGAGAGCTACGAAGAGGAGGAGAAGGCGATGATCGAGCAGCTCAAGGTGAGCTGCGACGCCGAGGCCGATGAAGTCCGCCAGCTCGGCGGCCTGTTCATCTGCGGCACCGAGCGCCACGAATCCCGGCGGATCGATAATCAGCTGCGCGGCCGTTCGGGCCGTCAGGGTGACCCGGGCGAGTCCCGCTTCTTCCTCTCCGCCGAGGACGACCTGATCCGCCTCTTCGCCGGCGAGCGGATCTACAAGATCCTCGACCGCCTCGGCCCGGTCAACGAGGAGGGCGAGGAGGAGCCGCTCGAGGCCAAGATGCTGACTCGAACCATCGAGAACGCGCAGAAGAAGGTCGAGGAGCAGAACTTCCTGATTCGCAAGCGCGTCCTCGAGTACGACGACGTGATGAACGAGCAGCGGCGCGTCGTCTACAAGTACCGCCGCGAGATCCTCGAGGGCAAGGACATGTCGGACTCGGCTCGCGAGGGCGTAGGAGAGGTCGTCAGCAGCCTGGTGGACGACTACACACCGGGCGACGTGATGGAGGACTGGGACCTCGCGGAGCTCCAGACCCAGGTCCAGCAGCTCTGGCCGTCCACGGTGGATGTCACGGGCATCCAGATCGAGAACGTCGATCGTGAGGACCTGCGCGAGCAGCTCTTGGCGGATGCACTCGCCTCCTACGACCGCCGTGAGCAGGAGTTCGGCGACGAGATCATGCGGCAGCTCGAGCGGGCGATCCTGCTGCAGATCATCGACAACCGCTGGCGCGAGCACCTCTTCGAGATGGACTACCTGCGGGAGGGGATCCACCTCCGTGGATTCGCCCAGATCGATCCGCTGGTCGCCTACAAGAACGAGGGCTTCTCGATGTTCGAGGCGCTCATGCACTCCATCTGGGAGGAGTTCGCGCGCCTCATCTTTCATGTCGAAGTGGAGGTAGCGCCTCGCGCCCAGGAGCAATTCGCGCCGCAGGTTCAGGCCGGCGGCTTCGACTACTCGGGCGGAACCGCCGAGCAGCCCTCAGCGCTCGGCCAGGCTGCGCTCGCAACAGCCGCGGGTCCGGACGCGGCCGCCGAGCAAGACATGGAGGGCACCCCTCAGCCGGGCAACGGCGGTGGCGCGATCCCCGAGCAGGAGACGGTCGTCAAGGACGACAAGGAGAAGATCGGTCGCAACGACCCCTGCTGGTGTGGCTCGGGCAAGAAGTACAAGAAGTGCCACGGGGCCTGAACGGCGCGGTTGACGGCTTCGCCATAAACCCGCATCTCCTCGGACTTCGTCCTGCGGGGATACGGGGTTACGACGCTAACCACATGGCAACCCTGGTCCGCTAGCCGCCCTGGGCGACGTTTTCGGCGACCCGCAGTGCTCGGTTCAGCGCAGGCCTCTGCAGGAGCCGCGGCCGGTCGCAGGCCAGGTGGTGACAGGGGAAGATTCCCTTCCAGACCTCGAGCACGGCTCCGGGCAGGCCGGCGAGCTCGAACTCGCGATGGTCGGAGTTGCCGGCTCCGGAGTCACGAGCCCAGCGCACCGTGACCCCGGCGTGGCGGCCCGCCGCGAGGATTTCGCCCTCCGCGCTCGGGCGTATCGCCGGCTGCGGTGAGCGGAGGTAGAAGCGGCGGCCCAGACCGACCTCGTCCATCGAGAGAGCGACGCGCAGGTCGCGCGCGCGTCCCTCGTCCTTGATCTGCTTGACGAGAGCGGCTGCTCCGGCGTGGTACGGCAGGCCAGTCACCTGGCGCTCCTCCGAGCCGGTTGCCACCAGCCAGACGTCGCAGTCCGGCTGCAGATGGGCGAGCTCGGGAGCAAGGGCGACCAGCACGCCGACTCCCGAGGCGTTGTCGATCGCGCCGTGACCAGGCGGGACGCTGTCGGTGTGCGCCATCAGGATCCGCAGGCAGCTCGCCGGGGTGTCGAGCTTGCCGACGACGTTGCGCGAGGCTTTGCGACCTGGGACCTTGAATGCATTGATCCCGACGTCGAGGCCGGCCGCCCGAAACCGGTCGGCGACGTAGGCATGCGCACGCCGCTCGTTCCGGCTCCCCTCGGGCCGGGAGCCGATCTTCCCCGAGAGATGCACCGCCGCCTGGTACGGGCTGGTCGCATCCGTTTGCGCCGCAGGGGATGCTCCGAGCAGCGCGGCGACGGCGAGCGCGGTTAGGGACGCGATCACGCCCCGATGTGTAACAGCCGGGCGGCTGGGCGTACCATGGCCGCGTGGAAAAGGTCACCGTGCCCCGGTCGGGCGAAGTCGCTGCCGAGAACGAGGAGGCGACCGAGGCCTGGAGCGGGGTCTTGTTCGATCGCTTCGTCGAGTACCGCGACCTGATCGTCGAGGGCCTGAGGGCGCACGGCGACGCCGCGATGCAGCTCTATCCGCCCGAACCCGGGAGACCGCGTGATCGACATCGGGTGCGGCTTCGGCGACACGACGCAGCAGCTCGCGGGCCTGGTTGGGCCGGACGGTCAGGCGGTCGGAGTCGACGTATCCGAGCCGTTCATCCGGGCCTCGATCGCGGAGGCAGCCGAGGCCGGCGTGGAGAACGTCGAGTTTTTCGCGGCCGACGTCCAGGTCGGAGACCTGCAAGGCCCATACGACTACGCGTTCTCGCGGATGGGGTTGATGTTCTTCGCCAATCCGGTGCAGGCGCTGCGCAACATCCGCGGCTCGCTTCGCCCCGGGGGCCGGCTGGTCGGCGCCGTCTGGCGGCGCAAGCTCGACAACGAGTGGCTTCACCGGGCCGAGCAGGCGACCGAGCAGTACCTGGAGGAGCCTGAGGAGCCCGAGGACGTGCGCTGTGGTCCCGGCCCGTTCTCGATGGCGAACCCCGACACCGTCTCCGAGCAGCTGCAGATCGCCGGGTTCGAGCAGCCGACCTTCACCCGCTGCGATATCCCGATCAAGATCGGGAACGACCTCGATCACGCGGTCGCCTTCAACATGGCGCTGGGCCCCGCCGCCGAGCTGTTGCGGATCTGCCCTGCCGAGGAGGTCGACCGGCTGCGTCCGAAGGTCGAGCGGGATATCCGCAACGTCCTCGCGGACTACGTAGAGGACGGCGGCTTGGTGCTTGGACCCGCCTCGACCTGGATCGTCACCGCGACCGTCCCCGAGTAGTCGACGGCACCCGCCGGAAGCCGAGTGCCCGACTACGCTTAGGGCATGGCCGAGCTGATCCAGAAGGAGGGAATCTCCGCGCGCCTCGCCGAGATCCGTGGGCAGTTGAAGCTGCTCTCGGATTACCTTTGACCCGGAGGGGCTGAGTAACGAGGTCGATCGGCTGGAGGGGGAGATGCAGAAGCCCGGGTTCTGGGACGACCAGGCGAAGGCGGCCGAGATCTCGGCGGAGCATGCCAGAGCGCAGCGGAGGCTCGAGGGGTTTCGGTCCCTGAGCCGAGACATCGATGACCTCGGTGAACTGGCGGAGCTCGCGGCCGAGGACGATGAGATGGCAAGTGAGCTGGCGGGCCAGCTCCAGTCTGTCGAGAAGCGCCTCGCCGAGCTTGAGGAGGAGCGGCTCTTCTCCGGGCGCTTCGACTCGGGCGACGCCGTCGTCACGATCAACGCCGGCGCCGGTGGCACCGACTCCCAGGACTGGGCCGAGATGCTGGTGCGCATGTACCTGCGCTGGGCCGAGCGGCGCGGCTTCAAGGTGGAGATGAAGGAAGCATCGCCGGGGGAGGAGGCCGGGCTCAAGTCCGCGACCTTCGTGGTCCGCGGAGAGAACGCCTACGGACTCTTTGCCGCCGAGCGGGGCGTTCACCGGCTGATCCGGATCTCGCCGTTCGACTCGTCGGCTCGCCGTCACACCAGCTTCGCCCAGGTCGAGGTCGCGCCCCTGGTCGAGGATGACGTCGAGGTCGAGATCGACGACGGGGACATCCGGGTGGACACCTACCGGGCCTCTGGGGCCGGTGGCCAGCACGTCAACAAGACGGACTCGGCCGTTCGCGTTACCCACGTGCCGACCGGGATCGTCGCCCAGTCCCAGAACGAGCGCTCCCAGATCCAGAACAGGGCGACGGCGATGCAGATCCTGCGTTCCCGGCTGCTCGAGCGCAAGGAGCTGGAGCGCGCCGAGGAACTCGCGAAGGAGCGCGGCGAGCAGAAGTCGGCCGAGTGGGGCTCGCAGATCCGCAGCTACTTCCTGCATCCCGACCAGCGGGTGAAGGACCACCGCACCAACTTCGAGGTCGGCGACACCCAGCGGGTGCTCGACGGCGACCTTGACGCCTTCGTGCGTGAATACCTGAACTACGCCGCCGCCCACTCGCCCGGATCGGCGACGGCCGACTAGCGTGTCCTCGGCGAAGACCTCGACCGTCAGGACCTCGGTGGGGGCCTCGGAGAGCTTCGACACGGTCGAGGCCGCCGCCGAGGCGGCCGACCGCGCGCGGGCGGGCCTCGACGCCCCCTGCGACCTGGCGGTTGTCTTCGCCTCGGGCCAGCACCTGGGCATGGCGAAGTGGCTGCTCTCCGAGGTGCACGACCGCCTCGAGCCGAGGTCGCTGATCGGCTGCGGGGCGGGAGGAACCGTCGCCGCCGGCCGCGAGCTCGAGGACACGCCCAGCGTCGTGGTCTGGGCCGCCTCGCTCCCCGGCGCCGTCCTCCAGACGATGCACGTCACCGCGGAGCGCGACGCCGAGGGTTTTCGCCTGCTCGGGCTGCCGGAGTCGCTGACCGAGGCCCCCGAGGACGAGGGCGCCACCGACGAGTCTCTGGTGGCACTCTGCGACCCGTTCAGCTTCCCCGCCGAGGAGCTGCTCGCGGCCCTCGAGCGCAGCCGCCCGCACGTCCCTGTGCTGGGCGGTCTTGCCAGCGCCTCCTTCGCGGGCGGCGCGATGTTGATGCGGGACGGCGAGGTTCACACGGACGGCGCGGTCGCGGTGCGACTGCGGGGAGCCCAGGTGTTGCCCTGCGTCTCCCAGGGGGCGGGTCCTGTCGGCCCGGAGATGACGATCACGACCGCCGAGGCCAACGTGATCGGCCAGCTCGCAGGCAAGCCGGCGATGGAGCGGCTCGGCGAGGTGATCGCGTCCCTCCCAGAAGAAGAGAGGGGGATGGCGGCGTCGGGTGTGCTGATCGGGCTGGTCATCGACGAGAACCGGCCCGAGTACGAGCGAGGCGACTTCCTGGTGCGGCCCATCATCGGGGCCGACCGAGAGTCGGGAGCGATCGCAATCGGCGAGTCGGTCCGAGTGGGCCAGACCGTGCGGCTGCATGTCCGCGATGCCGCGTCCGCGGACGAGGACCTCCGCGAGGCGCTGCGCGTCCAGGCTCAGGCGCTCGGCTCGGACGGCGCCGCAGGCGCGCTGCTCTTCACCTGCAACGGACGCGGCTCCCACATGTTCGAGGTTCCGGACCACGACGCGGCCGCCCTCGAGGACTCGCTGGGCGTCCCGACCGCCGGCTTCTTCTGCGCTGGGGAGATCGGTCCCGTCGGCGGCCGCAACTTCCTCCACGGCTTCACCGCGACGATGGCGGTGTTCCCGGCATGAGCGCCCGCGAGAGCTGCTAGAGCCCGCCCTCGAGGTCCAGCAGAGCCCGCTTCATCTCCGGGTCCGCCGCCGTAGTTGCCGATGCCGCCGCCGCTCTGGACCACGCGGTGGCAGGGGACGATCAGCGGGATCGGGTTGCGGCCGCAGGCGGTGCCGGCGGCCCGGAAGGCGCGCTCGTTGCCGGCCTGCTTGGCGATCTGCCCATAGGTCCGGGTCTCGCCGTAGGGGATCCGGGCGACCGCGTGCAGGGCACGGTTTCGGAACCCGGCCGGGGTGAGCTTCCAGTCGACGGGGACGTCGAAGTGGTCGCGCTTGCCCTCGAAGTAGTCCTCGAGCTCGCGGCGCTCCTCGTCGAGGCGAGCGGGGGACTCGAGCACCCGCGGCGAGACGAACCTCGCCAGGTCTTCGAGGACCTCGTCGTCGGTGCGCTGGTCGCCGCGATGGCTCGGCAGGGCGAGCCGGACCACTCCGCGATCCGTCCTCGCGACCAGCAGCCTGCCGAAGGGGGAGTCGACCGAGGCATAGGCCACGTCGATCAGGCCGTCGCGCTCGGCCCTGGCGAGGACGCCCTGGACCGCGCGGTCGAGGTCGCCGCCGGACGGCGCCTGCCGGAGCATCTTCTCGAGCTTCTTCTCACTCATCGGGTTCATGCGAATTCACCTCTCAGCTTCTGAAGTCCTTCGTGGACGTTGCGGCGCGCGGCGTCCTCCGAGCAGTCGAGCGCGCGAGCGATTCCCGCGTAGGACATGTCTGTGGCGAAGCGCAGGACCACCGCACTGCGCTGCTTTGGCGGGAGACCGCTGACCGCCGTCCAGAGCTCGGGATCGCCCCCGGCGACCATGGTGTCGGGACGGTTGTTGGAGCTGGGCTTTCCCCCGGCCACCTCCTCCGGGCTGCCGGCCGGGACGGCCCGGCGGCCGCGGGCGCGATGGTGGTCGATCGCCTTGCGGTGCGCGATCGTGAGCAGCCAGGAGCGCAGGTTGCTGGCATGCTCCAGGCGCGGGTAGGCGCGCAGGGCGGCGATGAAGGTCTCCTGGAAGCAGTCCTCGGCGTCATGCGGACCGACCGACGCGACCAGGAATCCGAGCACATCTGAGCCATGCTCGTCCATCAGCGACTGAAAAGGTGGAAGGGACTCATTTGACATTCGCCCACAAAACGTCTCACACCTGGCTTTCGTGAGATCGAAATGCGAGGGTGCTCCGAGGCGGAGTTGAGGGGCAACCCGTTTAATGGTGGAGGTGGACAGCGACACGCGTGAGCTGGTCGCCAGGGCACTGCTCGAGGACCTGGGGCCGGGAGACGTCACCGCCGAAGCAGTGGTGCCCGAAGACGCGCGGGGGCGGGCGACGATCACCCAGAAGGCATCCGGTGTCGTGTTCGGCCTCGAGGTGGCGGGCGAGGTCTTCCGGCAGACCAGCGCAGGAGAGCTCGAGGCCATCGCCGCGGAGGGCGAGTGGCGCGACGAGGTCCCCACGCCGGTGGCGCGCGCCGAGGGCTCCGCGAGGGGCCTGCTCGCGGCGGAGCGCACCGCGCTCAACCTGCTCTGCCATCTCTCGGGCGTCGCTACCCTGACCGCCCGCTTCGTCAGGGAGGTCGAGGGCACCGACGCCCGCATCCTCGACACCCGGAAGACGACTCCTGGGCTGAGGGCGCTGGAGAAGGCGGCTGTGGCCGCGGGCGGCGGGACCAACCACCGAATGGGCCTCTACGACGCGATCCTGATCAAGGAGAACCATGCCGCGCTGGCTGGCGGGGTGGGGGAGGCGGTGCGCCGCGCGCGCGAGGCGCAGCCGGAGCTGCCGATCGAGGTCGAGTGCCGCAACCTCGACGAGGTCCGCCAGGGCGCCGAGGCGGGGGCCGACCGGCTCCTCCTCGACAACATGAGCCCGCAGGAGCTGCGCGAGGCGGTCGCGGCGGCCCGCGACTCGAATGGCCCCGAGCTCGAGGCCTCGGGCGGCGTGACGCTCGAGACAGTCGCCGAAATCGCGGCAACGGGCGTCGATTTCGTCTCCGTGGGGGCGCTGACGCACTCCGCACCCGCTCTCGACCTGAGCATGACGCTGGCCATATAGAGTCGATCCATGGCCATCCTCGAGACCGCCGCAACCAGGCGCGAGGAGCTCGTCCGCAAGCACGTCGAGGCCGAGAATGCGGCGGACTACGAGACTGCGCTCGCCACCTTCCAGCATCCCCGCTACGAGTACGTCGCCACCGACGAGGTCTATGACGGCGCGGAGGAGGTGCAGGCGCACTGGGAGGAGCTCAACCGGGCCTTCCCGGACCAGGAGATCGAGATCGTCGCGCTCCACAACGCCGACGACGCGGTCCTGATGGAGGCAATCGCGCGCGGGACGCACGCCGGGCCGCTACGCGGCCTGCCGCCGACCGGGCGCCGGTTCGAGCAGCGGTTCCTGGCGATCTTCGTCTTCGAGGGCGACGCGCTGGTGGGCGAGCGCGTGTACTACGACACGGCGACCGTCCTGCAGCAGCTCGGCATCGCCCGTGATCCGGAGAGCATCACCGGTCGTCTGGAGACCGCGGCAAGCCACCCGCTGACCATCTCGCGCGCCATCGTCCGGCGCGTTACCGGTAGGTAGGCATGGCGCCGAACGCCCTGCTCCGGAAGAAGCGCGAGGAGATCGTCCGCGAGCACATGGACTCGGAGAACCGCCACGAGTTCGATGCCACGCTCGAGACGTTCGATCATCCGCGCTACGAGCTGATCGCCACCGGCGACGTCTACGACGGCGCCGAGGAGGTCGCGGACTACTTCAAGGAGAGCCGCACTGCATTCCCCGACCAACGCAACGAGCTGCTCGCGCTCCACCATGCCGATGACGCGGTGCTGGTGGAGGCGGTCATCCGCGGCACGCACAAGGGACCGCTCCGCGGCCTGCCCCCGACCGGCCGGGAGTACGAGCTGCCGGTCCTCGCAATCTTCATGTTCGACGGCGACAAGCTGAACTGCGAGCGCATCTACTTCGACCAGACGACGGTGCGGCGCCAGCTCGGCATCGGCCGCGACCCGCTCAGTCTGACGGGGCGCCTCCAGACCCTGGTGGGCCACCCGTGGACGATCGGGCGCGGCGTGGTGCGCCAGCTCACCGGCCGCTAGATGGCCGGCTCGACCTCTTCGGCGTCGGCCAGCTGCTTCATCCCGGCGTCGACGTCGAGCGATGCACCCAGCTCGGCGACCTTCTCCCCGTTCATCCGCCAGGTGTAGAGGAGGTCCGCGCTGTACGGCTTCTCGTCCGCCCGGGTTACGGTGACCCTGGTCAGGGAGACGACCAGGTCGTCGTCGCCTCGATCGACGTAGAAGCGAAGCGGCTCGACTGTCACGTCCTCGCCCCGTGAGTCGAGCAGGTCCCTGAGCTCCCGAAAGCCCTTCTTCACGTCCTCGATGCCGCGGTATTCCTCTCGGCCGGCGATCAGGGTGGAGGGACGCAGGATCACGTCATCGGTCAGGTACGTGACGAACGCCGGGACGTCCCTCTCGGTGAATGTCTGGTGCACGTCCACCACCACCTGCACCTGTTTCGGCGAGGCCATGCTCGCTACTTCAGCAGTTTCGAGAGGCGCCTGTCCTTGAGTACCCGGCCGCCCGTCTGCTCCTCCGGGCAGTAGTTCATCTGGTGCTCGGCGAAGAAGACCGCTTCGATCGTGGCGCCGCAGCGGGGACACGGCTCTCCCTCGCGGCGGTGGACCTGCAGGGGCATCGGCATCTTGTCCGGGATCTGCTCGCCGACGACCTCCTCGTAGTGGTCGATCGCGTCACCCAGGACATGCAGGCCCTCGTGGATCCGCTTGATCTCCTCGCCGCGCAGCTCCGAGCCCTTCTTGAAGGGCGATAGCCGCGCCTCCCAGAGGATCTCGTCGACCCAGGAGCGACCGATCCCGGCGATGGTGCGCTGGTCGCGAAGCAGGGGATGGAGGTGCCTGGGCTGGAGGATGCGCTCGGAGAAATCCTCGAGCTCTGGTGGCGGCCACGCGTCGGGGGCGAGTGTCGCGACCATTTCGTCCTGGTCGACCTCATCTCGCCGCAGCAGCTTCGCCCAGGCCGCCTGCTTCGTGCCGAACTCGCGCAGGCGCAGCTCACGGCCGTCGGTGAGCCGGATCAGCAGGCGGGAGCGGCGATCCTTGAGCGACGCCCGCTTGTCGAAGAGCTGCAGCCGGCCCGCGGACATCAGGTGGATCAGCAGCGTGAGCGGCTCCGCGCCATCCCCCGCCGCGGGGGTGAAGTCCACGGCCAGGATCTTGCCGATGCGCCGGACGCCGGAGATTCGCGCGCCGACCAGCGCGTCGAGGCTCGGCTCGAAGGTCTTCAGGGTTGCGACGCCCGGCGCCAGGGCGGACGCGACCTCTGCGCCCTCGAGCGCGCTGCTCAGTCTGCGCGCCGTGATCTCGACCTCGGGTAGCTCGGGCATAGGGCAAGGGTAGGGTGGCGCTAACCTTTGGTCAGTTCATTCGCTCATCCCCGTATGACGGGTTGCTCCATCGGAGCACCCTCGCATCAAGGCCGGGGCAGCGAACATAGGGTCCACGAGGAAGGCCGGCTTCCATGCTTGAGCTACCTACCGTCAACGAACTTCCCGCGAAGCTCAGCGAGAACGAGATCGCGAGCCTGAGCGAGGAGGTGAGGGCGCTCGCCGCCGAGCGCGACGCAGTCATCCTCGCCCACAACTATCAGCTGCCGGAGTTGCAGGACGTGGCCGACTTCGTCGGCGACTCGCTGGGCCTCTCCCGCCAGGCGGCGAAGACCGATGCCGAGGTGATCGAGTTCTGCGGCGTTCACTTCATGGCCGAGACCGCCTCGGTCCTCTGCCCCGAGAAGACCGTACTGATTGCGGACCTCGGCGCCGGCTGCTCGCTCTCCGAGTCGATCAACGCCGATCAGCTGCGTGCCTGGAAGGCCGAGCACCCCGGCGCGGTGGTCGTGATGTACGTGAACACCTCGGCGGAGGTCAAGGCCGAGACCGACTACTGCTGCACCTCGGGGAACGCGGTCCAGGTGGTCGAGCACATCCTCCGCGAGCACGGTCCGGACACCGAGATCCTCTTTGGGCCCGACATGTGGCTCGGCGCCTTCGTCGAGCGCGAGACCGGGATCAAGGAGGACCCCGACCGTCGCGCCCGCTTCCACATCTGGGACGGCGAGTGCCATGTCCACGCCGGCATCCGGCCGGCGAACATCAAGACCGTCCGCGACGAGCACCCGAACGCGGAGTTCCTGATCCACCCCGAGTGCGGTTGCGCCACCCAGGCGATGGAGTACGTCGCCTCCGGGGACATCGATCCGGAGGGCGTCCAGATGCTCTCGACCGGTGGGATGCTCAACTACATGGAGCAGCACCCGGACGGCGAGTACATCGTCGCAACCGAGAACGGGATGCTCTACCCCCTCCAGCAGGCCGCCCCCAAGGCGAAGCTGATCGAGGCCAACCGGATGGCCTTCTGCAAGTACATGAAGATGATCACGCTGCCGAAGGTCCGCGACTCGCTGCGGGACTTCCGCTACGAGGTCAAGGTTCCTCCGGAGATCGCCGAGCGCGCCACCCTGCCGATCGAGCGCATGGTCGCGATCGGGTAGCCGCTTAGTCTTTTTTCAGAGCAAGTCGGTTGAATGCACCCATGTCGAGGGGGCTTCGACTTGCGCCGGTTGCCGCGCTGGCGGCCCTTGCCGTGCTTGCGCCGGCGAGCGCGCAGGCGCAGAGCGGCGGATCCGCCCAGCCGCGGATCGTGGGCGGCGCCAGCGCGTCGATCGCGACGTATCCATGGCAGGCAGCGGTCGTCTTCTCGCCCGCCAAGCGACCTGGCAAGGACGAACCCCAGCGCGAGTTCTGCGGGGGCGAGCTGATCACCTCCCGAATCGTGATGACCGCCGGTCACTGCGTCGCCGACTCCGATCCGGACTGCACCCTCTGCGGGGAGAACCCGGTCTGCACGGTTCTCAGCGACCCTAGCCCCGGTGATGGAACCTGCAAGCTGGATCCGGATGACGTCGACGTCATCCTCGGGCGCTCGACGCTCACGGACCACAGCCAGGGGGCCGAGGTGACGGTGCAGGCGGTCAAGCTCGGGACCAGCTTCAACGGCGACTTCCAGGGCGATGGCGTTCCCCGTTTCGACGCCGCGTACCTGGTCCTCTCGGCGCCGTCCAGCCAGGTGCCGATCAAGATCGCCGGCACCGACGAGGGCGCCCTTTGGGACGCCGGAAGTCCGGAGGAGATCAGCGGCTGGGGGAGCACCGGCGTGTTCGGGAGCCCGGTCAACGGACTCCGGGCCGCGACGGTGAACGTGATCCCGGATTCGACCTGCAGCGGCGATTACGGCTCCGACTTCGACGCCGCCACCATGGTCTGCGCCGGATTTCAGAGCGGCGGTGTCGACACCTGCTTCGGCGACAGCGGCGGGCCACTCCAGGCTCCGCTCCAGGGCGGCGGCTATCGCTTGGTCGGCATCACCGGATGGGGCCAGGGTTGTGCCGAAGCCGGCTCGCCCGGCGTCTATACGCGTGTCGCGGGACCGGCGATGCGGTCGTTGATCGCCTCGGACGTTTCGAGCCTAGAGACCGCTCAGGGTCTCCCTCAGGAGGGCATCTTCGGCAGCGGCGGCGAGCCGCGCTCCAGCAATGCTTCGACGGGCGTAACCGCCAAAGCGAAGGCGCGGAAGAAGTGCAAGCGGATCCGCAACAAGAAGAAGCGGCATCGCTGTATGAGGAAGGCGAAGGCGAGGAGCCGAGCCGCCCACTGAGTTGAACCGCGTCCGCCCGGACTGCTGCTAGGTTTGCGCACGGAGGGATTGTGGAGATCATTTTGCGGGTCGCGCTTGGGATCGTGCTCGCGAGCGCCGCGCTCGCGAAGCTCGCGTCGCCGCGCGCCAGCATCGCCTCCATGGCGAGCTTCGGCTTCGAGGGCGGAACGCTCAGGCCGATCGCCTGGGCCGGCCTGATCGCAGTCGAGCTGGCCCTGGCCGTGGCCGTCGTGCTCGGCTCCGACCCTGCCGCCTATGCCGCCTCGGCGCTGATGCTGCTGTTCGCGGCGCTCACCGCCGGCGCGATCCTTCGGGGCAGGGCCGGAGCGCCCTGTGCCTGCTTCGGACCGCGCTCCACGGTCTCCTGGCTCGGCGTGCTGCGCAACCTCGTGCTGGCGGCGGGCTTCGTGGCGATCCCCCAGGTCGATTCGATCTCGCTGGGCACGGACGCCTGGCTCGGCATCGCGGTCGGAGTGGCGCTCGCCGCCTGCGCGGGCCTGGCGGTCGCCGTGCTGGCGCTGGCCCGCGAGGTGGGCATGTTGCGGCTGCAGCTCGGCACGCAGGGGGCCCTCGAAATCGCGGGAGAGGGCCCTGACGTCGGCTCGCCCGCGGAGTCGCTCGCCGCGCGTATTGCGGTGCCCTCGCCGGGCAGCGCGGAACGGCTCGGACTCGGGGTGTTCAGCTCCGAGGGCTGTCATCTCTGTCAGACGCTCTCGCCGGCGATCGAGAACGTTGCGAACGACCCGCACGTCACGGTCGGCGTCTTCGACGAGGTTGCCGATGCCGCCCTCTGGCGCGAGCTCGAGATCCCCGGCAGCCCCTTCGCCATCGCCCTCGACGAGCACGGCACCGTGCTCGCCAAGGGCACCTTCAACAACCTGGCGCAGCTCGAGAGCGTGCTGGCGACCGCCGAGCGGCGCAGAACTCAGGGGATTGGCAAAGCGGCCGGAGGGGACTCGACGGAGGCGAAGCTGCGGAGGTTGCCGATCGGTGCCTGAGCATCTCGATCGGTTGACGGATTCGCTCGCGCGCGACACCTCGCGGCGGGGCTTCTTGGCGCGGGTGGGAGGGGCGCTCGTGGCGCTCACCGCGGCCCGCACAGTCGGCAACCTGATCGAGCCCGAGCGAATCGGAGGCTACTTACTACACGTTCTGCGGCCACACGTACACGACGGGCTCGTGTCCCCATCCGGCGGGACTGCCGCGGATCGACTCTCGCGGCTTCCCGCTGCGCGCCAGCGACGGACAGCCGATCGACGACATCGGCCGCCCGGTGAACGGCGACGGACAGCCGATCGATGAGGACGGGCAGATCCTGCGCGATGCGGAGGGAAAGCCACTGCCACCCGCTCCACGGACGCACGCTCTGTGACAGAGCGGGGGACCTCTACGGCTTCAGGCCGCACGTGGACGGATCCTGGTACCGATGCTGCGGCGGCAAGGTTCGCCAGCTCCGCGACTGCTGCGCTCATCGCAACACCCGGATCAACGGCGACGCGGCCCTGACCGGCTACTGCTACAGCGGCCGCAAGGTGTTCTGCGTCCAGTACTACGACACAAAGGTGCCGTGCTGATGAGCGCGCTCGAGCTCGCTCTGGCGGCGGCGGCGTTGTTGATCGGGGCGACCGGGACGTTCTCGCCCTGCGGCCTCTCCGCGATCGAGACGATCGGTCCCACGGGTCATACGGGCGGCCGGCGAATCACCGCCGCCGCCTGCGCGACCTTCCTTCCCGGCGCGATCGCGGGCGGCCTGCTGACCTTCGGCTCACTCGCCTGGCTCGGCGAAGGCTTGCACGGCGCCGGGGGCCGTGCCGCCTATGTGGTCGCGGCGGGGATCGCGATTCTGGCGGCCGACCCTCGAGGCCAGCGGGCACCAGGATCGTGCCTCAGATCCGACGCCAGCTGCCGGAGCACTGGCGCCGGGTGATGCCGATGCCCGTGGCCGCCGCCCTCTACGGGGTGCTCCTGGGACTGGGCTTCACGACGTTCGTCCTCTCCTTCGGCGTCTGGGCGCTCGCCGGCGTCAGCCTGGCCCTCGGCGATCCATGGATGGGGATTGTGGTGGGCGCGCGTTCGGGATCGGGACGAGCGATTCCGATCGTGGTGCTCGCCCCGCTGGCCGGCAGCGCAAGCGGCATCAGCGCCACCGAGTGGATGTGCGAGCGGGACGGCGCCTATCTGGGGGTACGGCGCGGGGATGCGGTGGCGCTCCTGCTCGCCGGGATCGCACTCATTGTCGCGCCGGGCAGCGCCGGCGCTGCGGGAACCGCCGTCCCTCACGCCACCGATCCGGCGGCGACGGCCGACGTCCTGCTCTTCCAGAGGCTCGGCGGCCCCGCGGTGATCAGCCGAGGCGGCCCGGAGATCGCCCTGCCGGGAAGCATCCGGCGATCGGCGGGCGATACATCGCGACGGTGACCGGTGGCGCGGATTCGTCTGCTGGATCGGAACTCGCTCGCGCCGATCGCTGAGATCGACGCACCGGGCGCTGACGCTGATCGCGGTCTCGGACACCTGGCTCGCCTACCGGGCGCCCGACCGGCGCAGGCGATGGGATCTACATCCGCTACATCGGGAACCCTGCCTCTCCGGCTCCACCTGCGCTGCTCGCCGCAGCTACCGGTGCGTCACAGCTCAGCCCTCCGGCCGTAGACGGAAGCACCCTCCTCTACGCCATGGCGACCCCGAGAGGCAGCCGCGTCATCCAGTGGGTGATGGGGACCCACAAACACCGGGCTCTGGTGCGCTCGACGAGGCTGCTTCTCTTCGATCCCGCGGTCATCGGCAAGTCCTTCGCCTACGTGCGAAGTGACGCGCGCCGCAGCCGCCTGATGGTCCGCGGCCGCCATCGCCACGGCACAGGGCGCATCCTGTTCACCCTGAAGCGCTCGCGCGGCGAGCTCTGGTCCGACGCGCTCACGGACTCCCTCGCCTACGTGACCATCCTCGAGCCCAGCGCCTCCAAGGCGGACGCCACCATCGTCGGAGTGAGCCGCAGGCACCCCGAAAGCGCCTGAGCGCGGCCCTCGTGGCGGCGGCAACAACCGGTTCTGATCGTCGGTGAGCCAGCGTTTGGCACCGGCCGCCGCGAAGTGAAACAAGAGTGGGACCGACGCCCCGGCTTTCAGTAGTTATTCCTGATTGACGGTGGACAAAGGTTCTTCATAGGGTTTTCCCTGCAAGGAGGCCCGTCTAGGGGGCGGGCAAGGACTCGAAAGAGGGAGAGGGAGTGCGAATGAAGAGCCACGGGCCCAGCGCGCTGCGGGCATTCCTCGTCGCCGTCCCGGCGACGCTGGCGAGCTGGCAATGACGAGCACGGCGTTCGCAGCGGCGCCGGCGAACGACAACATCGCGAACGCTCAGACGATCCCGACCGCCGGAGGGACTGTGACCGGCACGAACGTCGGGGCCACCGCTGAGTCCGGCGAGCCGCGCGGAGCGGACTTTCTCGATCGTCCCGCATCGACGGTCTGGTTCGTCTGGACGTCCCCGTCCCAGCCTGCACCGCTGACCGTCGACGGGTGCCAGGGGGCCACGTACCACATGAAGCTTGCCATCTACAAGAAGACGGCTGACCCGGTCCCGCCGTTCGGCAACCTCGACGATCGCGGGGCCGTTGGCGAGGATCCCACCGCCGACGACGGCTGCCCCACCGAATACGGCGCCGCTGGAGTGATCACGCCGGAATCGTGCTCGACCTACTACGTCCAGATCTCCGGCTTCGCGGCCACCGACCCGCCGAACGGCGACCGAGGGCCATTCACGCTCGCGCTCTCCGGCGGAGGGTCGGGCGCGTGTGGCGGCGCCTCCGCGCCTCCGCCTCCGCCCGTGACCCACAAGAAGAAAAGGGCGGCGCGAAGCACTGCAAGAAGGCCAAGAAGGGCGTCGCCTCGGCCGCCAAGAAGAAGAAGTGCAAATAGCCCATAGACCCGACCCAGGGAGGTCGAAGTGAAAAAGCTGCTCATCCCCGCCGTCCTGGCGGTGGCTTTGGTGCTTCCGGCACAGGCCGCCGCCAAGACCAAGCACTACGTCGGCGCGGTGTCTCCGTCCGGCTCGATCAGCTTCAACGTCGTCCAGAAGAAGCACTCGAAGAAGAAGAGCGTCAAGGGATTGTCCTTCTCGGGCGTCCCGGTCAACTGCGCGGACGGTCCGGCGACAACCCATGGGGATGTCACCTTTCCGGTGAAGCTCCACAAGAACGGGAGCTTCAACATCAGCGCCTCGAGCAGCGTGACCGGTGCCAGCCTGCAGGTGAGCGGCAATCTCTCCGCGGGGACGATCCACGTCTCGGGCAACGTGCCGCTGGATCCCAGTGGTACGGGCAGCGACTGCGACTCCGGCGTGCTCAGCTGGACCGCTGCGCGCGGCTAGCGGTTTAGGCACCTGGCAGTTGGAGCGGGCGGCGCCTCAGCGCGTCGTCCGCTTCATCCTGCTCCCCTTCGGCTACCAGCCGGCGGGTGGTGAGAAGGCCCGCAGCGGCGGCTGGGCGTAGCCGACCGCGCGATAGAGGGTCGCGCTCGGCTTCGCCAGCAGCCAGCGCGCGCCGGTGCGCTCCAGGTAGATGACGTCGTCCTCGACCGAGACGTACTTTCGATCGGAGAAATGATGGGTGACCGTGGCCGTCACCCTGGCCCTGTTGTCGCCGAGCGCCTCTGGCTTCAAATCGACGATCGCCGTCCTTCGCCAGGCGGGACCGCCGTCGGCCGGCCGCGTGCCGATCGAGGCGCGCAGGGAGGGGCGGCAGCCGCCGCGGCGCTTCGGCAGATCGCCCACGGGGAGGCCGCCTGGAACGATCAGCGAGCAGACGCTTGCGGCGTCGCGCCGATCGAGCGCGGCGACATAAGAGCGGACGACAGCACTCACGGCGGCGCTGTCCGCGTCGGGCAGCGAGCCGGTCGAGCGCGGACCGTTCGCCGGCGCTTCCGGGCTGGCTTCGCTCGCCGCCGGGCCTTCCGCGGCCTCCTCCGCCGTGTCGACTGGCCCGACGGCCCCCGGCGGGAGCTTTCCCTCCACCTTCGAGGCTCCGCCGCCGCCGCCCGCGCCGGTCCGGGTCGCGCTGGCCGCAGTCGTGGCGTGATCTCCGCCGCTCGATCCGCCGCAGGCGGCGAGTCCGAGCGCGGCCATCACCATCGCGATCGCTGTGAGCTTCATCCCCGGCAGGCTACGGACGTCCGGTTCCGTCGGCCTCGCTTTCTAGGGTCCCACTGGTGCTGACCGCTGCTACCCTCGCCGCCCGGTCTTGAGCAAGCCGCGACCCAAGGCCATCCCCTACGACCAGGCGGAAGACGAGTCGCCGATGGCGCACCTGAAGCCCGTTCCAGATCTCAAGCCGGAGCCCTCGGGCAAGGCCGGCGGCAAGCCCGGGGTCGCGGAGCTCGAGCGCTTCGCGACCGTGCTCCGCATTCACTGCGTCCGCATGGTCGCGGTGGCCAAGGCCGGTCACCTGGACAGCTCGCTCTCGGCCGCCGACATCGTCGCCGCCATCTACTACCGCGTCCTGCGCCACGATCCGTCGAATCCCAAGTGGCCCGAGCGTGACCGCTTCGTGCTCTCCAAGGGCCACGGCGCCCCGATCCAGTACGCCGCCCTCGCCGAGCACGGCTATTTCCCCGCCGACGACCTGATGGGCCTCCGCCAGATCGGCTCCCACCTTCAGGGCCACCCCGACATGACCCGTACCCCTGGGATCGAGGTCTCGACCGGCTCGCTGGGCCAGGGGCTCTCGATGTGCGTCGGGATCTGCCTCGCGCTCCGACTGGACGATCTCGATGACACGGCCCAGGTCTTCACCCTGATGTCGGACGGCGACTGTCAGGAGGGGCAGAGCTGGGAGGGCGCGATGTCCGCCGCCCACTTTGGGCTCACCAACCTGACCGCGATCGTCGACTACAACCACCTGCAGACCGACGGGACCACCGAGGAGGTCATGGACACCGGCGACGTCCGGGCCAAGTTCGAGGCCTTCGGCTGGGACGCGGTCGAGATCGACGGCCACGACATGGCCGCCATCGTCGAATCGCTGGAGCGCAGCCGGACGCTCGACCGCCCCGCCGCGATCGTCTGCCAGACCAAGAAGGGCCGCGGCGTCTCCTTCATGGAGGACCGGTTCGGCTTCCACGGAAAGCCGCCCAGCCAGGAGCAGGCGGAGCAGGCGCTCGAGGAGCTCGAAGCGACCTACAACCAGCAGAGCAAAGCGCTGCAGGGGCGATGACGAGCGATCTGATCGAGGCGGCGGAGCCACAGACCGAGTCGATCGCGACCCGGCAGGCCTACGGCGACGCGCTCGTCGCGCTGGGCGAGAGCCACCCCGAGGTGGTCGCACTCGACGCCGATCTGGCGGTCTCCACCCAGTCAATGAAGTTCGGCAAGCAGTTCCCGGAGCGCTTCTTCAACATCGGCGCCGCGGAGGCGAACATGATGTCGATCTCCTGCGGCCTGGCCGCCACCGGGAAGGTCCCCTACGCCTCCACCTTCGCGATCTTCGCCACCTCTCGCTCTTACGACCAGGTCCGGCTCGGCATCGCCCACAACGGGCTCAAGGTCCGGATCGGCGCCTCCCACGGCGGGGTCTCGCTCGGCGAGGACGGCGCCTCGCACCAGATGATCGAGGACATCGCGCTGATGCGGGCGATGCCGAAGATGCAGGTCATCGTCCCGGCCGACTACAACCAGGCGTACACAGCGGTCATCGAGTCCTACGAGCGCTTCGACGGTCCGCTCTATATGCGCTTCGGACGGCCCAAGACCCCGATCGTCTACGACGAGATCCCCGAGACGCTGGGCGCCGGTGTCGATGTCCTGCGAGAGGGCAAGGACATCTCGATCTTCACCTGCGGCCACATGGTCTGGCGCGGGCTGGAAGCGGCGGAGACACTGGAGCGAGAGGACGGGGTGGAGGCAGAGGTGGTCAACGTCTCCATCATCAAGCCGATCGACTCACAGAGCGTGCTCCGCTCCCTGGCGAAGACCGGGGTGGCCGTGACGGCCGAAGAGCATCGCGTCGTCGGAGGGCTCGGCGACGCGATCCGCCAGGTCGCCGCCGAGCAGCATCCGGTGCCGGTCTTCGCGCTCGGCATGCAGGACGAGTTCGGCGTCTCCGGAACCGCAGAGGCCTGCATGGAGCACTTCGGCCTCACCGCCAGCGGCATCGCAGATCTGGCCCGCGAGGCGCTGCTCAAGAAGCCGATCGTGGGCCACCCGCCCATCCAGGGCGGACCCTGGTCGTAGCTAGCGACTAGTAGCGCAGCACGGCCGCTAGGCCGCCGTGATCCTCCAGCCTCTCGGCGGCGTCGTCTTCGACCGGAGTCACCAGGGCACTGGTGCGAAAAGCTCGCTCGACCACCTCATCCTCGGCGGCCGCCAGGCCCGGATCCTCTGTGTCCGCATCGAAGATCAGGTGCTCCACCCGCCCCTCGTTGAGGCAATGCTGCACGTCGATCAGGCCGAGCGCGCCGTGTCCGCCTGGCGTCCGGGTGCCCTCGACAGCTCGCTCGATCAGAGCGAGCTCACGCCGGCGGTTCTCCTCGGCCACGGCGGCGTTCACCCGGACCAGCACTTTGCCGCGTTCCTCGGGAATCACGTCGACCGCTTCGGCCAACTCGACGTCGGTGCCCTTCTCGGCTCCCTCGCCGAACTCTCGGACGTGCTCGGGATCGCCGAAGCCGATCACTCTTCGCCAGCCGTGACTTCGCGCCTCGTCGACGGTCAGCCTGCCCGTCTCCTTGATGAAGCGAGCCCGGTTGTGCTCGAGCCGCTGGTCGTACTGGTCGCGGCCGGAGCTCGTGGCACCCTGGGTCCGGGCCATGTTCGAGGGTTTTCCGGCCTTTCGCTCGCGCCAGTCGAGGCTGTACATCTCAGCCTCCCAGTCGTGGAGTAGCTCGAGCGACCCCAGCTTCCATTCGTAGAGATGGATGCGCTCGGCCGAGACCGCGACAACTCCGATCGGAGCACCCTCATCGAGGAGCTTGAGGAGAGGTGTCAGCCGAGCCCTATCTCCATAGGAGGCGCTCGTGCGAAAGCCGGCCATCTGGGCCTCGATCCAGATATCGCGGGCCTTTCGATCGTCACTGACTTCGCAAAAGCCGATCTGGCAGCGTCCCGACGGCAGCTCTTCCTCGTCGAAGCGGTCGAGAACCCGCTGCGCCGCATCCCTCAGGCCCCTCCCGCGATCGTGCCCATCGTCCGCAGGCTCGACCGCCCGGTCGAGCTGGTTGCGCAACTCGATCAGCCAGCCCTGTCCGCGGTCGCCCGGATCGATCCCGACGCAGACCGTGAGCACACCGAACTCCGGCCGCCAATCGAGCAGTTCCTCGATCGTCAGCCCAGACGGCAGCGCGGTTGTGGCCGTCTCCATCGGCACGGAGGCTACTCGGCCAAAGGGCCCCGAGGTCGAGGAGCAGGCTCTGGCGGGTTTCGGCGGCGCGTCGCCCCCCGGCGAGCAGCCCTAGCCGAGCCGCCCCCCGTTCATCGCCGCCAGCGCTGCCGCTCGATCCTGGTACAGCGGCAACGCCCTGTCGATTCCCGCGAGTCGGAGGACCCGCTCGATCTGAGAATCGCGCGCGATCACGGTGTGAAGCTCGCCAGTCTCCTCACGCTCGCGCGCGCGGAACCCCTGGATCAGCATTCCTATCCCGGAGGAGTCGATGAAGCTCAGGCGCGTGAGATCGATGATCACCGCCGAATGGGTGCGCAGCTCTCCGAAGAGGGGCTTCTCGGCCGTCGGGATGGTGCTCAGGTCGAGCTCTCCCACCAGCGACACGATTGAAGCCTCTCCGTCCTCCCGCTCGACCTCGACGGTCAGCAGTTGGAGGGGCGGAGCGGCCCCGCTAGACCGCTCCACCCGCTCGCCTCAACGCCCCATCCCCTCTTGGTGCGCTGCTCCCATGGGGCAGGGAGTCTTGAAGTCCTTGACGTGACTTGGAGTCCGACCCGCTCACGAAGCCCTCCTCGGTTGTGCGCGTCCTGTGCTCTCCGAGGAGGCCCGACCCCGCCCCGAGCAGGGCGTGCCTCCAGGCTCTGTTCTCGAGTCGCGGCCGACGCGGTCCAAGCCGTCGTTGCGTCGCTCCTCATTCAGCGTTTATTCTAGTTACGCAATCGCACAATTAGAAGTACCGGCGAGATGGGAGTCCGTTCATCGGAATCCTGTTTTCCCGCTAAGTGCGCTCAGGAGCCAGTCGCCTTCATCCGGGGAAAGGCACGGGCCGACGGAATCGCACAACCGACTTGACGATGTCCCCGAACTCCGAACTCCCGCCCATCCCGTCCGCACGACGCACGAAAGGTGTCGGGAATGGACCTGCGAGGGAGCCCCGGGGCGACGACGTACCTCCGGTGTCATCGGACGCCACCGGAGTGCGAGAGAACGGTGGTGAGCGGGGCCGAGTAGACGCCACTCGGCCTCGCCGCCGCTACATCACCTACTGACCCGCTGCGCGACTAACCGGCGGGAGCCGTGTTGCAGCTCGAACGAGAACTTGCGTCGCCCTTTATGGCGTTCCCTACCCTGTGCGGCGCAGTGAGGGCGACCCGGTGGTGAACCCGCCGACGCGCCTCGCGACTCCACTCTCCATGGCACGTCGACAGACTTCAGATCTCCTTCGCGCGCGCCCGACCCGGACGCAGCGCCGGCCGGAGCACCTCACCGAGCAGCGGGCGCGCCCGCCGATCGTCGAGATGCGTCGGGTCACCAAGGTCTATCCCGGCGGCCACGTCGGCCTCGAGCACGTCAGCCTCCGCGTCGATCGCGGCGAGTTCGTCTTCCTCGTCGGCCCGACCGGCTGCGGCAAGACGACCCTGATCAAGACGCTGATCCGCGAGCTACGGCCCACGGAGGGCGAGGTGCTGATCGCCGGCCGAGACATCTCCTCGCTCCCAGACAAGAAGGTGCCGCAGCTGCGGCGCCGGATCGGCACCGTCTTCCAGGACTACAAGCTCCTGCCGACGCGGAGCGTCTATGACAACGTCGCCTACGCCCTGCAGGTGATCGGCGCCTCGCGCGGTGAGATTCGCCGCAAGGTGCCTGACGCCCTCCGCCTTGTCGGTCTCGCAGACAAGGTCAAGAAGTTCCCCGATCAGCTCTCCGGCGGCGAGCAGCAGCGTCTCTCCGTCGCGCGGGCTTCGTCAACCACCCGCCGCTCCTGTTGGCCGACGAGCCGACCGGGAACCTCGATCCCAACACCTCCATCGGGATCATGCAGGTGCTCTACCGGATCAACCGCACCGGAACCACGGTCGTCGTCGTCACACACGACCGCGAGATGGTCGACAAGATGCGGCGCCGCGTGATCGCTCTTGACTCCGGCCGTGTGGTCCGCGACCAGGCCGCCGGCACCTACACCGCCGAGGACGAGTCGACCCGCGAGTTCGCCATGCGGCTCCGCGAGGAGATGGGCGTCGACGACGAGGGGCCCCGCTACCAGGCGGCGACGATGGGCGAGTCTTCTTCTTCATTCGCGAGGGGCTGAGGGCGCTGCGCCGCAGCGCGGCGCCGAGCCTGGCGGCGATCGTCACCGTCTGCATCACCGTGCTGCTGCTCGGGGTCCTGATTCCCGTGCTGCAGACGACCAACGGCAAGACCAACGAGGTCCGCAACCAGGTCGGGCTGAGGGTCTTCCTCAACGACGTCAACGGGCAGCAGGCGCCGCAGGATCAGATCAACGCGCTGCAGGCGAAGCTCCAGACGATCCCCCACGTGAAGCAGGTCACCTTCGTCGACAAGAACCAGGCGCTCAGCATCCTGAGCGAGCGCCTCAAGCAGGACAACCGCGAGGACATCACCGCGCAGCTGCCCGGTGCCCACAATCCGCTGCCCGCCTCCTTCAACGTGGCACCGGACGACCTCTCGAACTTGGGCAGTGTGCGGAGCGCGATCACCCCGCCCGGTGCCAATGGGCAGCCCACGCCGATCAGCCCGCTGATTCGGACATCGGCGACTCGCGCGACGACGCCAGCAAGATCAGTGGCGCCACCTCGGCGATCCGCTGGGTGCTGGCTGTGGTCTCCGCGCTGCTTCTGGTGGCCTCGCTCCTGTTGGTCGCCAACACCATCCGCCTCTCGATCTACGCCCGCCGCCGCGAGGTCGAGGTGATGCGGCTTGTCGGCGCGACCAACTGGTTCATCCGCTGGCCTTTCATGGTCGAGGGCCTCGTCTGCGGGCTCCTCGGCGCCGGGATCGCAATCGGCTTCCTCTTCGTCGGTAAGCAGGTGATCGTGGATCCGCTCGCCAACAACTTCAACCTGATCTCCTCGGGGCACACGATCCCGTTCGCCAGTCTCGCGCTCGTCCTGCTGTGTGTGGCGATGGGTGTTTCCGCGATGGGCAGCGGCCTGACGCTGCGTCGCTTCCTGAAGATTTGACCCGGCGCACACTTCTGATTGCGGGGGCGGTTGCGATCGCCTTCGTGGTGGGCATCGTCGCCGGGGGACAGGTCGGCGCAATCCGTGACGCGGTCGATGACGTCTTCGGCAACCAGGGTCAGGACGCGACCGCTCAGGCCATCAACCTGATCCACGACGACTACTTCCACACGGTCGACAACAACGACCTCGAGAACGCCTCGATCGGATCGATCATCGACCACATCAAGAAGCGATACGGCGACCGCTTCTCCCACTACTTCACCCCGACCGAGTACGACCGCTTCAGGCAGGGCTCGAGCCTCTCTGGCGTGGGCATCGCCGTCAACGAGGTCGCCCGCGGGCTGCGCGTGGCGACCGTCTACAAGCACACCCCGGCCAGGAACGCCGGAATCCAGGCGGGGGAGGTGATCACGGCGGTCAACGGCAGCCCGATCGCCGGGAAGGACGTCGACACGGTGACCAGCCAGATTCGCGGCCCCGCCGGGACCAAGGTGACCCTGACTGTGGCGAGCCGTGACGGCAAGAGCCGCGACGTCACCCTCACCCGTCGCGAGGTCAACATTCCACAGGTGGTCGGCCACATCGAGACCGTGAACGGCGTGAAGCTCGGCTATGTGCGCCTCGCCGGGTTCTTCCCCGGCGCCCACGGCGAGCTCCGCAAGGAGGTGGAGAACCTCTACTCACAGGGGGCTCAGGGCCTGGTGCTCGATCTGCGCGGCAACGGCGGCGGGCTGCTGACGGAGGCGGTACTGGTTTCCAGCATCTTCGTCCCGAGTGGGACGATCGTCTCCACCCATGGCCGCACCCAGAGCACGAAGACTTTCGAGGCGGCCGGAGACCCTCTGCCACGCCATCCGATGGTGGTGCTGATCAACGGGGACACCGCCTCCGCCTCCGAGATCGTCACGGCGGCGCTCGAGCAGTCCGGCCTGGCGACGGTGGTGGGAACGACCTCCTTCGGCAAGGGCACCTTCCAGGAGGTCATGCCGCTAAAGAACGGCGGCGCGCTCGACCTGACGGTCGGGGAGTATCTGACCCGCAATGGGACATCGATCAACGGCACCGGGATCACCCCGCAGGTGAAGGCGAAGGACAACCCCTCGACCAAGCCGGACGAGGGACGTCAGCGGGCCCTCCAGGTGCTGGACCAAAAGCTCTGAGCCCGTTGCAGGCAGGTCAGAGGCGGGTGGTCCTCGTCTCCAAGCGCGGCCGGTTCCTGGTCGGCGAGCTGCTCTTCGAGCGCGGGGGTCGGATCGAGCTCGGCGGCGGGCGGCGGGCGGCGACGCCGGGCCGGATGGCACTGGTCGAGCTTGGCCAGGGCCGCGGTCGCGCCCGCGTCGTCCGCCAGCTCGGTGATCCCCGGCTCGCATCAGATGTGCTCGACGCGATGCTCGAGGACAGGCAGGTGCGAGTCGGCTTCTCGCGGCGGATCGAGGAGGAGGCCGGGGAGGCAGCGGTTCGAGCCGGGGCGCTCGATGTCGACCGGCAGGACCTGCGAGACCTGCCGACCTTCACCGTCGATCCGGCGAGCGCCCACGACTTCGACGACGCCGTCTCCGCTTCTCGGACCGAGCGCGGCGTGCGCCTCTGGATCCACATCGCCGACGTGGCGGCCCACGTTCGGCCTGGCGCTCCCCTCGAGAAGGAGGCCCGCCGGCGCGCGAACTCCACCTACGTTCCCGGCCGCGTCGCACCGATGCTGCCGCACGCGCTCTCGAGCGACGCGTGCAGCCTCGCTCCCCAGCGGGATCGCCTCGCGGTCACTTCGGAGATCGAGCTCTCGGAGGCAGGCGAGCCGCTTTCAGCCAGCTTCTACCGCAGCCTGATCCGCTCGGACGTGCGTCTCAACTACGACGAGCTCGATGAGATCTTTGCGGGCCGTACCCGGGCGCCGGGGCGATCGCCGAGCCGCTGGCCCTTACCCGAGAGTCGGCCGCGGTTCTCGCCGGGCGCCGCCCCGGCTCCTCGCTCGAGGTGGAGAGCTTCGAGCCCGAGTTCCGGTTCGAGGATGGACGGGTGACCGGCGCCCATTCGGTCGCGCAGACTGAGGCCCACCGGCTGATCGAGCACCTGATGATCCTCACGAACGAGCGTGTCGCCGAGCTCCTCGAGCGCCGCCGCGTCCCGACCATCTACCGGGTCCACGAGCAACCGGACCCGGAGCGGATTCACAGGATGATCGAGCAGCTCGCTGCCCTCGACATTCCGACGCCGGCGCTGCCGGACTCGATCACCCCCCAGCAGGCGGGCGAGCTTGCCGGAGAGGCGAGCCGCCTGGTTGCCCGGGAGGCCGAGCGCCGGGGTCACGGTCGCGAGGCGTATACATCGCTTGTGCTTCGCTCGCTGCAACAGGCCCACTATGCGGATCGGAACCTCGGCCATGCCGGCCTGGGGAGCCAGGCCTACTCCCACTTCACCTCTCCCATCCGCCGCTTTCCGGACCTGATCGCTCACCGCTCCCTGCTCTCGGCGATCGGGGCGGGGGAGGACCCGCCGCGTGCCGAAGGTCTCGCCGAGCTGGCCGCCCACTGTTCGGAGCGCGAGCGCGACGCGACCCGTACCGAGCGCGACGCAGACTCCGTCTGCGCCTCGTTCCTGCTCGAGCGCGAACTGTTCGAGCGCGGCCCGGACACCCGCTTCGAGGGAGAGGTCTCGGGCGTGGTCGGGGCCGGTGCCTTCGTTCGCTTCGGCGGCGCACTCGCGGACGTCTATGAGGGATTCCTGCCGGCCCGCCGGATCGGCGGCCGCGAGCGCTACGAGCTCGACACGACCGAGACGATGCTGGTCGGGGCCCGAGGCGGCGGTGCGATCCGGGTCGGTGATCCAGTCGCCATCACCGTCGACCGGGTGGAGGCTCCCCGCGGCCGTGTCGACCTGCTTCCCTCAGGTTGATGGCCAAGAGGTCGAAAGCACCAAGGACCCCCGTGAGCGGGGACGTCGCCACCAACCGGCGGGCCCGCCACAAGTTCCAGGTGCTGGAGAGCATGGAGGCGGGCATCGAGCTCCAGGGCAGCGAGGTGAAGTCGCTGCGCGATGGCAAGGCACAGATCAACGAGGCGTACGCGGTGGTCGACAGGGGGGAGGTGTGGCTGCGCGGCGCCCACATCCCGCCCTACCTTCCCGCCTCGGACCAGAACCACGAGCCGGATCGTCCCCGCAAGCTCCTCCTCCACCGGCGGGAGATCGAGCGCCTGATCGGCAAGACGGCCGAGCGGGGCCTCACCCTCGTCCCCACGCGAATCTACTTCAAGGGCCCGCGGGCGAAGGTCGAGCTGGCGCTGGCCAAGGGCAAGGAGGGCCGGGACCGGCGCCGCCAGATCGCCGACCGGGACATGCGTCGAGAGGTCGAGCGCGATTTCAAGCAGCGTTTGAGCTGAGCAAGCCTTCGCCCGATGGGAGGGCAAGGGTCAGTGCACGAGAACCGATGTCCCGTAACGATGCCTCACAGCGATGCTTGCCGCAATCGATACCAGCACGATCACCGACTTCGTCAATGATCACCCCGCCGAGGCGTACGGCATCGCCGGCGCGGTGGTTCTGCTGCTCATCCTCCTCCTGCTGATCAACCGTCGCCACAAGAAGGCGGGTGAAGCGAGCGAAGGAGGTGAAGGCGACGAGGGTGTCTCCCGCCGCGAGGCCCGTCAGGCCAAGAAGCAGGCGAAGGCCGATCCCAAGGAAGGGAAGGGGCGATGCCAAGGCCGCAAAGGCCGATGAAACGGAGGACGTCGCGCCGCGAAGGAGGCCGAGACCAAGGTCGAGGCTCAGGCCGACGAGGAGGAGGAGCAGGCTAAGCCGAGCCGGAAGGACCGCCGCGAGGCTCGCAAGGAGAAGCGGAAGCAGCTGGCGGACGAGAAGCGCCGTGCCGAGGAGAAGGACCGCAAAGCCTGGGAGGAGGAGCGGCAGAGCCGTCGCGAGCAGCGCCGCGCTCGCAAGGATGAGCGCGCCCAGCGCAAGGCCGAGCGCAAGGGAAAGGCCCAGCCCGAGCCCGCCGAGGACGAGGAGGAGAAGGTGGAGGCGACGGAGGGCGCCGAAGTGAAGACGGCCGGAGACGGCGGCGAGGAGAAGTCGACGATGCTCGCGGCCGCCCTCGGGCTCGGTGCGGCCGAGGCGGCGAAGAAGGCTGAAGAGGACGGAGAGGACAAGGGCGAGGCGGAGAAGAAGGCCGAGCAGGAAGAGAAGGGCGCGGCGCAGCTCGAGGAGGTGCCGATCGGCGAAGAGAACGAGTCCGGCGATGAGGAGACCTCGACGGACGAGTCCCCGGTCCCGACCGCCACCGAAGAGGGAGCCGAAACCGAGGCGGAGGCGCCCACCTCGGCCTGGGTTCCCCCGGAGCCGAGCCAGCCGAAGCTCCTGCCGAGGAATCAGCGTTGACTCCGGTCGCCCCCGAGCCGTCCAGCGCTCCCGGCGGTTTCTCGTCGACTTCATCGGAGGAGACCGAGACCGAGGTCGCCGAGCCTGACGCCTCGGGCGCCGAGCTGGCCGCGTCGGCCGAGCCCACGGCGTCGGCCGAGCCCAAACCGGAGCCGAGCGCTCCTGAGCCAGATCGGACCCCTCCTGAGGCTGATCACCACCGATCACCCGGCATCCCGTTGGGCCGGATCGCTACAGGACGAGATCGATCGCCTCGCCGGCGAGGAGCCGCGGCGGTCTGGGCCCGCAACCTCCGCCCGGACTGCAGAGTCTGAGCCCGCAGAGGCTGAGCCCGCAGAGGCTGGGGGGCTCCCTCCGGACGTCGCACCGACTCGTCCTTACGATGCGCCGCCCGAAATGAAGGAAGAGACGCCCACGCCGCCACCCGTTCCCTCCACTTCGGAGGTGCGGCCCGCCGCCGATCTGGACGAGGAGGAGGAGCGCGTGCGAAAGGCCGCCGATGAGCGCCTGCGCCGGGCGGAGGAGCTGGAGCGCGAGGCCGAGCAGCGCGTCAAGCGAGCCGAGGTGGAGACGGAGCAGCTGATCAAGATGGCCGCTGATCAGGCCAGACGGCAGGCCGAGGAGGAGGCGGCAAGACCTCCGAGGCGAAGCTGCGCGAGGAGGCAGAGAACCTGCGCCGCGAAAGCGAGCAGCGTGCGCGGGAGGAATCGGAGCGCGTCCGGCGTGAGGTCGAGGACCGCACCAAGCAGGCGATCGAGCAGGCTCGCCGTGACGCGGACGCCCGCGTGGAGCAGGCTACCGAGCAGGCCCGCAGGGAGGCCGAGGAGCGGGCCCGAGCCGAGGCGGATGAGCGCATCGGGGCGGAAGCGTCGCGGATGAAAGCGGACGCCGAGCGCCGAGCCCGAGCCAAGTTTGAGGAGGAGGAGCAGAAGCTGGCGGCCGACCGCGAGGAGCGCGAGCGAGCCATGGAGGACGCCTACAGGCGCCTCGAGGAAGTCGAGAGGAGAGCCACCGAGGCCGAGCAGCGTGCGGCCGACGCCGAGCGGTTGGCACAGCTCAAGGTCGAAGAGGCCGAGCGCGAGCGCCGGCTCCGCGAGGTGCTGGAGCGGGTCGCCGCGGCCGAGGAGCGCGCCAAGGAGGCGGAGCGCAAGGCACGCGCCGCCGAGACCGCCGCCGCGACCAGCATCCGGACGGCTGCGGAGATGGGCGCCTCACCGCTTGCGCCGGCCGCCCCCGAGCCGCCTCCTGTTGCGGAACCCCCGCCGCCTCCCCCCCCCGAGCCGCCGGCCGCGGAAGCTCCCCCGGCTGCCCCTACCGTGCAGCCCCGTGAGCGGCCCGAGCCTGAGCTGCCCGAGTCAGAACGGCACGAGTTCGAGCCGCCCGAGGCCGAGGAGGCGGAGGAAGCCGAGGAGGACACCCGAAGACACCAGCGATTCGGAGGAGCGCGAGGAGTGGGTCGTGTCCGAGGGCCGGGGCGAGGCCACGACGACGACCGAGCCGGAAGAGGCACTGCCGGCAGAGGCCGAGGCGGTGGCCGAGGAGCAGGGCGGCGAGTCCGAAGGCAACGAGTCCGAGCGGGGCAAGGAAGAGGAGCGCGGCGGGAGCGGCATTCTCGGCCGGACGGTCGGCGCGATCCTGGGGGTCGGGCCGGCGCGCGAAGCTGATGAGGCTGAGGAGGACGCGGAGGATCCCGGTGGCCGGGTGGCGGCCGGGGAGCCGGAGAAGGAAGCATCCGCGGGAGAGAACTCCGACGAAGCAAAGGAGGAACCGGCGGACGTGCCCGAGGCGGCCCCCGCGGCGGACGACGGCGATCGCATCGACCTCAACCGCGCCTCCTTCGAGGAGCTTCGCGACGTCGGCTTTTCGGTCACACAGGCCACGCGGGTGATCACCTATCGCGAGCGCCAGGACGGCTTCAGGTCCATCGACGACCTAGCCGACGTGCCGGGCATGCCCCGCACCTTCCTGAGCGAGGTCAAGGGGAAGCTGACCGTCTAGAGGCTGCGCGGGAGGTGCGTCGCCGATACCCCGGCGGCGAGCGCAGCGATCAGCAGCAGGTACGTGGCTCCGACCAGCACGCGGGTGCGCGTGGGGACGGAGTGATAGGCGCGGCCCTCGGGCGTGTTGCGAGCCCTCCAACGCCGCCAGCTCTCCATCCCCCCGAGGACGAGGATGAGCACCAGGATCGGGCTGGGGAAGAAGAACACCATCGCCACCAGCCCGGCGAATCCAGCGAGCCAGACCCAGGGCGAGAGCGCCGCCATCGCCCGGCCACCGTCGAGCGGCAGGACCGGGACGAGATTGAAGAGGTTGAGGAAGAAGCCGATGAAGGCGAGCGCCTGCCAGAAGTGACTGCCGGTCGCGAGCCAGATCCCGAGCGGGACCAGTGTCGCGATGGATCCGAGGATCGGTCCCGCCAGGCCGACGCGCGCTTCGGCCGCCGCGTCGTCTCCCATCGACTTCGCTGAGATCACCGCGCCCAGGAAGGGGATGAACATCGGCGCCGACGCCTTGACTCCTTCCCGGCGCAGCTGGAAGACGTGACCGAGCTCATGGAGCAGGAGCAGCAGCACGAAACCGATCGAGAAGAGCCAGCCGAAGATCAGCTGGTACGCGGCAATCGAGACCAGCATCGAGGCCGAGGTCGAGAACAGCTTCAGCTTGGGGAGTGCGACCAGCAGCAGCTTCGCCTTCGCCCCGAGGTTCGCGATCAGCACGCCGAGGGCGGCCAGGGCGCTGCCGATCCGCTTCAGCAGCCCCTGGCGGCCGGAACCGGGGTGGATCGGCTCGAGATCTGTGTGCTGATGTGCCTCCATCGCTCGTTCAAATCTAGCGGCGTGCCTTCACCGGCCCTAAGATCCGCCGCCCTGAGACAGCGCGCGGGAGGTGTCTCACCCGTACCCAAGAGTTGGTAGTGTCGCCCGCGTGAGGAGAGGGTTCGTGGGCAGAGGGCTGATCGGCGCGATCGTCGCTGCGTCGCTGCTCTCCCCTGCCTCGGCGGCGGCGATCACCTATGCGCCCGTCGGTCAGCCGGGGCCGCCCCTCACCGTCCCGAAGGAGAAGCTCGACGCGAGCCTCGACTGTCCCAGGAGCCTCCTTGGCGCCAGCCGCGCGCCGGTCCTGCTGGTGCCGGGAACCGGCAGCAACCCTGAGCACAACTTCTCCTGGAACTGGGAGCCTGCGCTGGATGCGCTCGGCATTCCGTGGTGCGCCGTGACCCTGCCGGACAACGCCCTCGGCGATATCCAGGTCGCCGGCGAGTACGTCGTCAACGCGATCCGCACGATGCATCAGCAGGCCGGCCGCCGGATCTCGATCGTCGGGCACAGCCAGGGCGGCATGATCCCGCGCTGGGCACTGCGCTTCTGGCCAGACACGCGGACGATGGTCGACGATCAGATCGGCCTCGCCCCCAGCAACCATGGCACCACCGGGGCCGACCCACTCTGCACCTTCAGCTGCGCGGCGGCCGACTGGCAGCAGCGCGACATCTCGAACTTCATCAAGGCGCTCAACTCGTACCAGGAGACCTTCCCTGGGATTTCCTACACCCAGATCTACAGCCACTTCGACGAGATCGTCACCCCCAACTCGAACGACATGGGGAGCTCGTCGCTCCACGGCGGCGGCGGCCAGATCACCAATGAGGCGATCCAGGACATCTGCCCCGCCGATCCCTCCGAGCACCTGGCGATCGGCACCCAGGACAACGTCGCCTACGACCTTGCCGTCGATGCGCTCGAGCACCCGGGCCCGGCTGATCCGGCGCGAGCCCAGGCGAGCGATCCGGGAATCTGCACACCCCTCGAGCTCATGCCGGGCATCAACCCGATGACCTACCCGGCGGACCTCGCCTCGGCTGCCGCCGACCTGGCGGCCAACACCGCCGCCGCCAAGCAGATCAACGCCGAGCCCCCGCTCGCCTGCTATGTGACCGCGAGCTGCCCGCAGAGCATGGGGTACAAGCGCCGATGAGAAGGGCGGTGGCGATCCGCGCCCAGCTGGAGGAGGCCGCCGCGGCTAACATCACTTTCAGACATAGCACGGGGCCGAATTGGATTCGACTTGGTCATCCGTGCGATCAGGTTGCAGGTCGAGGTTCCAGGAGGCCTCGTTAAACACCTGGACCAACCAATACGTGCGGACCATGAGTTCGCCCTCGCCGCTTAGTTAGAAGCTAAGCAGTGAGCGTCGGCCCACCCGAGCCCGAGGGGTGGGGTCCCGGCGTCAGAATCGGGCTCACCCGGTCGGACAGTCCCGACCGGCCGGGGACATCGAAGGGACTTGGCCCTTCGGCATCTCTCGCCGGCTGCAGAGGTCGAGGGGCGAGAACAAAGCGCCGGCTATGCCTGTAGACACCGATCGTTCGTGCCCGAGGACGCGGCTTCGATGCCGCCGGCTCCATTGATTCAGACGCGCTAAATGTCGGTCGGGGTCCCTATCGGGAGCCACCGGAAGCGCGCGCGTGTTTCATCCGAGGCCGAGGCGAGTTGGAGTTCAATCTCGTCGCGGCCCTCGCGGAAGTGCTTCCAGCCCTCGTAGTGGATCGGAATGGCCACGCGCGGGCGGATCAGCTCGCACAGCTCAATGGCCTGGCGGGCGGTCATCGTGTAGTGGATCCGGCCCGTCACCGGGAACTGGACGCCGCCGAGATGGAGAAGGGCGGTGTCGACCTCGAGCCGGTCGGCGACCTGCCGGACGCCGTCGTAGAGCACGGTGTCGCCTGAGATCCAGAGGACGCCGTCCCTCTGATCGCCCCAGTCGAGCCCGAAGCCGACCACGTCACCGACTAGCGGGTGGCTCAGCGGAGGCCCGTGACGGCACGGTGTGGCGGTGATCTCGATCGAGGGACGATCTGGGTGCTCCAGCCGGGTGGTCGCCCAAGGCGCGAGACCGCGCGTTTCGCCGCCGAGCCGCTTCGCTCCCGCGACGGTGGTCACAATGACGCCCGCGCTCGGCAGAAGCGCTCGCCCTGCGGGATCAAGATTGTCCTCGTGGTGGTCGTGGCTGAGCAGGACGGCGTCGACCGGCCCCAGCTCGGACGGTGAGATCGCCGGGGCGGATAGCTTGGTGGAGCCCGTGCCCCAGCCGAAGCGGTACTTGCCGCCGGGTGGATCGAACGTCGGATCCGTCAGGAGCCGCCAACCCTCAACCTCGATCAGAACGGTCGGCCCTCCGATGTGCGTCAGCCGGGTATTCATGACTTGCAGTCATACTGCCTCCAGCGAACGCCCGTCCGAACGAGGGAGAACAGCGTGGCCGAAGTGTCTGAGCGGGAAGCTCAGCAGGTCGAGAAGGCGAACCAATCCGGCGACACACCGGTCGTTCTGATCCACGGGCTGTGGCTGCTGCCGAGCAGCTGGGACAACTGGGTGAAGTACTTCGAGGAGAACGGCTATGCGGGAGTGACGCCCGATTGGCCTGATGATCCCGAGACCGTCGAGGAGGCGAGGGCGAACCCGGACGTTCTCGCCAAGAAGACCCTCAAGCAGGTTGCCGACCACACGGCCGACGTGATCGGGAGGTTGACGAAGAAGCCGGCGGTCATGGGTCACTCGACCGGCGGCCTACTGGCCCAGATGATCGCCGACCGCGGCCTCTCAGCCGCGACCGTCGCGATCGACCCAGGTCCCTTCCGCGGTGTGCTGCCACTCCCTCTCTCCGCTCTGCGCTCCGCCGCGCCGGTGCTCAAGAACCCGTTCAACAGGGGCAAGGCGATCACGCTCACTCTCGACCAGTTCAAGTACGGCTGGGCGAACGCACTGAGCGAGGAGGAAGCGAAGCAGCTTTACGACACCTACCACGTTGCCGCGCCTGGTTCGGCGCTGATGCAGATGGCGAACGCGAACGTCAACCCATGGTCCGAGGCCAAGCTCGACCCCAGGAATCCGGACCGCGGGCCCCTGCTGATCATCGACGGCGAAAAGGACCACACGGTCCCGTGGGCCATCGCCAACGGTGCTTACAAGCGGCAGAGGCACAACGAAGCCGTGACCGAGATCGTGAAGATCCCGAACCGCGGGCACGCTCTGACGATCGACTCAGGCTGGCGCGAGGTCGCGCAGACGGCGCTCGACTTCGTCAAGCGGTTCGTCTAGCTCCAGAGCTCGGTCAGAGACCCGTCGGATCCCTCGACCGGATCGGCGTCAGGCAGCGGCACAGCCCGGATGTTGGCCACCGCCTCGTCGTGTTCGGCCGGATCGCCGCGGCGAATGTCCCACGGCATGCCGTCCGGGTAGGCGCCGACCACCAGCAGGTCCGGGCTCGAGCCCTCGTTGCAGTGTCCGGTGCCGGCGGGGAGGACGAGGACATCGCCTTGACCGATCTCGAAGCTGCGTCCGCGCGGACCGCCGAGCTTCACCGTCGCGGTGCCGCCGACGATGCCGAGCACCTCATGGGCGATCGAGTGAAAGTGGTGAAAGGAGAAGATCCCGTCGCGCCAGTCGGGGACCCAGTCGTTGGCGGCGAACAGCTCCTCGCATTGAGAGGCGTCCCGTGCCGCCTCGACCTCGTGGTAGATCAAGACGGGCAGTGGCGAGTTCGGGATCCCGCCGTCGTCCTCGAAGCGGTGGGTCTCAGGCACGCGAGCCGAGCGTAGGCAATCGTGCGGCCGGCGTCTAGTGCGCGCCACCTCGGCACCTCGGCGTGCCCCCAGGACGGTCACCGCGTCTCATTAACGGACCTTTCACGTGGGATTTACCCGACAAGCGGAAGCTCCGCTCACCCTGGAGGAGACGGGGTAAAGACGATCATGCGCAAACAGCCGATCTGGAGCATGAGCGTGTTCGGTGGGTTGATCTGTGCCCTCCTGGCGATCGATTGGCTGTTTCACGGCTTGGTCCAGGCCAGCGGGATGATGGCTCTCGGCGCGCTGGCGCTCTTCGGCTGGGCGGCTTGGCTGGCGGACCACGAGCACTGAGTGGCACGGACCGTGGGAGGCGACGTGGAGGCGCTCCAGAACGGTGGCGGGGCGCACCCCCCGTCTTGCCCAGGGTCGCTGAGCTAGCGCATGTTGTCCGTGTGCCCGAGCGAATAGCGTCCGGGCAGCGGGTAGAAGCAGACGCCGTGGGGGCCGCTGCCGACTGGGATGCGTGCGAGCAGCCTCCCATTCGTGGTGCTGATCGCGTAGACGACACCGTTGTAACGGCCGGAGATCCAGAGCACCTTGCCGTTTGCGGACACGCCTCCCATATCGGGGCTGCCTCCGCCGGGGATTCGCCACTTGTGCACGACCCTTCGGGTCGCGAAGGAGATGACGGAGATCGAGCCCTCGCCTCGATTCGAGACGTAGAGGTAGTGCGAGTCGCGGCTCGGGTACAGACCGTGCGCCTGGAGGCCGGTGGGGATGAAGCCGATCCGCCGGAACCTGCGGGCGTCGATCATCCAGACCCCGTTCAAGTGCAGGTCCGCGACGTAGAAGATGCGGCCATCCGGCGAAATCCTCACGTCCTGTGGGCTCGCTCCGGGACGGAGGCGCAGTGTCCTGATCACCCTTTCGCGGCGGACATCTACCTCGACGAGATTTCCGCCGAACTCGCAGCTCGCCACGAGGTAGCGGCCATTCGCAGTGAAGTCCATGTGGTTCACCCCCGCGCATGGAACCGACAACGTGTGGTGAAGCCGCATTGTGTGGGCGTCGCGAAAGGCCAGCGCTTGCATGCGCTCTTCCACGACTATCGCGTAGCGCCCGTCAGGCGTGAAGTAGAGGTTGTACGGATCCGTCACCGGGACGGTGCGACCGGGCTTTCCCGTCCGCGGATCGATCGCGGTCAGGCTGTTGCCCTGGTCGTTGTTCACCCACAGTGTCTTCAGGTCGTAGGAGGGCACGACGTGCTGAGGATTCGCCCCCACCGGGAACTCGTCGATCACCTTGTAGGTGCTCGGATTTATCACGCTGACCGTGTTGCTCTCGCTGTTGGGGACGTAGACTCGGCTCGGGAACTTGCGCACCGCCGGCGACAGCCTTCCGGGGCGATCGGCGGCGTAGACGTTGTTCGGGTCGAGCAACTGGGGGACGGAGAAGGGGATGCTCGCGTCCTTGATCGAGCCGATCGCGGCGACCGATGCCGAGTGCCGCGCCGACCTGCCCCCCAGCTGGGTGATCAGCACAACGGCGGCGCCGACGATCAGGACGAGAATCCCGAGCCGGATCAGGCCGCGACGGCGGGCGCGACGCGATGCGGCCCGCCGGCGTCGTTCGCGGCGAGCCGCGGGTTCCAGCCTGGGCGGGGGGTCCTGTGTCACGCGGTGATGTAGACAGCTGCGGATTCGTCCGAGCTAAAGGTCCCACCCGGCACATGACAAGAACATGAAAGCCTCGTTCGGGGGAGCCCCATTGCGCCGCATCTGGCGGAATAGTCCCGGCCTATGAGCGGCGCTCGCAAGCGCGGCCTGGTGCGGCTCGCCGTCCTGATCGGCTTGGTGGGATGGCTCGTCGTGCTGGCCGGCCGGGGTTTTTTCAGCGGCGGCACACACCCGCATTCGACCTCGGTCGCGCGGGCATCCCGAGCGAGCCCGGCGGCGAGGCTTAAGACGGAAATGTCACCGATGCGCCTGCCTCAGCCGCTGCACGGCGCCACTGCCACCCCCACCGGTGAAGGGCTGCTGGTGATCGGGGGTGCCGATCGCAGCGATGTCTCGAGCGACCAGGTGCTCCTCCTCGACCCTCGGACAGATCGCGTCAGCCGTGCCGGTGCTCTGATCTCACCTCTCCACGACGCGGCCGCCGCCACTGTTGGAGATCGCGCGTTAGTTTTCGGCGGGGGAGCCAGCGTTACCTATGACACCGTCCAAGAGCTTGTCTCCGGCGGTTCGGCCCGCCAGGTCGGGCATCTGCCCGTGGACACATCGGATCTATCCGCGGTCATCGACGGCGGAGCCGTCTACGTGCTGGGGGGGTACGACGGGCAGCGGCCGGTGGCGTCGGTGTTCAAAACGAGCGATGGAGGGAGCCTCACGAAGGTGGCCGAGCTGCCGACGGCGGTTCGCTACACGGCCGCCGCGGCGACCGGCGGCCGAATCTATGCCTTCGGTGGGGAGCTGGGCAACGGGGCGGACACCGACGAGATCCAGGAATATGACGTCGCGACCGGGCGGGCTTCCGTCGTCGGCCACCTGCCGCAGGGCGTCGACCACGCCTCGGCGGTTTTGCTGAACGGCGTCATCTACCTGCTTGGCGGCCGTCGGAACGGCGTCGCGAGTGACCGGATCCTTCGCTTCGATCCCTCGCGTCGCGCCGTCGTGCCCGCCGGGCGCCTGCCGGCGCCCGTCTTCGATGCGGCGGCCGGTACTGCCTTGGGGGTCGCCTATCTGGCGGGTGGCATCGGCGCCCGGGGGACGAGCGTCGACTCGGTTATGAAACTGTCACAGAATCCTTAGGCATGGGGCGTAGCCTTTGTGGGGTGAAGTATTTGCGCCGCATCTCCACGCGCCGGCTGCTCGCGCTCTGCGCCGCGACTGTTGCGGCCGGTGTCGGTGTCACCGCCCTTGCGATGGCGGCCACCGGGGGCGGCCCGAAGCCCCCGGCGGAGCCCCTCCCGGTCGCCGTCCACGATGCCCTGGCGGCGCCCACGGTCCAGGGTGTGAGCGCACGGATCCAGTTCACCAACCACCTCATCAGCGGCTCGGACGTGCAGGGTGCGGACCCGATCCTGAGCGGAGCCTCGGGGAGGCTCTGGGCGACCTCCGATGGGCATTTCCGCCTCGAGCTCCAGGCGGATTCGAACTCCGAGGGCGCTACCAGCGACAGCCAGGTGCTCTCGGATGGGCATAGCGCCTGGGTCTATGACTCCGGTTCGAACAACGTCTTCGAGGGCAAGCTCCCCGCCGGCAACGACGGCACGGACCGGAGCGGCTCGGCGAACGAGCAGCCACCTTCGCTCGCCCGGATCAAGAAGGGCATCGCGAAGCTCGCAGACCACGCACTGCTGAGCGGAGCGCAGCCGACCGATATCGCGGGCCAGCCGGCATACACGGTGCGGGTCGAGCCCAAGCGCAACGGAGGCCTGCTGGGCGGGGCCGAGCTCGCCTGGGACGCCGTGCACGGAACACCACTGCGCGCGGCTGTCTACGCCAAGGGCGACAGCTCGCCGGTGATCGAGCTCAAGGTCACCGATATCTCCTACGGGCCTGTCCCGTCTTCGGTCTTCGACATCAGCCCGCCCCCGGACGCGCAGGTCACCAACGTCAGCCCCACGGCCCATCGTGAGGGAGGCCGGCGCGACTCAGCCCCGGTCACCGGCCTGCGGGATGTTCAGAAGCAGCTCTCTTTCCCGGTTGCCGCGCCGGAGACGCTGGCGGGGCTGCCGCAGAATGAGGTGCGCCTGATCGAGAGCGGCAAGGACGCGGGTGCGCTGATCACCTACGGGCACGGGCTCGGAGGGATTGCGGTGATCGAGCGGCCTGCAGATTCGGGCCAGAGCTCATCCGCGTCGGGCGGCGATCACGGCCAGCTGGCGCTGCCGAAGGTCTCGGTCAACGGAGCGCAGGGCGAGGAGCTGGATACGGCGCTGGGGACGATGATCAGGTTCCAGCGCAACGGCGTCGAGTACACAGTGATCGCCTCGGCGCCTCCAGCCACGGTGCAGACGGCCGCGCGAGCCCTTTAGTCGATGGCGGAGTCTCCGCCGATTGAGGTCCGGGGGCTGGTCAAGCGCTACGGGGAGATCACGGCCGTCGACGATGTCGATCTGACCGTCAATCCCGGGGACGTATTCGGATACCTGGGGCCGAATGGGGCCGGCAAGACGACGTCGCTGCGAATGATGCTGGGGTTGATCCGCCCCACGGCGGGGTCGGTGCGGCTCTTCGGCCGCGATCCCCAGATCAGCGTCACGGCGCTGGAGGGCGTTGCGGGGTTCGTCGAGGCTCCCTCGTTCTACCCCTACCTGAGCGGGCTGGACAACCTGAAGCTATGCGCGGCCCTCGACGGCCAGCACACCACGAGGATCGATGAAGTCCTGGAGGTCGTCGAGCTCCGGGACCGTGCCAAGGACAAGGTCAAGGGCTACTCCCACGGCATGCGCCAGCGCCTCGGGATTGCGTCGGCGTTGCTCCGCGATCCTCGCCTGCTCCTGCTCGACGAGCCGGCCACCGGGCTCGACCCGGCTGGGATGCGGGACATGCGTATGCTCATCCGCGACCTCGGCCGGCGCGGGATCACGGTTCTGCTCTCCAGCCATCAGATGATGGAGGTGGAGGAGCTCTGCAACCGCGTGGCGATCATCCGCAGCGGCCGAATCGCGTACGAGGGCTCCCTCGCGGAGCTACGGGGGAGGGCGGGGGTGAGCTATCGGCTGCGGACGACGGACGACGCCAGGGCGAGGCAGGTCTGCTCTGCTCAGCCGGGCATCGATCTGGTCGAGACGTCGGGGACGGCGCTCGCTTTCAAGGCTTTCGACGAGAGCGCCGTGGCAGCGCTCTCGGTCGCACTGGCGGAATCGGGCGCTCCGGTGGTCGAGCTGGCGCCGCAACAGGCGACGCTCGAGGATCTGTTCTTCCAGCTCACGGAGGGTGACGGCGTGTCGCGTGCCGCCCGCACGGAGAATCTGATCGAGGAAATGGCTTGAAGCACGGGGTGATGACCGTCTACCGATGGGAGCTGCGGAAGCTCCGCGCCCAAAAGCGGACGTATCTCGGGTTGGGCGCTGCGGCCGCGGTCCCGATCATCTTCGTGACCGCCCTGGTGACCGGCGGGGGGAGGCCCAACGATGTCGCCTTCGGCCGTTACGTCCACGACACCGGCCTCGCGGTGCCCCTCGTGCTCCTGCTCTTCGGTTCGATCTGGCTTTTCCCTCTGATCACCGCTCTGGTCGCGGGGGACATAGTCGCCTCCGAGGACCGCAACGCAACCCTGAAGCTGATCCTCACGCGCTCGGTCGAGCGGCATCAGGTGTTCGCCGGCAAGGCCCTGGCGGCGGCCACCTATGCCGTCATCGCGATCGCGATCGCCGGGGCGGTGGCGCTGGGGGCCGGAATCCTCGCCTCCGGGTTCAACCCTGTGACCACGCTCTCGGGAACGGTCGTCTCGGCGCCAAAGGGCCTCGAGCTGGTGGGAGCGAGCCTTCTCGTCTACCTGCTGCCCATCCTCGCGATCGCCTGCATCGGGCTGCTGTTTTCAACGGTCTTCCGAAACAGCGGCGCCGCGATCGTCGGCACGCTGATGTTCTCCCTCCTGGTCCAACTGGTCGGCATCCTGCCGGGGCTGAGCGGGCTCCATCCGTATCTCCTCAGCACCCAGTTCAACGCCTGGCAGGGACTGCTTCGAACTCCCGCGGACTGGGACCCGATCCTGCGCTCACTCTGGGTCTGCGCCCTGTATGGGCTCCCGGCACTCGCCGCCGCGGCGCTCGTCTTCCTGCGCCGCGACGTCGCAGAGAGCTAGCGGCCGTCTACGCGGCGAGGCGCGCTTTCATCTCGCGTTCATCTTCGCGGGACAATCTCGGCGAGTCGATATGCGCGTGCTGATCGTCGAGGACGAGGCCAAGATGGCCGGCCTGCTCCGGAAGGGGCTGAAACAGGAGGGGATCGCCGCGGACCACGCGGCGAAGGGGGAGGACGCCCTCTGGATGGCGGGCTCGACCGAGTACGACGCAATCGTCCTGGACCTGATGCTGCCCGGCATCGATGGATTCGAGGTCTGCCGGCGGCTCCGCGACGACGGCGTCTGGTCGCCGATCCTGATGCTGACGGCCCGTGACGGCGTGGCAGACCGGGTGGCCGGGCTCGACTCCGGCGCCGACGACTACCTGGTCAAGCCGTTCTCCTACGCCGAGCTGCTGGCACGCCTACGTGCCCTGGCCCGGCGCACAAACGGAGAGCGCTCGCCCCTGCTTCAGGTGGGCGAGCTCCGCCTGGACCCGGCGAGGCGCCAAGTGTGGAGGGGGGATGACGAGATCGAGCTCTCGGCGAAGGAGTTCGCCGTGCTCGAGGTGTTCATGCGGCGGCCGGGAGAGGTCCTCTCCCGCTTCCAGCTGCTCGAGCACGCCTGGGATTACGAGTACGAGAACCGATCCAACATCGTCGACTCCTACGTGCGGCTGCTGCGCAAGAAGATCGACAAGCCCTACGGGGCCAACTCGATCCAGACCGTTCGCGGCGCCGGCTATCGGCTCCGCGAGAACGGAGGGTCGTGAGGAGGCTCTCCATCCGCCTCCGAATCACCATCGCCTTCGCGGGGGTGATGGCGGTGCTTCTCGCTGGCCTCGGCCTCTTCATCTACCTGAGGTTCGAGAGCCAGCTCAATGAGACGATCAACAACGGGTTGATCTCCCGAGCGCAGGACGTCGGGACCCTTGTCAACCGCTCGGGAGGCACCCTCAGCGGCGGCGGCAATCTGCCGGGGGAGGACACCTTTGCGCAGGTTCTGACTCCCAACGGGAAGGTCTTCGGCGCGACCGCGGCTGGACTCTCACACGGCCCGCTTCTCACTCCCGCCGAGCTGGCGGAGGCCACACGTGGACCCGTTCGATTCGACCGGGGGGACGTCGAGGCGGTCGAGGGGCCGGCGCGCCTCTTCGCCAAGCCGTTGCCCACCGGTGGGCGAACTCTGGTCGTGCTGACGGGCACCTCGCTCGACGATCGCAACGAAGCCCTGGGCAACCTGCGCACGATCCTTCTGGTGGGCGGCCCAGTCGCTCTCCTGCTGGCCTCGCTTGCGGGTTACATCGTCGCCTTCGGCGCCCTTCGGCCCGTTGAGGCGATGCGCCGGCGCGCGGCAGCGATCTCCGCCGCGGAGCCCGAGCAGCGCTTGCCTCTGCCCGAGGCCCACGACGAGCTCCACCGCCTCGGAGAGACCCTCAACGAGATGCTCGGCCGTCTCGAGGTGGCGCTCGAGCGCGAGAGGGCGTTCGTCGACGACGCGAGCCACGAGCTGCGGACCCCGCTGGCGCTGTACAAGACCGAGCTCGAGCTGGCCCTTCGATACGCGAAGACCGAGGAGGAGTGGCGGGCGGCGATCACGTCGGCGATCGAGGAGGTCGACCGCCTCAGCGCGCTCGCCGAGGACCTGCTCGTCCTGGCACGCTCGGAGGAGGGCAAGCTGGCACTGCACCTGCGAACCGTGCGGGTGTCGGACCTGCTCGGCGGGGTTCGGGAGCGATTCGCCGCCCGGATCGACGGCTCCGGGCGCTCGCTCGTGGTCGAGCCGGCAGACGGTCTGACAATCGACGGCGACCCGGTGCGCCTCGAGCAGGCGCTCACCAACCTGGTCGAGAACGCGATCGAACACGGGGGCGGCGAGATCACGATTCGCGCGAGCCGAGCTGCGGGCGACCTCGAGATCCACGTCGAGGACCGCGGGCCGGGTTTCCCGTCCGACTTCCTCGATCGAGCCTTCGAGCGCTTCAGCCGGCCCGACCAGGCGCGGGGAGGTGATGGCACGGGACTCGGCCTGGCGATCGTCGAGGCGATCGCCCGCGCCCACCGGGGCAGCGCTCACGCGACGAACCGCGACGGCAGCGGAGCCGACGTCTGGATCGAGCTGCCCCGCTAGCCCGGCTTTCACGGCCGATTCATCGGGTCTCCGTAGAACGCGTCGCGCAACGCAATCGAAAGGAGACACACAAGATGCATTGGTCGAAGAAGTACGTGATCGTCGGAGGGGCGATTCTTGCCCTCGCCGCCGGTGGCGCCGGTACGGCGATCGCCACCAGCGGCAGCGACGAGGGGGGAGGAGCCACGGGTCCCGGCGCGGACCAGGCGAAGGCCGCCGCTCTCAACATGTACCCGGGTTCCCACGCCAACTCCGTGGAGCGCGATTCGGAGAACGGCGCCACCTGGGAGGTCGAGGTCGCCAAGCCCGACGGCAGCACCGTCGACGTTCGCCTCGACCAGAACTACAAGCTGGTCGTCGCAGAGGCCGACAGCCAGGACCAGGGAGGGAACTAGATGACCGCCCGGGCGATGAAGCGCGCGGGAGCTGCGGCGGCGACCATCGCCGTCCTGCTCCCCGCGCCCGCCGGGTGCGGCAGCGCGGCGGGCGACGGCACGACCCGCGCGTAGGTCTCAGGTGAATCCGAGCGGGGAGGACCTGATCAGCTGCAGGCGGTGACGCTCACTGATTGGGCAGCGAGGAGCCGGCGAAGAAGAAGAACCAGAGCTCGAAGGCGAGCACTCCGGCCACCGCGCTGATGACGACGATGCGCTCGACCCAGCTGATCCCGTACTTCTGGCGGACATCGTGCTCGCGCTCGTCGCGCAGGCTGCGCATCCAGGGCGACGTGTGGCGGGCGGCTGCCGGTCGCCCCGTGAGATCGTCGTACTTCGCGTTCAGCCAGGTGAGCGCCATCGCGAGCAGGAAGACCATCGCCGCAAGCACCACGATCACCGAGAAGACGGCGGTCATGCTCAGGTTGTTGAGGTCGCCCTGCACCTTGGACCCGATCCAGACTGCAAGCAGCGGGGCGCCTGTCCACAGGTTGATGGAGCAGAGGGCCGATGCTGTCACCAGACCGATCTTCTTGAGCGCCATCTCGCTACGAGACTAGCCGCGCCGAAGGAGCCTGGCGAGCAGACCCGGCGGGCGGGGCTCGACCTCCTCGCGCAGCGGCAGCCGGCCCTGCTTGCGGGCCGCCATCACGCAACCCGAATGCGCGTGCCGGCGCCGCGACGAGTCCCCCTCGGGCGTCACCAGCATGTGATCGCTGAGGGCGGGGAGGAGGCCGCCGCAGAGCGGGCAGCGATATGTCGCGGGCTTGCGGTTGGCGGCGGGCCGGATCGCGTACCAGCGCGCCCCGCGAAAGTCGCCACCGTTCATCGGAGCAGCTCTGCGCAGGTGATCTCAGCGAGCCAGCGCTCGTATTGCTCCGGCGTCCAGCCCCTCTCCTGGAGCAACAGCATGTAGACCCTCGGGTGGTTGAGCGTCCAGAGGATGTCCGCGGCCCGCTCAGCCGTGAGTCCCTTCTTCAGCCCCTTGCGCCGATCGATCGCCTTCACAACCTCGAGCTGGTTCTCATAGAACTGGGTCCAGATCCGCTCCGAGAGCTCCTTGATCTCCGGGTCCGCGGCGGCAGCGCTCAGGATCACCTCGCCGAGTGGCGCGATGCGTGTCTTCACCTCGATCGAGTTGCGGGCGTTGAGGCGAAGCGCCTTGGCGGGGTCCGGCTCCTCCAGCACCGCGCGGAACCAGGGCTGGTCGCCGACGGGCACGTTCTCGTCGCCCCGTCTGAGGCTGCGATGCCAGAGCGCACGCAGCAGCCCGCTCTTCGTCTCGAAGGCGAGATAGACGGTCTTGAGGGCGACCCCGGCCTCTTTTGCGATCGCCGCCATCGAGGTCGGCACATATCCGTCGCGGATGAAGAGGCGCTCAGCCCCGTCGAGGATCGCCCTACGCGTCGTCTCCGCCTGCTCCTTGCGGCGCGGGGAGTGGTAGCGGCGCTTCTTCTGCGCGGGCTTCCTGCGAGTTGTCGCTGCAGACTTGGCCATTGTTCGCTAGTCTAGCGATGAATTCAATACTCTCATCGAGTATTCAATTGCACATCACGGACAAGGAGATTTGATCGTGGAGAGCGGACAGCAGACAAAACAGAAGCCCCCGGCGGGGAACCTCGACGACCTGCGAGCCGGCCTGCATGGGATGTGGGGCGTGGTCGCCCCGGGCTGGAAGGAGAACGCCGACTTCGTCGACGGTCGGGGCACGGACCTGACCGCGGCGATGCTCGATGCGGATCAGCCTGACCAGCGGCGAGCGGGTGCTCGAACTGGCCTGCGGGCCGGGCGGCACTGGGATCGCCGCGGCCGAGCTGGTCGGTCCGAGCGGAGAGGTCGTCCTCTCCGACGTGGCACCCGAGATGACGGCGATCGCCATCGAGCGGGCACGCGATCGGGGCCTCGGCAACGTGAACGCGGCTCGAGCTCGATCTCGAGCGGATAGACCAGCCCGACGCGTCCTATGACGCGGTGCTCTGCCGAGAGGGTCTGATGCTCGTTCCGGAGCCGGCTCGGGCTGCGAGCGAGATTCGCCGTGTTCTCCGGCCCGGTGGTCGAGCCTCGATCTCCGTTTGGGGCTCGCGCGAGCAAAACCCGTGGCTGGGGGCCATGCTCGACGCCATCGGGGGCGAGCTCGGTGGGACCTTCCCGCCGCCTGGCGTGCCTGGTCCTCTTTCTCTTGGCGAGCGCGGCAAGCTGCTCGGCGCTATCTCGGATGGTGGATTCACGGACGTCGAGGTCGCGGAGGTCGAGATGCCATGGCGCGGCGCGGACTTCGATGAGTGGTGGCGGCGAACCACGGCTCTCGCGGGCCCGGTTGCGAAGTTGCTCGAGGCACAGCCCGTCGACACCGTGGAGCGAATCCAGGCGACCGCAAGGCGAGCGTTGGAGCGCTACGAGACCGCCGACGGCCTCGAGATCCCCGGTGTCACCCTGATGGGAACCGCTCGGCGCGACTAGCGCCGGGCGTATCCCCTCGCTCAGATCTGCGACCAAGGCGACCGCCAGCCCCGCCAGGGTGAGGGATCTGAGGGCGGGGCTGGCAGCCACACCTCGGATACGGCAGGAGCCCGCGCCGGGATTGATCAGGAGTCGCCCGACCGTCGAAAGCGGTCGGGATCGACGACGAGGTCCATCGTGACGATCCGGCCGTTCCTGACGGTGCACGCCATGGCGCCGAGAATCTTGCCGTCGCGCTCCGCGACCGTACCCGGCGCGCCGTTGACGATTGCCGGACGCACCAGACGCGCGAACGATCGGCCCCGCGCGATGACCCGCTCGGCGACCTGCTCGGCACCGCTCGCCGGAAGCCCCTCCACCCGCGGATCGCCCTCGGCTGCGTGTACCCGGAAGACGACATCGGGGTCGAGCACGTCCATCAGGGCCTCGAAGTCCCCGGCTCGGGAAGCGGCCAGGAACGCGTCGATCACACGGCGCTGCTCGGCCATGTCGGCGTCACCTGGAGGGACGGAGCCGCGCACCCGCCGCCGCGCCCGGCTGGCGAGCTGACGCGCCGCGTCCGGGCTGCGGCCGGAGATCTCACCGATCTCGCTGAATGGCACGCCGAACATGTCGTGGAGGACGAAGGCGACGCGCTCGGCGGGGGAGAGGTTCTCCAGAACGACCAGCATCGCCAGGCCCACCGAGTCGGCGAGCTCGGCCTCCTCCGCCGGCTGCTCGTCCGTGATCTCGCTGACGATCGGCTCGAGGTGCTCGTCAGGATACTCGCGGCGCGCCTTGCGGGCCCGGAGCATGTCGAGCGAGACGCGGCCGACGACGGTGGTCAGCCACGCACGCAGGTTCTCCACCTGGTCGGAGTCGCGAGCGGCTCAGCCGCAGCCACGCCTCCTGAACAGCGTCGTCGGCCTCGCCGGTCGAGCCGAGCATGCGGTAGGCGACCGAGTGCAGGTGGGGGCGGTGCTGCTCGAACTCCTCGGCCAGAAGTGTGTCGTCGGTCACTGTCGTCACATCCTCTCGTTCGATTCCGTCATGGGGGTGACGAACGAAACACGGCCAATGTGACGATCGAAGGAGGAATTCATGGCCCGCAAATGGTGGACCCTCATAGCAGTCTCGGTGGCGACGTTCATGCTGCTCCTCGACATCACGGTCGTGAACGTGGCGTTGCCGTCCATCCGTGATGACCTCGGCGGGAGCTTCAGCGACCTGCAGTGGGTTGTCGACGCCTACGCCCTCACCCTCGCCGCCCTGGTCCTGACCGCCGGGTCGCTTGCGGATCGGCTCGGTCGACGGCGATTGTTCACGTGGGGGTTGGCGACCTTCTCCGGCGCCTCGCTCCTCTGCGCCCTGGCTCCGGACCCCACGTTCCTGAACGCCGCTCGGGCACTCCAGGGGATCGGCGGCGCAGTGATGTTCGCCGTCTCGCTGGCGCTGCTCGCGCAGGAGTTCCCCGCCGGCCGCGAGCGCGCAAACGCCATGGGTATCTACGGTGCCTCGATCGGCGTGGCCGTCGCAGTCGGTCCACTCGTGGGCGGCGCGCTCACCGACGGCCTCGGCTGGCGCTCGATCTTCTACCTGAACGTGCCGATCGGGCTCGCCGCAATCGCCGTCACCTACGCGAAGCTGCGCGAGAGCCGGGACCCGAACGCGACCCGCGTCGACTGGGCCGGCGTGGCGAGCTTCAGCGCGGCGCTCTTCATGGCGGTGCTGGCCCTGGTGCGCGGCAACGACGAGGGTTGGGGGAGCACCCTGATCATCTCGCTCTTTGCCGGCTCGGCTGCGCTGATGACAGCGTTCGTCACGGTCGAGAGCAGGGTGAGAGAGCCGATGCTGCCGCTCGGGCTCTTCAAGCGGCCCTCGTTCACCGGGGTCCAGCTCGCGGCATTCGCGATCTCGGCGGCGGCGTTCGCGCTCTTCCTGTACATCGGGCTCTACCTGCAGAACTACCTCGGCTACACGCCACTACAGGCGGGGCTGCGCTACCTGCCCATCACGCTGGCGGCGTTCTTCCTGTCGCCCGTTGCGGCGGCCCTGCTCACCCGAGTCCCCGCCCGGGTCCTGCTGAGCGCCGGCCTTGCTCTGTCGGGCCTGGGACTGCTGCTGATGTCCGGAATCAGCGCCGGGTCCGAGTGGACGACCCTGCTTGGCGGATTCCTGGTCCTCGGCGCGGGTGTCGGCCTGCTCAACCCGGTGATCGGCGACGTTGCGCTGAGCGTCGTGCCCAAGGAGCGCAGCGGCATGGCCGCCGGGATCAACGACACCTTCCGCCAGGTGGGCGTCGCCGTGGGGGTGGCCGTCTGGGGCGCGATCTTCGTCGGCCAGGGCGCCGCCAAGGTCAGCGACCTGACGGCCGGCACCGCCACCGCGAGCGGAGACCACCCGCGCCAGCTGGTCGAGGCGGCCTCCTCCGGAAGCCTCAATCAGGCGCTCGCCGCCGTGCCGCAGCACGCTCAGCCGGCGATCGAGCACGCCGCCCGCGAGGGTTTTCTCGCCGGCACGAACGAGGTACTCACGTTGGGAAGCCTGGTCTGCTTCGCCGGCGCCGTCCTGGCTCTCTGGCTGGTTCGCGAGCGAGACATCGAGCGCGAACCCCAGGAGCAACAGGGCTCAGAGGCGATTCCCCAGGCTGCGGCCGCCTAGTCATCCGACGCAAGAGAAGAGGCCCTCTCGCGGGGCCTCTTCTCGGGCGGGTTTAGGCGCCTACTCGACGCGTGTAGACGAGGTCGAAGTCGGTCTTCCAGCCGTCGCCCTCGTCGTATTCCCAGCGCCCGTTGATCCTGTTGCCGTCCTCGCTGATCGTGGCAGTGAAGCGCTGCGCGAAGGGCTCGCCCTCTCGCCAGAGCTTCCACTCGCCATCGCCGATGCTCATCTGGTAGACGCGGCAGACGTTCCGATCGTCGGTGTAGAGCTGGTAGTAGGTCCCGTTTGCGGCGTCGCAACCGATCACACAGACGCCGTCGGGCGCCTCCGGCATCTCGACGGTCGAGCGCTCGATCATCAGCTGGTTTCCCTCCAGCCATTCGAAGGTGGCGCTCGCCTCACCGGGCCAGGGCTCGCCGCCCGGCGGGGTGGCCTGCTGCGACCACTCGCCGATCAGCACCTCGAGCTCCTTCAGCGCGGTCTCCGCGGTTGGCTGATCCATGACTGACCTCCCTTAATCCGTGGCCTGCAGCATCTCCGCGTCATGTGAGCAGATCAGCGTCACCTCGTCGCCGTGCTCGCGCCGGAGCTCCCGCAGGCGCTCCTGGTTTCGGTGGCGCGCCTTGCCGTCGTGCTGGTTCAGGTTCTGGAACATGCGCAGCCCGGGCGGGCAGCGCGGCGGGCTCTCGATCTCTCCGTGAAAAAAGAAGGCGTCGCCGCAGTGGAGCAGCCAGCCGTCGGCGGTGTTGAGGGCAACACCGCAGTGGCCTGCCGTGTGACCCGGCAGCGGGATCAGCGCGATCTCGCCGTCGAGGTCGGGGAGGAGACGGATGCTCTCGAAGCCGAACCAGTCATCGCCGCCGGCCTCGTATTCGACCCAGTGCGGGTTCTCGCCCCACTGCGAGCGGACGTAGCGGGCACGCTCCAGCAGTCCCGGCGACTGCGCCTCCGCCAGCTCACTGGCGAACAGATGAATCTGCGCCCCCGGGAAGTCTCCGATGCCGCCCGCATGATCCAGGTCGAGGTGGGTGGTGATGATGTGCCGCACGTCGGCGGGGTCGTGGCCGAGCCGCTCCAGCTGCCGCACCGCCGTCTCGCTCTCCTCGCAGACCGGCCTGACCAGCGCCCGGAACCGCCGCCCGAGGCGATTCGGGTCGGAGCAGTCCCCGAGACCGAATCCGGTGTCGACCAGGACGAGCTCGCCGCCGGCCTCGAGCAGCAGGCAATGGGCGACCATCCTGCCCGGCTCCAGCAGCCCGCCGCGACCGGCGAGCAGACGCGCTCCCCTCGGGCACATCGTGCCGCAGTTGAGGTGCCTGAGCTCGATGCGCCGGAGCCTATGTGAGCCGGGCTCTTAAGACGGGGCTTAAGCCCGGCGGGATACTCGAATGGTGGAGAAGGGTGTGCTGGTCGACGCGGATTGGGTCGCGTCGCATCTGGACGATGCCGACGTCCGCATAGTCGAGGTGGACGTGAGCAGCGCCGGCTACGACGAGGGTCACATTCCCGGCGCGGTGCTCTGGGACGCGTACAAGGACCTGCGCCATCCGGACTACACCCCAATCGATGCGGATGAGCTCGATCTGGTCCTGGCGCGTTCCGGGATCACCCCCGAGATGACCGTCGTCTTCTACGGCTACGGCCCGCACCTCGGCCATTGGCTCATGGACCGCCACGGACATGAGCGGATCTACGTGATGAAGGGAGCACGCGATGCGTGGATCGAGGGCGGCCGAGAATGGAGCACCGATGTGCCGGAGGTCGCCGAGTCCAGGTACGAGCGCGGCGAGGGCAACCCCGAACTGATTGTCTCGCGAGAGGAGCTCGAGGATCTGAGCGACGGCGACGGTGCCGTGATCCTCGACGTGCGTTCCCCCGAGGAGTACAGCGGCGAGCGCTTCTGGCCGTCAGGGGCGACCGAGGATGTCGGGCGGGCGGGCCACATCCCCGGCGCGGTGCACGTTCCCGTGGACGTGGTCCGCGACCAGCACGATCCACCGGACCTCGAGGAGTTGCGGCGGATCTACACGAAGGCGGGCGTGGTCCCTGAGCGAAGGGTGATCGCGTATTGCACGATCGGGAACAGGGCCTCACAGGTGACTTTCGCGCTCAGGCACCTCCTCGGCTATCCGGAGGTCGCTGTCTACTACGGCTCCTGGGCCGAGTGGGGCCACCGGCCGGACACCCCAATCGAGGCCTGACCGAGCGCCTAACGCGGCCTGGCTAGCCGAGGTATCCCCGAGAACGGGGATACTGCCGCCATGAACGACGAGCACGATCTCGCCGCTATCGCCAGGAAGATCGTCGACGAGCGCCTCTACATGGTGCTCGGGACCGCCGACCGGACCGGGCAGCCGTGGGCCTCGCCCGTCTACTTCGCGCACCGCGACTACCGCGACTTCTTCTGGATCTCACAGCCCGACGCCACCCACTCGATCAACCTGCGCGACCGGCGCGAGGTCGGGATCGTGATCTTCGACTCGACCGTGCCCATCGACACCGGCCAGGGCGTCTACGTCCTCGGCGTGGCGCGTGAGCTGCCGGCGCACGAGACCGACGCCGGCGTCGAGATCTTCTCCAAACGCTCAGCCGGGCACGGCGGAGGCGAGCTGACGGTGGATGACGTCAGCCCACCTGCCCGCCACCGCCTCTACCAGGCGACCGCCGAGGCCCACTACGTGCTCGACGAGCACGACCACCGGGTCGAGGTCAGGCCCTAGCCGGCGCCGCCTAGTCCGCGCGCTGATAGACCTGGACCCGGACGCCGTCCGGGCCAACGCCGCGGTCCTCGACGAGGTTGAGCTTGATTCGGCCAATTCCGTCGGGGAAGAGCCTCTTGCCCGTGCCCAGAATGGTGGGAAAGACCATCAGCCGCAGCTCGTCCACCAGGTCGTTCTCGAGCAGCGTGTTGACGAGTGTGCCGCTGCCCGCGACCAGGATGTTCCCGTCAGTCTCGTCGCGGAGCTTGCGGAGCTCGTCGGGCACGTTCTCGGAGATCACGGCCGTGTTCTCCCAACTCGGGTCGGTGAGCGTGGTCGAGACCAGGACCTTGCGGCCCTTGTTGATCTTGTCGGCGAAGTCGCCCTCGCGCGACGGCCACGCCTCGGCGAAGCCCTCGTACGTCACCCGTCCGAGGAGCTGCACATCCGCATCCATCAGCTCCTCCATCTTGAACTTATCGCCGTCCTCGCCGCGGTTGTACTCGAAGCTCCAACCGCCGTGCTCGAAGTCCTCGGATCCGCCGGGATCCTCGATGACTCCGTCGACCGAGATGAACTCCGTAACCACGATCCTCCCACTCATTCGATTTCCTCCTGTTCGATTTTGAAAGTCGTCTCTAAGACGGTTCGCCCGCGCCAGATTCATCGCCCGCTAGGCGCTCGGCGATCCGGGTGAAGAAGCCGGACCAGCCTTGCTCGGCACGGCGGTAGGCCGCGGCGGGCATATGGCCGCCAGATTGCGTGAAGATCATCTCGGTGCGCCTGCCCCCCAGGTCCGTCAGGTCGACCGTACAGAGGTCGTAGACGTCCGCGCCTGGTTGATCGGAGACGGTGAAGGAGAGCCTCTCGGGCTCCCGGACCTCGACGTACTCGCCGTCCCAATGGATGACATGGTCCTTCGGCCCGCGCATCACGGCCGTCCACCTGCCGCCCTCGCGCACGTCCATTGCGATCTCGTCGGTGGAGATGGCGTAGTCCTCGCCTCCGTACCAGTCGGCGAAGCGCTCCGGCTCGGTCCACTCCCGCCAGACCTCGTCGCGCGGGGCCTCGAAGGTCCAGATCATCTCGATGTCGGGCTTGCGATCAGCCATTGCGGTCCGCCAGTCGGCGCCCCATTCGATCGAAGCCGCGCTCCCAGAAGCTGCTGTAGCCCTCGATCCACTCGGCCGCCTCCTTGAGCGGAGCGCCGGCGATCCGGGACGGGCGGAGCTGGGCCGTCTTGCCGCGAATAATCAGGCCGGCGCCCTCCAGAACCTTGAGGTGCTTGGAGACCGCCTGGACGCTGACCGGGAAGGGCTCGGCGAGCTCATTGACCGTCGCCTCTCCCGTCGCCAGTCGTTCGAGGATCGCGCGCCGGGTCGGGTCGGCGAGTGCTGCGAAGGTGCGGTCGAGCTGGTCCGTCGTCATCGGCCGGGTATTTAACCAGACGGTTGAATTAGGCTTGTTTGCCAAATCAATTGAGCGGGGAGCGATACGTCTTGGGACTGGCGCGCGTCTCTAGTTACAGCAGTCGGATTTTGTCCATTTCAGCCCGGGCCATTCGTCGTCTGGGTGAGATGACCAACACGGAGTAAGGAGCCCAAAATGGCATCAGCACAGGAAGTCTCGATCCCCGATCTGCAGGGTGAGCTCAGGGGCGAAGTCGTCGGACCGGATGACGCCGCCTACGACGAGGCGCGCCAGGTCTTCTTCAAGGGGTTCGATCGCCGGCCCGCGGCGGTCGTCAGGCCGACGAGCGCCAAGGAGGTGGCGCGCGCCGTGTCGCTTGCCCGGGACACGGGCCTAGAGCTCGCCGTCCGCAGCGGCGGCCACAGCCGCGCCGGCTACGGCACCAGCGACGGCGGTCTCGTCATCGACCTCTCGGCGATGAAGGCCCTCGACATTGACGTTGACTCGAAGACGGCCTGGGTCCAGACCGGGATCACGGCAGCCGAGTACACGATCGCCACCGGTGAGCGTGGGCTCGTCACTGGCTTCGGCGATGCAGGCTCGGTCGGGGTCGGAGGCATCACCCTTGCCGGCGGCATCGGCTTTCTGATCCGCAAGCACGGGCTGACGATCGACGATCTGCTCGCGGCCGAGGTCGTCACCGCCGACGGCGAGGTGGTTGAGGCCAGCGAGGACTCCGAGCCGGATCTCTTCTGGGCGATCCGCGGCGGGGAGGGCAACTTCGGCGTCGCCACCCGCCTCAAGCTGCGACTGCACGAGATCTCGGAGATCGTCGGCGGCATGATGATGCTGCCGGCGTCGCCTGAGGTGATCAACGGCTTCCTCGAAGCCGCGGAGGCGGCCCCGGAGGAGCTCTCGACGATTGGCAACGTGACGCTGGCGCCGCCGATGCCCTTCATCCCGGAGGAGGCGCACGGCCAGCCGATCATCATCGGGCTGATGGCCTACGTCGGCCCGGTGGACCGGGGCGAGGAGGCGATCGCGCCATTCCGCGCGCTCGCCGATCCCTACGCCGACATGGTGCGGCCGATGAGCTACCCCGAGCTCTACGAGGGCCCGGAGCAGGAGGCCCGCTTCGCGTCTGGAAACAACTTCTTCGCGGACTCGCTCGACGGCTCGGCCGCCGAGGCGATCCTCGAGGAGCTGCCCAAGTCCACGGCGATGATGAAGGCCGTCCAGCTCCGCGTGCTCGGCGGCGCGGCCGCGAAGATCCCGAACGACGCCACGGCGTATGGCCACCGCGACCGGAAGCTGTTCGTCAACGTCGCCGCGATGTACGGGGACTCCGCCGAGAAGGAGACGCACGACTCGTGGGTCGATGGCCTCGGCGAGATCCTCGGCAAGAACGGAGCGGGCGGCTACGCCGGCTTCCTCGGCGAGGAGGATGAGGCGACGATCCGCGCGGCCTATCCGGGCAAGACCTGGGATCGGCTCCGCGAGCTGAAGCGCCGCTACGACCCGGACAACCTATTCCGGCTCAACCACAACATCCCGCCGGCGATCTGGGCTAGGCGAGTCGGGGGCCGGGTCGTACGGCAGCGGGTCGAAGCGCAGCAGTCGCTCGACGATCTCCGCGATCTGATCCTCGTTCTGGCGGATCAGCTCGCTTGGCGAACGCCGGCAGGGTCTCGGTCAGCGTTTGCTGGCTGGCGTCGTCGAGCGGGAGCGATTCGGTGAGTGGCACCTGCAGGCGGAAGTAACGCGGTCCGCGGCCGAGCTCGGCGGCGGCGATGTGCGGGTCGTCGGGATGGTTGAGCAGCGTGTGGGCCCAGTGGTCGGCGCCGTCCGCCGCGCCGCCGAGCGTCGCGCCGAGGACCGGCGGCTCTCCGTGCTGGGGGAGGATCCAGCCGAGCTTGCCCCAGCGCCGCACCTGCTCCTGGCGGTAGCCGTCCTCGTGCAGGCCGGTGCCGATCGAGACGACGAGCAGATCGTCCTGGTCGAGGTGGTGCGGGTCGTCGCCGAAGCGCTTCAGCGCCTCAACGATTGCGACGATCACCGGGTTCGCCGCGAACACTCCGCCGTCCACGAGGGCGTGGCCATCCAGATCGTGTGAGGGGAAGTAGGTCGGAGCGGCGGAGGTGGCGAGTCCGGCGTCGGCGAGCGGGCGGTTGCGGTCGGACTCCGGCAGCTCGCGGGCGCGCCAGCGCTTGAAGAAGTAGGGCTGGCGTTCGGTCATGTCATAGGAGCAGACGACCAGCTCGCGGAGCGCGTTCTGGATCTCGGTCGTTCCCAGCCGCCGCTCGATCGCGTCCTTTAGAGGGCCGAGCGTGTACTTGGGACCCAGCCAGCCCCAGAGGGTCCGCAGCTTCTGCCAGAGGCTGCGGTGGAAGATCTTCGGCCCGTCCTCGGTGTAGAAGCCGGCAAGGTCCGCGGCGCTGACCGCTGGGCGCTCGGGATTCCGTGGGTCCGGCGCCGTCAGGCTGAGCGCGACCAGGCCGCCCGTCGAGGTCCCGGCGAACATCTGGAAGTAGTCGGAGGCCCGAGCCTGCTCGCCCGCCTCGGCCTGCAGCCGCCGCTCGATCTCCGCGATGACCAGCGCCGGGATCAGGCCGCGGATTCCGCCACCGTCGACGCAGAGGATCCGGAACTTGTCGGTCAGCTGCTCTCGTTCCGATGCCACCGCACATAGTCTGCATGCAGAGGGCGATGTGCGGATCTATCGCTACGTCCTGGAGCCGAAGGGGAGCGCGACGCGGCTGGCGCTCGCGGCCGAGGTGGAGCTCGGAGGGCTCGCGGGAGTGCTCGGCCCGCTCGCCTCGCGGGCGGTGAAGCGCGGCGTCGACTCCAACTTCGCCGACCTGAAGCGGGTCCTCGAGTCCTCCGGGGATCGATGAGTTTCGGCCCTTCGGACCGTCAGTAAGGGCAAGCGAAGGGAACTCCTATGCAGATCCGAACCCGCATGTGCACCAGCCTCGACGGCTACATCTCCAACTCGGATGGCCTGCCCGTGCAGCTCTCCGACCCCGAGTTCGATCCCAAGGCCTACGGCTTCGTCGAGCTGCAGCGGCAGTGCGATGCGGTGCTGATGGGCATCACCACCTTCGGCCCGGCCCTCAATGCGGACCCGTGGCCGTGGTCGGACCTCGACGTCTTTGTGCTCGGCTCCGAGCGCCCGCCCGACACCCCCGGCGACGTGCTCGTGGACGGCGATCCCGAGCGCCTGCTGGAGCGCGTTCGGGAGGCCAACCACGGCGGCGACGTCCACCTGATCGGCGGGCCGACAACAGTCGAGACCTACCGGGCGCTGGGCGCGATCGACGAGTTAGGCCTGGTCGTCCTGCCGATCTTCGTCGGCGAGGGCATGCAGCTCACGCCGTCGATCCAGACTGACGAGCGCCTCGAGCTGACCGGGGTGCGCGAGCTCCCCAAGGGCGCGGTCGAGCTCCTGTACAAGGGTCCGTGAGATGGCAGAGGCCCTCGACAACCTCCGCGACTCGCTGAGCGGCGACGTGCTGCGGCCGGGCGACCGCGAGTACGAGGGGGCCCGCACCTGCTTCAACCTGCTGGTCGTCCGACGGCCGGCGGCGATAGCCCGCTGCGTCGGCGCCGAAGACGTCGCGGCGGCGCTCGCCTTCGCTCAGGAGAACGAGCTGGAGGTCGCGGTGCGTGGCGGAGGACACAACCCGGCCGGCCACTGCGCCGTCGACGACGGCCTAGTGATCGACCTGACCCGGATGCGCGCGGTCGAAGTCGATCCCGAGGCCGGGCTCGCGACCTCGCAGGGCGGCGCGACGTGGTCGGACTTCGACGCCGCCACCCAGGCCCACGGCCTGGTCACTCCCGGCGGCGTGGTCGGCTCGACCGGGGTGACCGGGCTCACCCTCGGCGGCGGGATCGGGCACCTGACCGCCCAATTCGGGCTCACCTGCGACAACCTGATCGCGGCCGAGCTGGTCACCCCGGCCGGTGAGGTGGTTCGCGCCGACGGCGATGAGAACCCCGAGCTGCTCTGGGGCCTGCGCGGCGGGGGCGGCAACTTCGGCGTCGTCACCCGGGGGACGTTCCGGCTGCACCCGCTGGAGCGGGTGGTCGGCGGGAGCCTGGCCTTCGAAGGAGAGGGAGTGGGCGAGGCGCTTCGGCTGTTCCGCGACGTCGCCGCCGACGGTTCCGGCGACCTCAGCATCCAGGCTCAGATCACGACCGACGAGAACGGCGCGCCCGAGGCGGACGTGGTCCCCTGCTACACGGGACCCGGCGAGGAGCCCGTCGCGCTCGCAGACCTGCGCGTGGCGAGCGCGCTGGTCGACGACGGGGTTCGGCCCCAGGGTTTCCTCGACCAGCAGCTGGTCTTCAACCCCGGCTACGGCGTCGACCGCAACTACTGGAAGGGGCACTTCGTCCGCGAGCTTCCGGACGAGCTGGTCGACACCCTGCTCGAGCGCATGACCGTCCTGGGTCGGCCACCCGGCGGGATCCTGATCGAGTCGCTGCACGGCGCGCCCAAGGACGTCGATCCGCAGAGTGCCGCCCTCGGCTACCGGGACGCGGCGTTCAACATCAGCGTGATGGCGTCCTGGCTCGACCCGATCGACGACGACGAGTACATCGCCTGGGCACGCGAGACGGCGGCCGCGATCGAGCCCTGGTCGGTGAGCGGCGGCTACGCGAACTACATGCAGGCCGACGAGCCGCTCGAGCGGGTCCGCGCCGCCTACGGCCCCGAGTCATTCGACCGCCTTCGCGCCCTGAAGTCCCAGTACGACCCGGACAACGTCCTGCACCGCAACCAGAACATCCCGCCCCTTCAGGGATAGGAGTACTGCAGCGGTGCCTGGGGCTCAGAGACCGAGCCCGCGCACTCCGGGTTCGTTCCAGCCCAGGTGGTGGGCCAGCTCGTGCTGCAGCGTCCGCTCGACCTGCGCCCGAAGCAGGTTCGGGTCGTGCCCGAAGTCGCGCTCCAGCGTGTCCTGGTAGATCACGATCCGGTCGGGATAGATGTCGCGGGCAACCGTGCCGCCCATGTACATCCCATAGGCGCGGTGCTCGTGCCCGAGGTTCGAGATCACCACTGGCGTGTCCGCCAGCAGCGCTTGGAACTCCGGCGGGATGTTGTCGATCGCCTCGATCACCAGCAGATCGAACTCGCTCGGCGGATAGTCGGGTGCCGGCAAGGCGGCGAGCGCCTCACTGCGATCGACGAGCTTGCGGAACTCGGGCTCGGGCATCTCCCTCCCGATCATCAGCGTCGTCAGCCAGGCGGTGATGAGCACGATCGCGACCGCCCCAACCACGATCGTCATCAGCCCGCCGAGGTGGGCGAACGACGGCGGGTTGAGGAACAAGAGCAGGCACCCAGCGATGAAGGCGGCGAAGGCCCCGGCCCGCAACGGAGGAAGAAGGAGCTCCCTCATGCACTTGAGGTTAGTGAGTGCCCCCGGCCGCGCCTCAGCCCCAGGACGCCTCGCTCATGGGGCGGAAGCTGGTGGTCAGGATCCGCAGGCAGCGCGGACGCGTCACGGTGAACAGCACCACGTCGGCGACCTCGTCCGCGCTCATCATGCCCTCGAGCTCGGGGTCGCCCTCGGTGCGGCCCGTCCCCATCGCGAAGTCGGTGTGGACGGCGCCGGGGCAGATGCAGGTGCAGCGAACGCCTCGCTCGCGCAGCTCGTGGTCGAGCGAGCGGGTGAAGCCCAGCTGGCCGAACTTCGACGCGTTGTAGACGGACTCGCCGGGCAGGCCGCGGAGGCCGGCGACGCTCGCCATGGAGAGGAAGTCGCCGGCGCCCGAGTCGATCAGGTGGGGGAGGGCGGCAGCCGCCGTGTAGAGCGTGCCCTTCAGGTTCACGTCGATCATCAGCTCGACCTTCTCGGGATCGAGGTCGAGGAAGTCGCCGTACGCCCCGACGCCAGCATTGGCGACGGCGATGTCGATGCGGCCGAAGTGCAGGGCGATGGCCTCCGTCGCCTCGGCGACGGCGTCACGACTGCGTACGTCACAGACGACGCCGAGCGCGCGCTCGAGCCCGAGGTCGTCGCCGCGCCTCGAGAGCAGCCCTACGGAGGCGCCCTCCTCGTGTAGCCGGCGCGCCACAGCCGCGCCGATCCCGCCGCTGGCGCCCGTGATGAGCGCGACCTTGCCTTCCAGTTCCATTCTGGCCTCCTCAGTTCGCCGGTCACGCCCGAGGCTACGCCGCCCGGAGTACATTGAGTGCTTGCCCGACTCACCCGCCGAAAGCCCGGCACAAGCGAGCGCGCCGCCGCAGAAGTCGGCGCCGCCTCCGAAGGCCCCACCCGGGGAACAGCACCCGGCGGGCTGGCGGGTGCACCCGGCGCCCGATGGTCGCGGCGCCCCGCCGCAGCAGAAGCCGCCGATGATCCCGCGCAGCAGGGCGTTCATCGCCTTCCTGATCGGCCTCCTGGCGGTGAACATCCTGATCTCGGTTCTCACCAGCGGGCCGGCGAGCCGCCCACGCGTCCCCTACCAGCCCTTCTTCCAGAACCAGGTCACGGCGAACAACGTCGAGGAGATCACCTCGACTGGTGAGTCGATCGAGGGCCAGCTCAAGAACGAGGCGACCTACGACCCGCCCGGCGACGACAAGCCGTTCAAGGTCACCAAGTTCAAGACCGAGGTCCCGTCGTTCATCGACCCGGCGTCCATCACGCAGCTCCTCGCCCAGCACGGCGTGGTGATCAACGCCGAGCCGCCCGACAGCGGTCGCTCGACCTTCGGAACGATCCTGCTCGGCTTCCTGCCCACGCTGCTTCTGATCGGCTTCTTCATCTGGCTGATCCGCCGCCAGATGAAGGGCGGGGCGGGCGGCGTGCTCGGCGGCTTCGGCCGCGCCACCGCGCGGCGGGTCGGGCCCGACGAGCAGCAGCACGTGACCTTCAAGGACGTCGCCGGGATCGACGAGGCCGAGGACGAGCTCGTCGAGATCGTCGACTTCCTGAAGAACCCGCAGCGCTACACGAAGCTCGGCGCGCGGATCCCGCACGGCGTCCTGCTCTACGGCCCGCCCGGAACCGGCAAGACGCTGCTCGCTCGCGCGGTTGCGGGGGAGGCGCACGCCGCCTTCTTCCACCTCTCTGCGTCGGAGTTCGTCGAGGCGATCGTGGGGGTGGGCGCCTCGCGCGTGCGCGACCTCTTCAAGCAGGCCAAGGAGGCGGCGCCGTCAATCGTCTTCATCGACGAGCTGGACGCAATCGGTCGCTCGCGCTCGGGCAATTACGCCGGCATCAGCGGGGGCAACGATGAGCGCGAGCAGACGCTCAACCAGATCCTCACCGAGATGGACGGCTTCGAGCCGGGCACGAACGTGATCGTCCTCGGTGCGACCAACCGTCCCGAGATCCTCGACCCTGCGCTGCTGCGCCCGGGCCGCTTCGACCGCCGCATCGCGGTCAACCCGCCCGACCAGCCCGGCCGCGTCCAGATCCTCAAGATCCACACCCGGGAGGTACCGCTCGCCGACGACGTCGACCTCGAGCGGATCGCGTCGTCGATCCCGGGCTCCACCGGCGCCGACATCGCGCTGCTCGTCAACGAGGCCGCCCTCGCAGCCGCCCGTCACGGCCACGCCAAGGTCGAACAGAGCGACTTCACGGAGTCGATCGAGAAGATCCTTCTCGGCGCCGAGCGGCAGATCGTGATGACCGACGAGGACCGCCGGCGCACCGCCTACCACGAGTCCGGCCACGCCCTGGTCGGCATGCTCACCCCGGGCGCGGACCCGGTCCGGAAGATCTCGATCATCCCCCGCGGCCAGGCCCTCGGCGTCACTCTCTCGACCCCGGAGACCGACCGCTACAACTCCGCCTCGAGGAGCTCCTGGCCCAGATCAAGGTCGCGCTCGGCGGCCGCGCCGCGGAGAAGATCATCTTCGACGACCTCTCAACCGGCGCCGAGTCCGACATCCAGAACCTCACCCAGGTCGCCCGCGGCATGGTCGGCCGCTGGGGAATGAGCGACGCGATCGGCCCGATCGCCGTCACCGACGGCCGACGCTGGCGGACCGCTCCTGCCCGGCGCGGAGCCCGCCTCCGAGCCGACCCAGGAGCTGGTCGACCAGCGAGGTCCGCCGCATCGTCGACGAGTCCGAGAACGAGGTGATCCAGCTGCTCGAACGCGAGCGCGACCGCCTCGAGTCCCTCGCCAACGCCCTACTGGAGCGCGAGACACTCGACCAGCCGGAGGCCTACGAAGTGGCCGGCGTGCCTTTGCCCGAGGTCGGCGCGGCCGAGGAGGCCAAGGCCACGGCGACGCCGTAGGGCGTTCTCGGCATCGAGACAGCACGCCGCCGGAGTAGCTCCAACCCCCCAACATCTTGGGGGGGGTATAGGCCTGAAACCGGACAACTACGGAATTGCTGTGATTTGCTCGAGTTGGATGAGTGGCGTTAAAGCGCTATCGGAACGCTGATAGCGCGTATCGATAAGCTGAATTAGTTACTAAAGCGGACTAGTGCTTTGCATGGAAAGCAGGAGCTTTGGAGGGGTAGGTTTATATAAAAAAAAGATGTAGATAGGTAGGAGGGTATGGTAAGGGGGAAGGTAGTGGGAATGAATAGAAAAAGGGCATATAGGTCGAAAAGTTCCACTGGTAGGGGGGAGAGTAGAGGTCATTGATTCTCAAATTCATAGTAGTATTTGGAATACTAGGCTTGTAAGTGTCATTGGATTTGTAGATAGAGAAGCAGATAGTGCAGGTGAAGGTGGGGAAGTTGTAGGAGAAGTTGAAGTGGTAGCGGCAGGGCTTAGCTTGGCAGGGTTAGCAGGAGCTTTTTCTTCAGCTTGATATTGGTAGACAGGGTAGTGGTGAGCAAGAGTTGAGAGGTGAAGTTGGGGTTGACAGGAGAGTTGTAACAGCAGATGGGCACCTGAGAGAAGTCAATTAGGGTGAGCTGTAGAGGAGTGAACGTCTTATTGTTGCAAAGCTTGTTCTTGAAGACGAAGTAGAGGGTGAGCATCAAAATGGCGTGGGCGGAACGTACAAAAAGATAGGTGGCATGACGGTCTGAATCTGTCGGACCTGAGTAGCACACTGAGCAGCTGGCGCGATTAGTACCACGGCAAGCAGTGAGAGAAGAACGGCAATCAGTAGGCGTCTCATCAGTCACTCGGTAGCAATAAACAATGGAAATAGACACACAGAGAGCGCCAGGCGAAGTACATGCAGACTCGGTGGTTACCACGGGACCTACGCCAGTAGCGAGCAGCGATTACCGAAGATGGACGCTTTGGACGAGAAGAGGCGCTTTTGCATGGAAAGCAATAGTGCCTGCTAGACTAGGCACGCCTAGGTGTTCTGCACGGACTACAGACAGGGTGGGGACACTGATGGTGAGTGCGAGCGGGAGTGGGAGACTGAACTGTGCAGAGGACAGATGAGACGCCTACTATTCATAGCACTCGCCTCGCACTTCGCCGCTGCGCTGATGGCTCACATCGCTCAGGGCGCGACGCGCGTATACGACTTCCAGGATTACCAGCGTGCGGTACAGCGGCATGTGGCGATCCTCCTTGCAGTAGTCTACAAGAACAAGGAGCGACATGGCCCCTACAACAAGCGCCTCGCCACAGTTGGGGGTAGGTTTACAACAGCTGCAATACGCCTGTCAGTCCAGATGCAGTGGCACAAACAGGGTAAGGCAACGGCTACATCAAGCTGAGGAAGGGGAGCTTCAGCTACTCCTACTAGTCCGCCTACGTAAATAGAGATCCTAAGGGAACATCAGTGCCATACTGACGGGCAAAGTGCTAGAGAAGAAGAAGGGAAAGCAGCTGAGAGTAAACGGCTAGGTGTAGATCTTTGACTTAGACTATAAGCCCAAAGGCTGGCACAACTGCACGAGCGGCGAGCTGGTTCCCTACTCGGCGACCCCGTGTAGGCTGTACAACATACAACGGTCTCTTAACATAAAGATGGGGCTGCAGACTTGCTTAGGGGGTACGTAGGGCACGTAAGAGGATAGCTGCTTTGGACGAAAAGCAGTAGTACTGCTTTGCATGGAAAGCAGCACGTTCGCTACTTCTTTGCTCTCCGCTCGTAGGCGCCGATGTCAGGCTTCTTGTCTCGTTTGACCCCGCGCTGGTCGACGCGAACCACATCGGCATCCGCGCGCCCGATCGCCCTCGAACCCTTCAGCAGCGCGATCGTCTTGGTGGGCCCGCCGTTGTCGGCGAGCTTGCCCAGCTTCAGCTTCCCGCCGAACAGGTCGGTCGAGCCGAAGCCGGTGCAGCCGTCGGCGGTACCGATCAGGTTGTGCCCCAGCGACACGAAGGGGGCCGGTCGGAGGGAGCAATCGGACGCGACAGCGTGCCCCTGGCGGGTCGCCACGGTGTTGAGGGCCATGACGGTGTTGTGAATGCTGACGCTGTCTTGTGAGGTGAGGAAGATCCCCCCGCCCGAGCCGGTGTGCGCACCGTTTTCACTATCGAGCCCAGCCCACGCTTGGTTGCGAGCGACCGTGACGTAGTCGAGTTCCACGGTCACGTGGCTCCCGGTGTCATGCGAGTCCTGGGAGCCGATCCCGCCACCGTCAAGGCCGGCGCTGTTGTTGGCGACCGTTGAGTTCTCGATTTGGAGTGTCGCCGTCGGTCCCCCCAGCGGGGCGTAGAGGCCGATGCCGCCACCGGAGCTGAAATCTCCAGTCCCGTTCATCTTGTTGCCGGAGATGGTCGAGCGGTTGACTTCTGCGCGCCCACCCGCGTCGATGGCCAGCCCGCCACCGAATCCCCCGGATCCGTTGCGTGCCAGGGTCGACTTGAAGAGGGATGCACTCCCGCCGTTCGAGATGAAGATTGCTCCGCCCCCGCCGGGGGTGGCCTTGTTGCCCTTGAGCCGCGTCCCGGCGATCCTGAGCTCGCCGCCGCTGTTGAGGAAGATGGCGCCGCCGCTGGCGGGAAACATCCCGTGGCCGTTGGCGGTGTTGTCGATGAGGCGGCTGTTGCGGATATCGAGGATGCCGCCGCGAATCGCCCCGCCGACACTGTCGCCGCCCACGAGACCGTCTCGCAACGTGACGCCGTTCAGCGTCAGGGAGCCGTCGAAGATACGGTCGATGCGGTTGGCGTCGATCGTCGCCGGATCGCTCTTGCCGCCGCGCTCGGTCTTGACGGTCAGCGGCCCCGAAGTTATGTCGAGATCGCCGGTCAACGCGGCGTTCTCACCGGCACCGCGGCGGGTGAGCACGTAGCGCTTCCCCGGGCGCAGCAGGATCGTCGCTGGCGTGCCGCTGGCGTTGGCGGCGATCACGGCCTCGCGCAAAGAGCAGTCCTTCGCCTTGCAGCCGTTCGGTTTCGGATCGTCGGTACGAGTCGGGCGGTAGGTGACCGCACAGGCGGCGGAGGCGGTTGCCAGCAGCGCGAGCGCAGCCAGGCAGCCCGCCAGTAGCTCCACTGGTGCGGGACCTCTTCGAAAGCTTCTCTCAGGCGTCTCATCGGTTCCTCGGTAGCTCTAAACGCTCGAATCGCCTTGACAGAGCGTGCCAGGCGAAGTTCGTGAGCCAGTGCCGCCGCGGCCGGGATCACCGGAGCGCGGCGCGGTGCGGACCGTTTCGATGATCTCGCCGCTATCGATGCCCTGCAGGTAGATCGAGGTGACCCCGAGGTTGGCATGCTTCCTCCGTGGTCGGGTAGGCAGGAGATGCTCTTCGTCCAAAACGGCTACGAGGGGCCCTACCCCTTCTTGCACTTCCCCTTCGCCTTCTTGCACGGCCCTGGTTTGACCTTCCACAGCTCCCTGCCGTGTTTGCCGTCCTTGGCCGCGAAGAAGAGGGTGTGATTGATCGCGGTGAGGTACATCGGCAGGCTGGAGTCTCTGCCGCGGCGGATGTCCGTGACGATTTCCGTCCCTTTGCGGGTGCCGTTGCTTCGCCAGAGCTCCGCGCCAAACTTCTGGTCACTACCCACGAGATAAAGCGCGTCATCCCCCGTCGCCGTCAGGCCGCTGAAACATCTCACGCGTGCTCCCGCTTTCGGCTTGCAGTTGCCCTTGACGATGGTCGTTCCGTGCGGAGTGCCGTTGCTTCGCCACAGCCAGCCCCCGGCGGTGAAGTAGAGCTTGCCCCTGAAGGCGGTGAGATCGAAGCCGTACCCAGGCTCGACGTCGAGGTGCTGCACGATGGTGGTCCCCGCCTCGGTCCCGTCGCTTCGCCACAGCTCGTCGGGTTTGTTGCAGCAACCCGACGACGCCAGGAAGTACACGGCGCCGCCAACCGCCGTGAGGTCCTGAATGGCGCCCGAGGGACTGATGTCCTTGACCATGGCCGTACCCGCCGAGGTGCCGTCGCTCCGCCACAGGCCCCGGTAGCCATCGGCGATGTACATCGTGCCGTCGGCATTGACGATCTCGGAAGGGGCGACACCCTCCTTGATGTTGGTGGTTCCCGCCGTCGTCCCGTCGCTCCGCCACAGCCCGATCTTGAAGGTGGGATCGTCGCCGGCCCCTCCGAAGTAGAGCGTTCCGTTGAAGCTGGTGAGTGCCCGCACGCCGATGATCTGCTTGACCAAGGTCGTCCCCGCATCGGTGCCGTCGCTTCGGTAGAGCCCCTGGTTCTGCGGGTTTGGGAAACCCACGTAGGAGAAGTAGAGGGTGCCGCGGAGGTTGATGAGATCGAGACCGACTCCGCCGGTTGAGAGGCTGCTAGCGGGACCGGGGAAGAGGTCCTTGACCAGGGTCGTGCCGGCCGCTGACCCGTTGCTCCGCCAGAGCTCCGAACCGTGGACGCCATCGTCGGGAAAGAAGTAGAAGGGTGAGACCGACGATGATGACGGAATGATGCCGAAAAGGCTGCCGCCGGGGCCAGGGTTGATGTCTCTGACCATGTACGTCCTCTTGCGGTTGCCATCGCTGAGCCAGAGCTCGCGGCCATGCCTGCCGTCGTCAGCGGCCAGATAGAGGACGCCGGAGCCGTCGGCGAGCTGAGACGTGACGTCTCCGCCTCCGTTGGGGCCCAGAATTGAGCCGGAATGCCCGGGCCTGATGTCCTTGACCAGCACGGCCCCGCGGTGCGCGGCGCCTGGGCCCCTGAGGTCGATAGGACCATCCCGCACGCGGCGATCAGCAGCGCGAGCCCGCACACGAGCATTGGCAGACGGTGAACCGAGAGTGTCTTCATAGGCCTCTGTCAACGCTAACCCCGCGAATCCCCACCCGGATCGGTGTTGCCGACCGACCCCGCATCGTGGGACACCACTGAGAAGCAGCAATCGCCTCGGGCGTCGAAACCGCTGCTTTCCATGCAAAGCAGCAGTGTCCGGTGATACCGTGGCAAACCGCAGTTTTTAGGGCTTCAACTTCCGCCCACTCGTAAACAGCCACTGACTCCACGCCAGCAGCGCCAGGCACATGCCGGCGACCACCCCGAAGGAGATCCACGGGCTCACGTCCGAGACGCCCAAGAAGCCGTAGCGGATCGTCTCCACGACGTAGAAGAGCGGGTTGACGTGGGAGAGCTGCTCCCACGGTGAGCCGAGGCGGCTGACCGAGTAGAAGACGCCGCCGAGGAAGGTGAGGGGGAGGATCACGATGTTGTTGATGAAGCTCGTGTGGTCGAAGGTCTCGGCGTAGATGCCGACGATCGTGCCCAGGGCGCCGAAGCCGACGACCAGCATGAGCACGGCGAGGATCAGCAGGGCGGGGTGGATGACCGGCGCGCCGGTGATCGGGATCGCGCAGGCGGCGAGGCCGACGCCGATGATCAGCGCCCGGAAGGCGCCCCCGACCAGGTAGCCGACGTTGACCTGCCAGTTGTGGATCGGGGCGGCGAGGACGTCGTCGATGTAGCGGTCGTTGCGGCCCTGGAAGATCGTCGAGGCGTTGTTGGAGTAGGCGGCCTGTGCCATCGCCATCGCGATCAGGCCGGGGACGATGAACTGGTCGTAGTCGAAGCCGTCGACCTGCTTGATCCGGCCGCCGAGCGAGAGGCCGAAGACGACGATGAAGAGCAGGGAGGAGACGACCGGCGCCAGCGTCGTCTGGGTCCAGAGGCGCATGACGCGGTGGCACTCGCGCCGCGAGAGCCAGAGGAATCCCTGCCAGGGGTTGGCGGCTGCTTCTCGGTTCACACCGAGAAGGTAGCCAGACCGGCTAGGCGCCGGCCGCGATGGCGCTGCGTGCGTCGTCGAGCGTGTCGTACTGGAGGAGCCGGGTGATCAGCCCGTCCTTGACCTCGCAGGCGTAGGCCATCTCGAGCTCGACCTTGGCGCCGCTTCCCTTCCCGAGACCCCAATGGCTGTTGGGCACCAGGACGAAGTCGCCGACATCGATGAACTCGATCCAGGTCGAATGGAACTCGCTGAAGGGGTCCAGCCAGGCGTGCAGATATTGGGCCACACCGTCCAGCCCGTGGTAGACCGGGTCGATGCCGGTGCCCATACCCGAGTCGAGCGTCCTCACCTCGATGTCGGGCGAGCAGAACTGCCCCAGGGCCTCCCGGACCGCATCGGCCCGCCAATCGATCTCGGCGGAGTTGATCGCCTGAAACGGCTCCAACAGCGACTGGACGACCTTCACGTTCTCCTGCGACATAGGATCGGATTGTGACTCGGGAGGAAATTGACCGCTGGCTGGCGGATTACGTCGAGGCTTGGAAGACCTACGACCGCGCGAAGATCGAGGCGCTCTTCGCCGACGACATCAACTATCGCTATCACCCAGGCGACGACCCGATCGTGGGCCGCGACGCGGTGGTCCAGTCATGGCTTGGCGAGGGCGACCACCCGGACGCCTCCGATCGGGACGAGCCCGACACCTTCGAGGCCGCGTACAGGGCGGTCGCCGTGGATGGCGACCGGGCCGTCGCAACCGGCATCAGCTCATATCGCGAAGAGCCGGGCGGGCCCATCGTGAGGGTCTACGACAACTGCTTCGTCATGCAGTTCGACTCGGAGGGCCGCTGCCGCGAGTTCACCGAGTGGTTCATGCAGCGCAAGAGCGCCTAGGCGAGCCGATGAGTTTTCGCCGATCTCGCAGTCTCCACTGATGTGTCCCGATCAAGGAGGAACCGCGATGCCTGAGCACAAGACTGGAACTCGTGAGGAATGGGAGGCGGCGCGAGCGGAGCTCGCGAAGCTCGAGTCCGAGCAGGCCGAGCGCAACCAGGAGGTCAAGAAGAAGCGGCGCGAGCTGCCCTGGGTGCCGGTCGAGAAGGAGTACGAGTTCGACACCGAGGACGGCAAGAAGTCCCTCGCCGAGCTCTTCGACGGGCGCTCACAGCTGCTCGCCTACAACATCATGTACGGCCCGGACTATTCGGTGGGCGCCTGTCCCGGATGCACGAGCCTCGGGGACGAGTTCAGTGGCCCGCTGGTCCACCTGAACCACCGCGATGTGACTTTTCTCTGCTTCTCTCGCGCGCCGATCGACCGGCTCGTTGCCTACAAGGAGCGGATGGGCTGGGAGTTCCCCTATGTCTCGACCTACGACAGCGATTTCCCGTTCGACTTCGGGCTGGCGATGACCCCCGAACAGGCCCAGGAGATCCCCGAGGTCAAACAGATGATCGACGACCCGCCGGAATGGATGCAGGAGTGGTCGGAGCAGACGGGTGCCGACCTCAAGGACGGGCTGCGCGAGGGACCGGGTTACATCGCCTTCGCCCGCGAGAACGGGACGGTCTACCTGACCTACCGGGTGATGGCGCCCGATCCGTTCGTGGCGCCGTTCCATTCCTTCCTCATCGATCGCACGCCCAAGGAGCCGCCCGAGGAGCCCCGCGCCTGGCGCAAGGACGAGTACCCGGACTGAACCGCGGTCTGGGGGCGCCGTCAGGCGGGAGATTCCTCGACCTCGATCTCGCGCCGGCCGGCCGCGACGGTCTTCATGTAGACGTCCTCGAGGGTCGCGGCGTCGAAGGTCTCCTTGAGGCCGGCCGCCGTGTCGCGGGCCATGATCCGGCCGCGGCCGATCAGCGCGATCTCCTCGCAGAGCGCCTCGGCCTCCTCGAGGTAGTGGGTGGTGAGCAGGATCGTCGTGCCGCGCTCGTGCAGGCGCCGGATGTAGCGCCAGAGCTCGTGACGGAGCTCCAGATCGACGCCGGCGGTGGGCTCGTCGAGGATCACCAGGCGGGGCTCGTGCAGCAGTGCCCGGGCGAGGAGCAGTCGGCGCCGCATCCCGCCGGAGAGCTTGGGCGCGCGCACGTCGCGCTTGGCGCGCAGGTCGAAGACGTCGATCATCTCCTCGGCGCGCTGTGAGGCCGCCGCTCCGCTCATCCCGTAGTAGCCGCCGTGGTAGACGAGCGTCTCGTGCACGGTCAGGAAGCGGTCGAGATTGGGCTCCTGCTCGGCGATTCCGATCAGCCGCCGCGCCTCCATCGAGCCACCCGGCTCGCCGAAGACCGAGATCTCTCCCTCGGTCAGCCGGACCAGGTTGCAGACGGCGCTGATCAGCGTGGTCTTGCCGGCGCCGTTCGGGCCGAGCAGGCCGAAGAAGCTGCCCGAGGGCACCTCGAGGTCGAGGGCGTCGAGCGCGAGGGTGCCGTCGTCGTAGCGCTTGGTGAGGCCGCGCACCGACAGGGCTGCCGTGGGTGATGGCTCCATACACCCATGATTGCGAAGTGCCTGCTCCCGTCCACCCATGCGGGGGAGGTCGACGCTGGATAGGGTGGTGGCGTGGAGGTCTCGTCCCGTGGGGTTCGGCGCCCGCTGATCGGGCTGCTCGCTTGCTTGGCGCTCGCGCTGGCGCTGCCCGCGACCGCGTCCGCGAGCCGGATCTTCAGCAACAGTGCCGCGATCACGATCAACGACGGCGACTGCGGGATGAGCAATCAGGCGAAGGCAGCGAGCTATCCATCGCAGATCACGGTGAGCGGTCAGACGGCAGGGGTCACCGACGTCGACGTCGTCATCCATGGGCTCAGCCACCTCTATCCGAAGGACATCCGGATGCTGGTCGTGGCGCCGACGGGCCAGCGCGTTCTGCTGATGCACGAGGTCGGAGGTCTGACCCAGGTGAGCAACGTCACCATGACCTTTGACGATGCGGCGCTCGGAACCGTTCCGGAGCCGATCGTCAGCGGGAGCTACAAGCCCAGCCGGACCGACGAGAGTGGTGGATGCGCCGAACTTCGCCGCGGACGACGCGCTGCCGGCGCCGGCGCCCGCCGGTCCCTACGCGTCGACCCTCGCCGCCTTCAACGGCATCGATCCGAACGGCACCTGGAGTCTCTACCTGGTCGACGACGCGGCCGCTGGCACCGGTTCCATCGCCACTGGATGGAGCCTGGTGATCTCGCCCGATCCACCCACTCCACCTGGCACCGGCTCGACCGGCAGCCAGCCGGGCTCTGCGCCGGCCGTTCCTCGCAAGAAGTGCAAGAAGAGGCACCGGCACCAGGCCGCCGCAGTCGAGGAAGGGCTGCAAGAAGAAGAAGTAGCCTGGGTCCCGAGGAGGCGAAGATGATCGAGAGGATCGAGGAGGTGCCCGCCGGCGTCATCGGCCTGCGGGCCTCGGGGAAGCTCACGAAGGACGACTACCGGAACGTGTCCTGGAGCCGGCGCTCAAGGAGGCGACCGACTCGGGCGAGGCCCGGGTCCTCTTCGTGCTCCCGGACTTCGACGGCCTGGAGCCCGGAGCCTGGATCGAGGACGTGAAGACCGGGTTCCAGGCCGAGATCGCGAAGCGCTCCGCCTGGAAGAAGCTCGCGTTCGTCAGCGGCGTCGACTGGGTGACGAAGGCGACGCGTCTGTTCGCCTGGGCGATGCCCGGCGAGCTCGGCGTCTACGAAATGGATCAGCTCGACGAGGCGAAATCATGGGTCGCCTCTTAAAGGATCGCGGAGAACAGCTCAAGCGCCACTAGCCCTTAGGCTGGACCGATGGAGGTCTCAAGCGTGATCGGCCGGGTCGGGCTGCCGGCGCCGATCGCGGAGCTGGCGGCACGCGACTGGGACGCCGTGGTTGTCGGTGGAGGGCACAACGGGCTCGCCGTCGGCGGCCTATCTGGCGCGAGCGGGGCAATCGGTGCTCGTGCTGGAGCGGCGCGAGCGGCTGGGCGGCGCCTGCACGCTGGAGCAGCCCTTCGACGATGAGCGCTTCCTGGTCAGCCCCTGCGCCTATGTGGTCGGCCTGCTCGACCAGCTGGTGATCGACGAGCTCGACCTGCCCGCCCACGGCTACCGCGTCACCCCGGCCGATCCCAACCTTTGGTGTCCCGTTCCCAGACGGCACCTCGTTCGCGCAGTTCCTGAAGGATGAGGACACCGTCGCCCACATGCGGGAGAACGGATTCTCGGAGTCGGACATCCGCGGCGCGCTCGCCTACGAGGAGACCTTCGATCGGATCCGCCGACTGCTCCGGGCCGGGCCGGCCGGCGATCTCTGGCGCAGGCCCTCGCCCAGCCGCGAGCGCCTCGAGGAGATCCTCGGGGACGACGAGCTGATTTCGATCGTCTTCGAGGAGCCGATCGCCGACACCCTCGCCCGCTACGTCTCCGACGAGCGCCTCGTCCATGCCCTCTTCGGGCAGGGGATCATCGGAGAGTGGGCGGGACCAAAGGACCCGGGCACGGCCTCGGTCCACCTGATGCACGGGATGGGCGAGGTCGAGGGCCACGGCGGCAGCTGGGGTTATGTGGACGGCGGCATGGGCAGAGTCTCCTTCGCGATTGCCGAGGCGGCCCAGGAGGCGGGAGCGACCCTCGCCGCCGGGGTCCCGGTCGCGCGGATCGTCCCGGGGGAGGGGGTGGAGCTGGAGAGCGGCGAGCTGATCCGCGCCCGCTCGCGTGCTCAGCAACGCCGACCCCAAGCGGGTTCTGGAGATGCTCCCGGCCGAGGCGCTGCCGGCGGACTACCGTGAGCGCCTGGAGGCATGGGAGGTCCGCTCGCCGGTGGTCAAGGTGAACGCCGCCCTCGAGCGGCTGCCGACGTTCACCGCCGCCGGATCGGTGGAGCCACACAGGGCGATGGTCACCGTCACGCACGGCCTCGACGCCGCCCAGGATGCCTTCGAGGCGGCCAAGGGCGGCCAGCCGGCGGTCGCCTGGGCAGAGCTCTACTTCCAGACCGCATATGACCAGAGCGTGGCGCCGCCGGGGGCGCACGTGATGAGCGCGTTCGCCCAGTACGCGCCCTACGATCTCGCCGAGGGGGACTGGGAATCCCGGCGAGACGAGATCGGCGACCGGGCGATCGACCTGATCGAGACCTACGCGCCCGACCTTCGCGAGTGCATCGTCGAGCTCCAGGTGCTCGGCTCGCCCGACATCGAGGAGCGGATCGGACTCACCGGCGGCAACATCTTCCAGGGCGAGACGCTGCCCGACCAGATGTGGGATCGGCGGCTCACCTCACGCACCCCGATCGAAAGCCTCTACCTCTGCGGCGCCGCCACACATCCGGCGGGATCGGTGATCGCGCTCAACGGCCGAAACGCGGCGATGGCCGTACTGGAGGACGTCGGCGTCGCAGCGCCGGCGGCCGGCTAGCCGAGCTCCCGCGCGCCGCCCGGCTCATCCTCGAAAGAGGCGGTGATGATCCGGGCGCCGCGACCGCGGGTGAAGAAGCTGACCGCCCAGCGGATGAAGACGAGCACCCGGTTCTGAAAGCCGACCAGGTACCAGAGATGGACGCCGAGCCAGGTGACCCAGGCGGGAAAGCCGCTCAGCTTGACCAGGTGAAGGTCCGCGACCGCCCGGGAGCGGCCGATCGTGGCCAGGTTGCCCTTGTCGCGATAGTGGAAGGGGCGCACCGTCTTTCCTCGCAGGCGCGCTTTGACGACCTTCGCGGCGTAGCGCCCCTCCTGCATCGCCACCGGCGCCAGCCCGGGCAGGGTTTGCACGTTTCCGTCGTCTGAGCGAACGCGCACCATGTCGCCGATCGCGAAGACCTCGGGGTGGCCCGGCAAGGTGAGGTCGGGCTCGACGGTCACCCGGCCGGCACCATCAACGTCCGCCTGGGTCTGGTCCCCGAGCCGCTTGGCGAGGCTGGATGCCGTCACGCCGGCCGCCCAGATCACCGTGCTGGCGACGATGCGCTCGCTCTCTCCGTCGGGCGCCTGGATCGTCACCGCCTGACTGTCGATGTCCACGACCCTGTGCTCGAGCAACGGAGTGACGCCGAGATGCTCGAGGGAGCGGACGGCCCTCCGCGAGAGCGATGGCGGGAAGGTGCCCAGCACCCGGTCGGTCATCTCGACCAGAAGCACGCGGCCTTCCCGGGGATCGATCGACCGGAAGTCGCGGCGCAGGGTGTCCCGCGCGAGCTCCGCGATCTGGCCCGCCATCTCCACCCCCGTCGGACCACCCCCGACTACCACGAAGGTCAGCAGCCCTCGCCGGCGCTGCTCGTCGGGCTCGAGCTCGGCGGCCTCGAACGCGCTGAGCAGGCGACGGCGAACGGCGAGCGCGCTCTCGAGCGACTTCACCTCGGGAGCCACCGCCTGCCACTCATCGTGCCCGAAGTACGAGTACCGCGAGCCGCCTCCCGCGATCAGGGTGTCGTAGGGAACCCGGATCGGACCCGAGGCGCCGGCACCCGGGTCCACGAGCAACTCCCGGCCATCGAGATCGATCTCGGTGACCTCGCCCATCATCACTCGGACGTTCCGGTTGCGCTTGAAGATCGCGCGGAGCGGATAACAGACCTCCGCCGGAGAGAGCGCCCCGGTGGCGATCTGGTAGGTCAGCGGTTGAAAGAGGTGAAAGTTCCGCCGGTCGATCAGGGTGATCTCGACCGGCGCCCGGGCGAGACTCTTGGTGGCGAGCAGGCCTCCGAACCCGCCGCCGATCACCACCACGCGGTGTGGGCTCTCAGTCACGGCTAGTCCAGTTTGCCGGTGAGGTAGCGCTGCAGCACGGGGGCGAGCCAGTCGATGACCTCCTCGGAATCGGCCTCGGCCAAGGCCTCGAACTTGAGCACGTAGCGTCCCATCCCCACGCCGATGATCTGTGAAACGGCCAGGCCGGCCCGAAGCTCGGGGCGATCCGAGCCGAGTCGCTCCATGAGCGGTGCGTAGAGGCGCTGGATCATGAAGGCGCGCAGCATTTTGGCCGCTTCAGGCTCGGTCATCCCGGCCCGCAGGAGGGTGAAGACCGGGTGCCTGGTTCCCTCGTCGTCCCACGTGTGGATGGCCAGCTCGGCGAGGCGCCTGCCGACGTTGCGCCGCCCGTCTTCGAGCAGCTTCGCCATCTCGACCTCAGGATCGAAGGGCCACTCGATCGATTCGGCGAGCAGGTTCACCTTATTCCCGAAGAAGTGGACCACCAAGGAGGCGTCGACGCCGGCTTTGGCGGCGATCGCTCGCATGGTCGCTGCCTGGTAGCCGCGCTTTGCGAACAGCTTCCGGGCCGCCTTGATGATGTCCTCGCGCGACGTGCTGTTGCCAGGGCGGCGGCCAGTGCGGGGGGTCTTGGTCTTCGCTGCGCGGGGGCTCACAGAATATCCCTTGACAAAAGAATTCAACGGCGTAAAGTCAACGCCGTTCAACTATAGCCGACCGGGGGGTCGCGTCAGATGAGAAGGCAAGAGCAGACCCAGCAGCAGATGGCCGTCGATCCTCGGCGACGCCGCCTGGTCCTGGCCTCGATGTGCCTGGCGCTTGCCACCGTGGTGAGCGCGGTCTCCTCGCTGAACGTGGCGATCCCCGACGTTGCCCGCGATCTCCACGCCACCCAGACCCAGCTCCAGTGGATCATCGACGGCTACGCCGTCGTCTTCGCCGGGCTGCTTCTGCTGGGCGGGGCCCTCGGGGACGCCCTCGGCCGCAAACACGTCCTTCTCGTCGGCCTCGTGATCTTCTCGGCCGGGGCAAGCGTCGCGCTGTTCGTGGACAGCCCTGGCGGACTGATCGCGGTCAGGGCGGTGATGGGTTTGGGCGCGGCGGCCATCATGCCCGCCACCCTGTCGATCATCACCAACGTCTTCCCGCCCGGGGAGCGGGATCGCGCAGTGTCCATCTGGGCGGGGGTCGCGGGGGGCAGCGCCCTGCTGGGGCTGCTCGTCTCGGGGATCCTGCTCGAGATCTTCGCCTGGCAGTCGATCTTCGGCTTCGCGGCCGTCCTGGGCCTGATCGCGCTGGTCGCGGCGCTGGCCATCGCTCCCAACTCGACCGCCGAGCGAGTCCGGCTCGACGCTGCCGGCGGCGTCGCCTCGGCCCTCGGCCTGGCCTCGCTCGTCTACGCGATCATCGAGGGCCCCGAGCGGGGCTGGACCGACTCGATCACGCTGATCGCCTTTGCCGTGGCGGCGGTTCTGCTGGTCGCCTTCGTCGTCTGGGAGCTCCGTCGCGACCAGCCGCTCCTCGATCCTCGGCTGTTTCGCCTACGCGGCTTCAGCGCCGGGACCGTGTCGATCCTGATCCAGTTCTTCGCCCTGTTCGGCTTCATCTTCGTGATCCTCCAGTACGTCCAGTTCGTGCTGGGGTACTCGCCGTTCGAGGCGGGGGTCGCGCTGGCGCCGACGGCGGTCCTGATGATGGGCCTCTCGCCGCGGGTCCCGCGCCTGCTCGACCGCTTCGGGCCAGCCCGGGTGGCGCCGGTCGGACTGCTCCTGATCGCCGCAGGATTCCTCGTCTTCTCCACCGCCGGCGTCGATTCGAGGTACTGGCTGCTGCTCGCCGGACTGATCCCGCTGGGGGTGGGTATGGCGCTCGCCACGACGCCGGCCACGACGGCGATCGTGTCCTCGCTGCCGCAGGCCAAGCAGGGTGTCGCCTCGGCGGTCAATGACGTTGCGCGTGAGGTCGGCGGGGCCCTCGGCATAGCCGTGCTGGGCAGCGCCCTGACCGACAGCTATCAGTCCGGCGTCGCAGGCGCCGCTGCGCATCTCCCGCCCGAGCTCGGGCAGCACGCCCAGGACGCACTGCCCGCCGCCCTCGCCATCTCTCAGCAACTGGGCCCACGGGGAACCGATTTGGCGGCGACGGCGCAGAGCGCGTTCGTCGACGGCCTGGGAGTGGCGACCCTAATCGGCGCGGGCGCCCTGGCCGTCGCCGCCCTCTTCGTCTTATGGCGCGCGCCGCGGGACGCCGCTGTCACAGGACGCAGGGGCACCCCCGTCTCTAAGGCACACCTTGGGACCGAGTAGTCGAATGGGAAAGGAGTCACCATGAAGGTCTTCGGCACAGGAGCCAGCGGGGCGATCGGAAACCGGCTCGTCCCCCAGCTGATCGACGCGGGGCACGAGGTGATCGGGACGTTCAGGTCACCCGGCAGCGCTGAGCGCCTGCGAGCGCTCGGTGCCGAGCCGGTTACCGTCGACCTGCTCGACCGGCAGGCCGTGCGCGAGGCCGTCCTCGAGGCAAACCCCGACGCGATCGTCCACGAGGCAACTGCCCTAACGGATGTGAGGTTCTCCAGGAATCTCGATCGCAGCTTCGTTGAGACCAACCGTCTTCGCACCGACGGCACCGACGCGCTTCTCGCCGCCGCGCGTGAGGCGGGGGTGCGCCGATTCGTCGCCCAGAGCGGCGCCAGCTACGGGCGTTACGCGCGCGAGGGCGGATCAATCAAGACCGAGGACGATCAGCTCGAAACCACCCCGGTGAAGGGGATGCGCGAGACAATCGCGGCGCTGAGCCATCTCGACGAGGCGGTCGTCGGTGACGGCGGTATCGCGCTTCGCTACGGCGGCTTCTACGGAGCCGCGAACGACGGGCTGCTCCAGACGGTACGCAAGCGGCAGTTCCCGATCGTGGGTGACGGCGGCGGCATGTTCTCGTGGATCCACCTCGACGATGCAGCGGCGGCGACCGTGCTGGCGCTCGCACACGAGGGGCCGGCGATCTACAACATCGTCGACGACGATCCGGCGCCGGTGCGCGAATGGCTGCCAGTGCTCGCGGAGGCGGTCGGCGCCAAGCCGCCGCGCCACGTCCCGGTCGGGCTGGCGCGCCTGATCGGCGGCGAGGCCGCGGTCATGGTCGGAACAGAGGCCCGCGGTGCGTCGAACGCGAAGGCGAAGCGCGAGCTCGGCTGGACGCTCCGCTATCCCAGCTGGCGAGAGGGCTTCGTGGCCGCCTACGCATCAGCCCCTCAAGGAGATTCGGATGAAGCCGGTCAGCGTTGCGATCGGGGTCCCGCAGTCGCCTGAGCGCGTCTGCGAATACCTCACCGCTCCGCTGACGCGTGCGGTCGTCCGCCGCGCCAACGCCAGATCGCTGCATCGACTCGTGCAGGCGCTTGCCGAGCAACTCGGCTGAAGGAGATGACGATGGAATCGATTCACGCAAAGCGGATCCACATTGATGAGGCGGCGATGAAGCCGTTGGCCGCGATGGTCAGGCTCGACGGGGCCCTTGAGATCGAGCCCCGGCTGCGCAACCTGATCAACGTGCGCGCCTCGCAGATCAACGGGTGTGCCTTCTGCCTCGATATGCACTGGAAGGAGGCCCGAGCCAGGGCGAGACGGAGGAGCGCCTCTACGCGCTCGACGCATGGCGCGAGAGCCCGCTGTATGAGGAGCACGAGCGCGCCGCGCTCGAGCTCTGCGAGGCTATGACCCTGGTCGGAGACGGCCATGTCCCGGACGTGGTCTGGGATCGCGCGGCCGGGCTGTTCGACGAGAAGGAGCTGATCCACCTGATGTTCGCGATCACCTCGATCAACTCGTGGAACCGGCTCTCCATCACGGCTCGCCTCGAGCCGGGGCACTACGAGCCGGGAATCCTTGCTCAGGCGGCGTAGTCGCAGGACATCAAGGCGGTCGCCGCTGGGGTTCGAAAAGAGGAACCTGACCGGCGCATAAGGTGCCGCCCCATGGCGGTGGTCCTCGCGATCGGCTCGGCGGCGGTCTTCGCGCTCGGCATAGTGCTTCAGCAACGGGTGGTGATGGACGCACCCGAGGCGAAAGAGGCGAGCGCTGGGATCCTCTTCCGCCTGATCCAGCACCCGGTCTGGCTCGGCGGGATCGCCGCCTACGGGGTCGCCTTCGGCCTGCAGGCGGCCGCGTTGGGTGACGGCCGGCTGGTCGTGGTGCAGCCGATCCTGGCGACCACGATCGTCTTCGCTCTGCCGTTGGGCGTCTGGCTCTCCGCCCAGAAGATCACGCGGCGCGACGTGGTCGCGGCGATCGTCGTCACGGCAGGCCTGGCGCTGTTCCTGCTGCTCGCCGACCCCTCGGGTGGGCGCCAGGACGCGCCGATCGGCGAGTGGATCGTCGCCGGCGCCGTGGTGGTCGGGATCGCCGCCGGATTGCTGGCCGCCGGGTTGGCGCGGGCCGGGGCGCTGCGTGCGGCGCTCCTCGGTACCGCGTCGGGGCTGCTCTTCGGCCTGGTCTCGGCGCTCACCAAGGGCGCCGTCGAGGTCCTGCAGGACGACGGCGCCGACGTGCTCCTCAACTGGCACCTCTATGCGCTGGTCGTGGTCGGCTTCGCGGGGATGACGATTACCCAGCTCTCCTTGCAGACCGGGATCCTGCCGCCGGCCGTCGCGACCAGTTCGATCTTCAATCCTGCCGCCAGCGTGGTCCTCGGCCTCACCCTGTTCGAGGAGCAGGTCCATCACTCGACCTGGGGGCGGATCGGCGCCGTGCTCGCGCTGCTCGCGATGTTCGGCGGAATCGCTGCGCTCGCCCTCGGGCGGCGCGAGTAGCCTGAGGGCCGATGACCGACCGAAAGCAGATCACCCGGGACCTCTACCGAGCCTTTTCCGCAGGAGACCGCGACTTCTTCGAGAAGCATCTCGCGCCCGAGCTGACCTTCTCGAGCCCGACCGACCCGAAGCTGGACCGGAGGGGCTTCTTCGAGAGGTGCTGGCCGGGGGCCGGACAGGGGCAGGGGATCGACATCGTCCGCCTGGTCGAGTCGGGGAACGAGGTGATCCTCACCTACGAGCTGAAGCGGCCCGACGGCAGCGGGGGCCGAAACACCGAGGTCCTCACCTTCGACGGCGAGCAGATCAAGCGAATCGAGGTCTACTTCGGCTGGGATCTGCGGGAGTAGGGACGAGGCGATGATCTATCGAAGCCCAGAGCCCGATATCGAGATACCGGACGCAACGCTCTACGAGCACGTCATCGTCGGTGCGGCCGCGCGCGGGGATCATCCGGCGTTCGTCGAGGGGGCCGGCGGGGAGGTGACTACCTTCGCGCAGCTCGCCGAGAGGGTGGATGCGGCCGCGGCCCTGCTGCAGTCCAAGGGAATCGGCAAGGGCGACGTCGTCGGCCTGGTCGGCCCGAACACCCCCGGTTGGGGCATCGCCTACCACGCGATCCTGCGGGCCGGGGCCGTCGTGACGCCGATGTTCGCGCTGCTCACGCCGGAGGAGATCGAGCGGCAGCTGGCCAACTCGGAGGCCAAGCTCCTGATTAACGATCCCCCCGCGTTCGTCGCGGAGGCCGAACCGGGGGCAACACCCGAAGAGGTGGAGGTGGACCCCGAGGACCTCGCCGTCCTCCCGTACTCGAGCGGTACCACGGGGCTGATGAAGGGGGTGATGCTCACCCATCGCAATCTCGTGGCGAACATCGAGCAGGCTTGGAACTCCATGCCGCTGACCGACGAGGACGTCCTGGTCGGCCTGATGCCGTTCTTCCACATCTACGGCCAGACCGTGGTGCTGAACATGGGGCTCGCCAAGGGATCGACGATCGTGACGATGCCTCGCTTCGATCTCGACGAGCTGCTCGAGATCGTCGAGAGGCACGGCGTCACCTGGCTTCACATCGCTCCCCCGATCGTGCTCGCGTTCGCCACCGCGCCGGGGGTGGAGGAGCGCGACACCTCGCGCCTCAAGATGGTGATCTCGGGAGCCGCGCCACTCGACGCAGATCTTGCCCGGCGCGCCGAGTCGCGAATCGGCGCACCGATCCGGCAGGGCTACGGGATGACCGAGCTCAGCCCGGTCAGCCACAAGAGCCGGTTGGCCAGGATGGAGGAGACGCCACCGGGCAGCATCGGCGCGCTGATCCCGAACACCGAGGCGCGGCTGGTCAATCCGGCGACCGGCGAGGACGTCGCCGAGGGCGAGGAGGGCGAGATCTGGATCCGAGGCCCCCAGGTGATGCGGGGCTATCTCAACAACGACGAGGCGACAGCCGAGACCCTCGTCGGCGACGGCTGGATCCGAACGGGCGACATCGGGCGGGTCGACGAGAACGGCTTCTTCTACATCGTCGACCGGCTCAAGGAGCTGATCAAGTACAAGGGCCATCAGGTGCCGCCGGCCGAGCTCGAGGCGGTGCTGGTCTCACATCCGAAGGTGAAGGATGCCGGTGTGATCGGCGTGCCGATGGACGATGGTGGCGAGGCCCCCAAGGCATGCGTGGAGGCGGAGGACGGTCTCGATGCCGATGAGCTGATGGCGTACGTCGCCGAGCGCGTCGCGCCCTACAAGCGGATTCGTGAGGTCGAGTTCGTCGACGAAATCCCGAAGTCGGCCTCCGGGAAGATCCTGCGTCGCATTCTGCGCGAGCAGCATGGCGGTGCAAAGACCTCCGCGCCGTAGTGTGAGGAGCCGTTCGCGGATCTCCCCCAGGAGGTGCTCGACGGCCGCGCCGGTACAAAATTAGGGCGTGAACGATCTGCAGATCCTGCTCGCGGCGCTCTTCGTCTCCGCCGCCGGCCTGAACGCGGTCGCCAACTGGCTCAAGGTGCCCTATCCGATCCCGCTGGTGATCGGAGGGCTGCTCCTGGGCCTGATCCCGGGAATGCCCAGCATCACGCTCAACCCGGACCTGGTCCTGCTGATCTTCCTGCCGCCGCTGCTCTACTCCTCGTCCTTCTTCTACGACCTGCGCAGCCTCCGAACGGATGCGCGGGTGATCAGCCTCAACGCGATCGGCCTGACCATCTTCACGGCCGGCGCCGTGGGGGTCATCGCGCACGAGGTGATCGACCTTCCCTGGGCGATGTCCTTCGCGCTCGGCGCGATCGTCTCGCCGACCGACCCGGCCGCCGCCACGGCGATCATGCGCCGGGTCGGAGCTCCGCGCCGGATGATCAACGTGCTCGAGGGGGAGAGCCTGATCAACGATGCGACCGCCCTGGTCATGTACAAGGTCGCGGTCGCCGCGGCGATCGGCGAGACCGTCTCCGCCGGGCACACCCTTCTGACCTTCTGCGGCGACGTCGCCGGAGGTATCGCGATCGGCCTGGTTGTCGGCTACGTAATCGCCGAGATCCGCAAGCGAGTCACCGACGTCAACACCGAGCTGACGATCTCGCTCTTCAGCGCGTACGGAGCCTTCATCCCCGCGGACCAGCTCGGGGTCTCCGGGGTCCTTGCGGTCGTCACCTGCGGCCTCTATCTGGGCTGGCGCGCGCCCGAGATCGCCTCGATGGAGAGTCGGATGCAGGGCGACGCGATGTGGTCGATCCTGACGTTCCTCCTCAACGCGGCGCTGTTCATCCTGATCGGGTTGCAGCTCCCCACGATCGTGGACGGGCTAGCCGGGAGGTCGGCGAGCGAGGTGGTCGGCTACGCGGCTCTCGTCTGCGCTGCCGTGATCCTGCTCCGCTACGTCTGGCAGTTCACGATCACGGTGATCATCCGGACGCTCGACCGACGTCCGTCCCAGCTCGAGAGGCGCTCGAACTGGCGCTTCCGGATCGTGGGCGGGTGGTCAGGGATGCGAGGGGCGGTCTCGCTCGCCGCCGCGCTGGCGCTCCCCCTGCACACGGACGCCGGTGCGCCATTGCCCGGGCGCGACCTGATCCAGTTCATCACCTTCTCGCTGATCCTGGTGACGGTGGTCGGCGAGGGGCTGACGCTGCCCTGGCTGATCCGCAAGCTCGGCGTGCTGGATGACGGTACCGACGAGGAGAGCGAGGAGGTCAAGGCCAGGCTGGTGATCGCCCGCGCCGCGCTCGATCGCGTGGATGAGCTCGATGAGCAGGAGTGGACCCAGGACGAAACGATCGAGCGGGTCCGAGCTCTTTATCGGTTCCGGAAGCGGCGCTTCGCGGCCCAGGCAGGGGCGATCGACGGCTCCGACGGCATCGAGGAACGCTCGCTCGCCTACCAGCGGCTCATGCACGAGATCTACGCGTCGCAGCGCGCGGCCCTGGTCGAGCTGCGCAACAACCGGCGGATCAGCGTCGAGGTGATGCGCCGCGTCGAGCGAGAGCTCGATCTCGAGGAGTCCCGCCTCGAGGTCTAGCTAGTAGCCGGGCGGCTTGACCGGCGGCCCGAGGTAGACGTGCGCCAGATCGACGGCGAGGGGCTTGCGCCCAGCGCGATTGCCGGTATGCCAGATCAACTTGATGGTGTCCAGCCGTACGCCATCCGTGGTCAGCAGGCGGCTCTGTAGCGGGAACCAGTACCCGCCGAGACCCAGGCTCGTTATCGGCGCCGGCGCGGCGCGAGCGGCCTTGTGGGACCACTCGACGTTCTGCCAGAACTCGACCTGCTCGCGGTCCATCCGGACGTAGGCCTGGGGCGCGCTGTCGAGCATGACGACCGCCTCCCGGTCGCCGGCGTGCAGCCGGCAGCCGGCCGCACCGTTCGAGGCCTTGAATGGAGAGCCCGTCACAGCGTTCGCCTGAACGGACGCCGCCTTCGCGAGCACCGCTCGTGCCCGCCGGGAGCAGGGCGGCGCCAGATGGTGCGCGGACACCGGGGCCGGGG
>CAVUGL010000015.1:0-184792 GCA_963740995.1 uncultured Solirubrobacterales bacterium
CCCCCAGCCGAATGCGCTACCAGACTGCGCCACGCCCCGGTGACGGGTCAATCCTAGACCCAAGCGGGCGACCGGGATCGAACCGGCGACGGGAGCTTGGAAGGCTCCTGTGTTACCAACTACACCACGCCCGCGATCGCCCGATTATAGGTTCGGGCCATCCCTCGAACTGGCGTGTACGGGCCGCCGGGTTTGCGAAACTCACAGATGGCAGGACGGTTCTAGAGGCAGGGTCGCCCGCTGCGGTTCCGACTCAACCCGCATGTCGCTGCTCTGGAGGCCAAGACAGTCGCACGCCCGCGCGTGGGCCACCCTCGGCGCGATGCTCGCCCTGCTCGGGATCGTCGGCGCCGCAGTGGCGGCTCGCGATGCGCGCGGCGCCCCGTCCCAGGCGAACGTCCTCTTCATCCTCACCGACGACATGACGACCAGCGAGCTCTCGGCGATGCCCAATGTGCAGTCGCTGATCGCCGCGAAGGGGACGACGTTCAACGAGGCGTACGTCTCCTTCCCGCTCTGCTGTCCCTCCCGCGCCACCATGATGAGCGGCCAGTACATGCACAACCACGGGGTCCGCGGCAATTTCCCGCCGCAGGGCAGCTGGACCAAGTTCATCCCCCATCAGTCCAATGACCTGCCGGTCTGGCTTGCGAACGACGGCTACTACAACGTCCACATCGGCAAGTACATGAACGGCTACGGGGTCCAGGACGGCTCGCTCCCGGTTCCGCAGGGCTGGTCGGAGTGGTACGGAAAGGTCTCCGAGGACGCCCTCTACTTCAACTACCAGCTGATCGAGAAGACCGGCCCGAGTGCCACTCCTCACATCACCTTCTACGGCGACCAGCCGGACGACTACCAGACGGACGTCTTCGGTGATCGAGCCGTCAACTTCATCAACGACAAGAGCGTTTCGAGGCAGCCCTTCTGGCTCAACCTCTGGTTCAACTCTCCGCACGGGCCGTTCGACCCGGCGCCGCGGGATCTCTACCGGGACGCGGGGGCACCCCTGCCCAAGCTCCCGGGCTTCAACGAGAAGAACATCAGCGACAAGCCGAAGTGGTTCAGGCGGCAGGCGAAGAAGCTGATCGGCAAGAAGCAGGCGAAGCTGATCGACAACGAGCGACGCCGGCAGGAGGAGCAGCTGATCTCGGTCGATGAGTCGGTCGGCGAACTCGTCCAGGCCCTCAAGCAGAAGGGCATCCTCGACGACACCTACATCATCTTCTCCTCCGACAACGGGTTCTTCCGCGGGGAACACCGGATCGTGAGCGGCAAGTACCTGCCCTACGACCCGGCATCGCGCGTGCCGCTGATCATCCGGGGCCCGGGAATTCCCGCTGGCGGCACCAGCAACGAGCTCGTCTGGAACGGCGACATCCCGCAGACGATCCTCCAGATCGCGCAGGGCTCCCAGGACAACTCGCTCGACGGACGGTCGTTCCTCCCTTACGCCGAGAACCCGGCGCTTCGCAGCACGCGGCCGGTGCTGCTGGAGGGCGACACCGGTCCGGGCGGGACCGGCGCGGAGTCGGCGCAGTCGGCCAGTGCGAGGGCCAAGGTGGCTCGCGTGCACGTCGCCGATAAGCGCGGCGTCCAGAACCTGGAGCAGGAGCCGGACGCGATCGAGTCGGCCACGAACACCGACAGCGCTCCCGCCTACCGCTCGATTCGAACCGATCGGTACGAGTACACGATCTACGCTAACGGGCAGACCGAGCTCTACGACATGAAGCGGGACCCGGCGCAGCTGCACTCCCTCGCCCACGATCCGCGATATCGCTACGTGCGCAAGTGGCTCTACAACGCACTGATCCCACTGTCGAGCTGTGCCGGGCCCTCCTGCCGGGTGGAGCTCGGGCCGGACCCGCTGCCCCTCACCAAGGCGGCGCTGCGGAACCTGAAAAGAAAGAAGCAGGGTCAGGGGACGGAACCGCCCGCGAACCGGCCCTCACCGAACCCGGGCAAGCCGTAGCCACCGCGGCGGCGCGGGTTACGATTCGCCGGCCAGGGGCACTGGCCAAATTGGATAAGGCACCGGCCTCCAAAGTCGGCGACTCCAGGTTCGAGTCCTGGGTGCCCCGCTACCGGGACCTGCTCGAGTTCTTCCTCCAGATCCACCGACCCGACCTTGGGGAACGGCTTGTCGGCTCCGACTACCGCTCCGAGATCTTCTATACGAGCGAGGAGCAGCGCCAGGTGGCCGAGGGCGCGATCGCAGACGCCGACGCCTCAGGCATCTGGCCCGGCAACGTCGTCACCAAGATCAGCGAGGCCGGTCCCTTCTGGGAGGCCGAGGCCGAAGATCAGGACTACCGCCAGCGTTAGCGCCGCTTCGCGACCGCCATCCGGATCGTCTCCCGAAGCTCCTGGATCGGGGACCCCTTCTCGACATAGGCGTCAGCCCCTCGCTCGAGCGCCGGAGCCGACATGCGGTCGGCCGAGAAGCCGGAGAGGACGATGATCGCGACGTTCGGATCTCTCTCGCGAATCTCGGGGATCGCCTGAAACCCGTCCATGTCGGGCATCGAGAGATCGAGCAGCACCGCCGCGGGGCGGGTCTCGCGCGATGCCATCGATCGCAGTCCGGCCGTCCCCGGCCTCCCCCACGACCTCGAAGCCGGGGTCCTCCTCCATGCCGAACTTGATCAGCTCACGGAGCTCGGGCACATCGTCGACCAGGTAGACGGAGATCGGCGCGCTCTCGGTCACGCTGCCGCCGCTCCCCTCTGTCTCAGGCAGGAGCATCCAGGCCTGTCACTCGATCGGTCATTGCGAGGGCCGCGCTCGAGGCGGCAAGTGTCTTCCAGGTCATCCGGACCTTCCTGCTCTTGGTCGTTGCCAGGACGGGCGACGCCCATACCCCGTGCCGTTCGCATTCTCCCATGGAGGCGCGGGCGCGCACATCCGTAAAAGGCACGATCGAAAAATTAGAATCGGGGGCCCCGCGGGCGTGCCGGAACTGGTAGACGGGCCAGGTTTAGGTCCTGGTGTTCGAAAGAGCGTGGGGGTTCGAGTCCCTCCGCCCGCATGCTTGGGTGTAGCGCGCATCCAGTCGAGCCCATAGACTTCCCCCACCATGGAAGCGGGAGCGATCCGTCCCGGATACGAGCTCTGGCGACCGAACAGGGAGAAGCCGGAGTCGAACAGCGCCCGGGTCCTGGTCGTGTTCCTGCTGCTGGTCACGGCTGCCCTCATGTTCGTGATCATCGTTGGAGGATGGACGCGGCTGGAGGGGGTCAAGCCGCTGACGGTCCTTTACGCCCTGCTCTATATCCTCTTCGCCTTCCTCGTCGCACGCTGGAATCGCGGCGTCCTCCCCGTGGCCTCAGCGCTGTCGATCATCCTCGCGATCTTCGGCGGGATCGCCGCGCCGGCCTGGTTCGACCGGGCGAAGGACGGACTGAGCAACCCGGCACTGCCCCCGGACCTACTCGGGCTCCTCTGCCTCCTGCTGGTTCCCCTTCAGGTGATCCTGATCGCGGTCGCAATGGTCGCCTTCAATCAGAACTGGCACGTCGAGGAGGAGCGGCCGATCGGCGATGAGATCCCACCCGGGGACGAACCCGAGGGCGAGAAGAAGGCCGCTGGCCGCACCACGCGCCGCAGCTCCCGCTCGAGCGCCACCTCACGGACGACACGCGCCAGCGCCCGCCGCACGACCGGGGCGCGCCGGCCTAGAAAAGCCTGAGCGGCGGCTCGATCAGACCCGGGCCGTCCTGACGCACGTCGTTGACCGCGTCCGAGACCTCGGTGACCGCCAGGTCGTCGGTCGAGACGAGCAGGTCCTGGAGTCGCTCGAGGCCGGTCTCGGGGTCCAGCCATTCCTGCTCGGCCTCCTGCCCGAGAATCACCGGCATGCGATCGTGGATCGGCGCAACGACCTCACCGGGCCGGCAGGTGACGATCGCGCAGGAGTGGACCGATGACCCGTCCGCCCGGCGAGCCTCCGCCCACAGTCCGGCGAACGCGAACGGCTCGCGTGACGGCCGGGTGATCCAGACCGGCTTCTTGCCGGTCTCCTCTGCGCGCCACTCGTAGAAACCATCGGCGACGATCAGGCAGCGGTGCGTGGCGAAGGCGTCGCGGAATGCCGCCGCCTCGGCCACCGTCTCCGCGCGAGCGTTGATCAGCAAACGGCCGAAGTTCTCCGGGTCGGCGAAGTGCGGGATCAGGCCCCAGCGCAGGATCCCCGGCTCGCGTTCGCCCTCTCGATTGAGCCGGATCGCCAGGACCGGGTCGGTGGGGGCCACGTTGTAGCGCGGCTTCTGGTCGATCTCCGCCGACTCGGTCAGCCCGAACCGGAACCGCAGCAGCCGCGGATCCGGATCGGTGAGCGTGTAGCGCCCGCACATGGCGCGAGCCTAGAGGAGGTGCCGGAGGTGGGAGTCGAACCCACACGTCCCGAAGGACACGGCATTTTGAGTGCCGCGCGTCTGCCATTCCGCCACTCCGGCCGGGAACGCAGTCGAACGATAACCCGGCCCCTGGAGGTCGGCTGAACGCGATAATCCGCCGCCGGTGGACTCCGCTGGCCGCACCGAGCTGATTCGCGAGCTCTGCTCCTTCGAGGGGCGGGGCCCTGGGACCGACGCCGAACGGCGCGCCGCGAACATGCTCGCCGCCCGCCTCCGATCGATCGGCCGCCGCGCCCAGATCGAGCCTTTCTTCTCCCACCCCGAGTACGCGATCGTCTACCTGATCCACGCGGCGATCGGTGTCGCCGGGAGCATCGTCGCCACGGTTCAGCCGGCGGTCGGCTTCAGCCTGGTGTTCTTCGCCGCCATCTCCACCTACCTCGACCTCAACACGCGGCTGTACCTGGTCCGCTCGCTCCTCTTCCGACGCGCCTCCCAGAACGTCGTCTCCCCCGGCACCCGACCGGAGGCCCCCGCCCGCCTCGTCCTCATGGCGCACTACGACGCCGCGCGCACCGGCTACATCTTCTCCAAGGCGTCGAATCGGATCCGCAGGCTGCCCGAGCGAACCCGGGTCGGCTTCGGCCCCTTCCGCCTCTTCTTCTGGCTCGGGCTCGCCCCCCTCCTCCCGATCCTCGGTGCCCGCATGGCCGGCCTCGACACGACTTGGCTGAACGCGCTCCAGGCGATCCCAACGATCGTCCTGATCGTCGCCGGATTCCTGCTCATCGACATCGCCCTCTCCGACATCGTCCCCGGCGCCTACGACAACGCATCCGGAGTCGCGGCCGTCCTCTCCGCCGCGGACGAGCTCACGGCTGAGCCACCGGCCAATCTCGACGTCTGGGTCGTGCTCGCCGGCTCGGAGGAGTCCTTCTGCGAGGGGAGCCGCGCATTCGTACGCGCGCGCCGCAAGGAGCTCGATCGCGACTCCACGTACTTCCTCAACGTCGATTCGGTCTCATACGGGCCAGGTCGCCTACGAGATCAGTCAGGGCCCCGTGATCAGCCTCCCGCACGACGCCCAGCTGATCGAGCTCTGCGAGGCACTGTCGGCGTCAGGCGGAGCGGGACCGGAGGGCGCACGACCGATCCGCCATCCGCTCCTCGACGACGCGCTGCCGGCGCGGGTACGGCGCAAGCGCGCCATCACGCTCCGGACCACGGACGAGAACGGGAACCTGGCCCCCTGGTACCACACCCACGACGATGTCCCGGATCGGGTCGAGCCCGAGGCGCTCACCCGCGCAACCAACTTCCTCGTCGGCTTGGCCCGCCTGATCGATCGGGACGCTGGCCGCAGTTCCGGCGCCACCTCGACCGCGGCGCCGCCGGCCCCAACCGCCGGGCGCATGTAAGGATCAGACCGTGGAGGAGAGCACGGTCGACGCCAAGGTCCTCTGGGCGCCCACGCCCGAGATGGTCGAGCGCTCTCAGCTCACCCGCTATCTCCGCTGGCTCGCGGACAACCGAGACCTCCACTTCGATGACTACCACGCCGTCTGGCGCTGGTCGGTTACCGAGATCGAGGAGTTCTGGGGCACCCTCTGGGAGTACTTCGAGGTCATCTCCGACCAGCCCTATGAGGAGGTCCTGGCCGAGCGCGTGATGCCCGGGGCCCGCTGGTTCGATGGGACCCGCCTCAACTACGCCGAACACATCTTCCGAGGCAAGGACGACGACGAGGTCGCCGCCGTCTACGCCTCCGAGCTCCGCGAGCTGACCGAGCTCCGCTGGGGCGCGCTGCGCGAGCAGGTCGGGGCCGTACGCGAAGGCCTGCGGGCACTCGGCGTCTCCCAAGGCGATCGGGTCGTCGCCTACCTCCCGAACGGCCCGGAGGCCCTGATCGCCTTCCTCGCCACCGCCAGCCTGGGAGCGACCTGGTCGAGCTGCTCCCCGGACTTCGGGCCGGGCAGCATCGTGGACCGGTTCGCGCAGATCGAGCCCAAAGTCATGTTCACGGTGGATGGGTACCGCTATGGCGGCAAGGACTTCGACCGGCTGGACGTGGTGGCCGAAGTGGCCTCGCAGATCCAGAGCCTCGAACGAATTGTCGTAGTCCCCTATCTGAGCGCCTCGCCGGAGCTCTCCCGCCTGGAGGACCAGCCGAAGGTCGCGGCCCCGATGACCTGGGCACAGCTGCTCGACCTCGGCTCCGGCGCCGAGCTCCGGTTCGATCGGGTCCCGTTCGATCACCCGCTCTGGGTCCTGTACTCCTCCGGCACCACCGGACTGCCGAAGGCGATCGTCCACGGGCACGGTGGGATCCTCATGGAGCAGCTCAAGAAGGGCTATCTCCACCTCGACCTGGGGACCGGTGACCGGCTCTTCTGGTTCACAACCACCGGCTGGATGATGTGGAACTTCCTGGTCGGCGCTCTGCTCACGCCGGCCTCGATCGTCCTCTACGACGGAAACCCTGGCTATCCGGACATGGGCGTCCTCTGGGACCTGGCGGAGCGGACCGGAATGACCTGCTTCGGCACCAGCGCCGCCTATATCGCGGCATGCATGAAGGATGGCGTCGAGCCGGGGGCGGGGCGCGATCTCTCGCGCCTCCGCTCCGTCGGCTCCACCGGCTCTCCCCTCCCCCCCGAGGGATTCGACTGGATCTACGAGCACGTCGGCGAGGACACCTGGCTCTTCTCGACCAGCGGCGGCACGGATGTCTGCACCGCCTTCGTCGGCGGAGTCCCGATCCTCCCCGTCTACAAGGGCGAGCTGCAGGCCCGCGCGCTGGGCGCCAAGGTCGAAGCCTTCGACGAGGACGGCAACTCCGTGATCGACCAGGTCGGCGAGCTCGTCATCACCGAGCCGATGCCATCCATGCCTGTCTTCTTCTGGGGTGATGACGACGGATCGCGTTACCGAGCCAGCTACTTCGAGATGTACCCGGGCGTCTGGCGCCACGGCGATTGGATCGAGATCACCTCGAGGGGCACCGCTGTGATCTACGGCCGCTCAGACTCGACGATCAACCGCGGCGGAATCCGGATGGGGACGAGCGAGATCTACCGCGCGGTCGCCGAAGTGCCTGACGTGATCGATTCGCTCGTCGTCGACGTCCCCCGCCCCGGCAGCGAGGGATGGATGCCGCTCTTCGTGGTCCTGCGTGAGGGGGCGAAGCTCGACGACGACCTGCGGGGCGAGATCAAGCGGCGCATCCGCGAGCAGTGCTCGCCGCGCCACGTCCCGAACGACATCTTCCAGATCGACGAGGTGCCCAGGACCCTGAGCGGCAAGGTCCTCGAGGTCCCCGTGAAGCGGATCCTGATGGGCGATCCGCCCGAGCGCACAGCGAGCCGCGACTCCCTCACCAACCCCGCCGCGCTCGACTACTTCACGGAGCTCGCCGGCAAGCTCTGATCCATCACGGACGCGCGCCCGTAGGGAGAAGCGTGGACACCGTCGAGATCCCGTCCCGCGCGAGCTGGAAGCAGGACCTCGCCCCCTATCTGGAGGTCCACCGCCGACGCAGCCTCGGGCAGATAGCGAGCGTCGTCCTGCCCTACCTGGCCGTTTGGGTCCTCGCCGCCCTGCTCGAGCCGGGCGCCCTGGCCGCGATCGCCCTCGGCCTGATCGCGACAGTCTTCCTGACCCGCATGTACTCGCTCTTTCACGACCTCACGCACAACTCGCTGTTCGAAGCGAGGCGGACCAACAGCCGCTGGGGCCACCTCCTCGGCTACCTGCTCTTCACTCCGTATCGGTGGTGGCAGCGCCAGCACCGAATCCACCACGCCCACACCGGCGACCTCGACCACCGCGGCGTGGGCGAGATCAACACGATGACGGTCCACGAGTACGGGCGAGCCTCCCGCCTGCGCAGGCTGGGGTACCGCCTCTACCGCAACCCGCTGTTGATGCTGCTCGTGGGCCCGAGCCTCGTCTTCCTGTTCGAACGCCGCTTCCCGCAGCGAGGCATGACGCGCGGGATGCTGGCAAGCGTCGTGGCGACAAACCTCGCACTCGTGGCCTGGGTGCTGGGTTGGAGTGCGATCGTCGGCTGGCAGACCTTCCTGCTGATCCAGGGCACGACCCTGATAGCCGGCGGCGCCATCGCAGCCTGGATGCTCTACATCCAGCACCAGTACGAAGACACCTACTACCAGGCGCCCGGAGACTGGAAGTTCGAGCTCGCCGCGCTGCAGGGCAGCTCCTACCTCGAGCTGCCACGCCCCCTCGCCTGGTGCGTCGGCAACGCGAACTACCACCACGTGCATCACCTGAGCGCGAAGATCCCGAACTACCGCCTCCGCGCGGCGCACGAGTCCCACCCGATGTTCCGGCGAACGCCCGTGGTCACGCTTCGCAGCAGCGTCGAGACCTTCCGGCTGAAGCTCTGGGACACCGAGAGCGAGTCACTGGTGCCGTTTCCCGGTCACCGTCGAACCAGCGTGAGGCGGGTCGAAGTCAGGCGGGTGTGACTGGGATTGCGCCGCGTCGCGAAACGTCCGGTCCTTGCTCGCGGCGAGGGCATACCGCCGGACGAGTTCCGCCCGCAGCTGGTCGGGCTCGATCACCGCGTCGACGACGAGCTCCGATGCGAGATGGAGGATGTCGATGTCCTCCGCGTACTCCTCGCGCTTCTCCTTGACGAAGCGCTCACGCTCCGCCGAATCCTCGATCTCCTGAATCTGGTTGAAGAAGACCGCGTTGATCGCGGCCTCCGGGCCCATCACCGCGATCTGCGCCTGGGGGAAGGCGAGGCACGAGTCCGGCTCGAAGGCAGGGCCCGCCATCGCGTAGAGCCCGGCGCCGTAGGCCTTGCGCACGATCACCGAGATCTTCGGGACCGTTGCCTCGGAGACCGCGCTGATCATCTTCGCTCCGTGTCGGATGATCCCCTGGCGCTCGACGTCCTTGCCGATCATGAATCCCGGGACGTCCGCCAGGAAGAGGAGAGGGACGTTGAAGGCGTTGCAGGTCATGATGAAGCGCGCCGCCTTGTCCGCCGAATCGACGAAGAGAACGCCGCCCTTCACCTTCGGCTGATTCGCCACGACCCCGATCACCCGGCCGTCGAGCCGCCCGTAGCCAACCACGACTTCCTTGGCCCAGCGCGAGTGCACCTCGAGGAATGAATCGGGGTCGACGAACGCCCCGATCAACTCCTTGACGTCGAACGGGTCCTTCTCGTTCGCCGGGACGATCTCGGAGACCTTGGGGCTTCCCGACGGTTCGGACGGCGGCGCGGTGGGCGGCTCCTCCCGCCAATTGGCGGGCATGTAGGAGAGGTAGCGACGGGCGAGGTCGATCGCGTCCTCATCGGATTCGCTCAGGAAGTGGCCACAGCCGGACACCGAGGTGTGCATCCGGGCGCCGCCCATCTCCTCGAGGGTGACGTGCTCGCCGATCACCATCTCCGCCATTCGCGGAGAGCCGAGGTACATCGAAGCGTTGCCGTCGCGCATGATCACGACGTCGCAGAACGCCGGGATGTAGGCGCCACCGGCCGCGCTCGGTCCGAAAAGCAGGCAGACCTGCGGCACCTGGCCGGAGAGGCGAACCTGTGTGTGGAAGATGTGACCGGCGCCGCGGCGCCCCGGGAACATCCGCACCTGGTCGGTGATCCGGGCGCCCGCCGAATCGACCAGATAGACGATCGGGACCTGGTGGGAAAGCGCTCGCTCCTGGATCCGCAGGATCTTCTCCACCGTCTTCGGGCCCCAGGAGCCGGCCTTGACGGCCGGGTCGTTCGCCATCAGTGCCACCGGACGGCCGCCAACCGTACCCATCCCGGTGACGACTCCGTCGGCGCCGAGGCCCTCCTGCTCCCAATTCGCGAGCAACCCCTCTTCGGCGAAGGAATCCGCGTCCAGGAGCCGGGCAACGCGTTCACGCACCGGGAGCTTGTGCTGGTCGGCGACCTTCTTCCGATGCCGCTCCGGCCCTCCCTCCAGCGCCGCGTCGAGGGCCGCCCTGACGTCGCTCACGCTCGCCTCAGCGTCTCAGGTCCGGTTCGTGCTCGGGCCGCGGCTCCGCGGGAACCTCGCGCTCGTCGGTGACCGTCTGCTCGGTGTCCTCCGGCGCGGCGGCAACCTCAGTTTCGGCGTCCTCCGCGCTCCGCCGCGACCTCCGTCTCGACATCCTCCGTCTCCTCGGGCCCGGAATCGACGTCCTTGTGGTCCATCAGGTCGTCCGGCGGCTCGGGGAGCTCGATACCCGCGGCGCGATGTTGTTCGACGGCCGCACTCAGCTTGCGCGAGAGCTCCTCGGTGTCGGCGATCACGTCGCCGCGGCGTCGGATCAGATCGCCGATCAGCACCTCCATGTCCTTGCGCCGCTGATTTGCTTCCTCGACGATCCGGCGAGCCTGCGCCTCCGCGGCCTCGACCACCTCGCGAGCCTGCCGCTCAGCCGAGGTCCTCGTCTCGGTCGAATAGGTATCCGCCTCACCGCGGGTCTCGGTGGCCTCCAGATTCGCCGTGTTGACCGTGCCGCGGGCTTCCTCCTCGGCCTCGGCGCGGATCTGCTGTGCGCTCTCCTCCGCCTGCGCCAGGATGGCCCCGGTTCGCTGGCCGACCTTCTCCAGCTCCTTCTTGACCGCGTCCGATCGGGACTCGTCCCCACCACCGGTCTCGAGCCAGTCCGCCAGGCGCGCCAGGAACTTCTCGACCTCGTGCTTGTCGTAGCCCCGGCGCGTGGACGGGAACGTTGCGTTCCTGATGCGATCGAGACTGGTCTGGTCGACTGGCATTCCTCCTGATCCTCTCCTAGTGCTCGCCTACCCCGCGGCGTCGACCGGGACGGGCCGCTCACCCGAGTAATCGTAGAACCCCTTGCCCGACTTGCGGCCGAAGTCCCCCGCATCGACCATCTTCGTGAGGGTGTCGGGCGCGGCAAAGCGCTCCTCCCCGTAGGCATCGACCATCACTCCGGCGATCGCCGCAAGGGTGTCGAGCCCGACGAAGTCGGCCAGCGTCAATGGGCCCATCGGATGGCTTGCCCCGGCCATCATCCCCGTGTCGATGTCCTGGACCGAGCCGACGCCCTGTTCGTGGGCGCGAATCGCGTCGAGCATGTAGGGGACCAAAAGCCGGTTGACGATGAAGCCGCGATTGTCGCCCGCCGCCACCGTGGTCTTGCCGAGCTTCTCACCAAGCTCGAAACCAAGGGCGACGGCGTCATCCGAGGACTTCTCCGCTCGCACGACCTCGAGCAGCGGCATCACCTGAGGAGGGTTGAAGAAGTGAAGGCCGATCATCCGCTCGGGGCGCTTCGTGGCGTCGCCCTGCGTGGCGACTGAGAGCGAGGAGGTGTTCGTGGCGAGATACGCGTCATCCTTGACGAGCCCATCGAGCTCGTCCCACATCTCGAGCTTGCGGTCAAGATCCTCGGTGATCGCCTCGATCACCAGGTCGCAATCGGCGAGATCCGAGTAGTCCAGGGTCGGGGTGATGCGCTCGCGCACTGCGTCCGCCTCGGACTGCTCCATCTTTCCCTTCTCGACCGCACGGGCGAGCTGCTTGTCGATCTTCGCCATGCCCTTGTCGAGTGCTTCCTGATCGATTTCCCGCACCACCACATCCCAGCCCGCCTGAGCGCAGATCTGAGAGATCCCGTGGCCCATCAGGCCACAACCCAGGACGCCGACCTTGCTGATCGCCATAACTGTTCGCTCCCTCTAGTCGAGTGACTGGCGGCCGGGAGCATAGGGGCCCCCTCCCGACCGGCGCGTGCCGCCTGCGCAACCACCTAAGGTGTCGCGGGTTTGTGATCAGAATGCTCGACGGGAGTGCACAGAGAGCAGGGCTCTGGCTGACCGCGCTGTGCGCGGCGGCGCTCGCCTGGGCAGTGGCAAGCGCGGCGCCCGCGCACGCCTCGGCCAGGTGCGATCGGGCCTGCCACGCCGCCAAGAAGCAGAAGCTCGCCCTGCTGCGGGCAAAGAACGCCCAACAGAAGCGCCCGAACGTGGTCGTGATCGACACGGACGACATGAACGTCACCGACCTCTCGGTGATGCGCAACACGCTCCGCCTCCTCACCGCCCACGGCACGACCTTCCGGAACAGCTACGTCTCCTATCCCCTCTGCTGCCCCTCCCGCGCGACCTTCCTGACCGGCCAGTACGCCCACAACAACCACGTGCTCACCGACCAGCGCTACGGGGACCTCAACAACACCAACACGCTCGCCGTCTGGCTGCGTCGCGCGAAATATCGAACAGCCATGGTGGGCAAGTACCTGAACGGGTACGGCGTGATCCGACCACGTGAGATCCCTCCCGGCTGGAGCAAGTGGTTCGCCCTCACCGACGGGACCGAGCAGCACCGCTATGGCTTCAAGCTCAACGAGAACGGCAAGGTCCGCCACTACAGCCGGAAGCCGGCCAACTACATCGACTACGTCCTGGACTCGAAGGTCAACGGGTTGCTCAAGAAGTGGGCGATCAGCCCCAAGCCGTTCTTCCTCTACTACAACCCGAACAACCCGCACGGCGAGTCCGGCACCCCCGTGTGGTCGACGCGCGATCCCGAGCCGGCTCCTCAGTACGTCGGTGTATTCGGCGACATCACGGCACCGCGCCCACCGAACTTCGACGAGCCCAACGTCTCCGACAAGCCGGAGGCGGTCCACGACCTACCCCGGCTATCCGATGCCGAGCTCGCGGACATCGACAGGCGCTATCGCGGCCGGCAGGAGAGCCTGCTCTCCGTCGACGACGAGGTCAAGAAGATCGTCAAGCTGGTCCGCAAATCCGGCGACAAGCGGAAGACCTTCTTCATCTTCACCTCCGACAACGGGCTGATGATGGGCGCACACCGGATCGAGTTCAAGGACTACCCCTACCAGGAGGCCGAGCGGGTCCCCCTGATCATTCGAGGCCCGGGCTTCCCGCAGAACACCACGCGCGACCAGATCGTCGCGAACGTCGACCTGGCGCCGACGATCACGGCGCTCACCGGTGCACGCCCCGGGCTGACGATGGACGGGATCCCCCTGCTGCCGCTGGCCAAGGACCCCGCGGACGAGACGAACCGCGCGCTGCTGATCGAGACCTTCGACGTCGGCGCCTTCGGCGTCAGGCAGGGGCCGTGGGCGTTCAACCAGTGGAACAACGGCGACGAGGAGCTCTACAACCTGGAGAGCGATCCCTATGAGCTCACCAATCTCCTCTACGACCCGCCCGGACCCTCCGAGCCGTCCCCGCAGGACCTCGCCACAGCGAGCCAGCTCGCGGCGGAGCTGGCGAAGCTGAAGAACTGCTCCGGCGCCAGCTGCCGTAACTAGGCGGAGATCCGGCGGCGGTGTTTGTGGCCGCCGTTTATGGCGAAGCCGCTTCCAGCTTCTTCTGCATCGCCTCGGCGAGGGCATGCACGCCGCTCATCGGCCGCACGAACACCGACATCCGGTTGATCCGGCCTTCGCCGTCGAAACTCAGGAAGTCGATCCCGTCGACCTGGCGCTCGCCGACTCGCGCGCTGAATGCGAGCGCGGCCGAATCTCCGGTCTCCACCTGGTCGGTGTAGCGGAAGTCCTCGAACACCTGGACGACCGCGCCGAGCAGCATCGCAATCGCCTCACGGCCCTCGTAGGGCTTGAAGACGACGGGGCTGCGAAAGACGACATCCTCGGCGAAGAGGTCATCGATCGCCGAGAAGTCCTTGCCCTCGGCCGCGGCGCGAAAGCGATCGCTCTTCATGTCCTCACCCTACCTGTGCCAGTCGATCGGGCCCGCGGTGAGCAGGTGCGCGCCCAGGGGGCGTCCCAGCGTCCTCTGCACCTCGGCGGACGCCGTGATCAGCTTGGACAGGTCGATTCCGGTGCCGACGCCCATCTCCTCGAGCATCGAGACGAGGTCCTCGGTGGAGATGTTGCCCGTCGACCCCGGGGGCACCGGGCATCCCCCGAGCTCCCCGAAGGAGCTCTCGAAGGAGTCGACCCCCTGCTCGAGCGCCGCCAGCACGTTGGCAAGGCCCTGGCCGCGAGTGTTGTGGAAATGAGCGGTGAGCTCGGCGTCTCCGAGACGCTGCCGAGCGGCGGCGAAGAACTCGCCCACCTGCCGCGGGTTGGCCATGCCCGTCGTATCCCCGAAGGCAATCTCCTCGCAGCCGAAGCCAGCCAGCTGCCCGGCGATCTCGAAGACGCGCTCCTGTGACACCTCGCCCTCGTAGGGGCAGCCGAAGCTGGTCGAGATCACTCCCTCGCAGCGCAGTCCGGCCTCTCGCGCCGCGGCGACGGTGCCCTCCAGGTCGGTCAGGGACTCGCCGATCGAGCGGTTGACGTTCTTCTGGTTGTGCGTCTCAGAGGCCGAGAGGAAGAAGTTCGCCTCCTGAAAGCGATCGCGGAAGCGCAACGCGTTATCGAGGCCCTTGCGGTTTGGAATCAGGACGGAGTACGCGACCCCATCGCGAGGCTCGAATCTCGTCAGCACCTCGGCGGCGTCGGCCAGCTGCGGGATGACGTCCGGACGCACGAATGAGGTGAGCTCGATGCGCCGCAGGCCGGCCTCGCCCAGCAATCGGATCAGGCGGACCTTCTCCTCGGTGGGGATCACCTCCGGCTCGTTCTGGAAGCCATCCCGCGGCCCGACCTCGCGGATGCGGACGGTCTTCGGCAGCGCCTCGGCCATGCCTTTCAGCCTAGACGGGTCTGACCGGCGTCAGCTCTGCTCGCCGGTCACCGAGCCGATCTCGATCACGCGGCGCTCGTGGGTGCCGACACCGATGGTGCGGTCGGCCTCCCTGACCTCGACGTCGAAGCGGAGCTTGCGGTCGTCGACCACCTCGCGAAGCTTCGCCTGGACCGTGCAGGTCTGGCCCTCCGCGGCGGCCGCGACGTGCTTGACGCAGACCTCGAAGCCGACGGTGGCCTTGCCCTCCCCCAGCTGCTCGAAGGAGAGCACCGCGGCGGTGCGCTCCATCATCCCGATCATCCCAGGTGTCGAGAGGACGCTTGCTCCGATCGTGCCCCCCACGTCGGTCATCAGCCGCCCCTCGACGACGAACTCGTCGGTGCGCTCCGCGCCGATCTCGAGCGCCATCAGCCCACCATCCCCATGCCGCCGGAGACACCGATGCACTCGCCGGTGACGTAGGAGGAATCGTCGGAAGAGAGGAAGGCGACCGCCGCGGCGACCTCCTCAGGCTGGCCGAGCCGCTTCATCTGGGTGCCGGCCTTCATCGTCTCGATGATCTTCTCGCCGATCTCGCCGAACTCCTTGGCCCCCATCAGTAGGGGGGTCTCGATCGGCCCCGGGGCGATCGCGTTGGCGGTGATTCCGAAGCGGGCATTCTCGCGCGCCATCACCTTCGTGAAGGCGATCACTCCGCCCTTGGCGGCGGAGTAGACCGCGGATCCCTTGGAGCCGACGCGCCCCGCCTCCGAGGCGATACTGACGATCCGGCCGTAGCCCGCCTCCTGCATCCCCGGCAGGGCGGCGTAGGTGCAGTTGAGAACCCCGCGGAGGTTGACGCTGATCACCTTCTCCCATTGCTCAGGGGTGGTCTGGGTGAAGAAGCCGAATTCGTCGGTGCCCGCGTTGTTGACCAGGATGTCGATCGGCGCCCCGGCGCTCTCCACTGCTGCCTGGGCCGAGCCCAGGTCGGTGACGTCGAGCTCGATTGGGAGCCCAGAGATCTCGCCCGCGACCTCGGTGGCGCCCTCGAGGTTCAGGTCGCCGACGGTCACCTCGGCGCCCTCGGCGGCGAGCCGCCTGGCGACGGCGGCGCCGATCCCGCTGGCGCCGCCGGTGACGAGGGCCTTCTTGCCTTCGAGCCTCATGGCGCTCAGCAGCCTATTCAGGGCGACCTGTAGCTTGCTCGCCGGTGGCAGAGCCAATCCCGATCATCGGCGGCACCGGCGCCCTCGGCTACGGGCTGGCCGTCCGCTGGGCGCGGGCCGGCGAGCAGATCGTGATCGGCTCGCGCAAGGCCGAGCGCGCCGCTGAGGCGGCCGACCGCGTCCGTGAGGCCGCAGGTGGCACCCAGGTCGAGGGCCTCGAGAACGCCGAGGCGGCCGCTCGGGGGCCGATCGTCGTTCTGACCGTGCCATTCCGGGCCCAGTCGGAGACGCTCGCCAACCTGAAGGAGGCACTTCAGCCGGGGCAGATCCTGGTCGATTGCACCGTCCCCACCGCCGCCGCGATCAGCGGCAAGGCCTCCAGGACCATCGGGGTCTGGCAGGGGTCCGCGGCCCAACAGGCGGAGGAGATGGTTCCGGACGGCGTCACCGTGATCTCGGCATTCCACACGGTCCACGCGGTCGCGCTCGCCGAGGGAGACCAGCTCGACGAGGACATCCTCATCTGCGGCGACCGCAAGGCGGACAAGGTGCGGGTGGCCCAACTTGTCGAGCGAATCGACGGCCTCCGCGCCGTCAACGCGGGCGCCCTCGAGATGGCCCGGATCGTCGAGACCCTGACGCCGCTGCTGATCTCGATCAATGCCCGCTACAAGTCCCGCGCGGGCATCCGGATCACGGGACTTCCAGAGGACGACCACTGGGCCTAGAGCCGAGCGTGGCCGGGAGCGGAATCGAGCGCTGCGTAGTCCTCGCGGGCGGCACCGGCGGGGCAAAGCTGGCGGCGGGCATGCAGGATCTCCTCGGTGGCGGTCTCTCGGTCGTCGCCAACACTGCGGACGACATCGAGATCGCCGGTGTGGACGTCTCCCCCGACCCCGACCTGATCACGTACTGGCTGAGCGGCGAGATCGACGAGCAGCGCGGCTGGGGGATCAAGGACGACACCTTCACCGTGTTCGATCGTCTCGTCAGGCTGGGGATGCCCGACTGGTTCCGGCTCTCCGACCGCGACCTGGCCACCTGCCTGTATCGCCGCGAGTTCGTGGCGGAGGGAGGGCGCCGCACCGCCGCCCAGGCACAGATCGCGCGGGCGCTGGGGGTCGTGGCCACGGTGCTGCCGATGTCAGAGGAGCGGGTCAGGACCCAGGTGAGGACCGCCGAGGGGTGGCGGGGCCTCCAGCAGTACCTGGTTGCAGAGCACGCGCAGGCCGAGGTCGAGGGGGTCCAGGTCGAGGGGATCTCCGAGGCCGCGCCCACGCCCGAGGTCCTCGAGGCGATCTCGTCCGCCGACGCGATCGTGATCGGGCCTTCCAACCCCGTGATCTCGATCGGGCCCATCATCTCCATGCCGGCCGTGCGCGAGGCCATGGCGGCTGCACGCGCCCCGTCGTGGCCGTGAGCCCGTATGTGGCCGGCCAGGTCGTCAAGGGGCCCACCGACATCTTCATGCGCACCCTGGGTCGCCCCTCAACCGCTGCGGGTGTCGCCTCGCTCTACGAGGGCCTGATCGACGGTCTGCTCTGCGACCCGGAGGACCCCGATCCGCCGCCAGAGAGCGTCCCGGTGATGAGCTGCCCGACGCTGATGGAGGGTCAGGAGGGAAGACGGGCCCTGGCCGAGAGAACCCTCGAGTTCGCATCGACCCTTAGCTCCGCCGAATAATTCCCGCAACGTCCGGGTATGTAACGCGACCTAACCGTTAGCCTGACACTGTGGGGACTGCGTCCGACAACTTGCACACCACCGCGATCGTTCCGGTCAAGGGGCTCACGGTGGCGAACGGGCGACTCGATGGCCTGCTGTCCCCAGAGGAGCGCAACCGGGTGGCCGAGGCCCTCTTCCTCGACCTCATCCTCAAGCTGCCGCGCAGCCGTTGCATCGACGACACCATGATCGTCACCGCCGACGCGTCGATCGCCCGCCAGGCACGTTGGTTCGGTGCGAAGGTTCTTCTGCAGGAGACGGACGAGGGGCACTCGGAGGCCGCCTCCGCTGGGGCGCGCGCGGCACTGGCCGAGGGCGCCAAGCGGGTCGCGATGCTGCCGGTCGACTGCCCGATGCTCGACACCGATGAGCTCGACGCCCACATCGGTCGATCCGCGCGGACCGTCCTGATCGTCCCCGATCGGCACGGGACGGGCACGAACGCCCTCGTCCTGGCGCCGCCTGACGTCTTCGAGCCGGCGTTCGGACCGGACAGCTGCGCCCGGCACGTGAGCCGCGCTCGCGCGACCGGGATCAGCTTCGCCCTCGAGGAGGTCCACTCGATGGGTCACGACCTCGACACCCCCGAGGACTACTCGCTGCTGCGCGACCGCCTGCTGCTCGATCCGCAGCCCGCCCCGAAGACGGCTCAGGTCCTCTGGGAGCTCGGCGAGCGAACGCAGCGGGCCGCCGCGTAGGGCTCATTCTTGGTTGCGCGTGAGCTGCGGATCAGGCCGCTCACGGGCCTGCCCGACCTGCACGAAGGAGACGCCCTCGGCCGCCTGATCGCGGAGGCCGAGACTCCGGCGGATGACGAAATCGTCGTCATCTCCCAGAAAGCGGTGTCCAAGGTCGAGGGGCGGGTGCGACGGCTCTCGGAGGTGGAACCGGGCCGCCGGGCCAGGGAGCTCGCCCAACGAATCCACAAGGATCCGGCGTTGGTCGAATTGGTGTTCTCGGAGAGCACGCGCGTGGTGCGCGCGGAGCCCGGCGTACTGATCACCGAGACCAGGGATGGGTGGGTCGCCGCGAACGCCGGGATCGATTCCTCCAATCTCGATGAGGGCCTGGTCTCGCTGCTCCCTGACGACAGCGACGCATCGGCGCGCCGGATCAGAGCGGAGATCCGCGAGGCCGCCGGCTCCTCGCCGGCCGTGGTCGTCGCTGACAGCTTCGGTCGTCCCTGGAGAGTGGGCCAGGCCGACATCGCGATCGGCTGCGCGGGCCTCGCGCCGCTCTCGGACTGGCGTGGGAGGCTGGACGGCCACGGGCGCGAGCTCTCCGCGACGGTGATTGCGGTCGCCGACGAGCTCGCCTCCGCCGCCGACCTCAGCCGGGACAAGGACTCACGCGCACCCGGCGCGATCGTCAGTGGGCGCGGCGATCTGGTGAGCGCGGAGGACGGTCCGGGGGCGAGCCTTCTCCAGCGGCTCCCCGAGCAGGACCTCTTTCGCTGACTACAGGGCGGGTGTCGCCTTCTTGGACTTGATCTCCTCCATCGAGGGCGGCTTGGTGCCCTCGTAGGAGAACTCGGGGGGGTCGTAGACCTTCCCGGGTGTCGCGCCCATCGCGAGGATCCGCGCGGGCTGATCGCCGGTGGTCAGCTTGCGTCTCTCGGTCGCCCCGACCCGAGCGAAGACGCCTGAGTCGAGGGGGTACTCCTGGCCTCCGACGTGGAGGGTCGCTTGGCCCGAGAGGACGGTATAGACCTCCTCCTGATCGTCATGAGTCTGGTCGTGCTCGGGGTAGCGCGAGAAGTTCGCCGGCAGGTCGATGACCGCGAGACCGAAGGAGCTCACTCCGAGGCCGGCCCTCGCGCGACGGAATCCACCACCGAAGATCGCCTCGAAGTCCTCGACGCGCTTGACGGTCACATCTGGCATTTCGCTCTTCCTCTCCCCGTGATGCGAGGGTGCGCCATCGGCGCAACCCGTTTCATCCTCGGAGGCTACTCGCCGATCGTGAGCACGGCGGAACCATGGACCCTACCGTGACGTATGTCATCCAAGGCACGGTTTGCCTCGGCCAGCTGATAGACCCGGATTCGGGTCTCGACCGGCACACTCGCCGCCAGCGGTAGGAACTCCTCGCCGTCCCGCCGCGTCAGGTTGGCGACCGACCGCAGCGAGCGCTCGCGCCAGAGCAACTCGTAGGGAAAAGCGGGGATGTCGCTCATGTGAATGCCCGCGGACACAACCGTCCCGCCGGGCGCCATCGCGCGAAGCGCCTCGATCATGAGCTCCCCGACCGGAGCGAAGACGATGGCGGCGTCCAGATCCGATGCGGCGGGGTCGCCCACTGCGCCGGCCCACTCCGCCCCCAGCGAACGGGCCAGCTCCTGCGTCTCGGTGTCGCCCTCGCGGGTGAGGGCGAAGACGCGCCAACCTCGGGCGACGGCGACCTGGCAGATGATGTGGGCGGAGGACCCGAAACCGTAAAGCCCGAGGCGCTCGCCTTCTCCCGCCAGCCGGAGCGAGCGGTAGCCGATCAACCCTGCGCAGAGCAGAGGGGCGGCGTGATCATCCGGAAAGCCATCGGGGATCGGGAAGCAGAAGCGCTCGTCCGCCACGGCGCGCTCGGCATATCCGCCATCGATGTCGTAGCCGGTGAACTTCGCGTGCTCGCACAGGTTCTCCCGGCCCGAGCGGCAATAGCGGCAGGTGCCGTCGGTCCAGCCGAGCCAAGGGACGCCGACCCGGTCTCCGGTCGCAAAGCGGTCGGCGCTCGCCCCCGACTCGAGGACCGTTCCGACGATCTGGTGCCCCAGGATCAGCGGCAGCTTCGGCTCGTCCAGTTCCCCGTCGAAGATGTGCAGATCCGTGCGGCAGACGCCGCACATCGAGACGTCGATCAGGACCTGGCCGTCGGCGGGCGCCGGCTCAGGGAGCTCACGTTCGGTCAGCGGCTGACCCGGCTCCTCGAACACCATCGCGCGCATGAGCGAATTGTGTCGAATAGGAGCGCCGCAGCCGGGGTTTCCGAGAGGAGGCTGTATGAACGACGATCGCTACGTGGAGTACGGCGCAGCGACCGGCATCCTGTTCGTCGTCCTGGCGATCGTGGGTTTCGCGGTCGTCATTCCCACCCCGCCCGACCTGAACGCTCCCGCCCAGGAGTGGTCGAGCTACTTCCTCGGGCACCACGACGCGGTGCGCGCCGGGATCGTGATCCTGGCCGTCGCCTTGTTCGCCTTTATCTGGTTCCTCGGCACCCTGACCAGCGTCTTACGGATCGCGACCGGGACGCCGAGGCTGCCGTCGATCGTCTTCGCCGGAGGAATCCTGGGCATCGCATCCCTGATGATCGGGCTCGCGGCCGAGGCGGTCGCGGCCTACCGTCCGCAGGGAGTCGACCCGTTGATCACGCGAGCGCTGAACGACATCTTCGTGCTCGTCGGGGTCGCGGCGATTCCAGCCTTCGTGGCCTTCTTCGCCGCGAGCGCGTTGGTGATCCTGCGGACTGGGGCATTCCCCGCCTGGCTCGGCTGGCTGCTCGTCGTCGCGGCGGCGGTTCAGCCGCTCACTTTCGGCGCGCTGTTCACCAAGCACGGGGCCTTCGCGGGCGACGGCGCCCTGGGTCTGTTCGTCCCCCTGATCGTCTCGTTCGTGGCGATCTTCGCCCTCAGCGCGCTGATCACCGCCTGGGCCCGCGACGCAACGCGGGCCGGGACGCCGACTCACCGAACGGATCCGCGGAGCGGTCACGGGCGCGGCCACCGGCGCTGCCGCCGGAGCCCGCGAGGGACGTTCGGGCTAGTAGGTCTCGACGATCTCGTAGAGCGTCGTCCGCTGGGCCGGGGTCCGACCGGCCCTGCGGGCGGCCTCGATGAGCTGCTCTGGCTCGAGCCGGACCCCGTGGTGCGAGCCCGCCATCCGGGAGATGTTCTCCTCCATCAGGGTCCCGCCGAGGTCATTGACCCCCCAGCGCAGGCTCTCGGTGGCGGCGTCCAGCCCCATCTTCACCCAGCTCGCCTGCAGGTTCGGAATCGTCCTGCCGAGTGCCAGGCGGAACGCGGCGGTGTGCTTGAGGTTCTCGTCGCTTGAGATCTCCTCCACCCCGTGGGTACGCCCGAGCAGGGTGTTGAACGGGATGAAGCTGAGCGGGACGAACTCGGTGATCCCGCCGGTCCGCTCCTGGAGCTGCCGCACGATCCGCATGTGGCGCGCCAGCTCCCGTGGCTCCTCGATGTGACCGAACATCACCGTCGAGGTGGAGCGGAGCCCGGCGCGGTGCGAGGCCTCGATGATCTCGACCCAGCGGGCAACCGGCAACTTGTTCGGTGAGATCCGCTGCCGCACGCCGTCATCGAGCACCTCGGCGGCGGTTCCCGGCGTCGAGCCCAGGCCGCACCCGATCAGGTACTCGAACACCGAATCGGGGGATCGACCCGAGCGCTCGCACATGTAGTGGATCTCCATCGGCGAGTACGCGTGCAGGTGGATGTCGGGCGCGCATGCCTTGGCGAAGCGGAGCCAGCGGCCGTAGTCCTCGAGCGTGTAGTCGGGATGGATCCCGCCCTGCATGCAGATCTCGGTCGCACCGAAGTCGATCGCCTCCTGTACCCGAGCGGCGAAATCCTCCTCCGCGACGTGGTAGGCGTCGGGCGAGCGCTTGCCCTGCCCGAAGCCGCAGAACGCACAGCCGACCACGCAGACATTCGTGAAGTTGATGTTGCGGTTGACGACGAAGGTCGCGGTCTCCCCGGCCAGCTCGGCTCGCAGCTCGTCCGCAGCGGCGCGCATCTCCTCGATCACCGCCGGGCGCGTCTCCGAGAAGAGCGCGGAGAGCTCCTCCTCGCTGAGCTCCTCGCCGCGACTGCCCTTCTCGATCGCTCGGGGCGCGACCTCCGGAGCGGGTGGGCTCTCCTGTCGCCGGCCCGAGCCCCGGCGCGGGATGAAGCTCCAGTACTTGAGCTTGACCACGTCCAGCACCCCCTGCTCCATCCACTCCGGATCCAGGTACTGGGGGTACGCGCAGAGCCGCTCGGTCAGGGCATAGCCGCGCGGCGCGAGCTCCTTGCGGACCTGATGGGGGCTGGGAAAGGGCTCCTCCGGGCTGATGTGGTCGCCGTTGCTCGACAGGCCGCCGAGATCGGTGGCGCCCGCTTCGACCAGTTCCGGCCACCAATCCGCCAGGTTGGGCGGCACCTGCACCCCGACGTCCGGCATCAGTCGCTTCGACTCGGCGATCAGGGCGTTCATCTCGTCGACGGACACGGGCGTCGCCCAATCCGGAAGGGAAAGCGCGGAGCCCACCGTCTTCCCGCTCTCCCACCGTTCCCTCGAGGCGGCATCGGCGATGTCGGCGACCTCCGCGCCGTAGTAGCGGGGATGCGGGACGAAGTTCTGCAGGATGACTTCCTGGATGTGGCCCCACTCCGAGTGAACGGCCGCAATCGCCTCGAGGGCGGCGATGCGCTCGTCCGGGGTCTCGCCGATGCCGACCAGGATCCCGGTGGTGAACGGGATCCGCAGCTCGCCGGCCAGGCGGATGGTCTCCAGCCGCTTCGCCGGATGCTTGGTCGGCGATCCCTGGTGGACCACGAGATCGGGGTTGATCGATTCGAGCATCAGTCCCTGCGACGCCGTCACCTCACGGAGGCGCCCCAGGTCCTCGCGCGAGAGGACGCCCAGGTTCGTGTGCGGGAGCAACCCTCTCTCCAGTCCCCGCTGGCAGGCCCAGAGGACGTACGAGGTGAAGTCATCGTGTCCCCACTCGCGTAGGCGCTTCGCGACCTCCGGGTTCACCTCGGGGCGCTCACCCGTGAGCACCAGCAGCTCCTTGGCGTTCCGCCGCACCGCCTCATCGAGGCGGCGCTCGACCTCATCCGGCTCGTGGATATGGGCCCGATGCGTGGCGAAGGCGCAGTACTTGCAATAGCACTGGCACGTCCTCGACAGCGAGAGCGTGTAGTTGCGCGAGAACGTGACCCTGCGCATGGCAATGAAGCTAGCGAAGCGACCCCTTCGCCATCAGATCGCGGCCACCGGCGGCCGCCCCGCCCTCCACTAAACGGGTCGCGCTATTGCGCGCCCTCGCACCTCGGGCTTCGCCCTACGCTCCGATGGTGCGCGGCCTGGTGGCCGCTAGGAACCCGCGATGCCGCCCGGAGGCGAGGACGGCGGAGGCCCGCTGGATTGGCGCAGCGGCGGGGCCTCGCCGGCCGGCGGGGCCGGGCCTCGCGGCGCGACGGTGTCGGCCATCTCCTGCACCGGGCCGCTGTTCGGCTCGATGATGAACCTGTAGACCGCGGCCGCGAGCAGGCCCCCGACGATCGGGCCGAGGATGTAGGCCCACGCGTCGGCGAAGTGGTTGCCGACGAGCGCGGGACCGAACCAGCGGGCGGGGTTCAGCGAACCGCCTGTGAGCGGACCGAACACCATGACGCCCAGGCCGAGCGCGCCGCCGGCAGCGAGTGCGGCCCAGCGACGGATCTCGGGGTTCAGGGCTACCGCGAGCACGGCCAGGACCAGGACGAAGGTGCCGATGCCCTCCACGATGAAGCCCTGGAAGGCCCCGCCGAGGAGGGGACTGATCTTCGGCGTGCCGTAGTCCGAGGCGCGTCCCTCGTCGACCAGGAAGGCCTTCGTGAGCAGGGCGCCGAGCACACCACCTGAGAGCTGGGCGAGGATGTAGACGAGGCCGTCGATCGGGTCGATCCGGCGAAGGATGATGAAGCCGGTTGTGACCGCCGGGTTGAAGTGACCGCCGCTTGCCACGCCGATGCTGATGATCAGCGCGAAGAGCACGAGGAAGTGGACCAGGCCCACCACCGCGAAGTCGGATCCGAACTGGGCGTTCTGGCCGGTGGATACGTAGAGGACGACAACGCTCGTGATGAAGAAGACCAGGAGCAGCGTCCCGACCAGCTCAGCGATGTAGGCCGCTAGACCTCGATCTTGCACTTTGAATTGACCTCCTCGTAGCTCTCGTTGGACGGAGGGTGCTCCGAGGCGGCAGCCGAGGAGCAACCCGTTTCAGGTTGGTGCGAGGCGGCGCGCAGTCTAACTGCATTTCCGGCTGGGCCGAGACCGCCCCTCCAAACCTTTACCGACCACTTAGGGATAGGGTCGCCACGAATGAGACGGGTCGCCGCGCTGCTGGCGGTCGCCCTGCTCGGCGCCGCGGTCTCGGGGTGCGGAGGGGGTGGCGCTGAACCGGGCGCGCCGGAGGGCGCGACCCTGGTCCTCGACTTCCAGCCGAACGCGGTCCACTCGGGCATCTACGCCGCGCAGGCCAACGGGGACTTCAAGGACGCGGGGATCGACCTGCACATCCAGGAGCCGTCGAGCACAGCCGACAGCGCCAAGCTGCTCGCGGCGGGGCGCGCCGATTTCGCAGTGATGGACATCAACGATTTCGGCATCGCGCGTGAACGCGGCCTCGACCTGGTCGCGATCGCGGCGATCGTGCAGCGCCCGCTCGCCTCGGTGATCGCCCGAAACCCGAATGAGATCCGCACTCCTGCCGATCTCGCCGGCAAGACGATCGGCGTCACCGGCGTCCCTTCCGACGACGCCGTGCTCGACACCGTGCTTCGCTCCGGCGGCGTCGATCCGTCCTCGGTGCACCGGGTCACGATCGGGTTCAACGCGGTGGCCGATCTGGCCGCCGGCAAGGTCGACGCCGCGACCGGTTTCTGGAATGCGGAGGGCGTGGAGCTGCAGCAGCGCGGGATCCCGATCCGCGAGTTCCGCGTCGACGAGTTCGGGGCTCCGCGGTACCCGGAGCTGTTGGTGGCGACAACCCCGACGCACTGCGGCAGCGTGCCCACGTTTCTCGGCGGCACTCCGTCGCGGCTACGGCTTCCTTCAAGCGCCCGAGATCAGGCGCTTGACGATCTGCTCAGCGAGGTGAGCGGCCTGGACCGTCGAATCGCAGGAGGCGGCAGTTTGAGGCGCTGACGCCGGCCACGCCTTTGCGCCTGCCGAACCGAGACCTGAGAAGCCGCGGGACAGCTCACTGCTCTCACCGGTTGACGGGCGGGCCTGGCTGGTGTGGGCAAGAGCGAATGGTCTGATCGCCGCCGCCGACGCCCTCGGGTCCGGCCGGCTTCGCCGGCTGCTGCTAGCCGCATAGCGCGAAACTCGCGCTATGCACTAGCAAGGCGCCAATTGGCGGAGTTGTTCCCCATATGCGGGAATAACCCGCCAACTTCAGGTGAGCGCTCGTTCCACGAGCTCGGGCAGCTCGCGGACCATGCGGCTCCGGGGAACCGCAATGAAGAGGTCCGCCGCCTCGGCGCGCGCCTTCATTTCGGTGTCGGTGTGTTGATAGAAGCCGATCACGGGGATGCCCAGCTCGGCGAGCTGTTCAGGCGGCACGGCGTCCAGGTCCGCAACCACCAGGTCGACGCCGTCGAGCTCGTCGGGAAGTGTCGTGTCCGGCTCGACGTCGTGGCCTGCGGCCTCCAAGGCGGTGCGCACCCGGCTGGCGAGCATCAGGTCCTGCACCAGCGCGGCTACCCGGGCCATGCCATGGAGATGTCGACGGAGGGCCGGGTCATGCGTCCAGACAGGCAATTTGACCAAAAAGCAGGGATATGGGCATGGACGGGCGTTCCGATAGTTGCTCAGTGGGGCGAATCCCCCATCCCCGTAGTTCCCACCGCCGGGTGGTGCCCTGGGCTGCCACCGGCTTCTCCCTGCTCTGGGGTGCAGTCTTCGGGCTCGCGCTCTCCAGGGACGACCTGACGCTCGCGACCTTCAGCGGGCTGGGCATGGGTCTGACTCTGGTGCTCACGATCCTGATGTACCGGCAGCAGTCGCAGCTGCGCGATCTGGCCGAGACCGACACGCTCACCGAGCTCACCAATCACCGCGGGTTCCAGGAGGTCCTGCGGAGCGAGCTGGTGAAGGCAGCGCTGGAGCGAGAGCCCGTCGCTCTCGTCACCCTGGACCTCGACGACTTCAAGGCGATCAACGAGCGCCATGGACATCCCTTCGGCGACGGAGTGCTCCAGGGCGTGGGCGCCCAGCTCCGTAACTCGGTCCGCGGCGGCGACACCGCCGCCCGCACGGGCGGCGAGGAGTTCGCCCTGATCCTCCCGGGCACCGACGCGGACACCGCCCAGGAGATCGCCGAGAGGGTGCGGACCGAGATCACCCGGCTCTCTCCCGCCGGCTCAGAGCTCACCTGCTCCGCCGGGGTTGCCGTCTACCCGGTCGACGCCGACAATGCGGCGACCCTCCTCCAGCTGGCCGAAGGGGCGCTCTACTGGGCGAAACGCTCCGGAAAATCCAGGACACGCCGCTTCGATCCCGATCACGTCCGGCTCTCCGGCGACGCGCCCCAGCGCTCCGAGATCCAGCGCATCCTGGAGCATCGCGCGATCGAACCGCTCTTCCAGCCGGTCGTGTCCCTCACCACGGGTCGCCTGATCGGCTACGAGGGGCTCGCTCGCTTCCCAGACGCGCCGGATCGGCCACCGTCGACGTGGTTCGCGCAGGCGAATGCGTGTGGTCTCGGGCCCGAGCTCGAGGCGGCCGCCATCCGCGCCGCGCTATCACCCGACGGCCGCCCGCCGGGAACCCACATCGCGGTCAACGTCAGCCCCTCGGCGCTCTCGACCGAGGCGGTTCTCAACATCCTGCCCGACGACCTCTCCGACGTGATCATCGAGCTGACTGAACATGAGGTCTACGTGGGCGACAGCCTGCTCGCCGACTCGCTCGCCGGCTTGCGGGAGCGCGGGGCGCGGATCGCCATCGACGACGCCGGCGCCGGCTATGCCGGCCTGAAGCAGGTCATGTGGGTGCGCCCGGACATCGTCAAGCTCGATCTCGAGCTGACCCGCGCCATCCACTCCGATCCCGTCCGCATGGCGCTGGTGGAGTCGCTGGTCCGATTCGCACGCCGCGTGGGGGCCACCGTCTGTGCGGAGGGAATCGAGAGCCACGACGACATCGAGGTGCTCGCCAACCTCGACGTGCCCTGGGGCCAGGGCTATGCGATCGGACGTCCCGCCCCGCCCTGGAGCCCAGTCGCGCCGACCGCGGCCGCAACCTGCCGGGAGGCGCTCGCCAAGGCGCTTGTCTCGAGCCCGGGCGGTGAGACCCCGACGATCTCCGCGGGCGACCGCCGCCTCGAGCACCTCAGTGCCCGGCTCGCCAACGCACGCTCGAAGACGGACCTGTACGCCACCTTGGACCTGATCGCCGGAGAGCTGCACGCCGACAAGATCACCCTGTCGCAGTGGCAGCCCGACCTGGGCATGATCGACACCCTCGCCGAGAGCGGAGAGCAGGCCGAGGAGGAATCCTTCCCGGTCGACGAGTACCCGTCGACAGCGCGGGTGCTGGAGCGCCAGGAGGCCGTTCAGGTCATGGTCGGAGACCCACTCGCCGATCGCGCCGAGGTCGAGCTGATGTTCTCGCTCGGCTACCGGTCCCTGCTGATGGTGCCCGTGGTCCACCGCGGCGAGTGCCTCGGCATCGTCGAGGCGATGTGCCACGAGGAGCGACCCTGGACCCGAACCGAGATCAATCGGGCGAGGATCGTCGCTAACCAGCTGGCCTCGGTCATCCAGTCGTTCTTCCGGGTGCCCGACCCGGAACGCTTCGTCTAGAGACTTCGACGCCTGCGGAAATCCCGGCGCACGCTCTCCGGGCGCCCCCACATCTGCACCACCTCGGCGCGGCCCTCCTGCGCGTCGCGAACACGGAGCTCACCTCCGATGCCCTCGCCGTCGAGCTTGGTGAGGACGCCGCGAACGGTCTCGGCGGCCGCGGCGTGACCGAATCGGTGCGCGACGAGGATCCGCCAGTGCCAGTCGGCGCGCGAGTACGGCTGAGCGTTCACCTGCGAGAGCATCACCGCGGCGTCCACGTAGCGCGACTCGTCCGCGATCCGCAAATCCAGCTCCAGGTCCGTCCAGTCGTCCGGCAGGGTCTCGACCACAGCCTCGAAGTCCTGTGCGAGCGCCACGGCTGAAGCCTAGCTACGGCTAGCCGATGAAGACCTGCTCGAGCAGGAAGACGTTGAGGGCGATAATCAGGCCGGAGAGGACGCCCGCGATGGCGGTGAGCCACACCGGACTTGCCAGAGAGCCCATCAGGGCCTTGCGCCGGGTGAGGAGCACGAGAGGGACGAGCGCGAACGGGATGCCGAAGGAGAGGACGACCTGGCTCCCGACCAGGGCCTCGGTCGGATCGAGCCCGATGGCCAGGACGATCAGCGCCGGCGCCAGAGTGATCGCGCGACGCACGAAGATCGGGATGCGGCGTCTGATGAACCCCTGCATCACCACCTGCCCCGACATTGTCCCCACGGAGGAAGAGGCGTAGCCCGAGGCCAGTAGGGCGATGCCGAAGATCGTCGCGGCACCCGGGGACACCAGCTGCTTGAGGCCGTTGAACGCGCCATCGATGGTGTCGATCCCGACGAGGCCGCTGTCGTGGAACAGAGCCGCGGCCATGATCATCATCGAGAGGTTCACGCCCCCGGCGATCGCCATCGCGATCACCACGTCGATGCGCTCGAAACGCAGGATCTGGTGCTTCTCGCGGTCGTTTCGGCCCACGATCCGCCGCTGGGTAAGAGCCGAGTGCAGATAGATGACATGCGGCATCACGGTCGCGCCGATGATCCCCGTGGCGAGCAGGATGCTCTCCGTGCCCGCGAACCCCGGCGTGAAGAGGTGTCGAGCGACCTGGCCGCCATCCGGATGGGACTCGAAGACCTCAAAGGCAAAGGCCAGAACGACGACCCCGACCATCGCCACGATGCCCGCCTCCAGGCGGCGAAAGCCCTTCTGCTGGAGGCCAAGGATCGCGAACGCACCCACACCGGCGAGCAGACCGGCCGGGAACAGCGGAATTCCGAAGAGCAGGTTGAGGCCGAGTGCCGCGCCTACGACCTCGGCCACATCGCAGGCAGCCGCAACGATCTCGGCCTGGATCCAGAGCCCGATCGAGGTTCTCCGGGAGAAGGAGTCCCGGCAGGCCTCCGCAAGGTTCTTGCCGGTTGCGATCCCCAGCTTGGCGGACTGGGTCTGGACGACCATCGCGATCAGGTTCGCTCCGAGGACGACCCAGAGCAGCAGATAGCCGAACTTGGCGCCCCCGGCGATGTTGGTGGCGAAGTTGCCCGGGTCGATGTAGGCAACGGCCGCGATGAAGGCCGGGCCGAGGAAGGGCCAGATGCGAGGCAGTCCTTTGGCGTGTCCGTCGAGCGAACGCCGGGCCGCGCGCGCCACGGCGGCCTCTCCCGGCAGGACGTCCTCGACCCCGCCCAATCCGTTGCCGCTCGTGGGTGGCGGTGAGAGCTCGCCGGGAATCGGCTCCGAGAGGTCGACGCCGTCCGCCTGACCGACCTCGGTGAGGTCTCGTTCGGTCATCCCCCGCCTCGCCGCACTCTCATGCTCTCTGCCAGCTCGCGTCCGAGCGGGTGGGTGCGGCCGCCGGCTTCGATCACCACGGGCCCGCCGAATGGCTCGCGGCTCCTGACCCTCAGGCTCGCCCCCGGTTGGATGGCGTGCTCGCTCAGGTACCGGAGCATCGATGCGTCGCTGTCGGAGACCCGGGTGAAGACCCCCTCCTCGCCCGGACCGAGTTCCATCAGCGGGACCGAGTCGTCGGCACTGACCGCCAGGTCGCGGTCCGGGATCGGATCCCCGTGCGGGTCGAGCGCCGGCTCGCCGAGCTTGGTGGCGATCAGCTCCTCCAGGTCCTCCGAGATGTGGTGCTCGAGAACCTCAGCCTCGGCGTGCACGCGGTCCCAGGGCATTCCCAGGACCTCCGCCAGGAAGAGCTCGAGCAGCCGGTGGTGCCGGATCACCTCGAGAGCGATCCGCTCCCCCTCCGGCGTCAGGCGCGCGCCGTGATACGCCTCGTACTCCACCACGCCATCGTCCGCGAGGCGCTTGAGCATCCCCGAAGCAGACGCCGGCGTCACGCCGAGCCGCTCCGCCACCGCCGTCGTCCCGACCGGGCTCGCGTCGCGCCCCTGGAGCTCGTAGAGAGCCTTGGCGTAGTTCTCCGCGCCCTCATTGGTGCGGCGCTTGGGGTGTGCGTTGTGGGCCTGTGCGGGCATCCGGGTATTGAAGCACACGCTAACTCAGAAGTTAGGTGTAGCTAACTTATCCGCGGACGCCGGTCTTCATCGCCGTGAGGACCTCCGAGTGCCGAGGAGCTCGGGGCGATGGATTCCGTCGGCTAGAGCACTGGGACCCAGTCGGACAGCCGGGCGGCTTCGAGGGCCGCTCTATCGACCGAGAAGACCGTTGACCGTGTTGTTGACGCCGCCGAGGGTGCTGTCGACGCTGTCGGTGGCGCCGCAGGGTGCTGTCGACGGTGTCGGTGGTGCCGCCGAGGGTGCTGTCGACGGTGTCGGTGGTGCCGCCGAGGGTGCTGTCGACGGTGTCGGTGGCGCCGCCGAGGGTGCTGTCGACGGTGTCGGTGGTGCCGCCGAGGGTGCTGTCGACGGTGTCGGTGGCGCCGCCGAGGGTGCTGTCGACGGTGTCGGTGGCGCCGCCGAGGGTGCTGTCGACGGTGTCGGTGGCGCCGCCGAGGGTGCTGTCGACGGTGTCGGTGGCGCCGCCGAGGGTGCTGTCGACGGTGTCGGTGGCGCCGCCGAGGGTGCTGTCGACGGTGTCGGTGGCGCCGCCGAGGGTGCTGTCGACGGTGTCGGTGGCGCCGCCGAGGGTGCTGTCGACGGTGTCGGTGGCGCCGGCGAGGGTGCTGTCGACGGTGTCGGTGGCGCCGGCGAGGGTGCTGTCGACGGTGTCGGTGGCGCCGCCGAGGGTGTTGTCGACGGTGTTGTTGACGCGGCCGAGGGTCTTGTTGAGGCCGCCAAGCGTGTTGTTGACGGTGTTGTTGACGCCACCGACGGTGTTGTTGAGGGTGTTGTTGACGCCGCCGACGGTGTTGTTGAGAGTGTTGTTGACGCCGCCGAGGGTGTTATTGACGGTGTCGATGGTGTTGTTCACGGTGTCATTGACCCCACCTGTCCCGGGGAGGTTGACGTTGGGGACACTGATCGCCGGAGACCCCGACGACCCTCCGCCGGAGGAACCTCCACCCGAGCCTCCGGAGCCGGGGGCGCTGGTCGTAGAAGACCCCGACCCTCCTCCACCTGAACCACCCGAGCCACCAGAGCCGCCGGTCCCCGTGCCTGTGGAGCCGCGGTCAGCACCGGTAGTGGAGCCGAGGGCGGAATTCGACCCAACGGCGGAGCCGGTCTTGCCGGCGTGTGCAGATAGCGCTCGGTTCAACCCTTTGGGATCGGTCGCATTGGACTTGGCAGAGGCGGGAGTGGCGTCGGGGCCGCTGGTGATCGTCGCGAGACCGCCTGCCACGCCGGAGATGCTCGCCCCAAATCCGATCAGGACGGCAACCGCCAGAGGAACGGCACATAGAGCCGCGCCAGCCATCGCGGACGACGCCGTCCTACGGTTCCACCAAGCGAGCAGTCCATTACCCATCGAACGTCCTGGTTGCACTCCTACCCAGGGATTGCGTGGATCAATCGAGGTCGAGCCTATCTCTTCGGAAGACCTCGATGTCGTCCGAAAGCACTACTCGGGGAGCCCGGCGGCTTCCAGGGTGTCACTCACGATTTCGGCTCGAGAGCCAGCCGAACAGCGCACCAAGCACTACCCCACCCTCTGGCGCAAGAGGAACGTCGGTGATCAGGCTGACCACGATGCCGAGGGCCAACCCAATCAGCGCACCGACTCCGATTGGTGCCAGCTTGACGTTCCTCTCCGACATCGCCCCACGCAGTATCTCGCGGCATCAGGGAGGCTGTCAGCTAGGGAGCGTGTCGCGCGCTTGGAGCCGGTCGAGACGGCGACCTACAATCGCCTCTCATGACGGAGTCCGCGACGGAGATCGAGCTCGACGGGCAGTACCGAGCCCTCCGGGAGGAGGCAGGCTTCCTGACGCGGGAACGAGGAGTCTTGCTCGTCAGCGGGCCGGATGCCGTCGACTACCTGCAGAGCCAGCTCACCAACGACTTCGAGGCGATCGAGCCCGACGAGGGGCGCTACGCGGCGCTGCTCGACCGCAAGGGCCACCTGGTGGCCGACATGAGAGCCCTTCGCCTGAGCCAGAAGCACTCCGGGACCCTCTGGCTCGATACCGAGCCGATCACCGCCGGACCCCTTCGCAAGCACCTCGAGACGTACAAGATCGGTCATGACGTCGAGGTCGTCGACGCGACCTCGGGCTGGACGATCACGTCGCTGATCGGACCCGCTTCCGCTGACGTTGCTGGTGTCCCCCCGCTCTCTCCCGAGCATGCCCAGCACTACGCCGAGCGTGGCGGGATCGAGATCCTCGCCGTCGCCACTGACCAGGGCCTCGACCTGATCACCCGGCCCGACGCAGTCCAATCGCTTCACCAACAGCTCGTCGAAGCCGGGGCCGTGACGGTTAGCGATGAGGCGGCGGAGATCATTCGGGTCGAATCGGGGAGGCCACGCTTCGGCCTCGATATGGGGCCCGAGTCGATGCCCGCCGAAACCGGAATCGTCGAGCGGGCGATCGACTTCGAGAAGGGCTGCTACATCGGCCAGGAGCCGGTCGCCCGGCTTCACTACCGCGGCAAGCCGAACCGGACGCTCCGCGGCCTGCGCCTCAGCGGAGCGGCCGCACACGGAGACCCACTGTTCCTCGCGGATCGAGAGGTGGGCACGATCGGAACGTCGTGCCTCTCCCCCGCGCTCGGCCCGATCGCGCTCGCAATCGTGAGACGGGAGGCCGCCGACGGCGCACAGGTCACGGTCGGAGACGGCGGTCTGAGCGCCGATCTCGTCGGGCTTCCCTTCACGTCCTGACCAAGTGCCGCTGATTTTCCCTCTGTTCGGCTAGATTCTTCGACGCATGCCGCGGAGGAGGGGCAGAGCGTTGCTCGTCGCAGCCGCCCTGTTGGGAGTCGTGGCAATGGCAGGATGCGGGCGCAGCGACTTCAAGAACGATCCACGTCCTCCGGTCCCGGCCGAAGTGAGCGTGAAGATCGCTCCCGACGGCGTGGGCGTCTCCCCGAGGGAGTTCGGCGCCGGCCTCGTCAACTTCACCGTGGCGAATCTGACCAACCAAACCGGCAGCCTTGCGATCCAGGGCCCGGTTGACGCCACCAGCAACGCAATCGCCCCGGGGGACGCCGACACGATCAAGGTCGACATGAAGACCGGGAGCTACGAAGCCAGCGTGGACGGCTTCACGGTCGCGCCGTTCGGCTTCACCGTCGGGCCCGAGCGGCCCTCCGGCAAGAACGACCTGCTGCTTCCCTAGCCGCCGCGAGGCCGGTCGACCGCGACGAGGCGGCCGATGACGGAATCGAGCATGACCTGAAGTCGGACGAATCCGGCGGGACGCTCCGCGGCGAGGATCTCCGCGACCACGTGGGAATCGATTCGATGTAGGCCGGGTTTACCGCTCCCAAATTGCGGCAGCCCCCTGTTCTCGGACGCTTCCATTTCGGTTCTAGGAGTTGATCGGGGGTCGGGTCTGGTCATTTGAGCCTTTCGCGTTGGACTAGACGAAATCCTCATTCGCCGCCCTAGGCGCCGGCCTCCAGCGCGTCGGCGATCAGGCTGTCCGCGCGCGCCAGGGCAGCCTTCGCGTTCTCCTCCATCCCGGCCAGCGCGGATTCGATGCTGTCGGCGTTCTTCCGAACGCCGGTGAGCGCCTGCCGCGCCGTCTTCAGGGACTCCAGGGCGCGCCTGGTCTCGTCGATCGCCTCCTTCATCGCGGGGGCATCGAGAGCGAGGTCTTCCTTACGGGCGGCGAGGGCACGCGCCCGAGCCAGCCCGTAGGCAGTTTCCAGCACGATGCGCTCGGGCCGATCGCGATCGACGGCGACGATCAGCTTGTTGCCCTCGTACTCGACAAGGTTCTGGGTTCCGGCCGGCACGTTGTCATCGGTCGCCACAACCAGGACCGCATAGTCCGCGCCGCGGTCCTCCAGCGAGCCGTTCAGGACCTCCCATGCTTTCGGGCGCGGAAGGCGGCTGTCCTTGGGATCGAAGGCGATCTTCGCCAGGCAGGGGCCGGCACCCGCGCCGATCTCGACCACGGTGTCGCCCTTCTTCCCGCGCGTCTCTCCCGGGAGATCGCCGACGTGATGGGCAACGTCGTCGCGAACGGATGCGATCTCGTCGATCACCTCGTGGACCCGCTCCTCGAAGCCCCGGCCCTTCGCGGTTCCCCGGGACTGTTCCGCCTCGATCTCCTCCTTCGCGCCGAGTCGCTCGCGTAGGGCGGTCACCTCGGTCGTCAGGGCTTCGATTCGCTCGCGGTCCTGCGCGTGGTCGTGCAGTTGCTGCTCCTGCGAGCTCTTCACCGTGCGGACCACCGCCTCCTTGAAGTCGGACAGCGGATTGGCTCCGTCCTGGGCGGAGAACTGCTTGGCGAGCTGGGTTCGCTGATGCTCCATCGCTGTGATCAGCATCTCGCGGATCTGCTGCTGCACCGAGCCGGTCCGCTCGCTGTCGAAGCTGTCGGCCAGTCGCTCGGCGAACTCATCCTGGCCTTCTTCGATAACCCCGCCGAGGCGGTCGGCGAGGGGCCGGAGTTGGCGTTCGAGCTCGGCCCGGACGTAGTCCACGTTGGCGGCGGTTCCCTCGGACTCGATCAGGCGAGCGCCGACCTCGATCGCCCGCGTGACGGTTTCGACCGGCGAGCGGTTCTTGTCGGCCTGCTCTCGCACGACGCGGGCCGCCCCGGCATCCTGCACCTCGAGGTGCTCGATCACCAAGCGGTCGTCGATCGCCCGGACCGCACCGCCCGGATCGCCGGACTCCAGTGGCAGTTGTGGCTTTTCAGACGCTTCCATAGGACCTATCAACGTAGTCGCCGTGACGGACGCCAAGCTGACGAGCGTTGAATACGATCCAGGCGTCCACGACCACCGAACGCGGGAGTCACATTGGCCGTAGAGATCGCCGACGTATCGAAGCTCGATGTCCAGCCGGGCGAGCTGCCCGAGAAGATGGCCGCCTGGGTGATTCGCCCGGAGCGCGAGGGCGAGCCAAAGGACGCCTTCCAGGTGGAGGAGATCGAGGTACCGGAGCCCGGAGCCTTCGAGGTCATCGTTCGCGTGATGGCCGCGGGAGTCAACTTCAACAACGTCTGGGCCGCGCTCGGTAAGCCCGTATCCGTCTTCGGCTATGGCGACCACGAGGAGTACGGCCACCACATCGGCGGCTCCGACGCCTCGGGGATCGTCTGGAAGGTCGGCGAGGGCGTCACCAAGTGGAAGCCGGGCGACGAGGTCGTGATCCACTGCAACCAGGCCTCCTACGAGGACGTCGAAGTCCACGGACTCGACCCGCTCGCCGCGCCCAGCCAGCAGATCTGGGGCTACGAGACGACCTGGGGCTCGTTCGCCCAGTTCACCAAGGTCCAGGCGCAGCAGCTGCTTCCGCGACCCCAGAACCTCTCCTGGGCGGAGAGCTCGGCCTACGGCCTCACCTACTTCACTGCCTACCGGATGCTGATCGACCAATGCAAGCTGCAGACCGGGCACAACGTGCTGATCTGGGGTGCGGCCGGTGGGCTCGGCGTCTTCGCGACTCAGCTCTGCAAGGCAGCCGGCGCGAACGCCGTCGGGGTCGTCTCGTCGGACGAGAAGGGCGAACTGGTCAAGCGCCTCGGGGCTGTCGACTACATCAACCGCAACGAGTTCTCCGGGATGATGCGCAAGGGCGGTGAGACGCCCGACGAGGAGAAGGCGCGCTTCAAGGAGTCCCGCGGCTTCGCCAAGCGGGTCAAGGAGATCCTCGGCGACTCGCCCGACATCGTCTTCGAGCACGTCGGCCAGGCGACCTTCCCCACTTCCGTGTTCGTCGTGAAGCCCTTCGGCAAGGTGGTGATCTGCGGCGCCACCTCGGGATACACGCTCGACTTCGACGTCCGCTACCTGTGGATGCGCCAGAAGCAGATCATCGGCTCGCACTTCGCCAACGCCTACGAGTGCATGCGAGCGAACCAGCTGATGGCCGAGGGCAAGATCCAGCCGGTCCTCTGGCGCGTGATGGGCTTCGACGGAGTCGCCGAGGCGCATCAGCTCCTGCACGAGAACAAGCACCTCGGCAAGATCTCGATCCTCGTCGGCGCGGCCAGCGAGGAGGAGGGCAAGACAGAGGAGGGCCCGGGAGCGATCCGGGCCGAGGTTGGAGCCTGATGGCAGACGGGTCCTCCAACGGCGTCCTCGAGGTCGTTTACATCGACTGGCACATCAACCCGTTCCGGGCGGACCGCTGGTACGAGATCTGGGAGCCCGGCGCGGCCCGGGTGATGGCGTTCGGGGCGAAGGGCTGGAGGCTGACCCGCAACGAGGAGGATCCGCTCCACTTCCGCCAGGCGTCGGTCTGGGACAGCCATGAGGACTGGGAGCGCTACTGGTACTCGGACGAGGTCGCGACGCTTCTCGAGCAGGCGGTCAGCTACTACAACAAGCCGCTCCTCCCCGTTTGGCACGCCCTGATCGCGGGCGAGTAGCGCCTCGCGCGGCCGCCGGCGCTACCCGCAACCAGGGGCAACCGCCCCTCCCCTTGCTCTCGGCTATCTGACCGGGATAGAGTCGGCCTGTCGTGAGGGGCATCGTGTGGGGAGAGAGACGAGCCGTGATCGTCGCCGGACTTGCCCTGGCGGCAGCCATTTCCGTGGCGCTTCTGCTGACGGTGTCGCGACCCCAGCCGGCGCACGCCGCGTCGTGCAGCATCAACGACATCGACACGTTCTCTTCGGGCGCCCTGACGGTGGAGGGACCCGGAGCCTGCAGCGACCACGGCGAGTACATCAAGGCCTACTGCAATGGGGACGTGCAGATCGACTATGCGTTCATCGACACCAACGACCTGTCGGCGACGAAGGACACCGGGATCCCGTGTGCATCCGTCTCGGTTGTGGACATCGAGGGTCTCAACGGAAACGACCGGATCGAGATGACGACGCTGGGGTCGGCGCGCCTCGCCAACGGCGGGGCCGGCGACGACACGCTGTTGACTCGCAACGGCGTGAACGACTATGCCGATTGCGGTGACGGCTTCGACTCGGTCCAGGCGGATGGGAGCAAGCTCGATGCCGTCCACAACTGCGAGGTTCAGGACTTCCTGCCCGAACCGGCTGTACAGGCCAAGAAGAAGTGCAAGAAGAAGCACCGGCGTCAGGCGGCCGCCGCGAAGAAGTGCAAACGACGGGGCCACTAGCCGGCGATCCGGCGTCAGGGGCATCTCCGCAGCTACTTCGTAGAGCTGCCGGTGTTCTCGATAGGCCCCAATGGTCTCCGCAGGCAACGTATTCGCCCGCTTCGCCCTGACCGCCGCCCTCGCGGCGGCGCTGCTCGCCGTCCAGGCGGGGGCAGCGCAGGCCAAGGTGAGCTCGTCAGTCAGCGGATCCCTGCTCACGGTCAGGGGCGGCAAGGGACCGGATCGCATCACGGTCACCTGCACGGCCGGCCTGGTCAAGGTGAACCGCAAGGACCCCCGCAGCGGCGCCATCGAGTGCTCGAAGGTCTCTGAGGTGGACGTCATGGCCGGGTCCGGAAGCGACCGGGTCAATCTCTCCGGCGTCGGCCCCGACACGGGCTTCGGCCAGCGCGACCTGCCCGGCGGCTTCGGTCACGGCACCGGCGCGGCGGCCGACCTCGGCGACGGCAATGACCGCTTCATCGGAGGGGCCTCCGCCTTCAACCTGGTCCTGGCCGGCGCCGGCAACGACCACCTGATCGGAGGCAGGCTCCGCGACAGCCTTCAGGGCGGCAGCGGCGACGACACCGCCACGGCGGGCGCCGGCCGCGACATCCTGCTCGGCAATTCGGGCAACGACAAGCTCAACGGCGGCGCGGACGATGACCTGCTCAGCGGCAACGCCGGCAACGACGTGCTGATCGGCGGCGCCGGAACCGACCTGCTCGGCGGGGGCGCCGGCATGGATCGCCTGTTCGGCGGCCCCGGTGCCGACCAGCTGATCGGCGGCCCGGGCAAGGACCGCCTCAACGGCGGGCCGGGAAACAACACGCTCGTCCAGGACTCGCCCAGCAAGAAATAGAGACGACGCCGCTAGTGCTGCTCGAGCGGGGCCATCGTGAGGCCCGCCTGCTTGAGCTGCTCCCAGTAGAGCTCGGCGGGCTCGCGGGACCCGTCCAGACGGCGGCCTGGCCGCGGTTGTGGATCGTGTCGGCGAAGCGGTAGCCGCCATCGAGGGTGACCCCGGGATCACGCTCGAGAGCGTCTTGGCGACGTGATCGAAGGTGTTGTGATCGTCGTTGAGGACGATCACCAGCCAGTTCCCGCCCAGTCCCTCCTCCGGACCGGCGGATCTGGACGCTCAACCGTGGTCGTGGCCACCCGGCGGAAGGTAGAGGATTCGTCCGGAGCCGCGGGGAATTTGCACCCGCTCCGCCATCAAGTCGCGGCGGTAGCGGCCGCCCGGCACAAGTCGCGGCGGCTTCGCCCCGCTCCGAGATGGAGCGGCCTGACCGCCGCTAGAAGGGGTTCGGAACCTGGACGATGACGTTGTCGAAAACGCCGGTGATCCCGGTGCCGGCGCCGGATCCCTTGACGCCCGCGGTGACGACCGTCTGACGCCCGTCGGGCTGGTCGGCGGCCTGAGTCCGTGGCCGAGACCACGCCGTGCCGTTGACCGAGGCGATCACGCTGGTGGACGCGCCGCCCGACGAGAAGGCCCGGATCGCGACCGTGTTGGGCTTGCTTCCCACCTTGATGAACTTGCCGCTGCCCGCCGACGACGAGCTTAGGCCCGGCGGCGCCCTTCGGATCGCGGAAGTACTGCCACTTGTGTGCGTTCGGCAGGATCCGCAGGATGTAGCCGGCGCGTGCTGCTCCAGCGAACCCCGACGCCCACGAAGGACTTCTTCTGCAGCTTCGGCGTCCCGCCGCCGACGGTGGTGGTCCCGACCATCCCCTGATCGGAGTACTGGCGCTCGAGTCGCCGACGACCGAGGAGCGGTAGGTGCAGGAGTTGGTGTTCCGGCCGACCCCGATCCCGAGGGCCTGATTGGCCACCCACTTGCGCTTGCAGGCGGTGCCGCCGACCTTCTGGAAGGCGTTCACGTCGTCCTGGCTCTGGAACTGGTAGCTGGCGACCGGGATCGGCGCAGCCTGAGCCACGGCGCCGGCCACGAGGGCCGCGCCGGTGACGAGCAGGGCTGTCAGCTTGGTGCGCATGCGGGCGTGAATGTAGCCGTGGGGCTACCGGAAATTGCAAGAACACCGCTCACGCCCCAATGGAGCGGTCAGACGGCTGGCAGACCGCTGATTTTCGGAGCGAAGGGCGAAGCCCGAAGCGACTTATGTGGGGCGGTCGCCTGCAGCCGTGCCCGGGTTATGCGAGCCGATTTATCGCGGGCTTACCATTGGGCATGAGCGAGCACCGCCTGCCCGAGCGGGACCGCCCCTGGGTCATGCGCACCTACGCGGGCCACTCGGACGCCCGTCGATCGAACGAGCTCTACCGAAAGAACCTGGCCAAGGGCCAGACAGGCCTCTCGGTCGCCTTCGACCTGCCCACGCAGACCGGCTACGACCCCGACGCGGAGCTGGCTCGCGGCGAGGTCGGCAAGGTCGGCGTCTCGATCGTCCACAAGGGCGACATGCACACGCTTTTCGACGGGATCCCACTGGGCGAGATGAACACCTCGATGACGATCAACGCCACGGCCGCCTGGCTGCTCGCGCTCTACGCGACGGTCGCGGATGAGAACGGCGTCGAGCGCGCCGCGCTGGCCGGAACGACGCAGAACGACATCATCAAGGAGTACCTCTCGCGCGGCACCTACGCCTTCCCGCCGGGCCCTTCGATGCGGCTGATCGCCGACACGGTCGCCTTCACCGTCAACGAGATCCCCAAGTGGAACCCGATCAACGTCTGCTCCTACCACCTGCAGGAGGCCGGCGCGACGCCGGTTCAGGAGATCGCCTACGCGCTCTCCACCGCGATCGCGGTGCTCGACGAGGTGAAGGCGCGCGGCCAGGTCGCCGACGAGGACTTTCCCAAGGTCTTCGGCCGCATCTCGTTCTTCGTCAACGCCGGGGTCAGGTTCATCGAGGAGCACGCCAAGCTGCGGGCGATGGGCGAGATGTGGGAGTGGATCGGCCGCAACCGCTACGGGGTGACCGAGCCGAAGTTCCTGCGCCTCCGCTACGGCGTCCAGGTCAACTCGCTCGGCCTGACCGAGTCCCAGCCCGAGAACAACGTGCCCCGGATCGTGCTCGAGGCGCTTGCCGTGACCATGGGCCGCGACGCCCGTGCCCGGGCGATCCAGCTGCCGGCTTGGAACGAGGCGCTCGGCCTCCCCCGCCCCTGGGATCAACAGTGGAGCCTGCGGATCCAGCAGATCCTCGCCAACGAGACAGACCTGCTCGAGTACCCCGACATCTTCGAGGGCTCGAAGGTGATGGACGGCCTGGTGGCCGAACTCGTCGAGGGTGCCAAGGCCGAGATGAAGGCGGTCGAGGAGAAGGGCGGCGCGGTCGAGGCGGTCCCCTACATGAAGGCACGGCTGGTGGAGTCGAACCGCGAGCGGATCGCCAAGATCGAGCGGGGCGAGATCGTCGTCGTCGGGCAGAACAAGTTCACAGAGACCGAGGATTCGCCGCTCACCGCCGCTGAGGACGGCGGCATCCTCACCCCCGATCCCGAGGTCGAGCGCGAGCGGATCGCCGCTCTCGAGGAGTGGCGCTCGCAGCGAGATCAGGCAGCCGTCGACGCGGCTCTCGAGAAACTCGCCGAGGCCGCCCGCGACGAGAGCGCGAACATCCTGCCGGCGACCATCGAGGCCGCCAAGGCCGGCGCCACCACCGGCGAGTGGGCGGCGTCCTGCGTGAGGTCTTCGGCGACTACCGAGCGCCCACCGGCGTTTCGGAGGCAGCGGGCGGCGCCGCGGTGAACGGCGACCTGCTCGGCGAGGTCCGCGACCAGGTCTCCAAGGTCGCCGAGGAGATCGGGCACCCGATCCGGATCCTGGTCGGCAAGCCGGGCCTCGACGGCCACTCGAACGGCGCCGAGCAGATCGCCGTCCGAGCCCGAGACGTGGGCATGGAGGTGATCTATCAGGGCATCCGTCTGACGCCGGAGCAGATTGCGAACTCGGCCGTCCAAGAGGATGTCGACGTGGTGGGCCTCTCGATCCTCTCCGGCTCGCACCGCGAGCTCGTCCCCCGCGTCGTCGAGCTCCTGCGCGAGCAGGGCGCCGACATCCCCGTCGTAGTCGGCGGGATCATCCCGGCCGCGGATGCCGCCGCCATGCGCGAGGCCGGCGTGGACGGCGTCTACACGCCGAAAGACTTCGAGATCAACCGGATCATGGGAGAGATCGCCGACCTGGTCGCAGAGCGCCACCGGGCCGTCCAGCCGGCCTGATGAACGACCCGGAGCTGAACGGCGACCGCAGCTCCTGGCTTCGCTGCACCGCTGCTGGGCACGGACCTGGAGGTCCAGCTCCACTACGACGCGATCCTGCGATCGACCCGAAGTGGAGAGCCCGCGGAGCGCCTCGACGAGGTCCAGGAGGCGGTCGTCCAGTGCCTGCGCTGCCTGCACGACCAGCCACACCTGACGATCCAGGAGGACAAGGTCGTTCCGGTCGAGGACCGCTGGGAGCGGATGGTCGCGGGCACCCCGTGGGTCGCCTCCTGCACGGTCACCGTCGACCAGGACCAGGTCGAGAGCTGTTCAGGGCCCGAGGCCGCCGAGTCGCTCACCTACGGCTCCTTCGGCGAGGCGGGGACGCGCTAGTTCTTCACCCACGGCGCTTCCACAAGCACGACGAGGAGCGGATCATCGTGCACCTCTTGGTCGAGCTCTACGCACGCTCGGCCGAGGAGGCGACGAGGTTCTCGAGGAGGCCTCACGGGGCGTGCTCGAGATCACCTCGCTGGCGGAGGAGTCACGGCCTCCCGCCGATGCGCCCGACTAGGCTCATAGCGGAGGTGGGCATCCACCGCCGCTGGGGACAGGTTGGCCCCGAACTCGCCCACCGGGAGAGGAGTGGGCAATGATGCTTCCCCGGACAAGAGGTTCTCCCTGGCTGTGATCACCGCGCTGCTCATCGTCACCGTCTCGGCGCTGCCGGCGCCTGCGCGAAGAAAGACAAACCGCCCAGGCTGACGTGCGTACGCACCACCCAGGAGATCTTCAAGACCGCAGAGCAGTCCAGGAGAGCACAACGCCACCGGATGGACGATCGAGCCGGCGCCGGGAGAGCAACTTGGCGCGGCGCCTAAATAACGTTGCCCCGCTCGACCACAGGGAGCGGCCTACCTCGCGGACGTGCACCACTCCGGCGACGCTGACCCTCCATTCCCCGGCGAGACGAACCCCGACGTCTAGCCTACCACTGGTACTGGCATCTAGATCGTCGCCCGGACCAAAGAAGGGCCGGCTTCGGGACACGATCACCGACTTCCACTGCCAGCGCGAGGCGATCGGGCCTGCCCCCCAACCCAAATCCAGGTGCTCCCCCGCTGAGGCCTAAGGCACCCCCGGGCTTGCCTCCCCGCCGGGCGCGCCGGGGTCCCGATCGCCTCACCGGCGGCCTTCGCCTTGTCCTTGAGGCTGCCCTTGCCGCCGGCGACGTCCTTGAGCTCCTCGGCGTCCTCCTTCAGGGCGTCCGTTCCTCCGCGCTTGTCGACCAGCTTCTTTCCCTGATCGGCCACCTTCTGAGCTTCACCATCACTCCTCCTTATCCGGGGTTTTGGCGGGACCTGAACCGCCGGCTCGAACTCCGCGACAAGTGTCCCAACCCCGTCGTAGGCGCGCCACGGACCTTGACCACCCCGCGGTCAGGCTTTCACTCGGAGGGCCGCACCTCCAGCACCTCGGACTCGACCAAGAGGGCGTCCCCGTGGAAGACGGGATTGGGATGGGTGAGGTCGTCCGTGGCCAGGTCGGCGATCGCCTTGCCGGAGACGTCGTTGACGGTCATCCGAACATCAGCGAGAGACGGAGGGGCGCGCAATCACGTTCCTTCCCTGCTGCGACTTCGACGCATACACGTCGTCTATGTGAGCGGGTGGTGATTCAGTCAGCAGGCAGAAGAAATGGCCTCCGACTCCGTGATCGTCTTCGAGGCTAGTGCTTGTAGACGGCCCCGACCTCAACTCCTCCAGGTAGCGCCCTATTCGTGTGCGCCCGAGGCCTCCCGCTCGGCCTGATCCGCGGGCCAGCTGTGCGCTCCCTCGTTCATCTGGGTCGATTCTTCCTTTCGTTTCGGGGCCCCGACCGGCGCGGATCCACAAGCATTGCGCGCGGCGCCGTTCAGCAGCGGCGCAGGCGCCGTCCGAGCCGCGCGCGGCGCCCGCCCGCGAGCTCCATCGTCGCGGCTACCGCCTCGACCGGCCGACGGACAGAGACGCAGCGGTATCCGCCCGCGAAGGGCAGTTCACCGCCGCTCCCCAGGCTACGATTCCCGAATTCCAGCGGCGCGGTAGACGGCTCCCGCATCGCGGCCCGCAAACACGAGCTTGATCCGGGAGCGAGCACAACGGCCCTCATCCGGCGCCGATCCCGCGCCTGAAGCGCAGCTTCATCCTCACCTTCGGGCTGTCGCGCGGCCGCCGGCTGCCAGGGCATCGATCAGCTCCCGGTAGGCGCCGAAGGCCGGCTTCTCACCGTAGTTATCGCGGACAGGCCGTAGTGATATTGGAAGTTTGGAGCGCTCGTCCATGGTCCCGAGGTCGAATCAGCGGTAGTCGGTGACAGGGTAGGTGCTGCGGAGGTCGCGACGGCAGCGACCATCCAGCGAGAGCCTGCTCCTGCTGCGCCTCGGATGCCCGTGCCCGTCGGCCAGCCGTTCTCTTCGATCCGGATCGGGATGACTTTCCCGAGCCGGCGATCGGCAGTAGCAGCGCCGGAGCTCGCTTATTGCGGCGATCAGCCCGTCGCCCTCACCACCGGGCGCAGCCGGGGGAAGGACGGTCCCCGGATACGCGTCGAGGCCGACCCAGTCCACCGAGCGAACGAAGGGGCGGCCGCCGGTATCTCGCAGGTAGTTCCAGAAGCTCTCTTCGTTCGCGGGGGTGTTGCGGTAGGCCCAGTTGAAACCGATCCGGAGCTGCGCGTAGCGGTCCCGGAGGGCCTCCTACTTCGCCGCGATCACTCCCCGCACGAGGGCGTCGGCGTGCGCCGGTCGGGGAAGAACGAGTCGGAGGCGTCGGGGGCGATCGGCGGGAAGTTGACCTCGTTGGTCACCTGGATTCCGGTCACGCGGCGGTTGCGGCCGAAGACCCGCACGACCCGACGGACGAAGGTGGTCCAGGCGGGGATATCCCCCTCCTGCTCGGGTGTGCCGGGTGATAGCGCAGCTGAAGCTCGACGAGGTAGCCCGCATTTGTGTAATGGCGGGTGAGGGCGAGGAATTGCTGGAAGCCCTGCTCGCCGAGGGACCAGAAGAAGCGATTGAGGCGAAGGGTGATCGGCGTCCGAGCTGGCCGCAGCCTGTCGAGCGCAGCGAGTGTCTTCGCGGGGTCGTCCGGCACCGGCGGAACCGGGGGCCCCAGCGCTCCCGCCTCCCCGGCGGGCGTGATGCCGAAGCGGAGCCGCGGGCCCGAGAGCCTGGGCAGGCCGGGGGTGCTCGTGTCACCCGTACAGGAGAGCTGGGCGTGCGCCGAGTCCGCGGGAATGAGCCACGACGAGATCAGCGCCGCCGCCAGCCCGATCACGATCCCGGTCGCCGCCAGGGCCTGCCCCTTCCCGATCATCGGCTCAAGGTAATCCTTCACCCACCGCCCACGGGCATTCCCTCGAACCTTTCGATGTCCCGGATCTCGGCATCGATCTTCGATTCCAGTCGCTCTCGTTCGCGCCTCGGCAGGTTGAGCGTGATCTCCAGCCGGCCGCTCTTGCGCGACGAGCGCCAGCCGCCCACGACGACTCCGTCGTCGACGATCACCGGCCGGATCCAGCCACCTCCCCCTCCTTGACGTGCGCGGCGTGCTCGCCGGCAACCGCGAACTCACGGTCCTTCCAGCCGAGCAGGTAGGTGTCGAAGTTCCCCAGCAGGCGGACCTGGCCTTTCGGCGGCAGGCGCGGCGGCCCGCCCCGAGTCACCAGCATCGTCTCGGCGTCAACTTGGACCTCCTCGATCTCGCTCGAGATCGACTCGAGCCCAGCCCGAACGTCCCGCAGCGGCAGCCCCGACCAGTAGGCGAAGTCCCGATCCGTGGCTGGCCCGAAGGCGCCGAGGTAGCGCCGGGCGAGCTCCGCGAGCGCTCGGCCCCGATCGAAAGGCGGCAGCTTCCCGAGCCAGTCCTCCCGTCGGACCAGGCAGGTGGTCTTGCCCCGGTCTGGGCCGAGGCAGGCGATCCCCGAGACCACGGCCGTGAGTGCAATGTGCATTCCGGTCTGCTGGTTGAGCTTGATTCCTGCCTCCTCGATCCGCTCCCGAACCTCGCTGCGCGTCAGCGGGCCCTCGCTCGAGAGCGCCTCGGCAGCCACCCGGAGAGCCTTGTCCAGTCTCGCCGGCGAAACGCCGAGCTGGGAGAGCCGGCGTCGCGACCACCGCTCGATGCCCGGCTCGAACAGCGGTAGCCACCAGCCTGCGTCGTCAGTGGGGATCAGGTGGATCGTCATTCGCATCACCCAGGTGCGGAGCAGCGATCGCTCCTCGGTGCGAGCCCGCGTGATGTCGGAGGCGGTCAGCTTCCTGCTGCGCGAGCGGAAGGTGAGCGGGCCGGCGTAGACGTCCTGCGCCTGCGCGCCGGCGATCGACCGGGCGATCTCCCCGGGATCCTTGGCGGATCCCGGCCGGTGCAGCAGCTGCGTGGCGGCGCGTACCCGGGCCAGCCGGGTCGGATCGATCCCAGGCACCTGTCCTAGTGGACCTTCTTGGTCCGGGCGCGCTGCTCATGGCGATCGACCACCTGCGCGATCAGCTTCTGGATCCCCGAGTCGCCGCTCACCCTGATGTGGCCCGCCTCGTACGCCTCTCTGTAATCGGCCACGTGGCCCTCCTCAGCGAGCCGGTTGAACTCGGCCCGCTGGAACTCGACGGTCACCCGCGCATCCTCGGTCGAGGCGGCCTTGCTGATCTTCGGCCCGGGTAGCTCCACCCGGAACATCTGCACGTCGCCCCGACCCCGCAGCTCGAGCTCGAAGACCAGCTTGAGAGGAGCGAGAGCCGGCACCTCGGCCTGGAAGCGCTCAATCGCGGTCTTGATCAGGTCCTGGGTCGACGCCATCTCACCACGGTATTGGCTTCCGGTCTCGGAAGAAGCCGCCGGTCGGCCCGTCGTCCGACAACGTCGCAAGCCAGACGGCCGTGTCAGCCCCGTCCTCCACCGAACGTGGCGCACCCGATCCGCCCATGTCGGTCCGGACCCATCCTGGACACATCGCGTTGACCTTGATGTCGCGTTCGTCCCACGCCAGGGTCCTGGTGAGCGCGTTGAGAGCCGCCTTCGAGACCCGGTAGGCGCCATGGCCGCCGTTCATGTCGGAGAGCTGACCGGCGCCGCTCGAGACATTCACCACCCGGGGCGCGTCGCTCTTGCGCAGCAGAGGCAGCAGGGCCTCTATCAGGCGCCAGGGGCCGAACGTGTTGACCTCGAGCACCTCATGCGCTTCGCCCAGGTCGTATTCCGCGGCGCCAACCGGATCGCCGTAGACGCCCGCGTTGTTGACCAGAGCGTCCAGGCGGCCGGGCCCGGACTCGACCGCCTGCACTGCCGCGTCGACCGCCGCCTGGTCGGTGACGTCGAGCCGGATCGGTTCGATCCCCTGATGGGCTGCCACGTCATCCGGGTTGCGCGCGCCGGCGAAGACGAGGAAGCCGTGATCCGCTGCGAGCTGGCGCGCGATCTCGGCGCCGATCCCGCGGTTCGCCCCGCTGACCAGGGCGACGCGGCTCAAACCTTGTTCCGCTCCAGCAGCTTCTTGCCGATCACCATGCGCTGGATCTCGGAGGTCCCCTCTCCGATCAGCAGCAACGGGGCGTCCCGGTAGAGGCGCTCGATCTCGTACTCCTTCGAGTAGCCGTAGCCGCCGTGGATCCGGAAGGCGTCCTCGACGACTTCCTTGCCGGTCTCCGAGGCGATCAGCTTCGCCATCCCGGCCTCGAGGTCCGAACGCTCGCCGGCGTCCTTCATCCGGGCGGCCTTCCGCGTGACGAGTCGCGCGGCCTCGATCTTGGTCGCCATGTCGGCGAGCTTGAAGAGGATCGCCTGATGCTGGGCGATCGGCTTGCCGAAGGTCTTCCGCTCCTGGGAGTACTTGAGCGCCAACTCCAGAGCTCGCTGGGCGATGCCGACCCCGCGGGCCGCAACGTTCACGCGACCGACCTCGAGCGCGTCCATCATCTGCGAGAAGCCCTTGCCAAGCCCGGCCTCCTCGCCGCCGAGGATCCGCTCGGGCGGGCACTTGTAGCCCGAGTAGACGAGCTCGGTGGACTCGACGCCCTTGTAGCCCATCTTCTTGATCTTCGGCGGGATCTCTAGGCCCGCGAACTCGCCCTCGTTCTTCTCCTTCCAGGGCTCCTTCTCGGTGATGAAGCAGGTCATCCCCTTGTACGGCGGATCCGCCTTCGGGTCGTTCTTCATCAGCACGAAGACGACGCTCGACCCGAGCCCGTTGGTGACCCACATCTTCTGCCCCTCGAGGACCCAATTGCCGTCGTCGTCCTTGGTGGCGACGGCCTTGATGCCCTGGACATCGGAACCGACCTCAGGCTCAGAGAGCGAGAAGGCGGCGCGGATCTCGCCGGTGGCCATCTTCGGCAGGAAGTACTCCTTCTGCTCGTCGGTGCCGAACTTCATCAGGAGGTACGAGCCGATGAAATGGGTATTGACCACCCCGGAGATCGAGATCCAGCCGCGCGAGAGCTCCTCGACGATCATCGCGTAGGTCGTCAGGTCGAGGCCCATGCCGCCGTACTCCTCGGGGATCGTCACCCCGAAGAGGCCGAGCTCCTTCATCTGCTCGACGATCGGCTCCGGGAACTTGTCCTCGTGGTCGTACTCCTCGGCGTTCGGAAGGATCTCGTTGTCGACGAAGCTCCGGACCATCTCGACGATCGCCTTCTGCTCGTCGGTCATCTCCTGATACGTGCTCGCTTGCTGCTCGGTGGCTACGGCCATGGCTCCTCTGAAGTTGTGGTGAAAGGGGCCCTCCCTGAGGCCAAGGATAGTCGTGGCGCGTTACGCTCGACGCGGGGTGAGGGAGTGACACCTGGCAATCCACAGAGTGCTGCCGACCTTGCCGATCTGGTTCGGCGAGGCGGTGTATTCGCGGGTGTGACGGTCCTCGAGGGAACGCAGGGCATCGAACAGATGGCGGGGGTCCTGCGCGAGCTTGGCCACCCCGATTTCCTGACATCGATGATCAGCGAATCGGCCGGCGAGCGGGAATTCCGCGGTGTGGAGGGCTTCCGGGAGGCATTGAGCGACTGGATCAGCCCCTATGAGTCGTTTCGGCTCGAAGTTGAGGACGTGCTCAGCCACGACGACAAGGTGGTCTTTCTGGCCCGCCAGGTTGCGACCACCAGGCACGACGCCGTCGAGGTCGCCACGGAAAGCGCCAGCGTCTGGCGGATCAGGGATGGCCTGGTCAGCCAGGTCACCTTCTACCTGGACCGACAAATGGCGCTGAAGGCGGCCGGGATCGATCCCGACCGCCCATCAGGCGATTGACTACTCCTCGGCGAGGAGGCCGTAGAGCTTGCGGCGAGCGTCCTTGAGGATCTCGGCCGCCTTGGTGAGCTGCTCGTCGTCGTCGGCGCGCCCGAGCTGCTTTGCGGCGCCGATCAGCCGGAACAGCTCCTTGCGAGCCTCGAAGCGCGGCGAATCCTCGTCGCCCTCCTCCCAGGGCCTCTGGCCCTCGGTCCGCTCCGGGACGGCCTTCTGACCGGACTCGGTCAGTGAGAAGACCTTGCGGCCGTCGACCTCTTCGGCCGTGACCAGGCCCTCGTCCTCGAGCAGCTGAAGCGTTGGGTAGATCGAGCCGGCGCTCGGGCGCCAGCGGCCCCCGGTGCGTTCCTCGAGCTCGGTGATCATTTCGTAGCCGTGCATGGGCCGGTCGTCGAGCAGTGCCAGGATGGCGCTGCGGACGTCGCCGCGGCGGACGCGATGGCGTCCCCGGCCGCCTCCGCGGCCGCCCCTCATTTCGTGCCGCCCGTATCCATGGCGGCTTCTCTGTCTGTGCATCTCTTCTGTTCCTTTCGATCAATCACGAGTTAACACGATATATCGTAACAGCACTGTCTCCGCCGTCGGTCTAGGGTGGGCGGCATGAGGCGCGTTGCGATCGCACTGAGCTGCGGCCTGGTCTGTCTGCTGCCAGCGGCATCGGCACGGGCCGTGAGCGTCGATCCTCCCTCGAGCGACTTCGGATCCGTGACTGTCGGGGCGACCAGCGGCCCGGTGTCGTTCACGCTGACCCCGCAGGGCATGGTGGACACCCATCCGCTCCAAGGCGGCCCCGGTACGACGTTTGTCGCATACGACTTCGCGATTCACAACGTGGACTGCCCCTACCCCGGTTTCTCCGCAAGTGGCATGCAGTCCACGTGTCAGTTCACGGCCAGCCTGACGCCCACCGGAATCGGGCCTCGATCGTTCGGGATGACTTTCGGCGACACCGTCCCCCCGATGTCCTCCGCGACAGTGAACCTGGCCGGGACGGGAGCCGCGGCGCCTGCGCCGACGACGACCGGCGGGGGCACGGCCAAGCCCAAGAAGTGCAAGAAGAAACGGAAGAAGCACGGCCGCACCGCCACCGTGGCCAAGAAGTGCAAGAAGAAGCGGAGCTAGAGCTCCCAGGCGAAGCAGACGGAGCGCCAACTGGGACCCTCCCGCTCGTAGAAGCGGTGGGCGTCCTTTCGGACCTCGGCGCTGTCGAGCTCGAGGTGGGTGGCGCCACGCTCGCGCGCCCAGTCCTTGGCCGTGTCGAGCAGAGCCTTCCCCACTCCCTGTGAGCGGTGCTCCGGGCTGACCGCCAGGTCCTCGACCCAGCAGCGCGGCCCGAAGCGGACCGAGTTCAGCTCGAGGTACGCCGTGCAGAGCCCGAGCAGCTCGCCGCGGTGCTCGGCCAGCAGCACGGCGGCGGTCTCCTCGGCGATCGCATCCGCGATCGCCGCCCGCGCGCGTTCCGGGTCCCAGCTCGGCGGCACGGACCCCGGAGGTGCGAAGAGCCACTCGTACATGCCGAGCACCCTCTCGACCTCGCCCGGGACCGCCTCGCGAACCTTCGGCATGGCGTGAGGCTATCCGTGGCGCGCCCGCGATACGCGTCCAGATAGCGTTCCCCTCATGAGAAACCCAAGAGACTTCTTCAGGCCGCTGGCGATCGGGGCGCCGGACCCCCCGCACGAGGTCCCCTTCAAGCCCTCGCGGATGATCCATTTCCTCGACGCGTCCAACGAGAAGATGCGCGCCAAGGTGCCGGACATGGTCAAGCAGGTCGACATCCTGCTCGGCAACCTCGAGGACGCCATCCCGATCGACAGGAAGGTCCCGGCCCGCGAGGGCCTGATCGAGGTCGCCAGGGAGGTCGACCTCGGCGACACCCAGCTCTGGACCCGGGTGAACGAGCTCGAGAGTCCGTGGTGCCTCGACGACCTCACCCAGCTCGTCACCGAGATCGGCGACAAGCTCGAGGTGATCATGGTCCCGAAGGTCCAGGGCCCGTGGGACATCCACTACGTCGACCGCCTGCTGGCCCAGCTCGAGGCCAAGGCGAAGCTGGAGCGCCCGCTGCTGATCCACGCGATCCTCGAGACCTCGCTCGGGGTGGTCAACCTGGAGGAGATAGCGACCGCGAGCCCCCGGATGCAGGGGATGAGCTTTGGCCCGGCGGACCTGGCCGCGTCCCGGCGGATGAAGACGACCAGGGTCGGGGGTGGCCACCCCGGCTACCAGGTGATCGCGGACCCAGATCCCGACAACCCCGACGCGGAGCGGGCGACCGCGCAGCAGGACCCTTGGCACTACTCGATCGCCCGTATGGTCGACGCCTGTACGTCGGCCGGGCTTCTGCCCTTCTACGGGCCCTACGGGGACATCAAGGACACCCTTGGCTGCGAGACGCAGTTCCGCGCCGCCTTCCTGCTCGGCTGCGTCGGCGCCTGGTCGCTGCATCCCGTTCAGATCGACATCGCGAAGAAGGTCTTCTCCCCGCCGCCGGATGAGGTGCTGTTCGCCAAGAAGGTGATCGAGGCGATTCCCGACGGCGCCGGCGTCCACATGATCGACGGCAAGATGCAGGACGACGCCACCTGGAAGCAATGCAAGGTGATGGTGAGCCTCGCCGAGATGCTGGCGAAGAAGGACCCAGAGCTCGCCGAGGCCTACGAGATCAAGGTGTGAGCGAAACCTTCCGGCACCGCCTCCGCGTCCGCTACAACGAGTGCGATCCGCAGGGCGTCGTCTTCAACGCCAACTATCTGACCTACTTCGACATCACCATGAGCGAGCTCTGGCGTGAGCTCGGCGGTTATCAGGCGATGGTGGACGCGGGCGTCGACATGGTCGTTGCCGAGGCGACGATCCGGTACCTGGCGCCGCTTCGCTTCGATGACGAGATGGAGGTGGTCGCCAGGATCAGCCGGCTCGGAGACACCTCGATGACCACAGAGCTCGTGATCGAGGACGGAGGCGAGCCGGCGGCCGAGGGTGAGCTGCGACACGTCTTCATCGAAACCGGAGGCGGCAGGACCGCAGGGATTCCTGAGCCCATCCGGGCGGGTCTCGCTCGCTACGCGACCGAGTAGCGGGCGGACGACCTCTCAGGCGAGCGCGGGGGCCTGGGGCAGATGCTCGAGCGCCGAGGACAGCTCCTCCTCGGGCATCTCGAGGTCCTCCAGCTCGCCGGCGAAGTAGGCCGCGTAGGCCGACATGTCGAAGTGGCCGTGACCTGAGAGGTTGAAGAGGATCACTCTCTCCTCGCCGGCGTGCTTGGCCTCCTCGGCCTCGTCGAAGACCGCGCGGATCGCGTGGGCAGGCTCCGGCCCGGGAATGATCCCCTCGCAGCGGGCGAAGCGCACCGCTGCCTCGAAGGCCGCGGTCTGGGCGATCGCCTTGGCCTCGACCAGACCCTCCTTCACCAGGGCGGAGAGGCTCGGCGCATCGCCGTGGTAGCGCAGGCCACCGGCGTGGACCGGAGGCGGCACGAAATCGTGGCCGAGCGTGTACATCGGCATCAGCGGCGTCATCCCGACGGTGTCGCCGAAGTCGTACGCGTAGCGGCCACGCGTCAGGGTCGGGCAGGCCGCGGGCTCGGCGCCGACGAACCTCGTCTCGGTCCCCTCGCGGAGACGCTGCCGCAGGAACGGGTAGGCGATGCCGGCGAAGTTGGATCCACCGCCGACGCACCCGATGACGACGTCGGGGGACTCGCCCGCCATCTCCAGCTGGGCGATGCACTCCTGGCCGATCACCGTCTGATGCAGGCAAACGTGGTTCAGCACCGACCCGAGCGAGTAGTTGGTGTCGTCGGCGCTCGCGGCGACCTCCACCGCCTCGGAGATCGCGATCCCGAGACTGCCCGATTCGTGCTCTGCCTGTGAGCGGCCGGCCTCGGTCAGATCAGAGGGGCTGCGGTGGACGGTCGCCCCCCAGGTCTCGATCATCGCCTTCCGGTACGGCTTCTGGTCGTAGGAGATGCCCACCATGAAGACCTCGCACTCGAGACCGAAGAGCTGACAGGCGAGCGCCAGGGCCGATCCCCACTGCCCCGCTCCGGTCTCCGTCGCGAGCTTCCTCACCCCGGCCTCCCGGTTGTAGAAGGCCTGCGCGACCGCGGTGTTCGGCTTGTGCGAGCCGGCCGGCGAGACCCCCTCGTACTTGTAGTAGATGTGCGCCGGCGTATCGAGCTCTTGCTCCAGGCGGCGCGCGCGCAGCAGGGGCGTCGGGCGCCAGAGCCGGTAGATGTCGCGGACCTGATCGGGAATCTCGATATCCGGGTCGGTCGACACCTCCTGAGCGATAAGTCCCATGGGGAAGATCGGCGAGAGGTCGTCGGGCCCAACCGGCTCGCCGGTGGCCGGGCTGAGTGGAGGTGGCGGCGGATCGCCGGGCAGGTCGGCCAGTAGGTTCACCCAGCTGGTCGGAATCTGATCCTCGGAGAGCTGGAACTTCACCTGATCGCCCATGGCCGGGCGATTCTATGTGTCTTGCGAAGCGGCTCGGCTAAGCCAGGCGCTCCTTGAGCGCCTTGAGCTGCTTCTGCAGCTGATCGGGGAGCCGGTCGCCGAATCGGGCCAGATGCTCCTCGACCTGCGGCAGCTGCGCCTTGACGGCCTCGGGGTCGACCTCGAGGAGCAACCGCATGTCGTCGGCGCTCACCTTGGTCCCCTCAGCATTGATCTCGCCCTCCGCCGGGACGCGGCCGATCGGGGTGTCGACCGTCTCGCCCTCGCCGTCACAGCGGCGGAAGATCCATTCGAGGACCCGGATGTTGTCGCCGAACCCGGGCCAGACGAAGTTGCCCTCGTCGTCCTTGCGGAACCAGTTGACCAGGAAAATCTTCGGCAGCTTGGCCCCGTCGCGCTCGGCGGTCTTCAGCCAGTGCTCGAAGTAGTCGGCCATGTTGTAGCCGCAGAAGGGCAGCATCGCCATCGGGTCGAACCGGAGCTCGCCGACGGTGCCGTCGGCCGCCGCGGTCTTCTCGACGGACATCGTCGCGCCGAGGAAGACGCCGTGCTCCCAGTCGAACGCCTCGGTGACGAGCGGCACGACGGTCGCGCGGCGCCCACCGAACAGGAAGGCGTCGATCGGGACCCCGGCGGGGTCCTCCCACTCCTCCGCGATGCAAGGGCACTGCGCGGCCGGGGTGGTGAAGCGCGCGTTGGGATGTGCGGCAGGATCCTCAGAGTCCGGCGTCCACTCGTTGCCCTTCCAGTCGATCGCGTGCTCCGGGGGCTCGCCGGTCATGCCCTCCCACCAGATATCGCCGTCGTCGGTCTTGGCGCAGTTGGTGAAGACGGTGTTCTTCTCGATCGTGGCCATCGCGTTCGGATTCGTCTTGTAGCTCGTGTTCGGCGCCACGCCGAAGAAGCCGGCCTCGGGGTTGACGGCATAAAGGCGCCCGTCCTTGCCGAACTTCATCCAGGCGATGTCGTCGCCGACCGTCTCGGCGGTCCAGCCCTCGAGTTTCGGGATCAACATCGCGAGGTTGGTCTTGCCGGAGGCCGACGGGAAGGCGCCGCCGAGGTACTTGACCTTGCCCTCCGGAGAGGTGAGCTTGAGGATCAGCATGTGCTCGGCGAGCCACCCCTCGTCCCGGGCCATGACCGAGGCGATCCTGAGCGCGAAGCACTTCTTGCCGAGGAGAGCGTTGCCGCCGTAGCCCGAGCCGAACGACCAGATCTCGCGCGTCTCCGGGTAGTGGACGATGTACTTCGTGTCGCTGCTGGGCCAGGGGACGTCGTCCTGACCATTCGCCAGCGGCATCCCGACCGAGTGGACGCAGGGAACGAACTCGCCGTCGTTGCCGAGGACTTCGAGGGCGTCGGCGCCCATGCGGGTCATGATCCGCATCGAGGCGGCGACATATGCCGAGTCGGTCAGCTGTACGCCGATGTGGGAGATCGGGGAGCCGAGGGGACCCATTGAGAACGGGACGACGTACATCGTCCGGCCACGCATGCAGCCGCTGAAGAGCTCCTTGAGCACACCGCGCATCTCCGTCGGCTCGCGCCAGTTGTTGGTCGGGCCGGCGGCCTCCTCACTCTCGGAGCAGATGAACGTCCTGTCCTCGACGCGCGCGACGTCCGACGGGTTGGAGCGGGCCAGATAGGAGTTGGGCCGCTTGGCGTCGGAGAGCTTCTCGAACGTGCCGGCGTCGACCAGCCGCTGGGCGAGGGCGTCGTACTCCTCGGCGGAGCCGTCGCACCAGTGGATCGAGTCGGGCTGGGTCAGCTCGGCTATCTCCTCCACCCACGAAACGAGCTTGGCGTTCTTGGTCGGTGCCTCAGTTGCGGCGGTCGTCTCACTCACTGATGCGCTCAACTCCTTGTTCGATGGATTGATTCCCCTCCCCTGCGGGCGCGGGATGGTCTCACACCGCGCCGTCGTACAAGCTTTATAGGGGGTTTGTTCGGGTCATCGGAACCTACCCCCCGCGGGGTGGAGGAAGCCTATCCGGGCCGCGGGATTACCATCACCGGGCAGGGCGCACCTCGTATCACCCGTGACGAAACGCTGCCGATCAGCAGCCTCATCACGGGTCCGAATCCACGCGAACCAAGTACCAGGAGGTCGATGCCGACCTCCGCGGCCTCGAGCAGCTTCTGAACCGGATCGCCCCTCGCCAAGACCGGCAGAGGCCGCAGCTCCGAGGGCAACTCGGCGACGGCCTCGTGCAGACGGGTCTGGAAGTCCGGTCCTGCCTCGGCTTCCGCCTGAGCCGCAGCGGCGGCCCCCGTCGGCGGGATGGGTGTCATCACCCCGATCACCTTCATGGAGGCACCGAACTTCGAGGCCAGAGTGGCGGCCTCGTCGAGCGCCGCCTGCGACTCCGCCATGCCGTCATAGCCCACCCCGACGACGCGCAGGCGATCCTGGGAATGGTCCGCCCGGGCATAGCCCTTGGGGGCGATCATCAGACGGCACCGAGCTCCTTGAAGCAGGTGCTCGGCAACGCTGCCCGGCGACACGGATCCCACGTGCCCTCGGTGGGTCGAGCCGAGCACGACCAGGTCGGCCTCTCCCCGCTCCGCCAGCGCCTCAAAGGTGGCCGCGGGCGAACCCTTCTCGACGTGGACGACGTTCAGCTCCCCGCCGTCCCGCGCCACGACCCGCCTGGCGAGCACCAGTGCGTCCTCGCCGCGCTCGTTCTCCTCGTAGCCGGCAACGACCTTTTCATACAGAGGAAGACCCGTCATCCGCTGGTGAGCGTAGACAGGGTTTCTTTGTCGATCTTCATGGCTCTCGTTCGTCGTCATGGTGCAGTGACGAACGAGATGACAAGCAGAGGATCGGGGCTAGGCCGGGACCTTGGTGGCGTTCAGCACAGCGTCGAGGAGCCCTGGGAACCGGGCGTCCAGGTCGTCGCGGCGGAGCGAGGTGAGCTTGGTGGTGCCGTCGCGCACCTGCTCGATCACGCCGGCCTCCCGGAGAGTCCGGAAGTGATGGGTCATCGTCGACTTGCTGAGATCGAACCCGAGGGTGCCACACGGCCGCGGCTCGGTGTCCGCGGCGAGACGGCGCACGATCTCGAGGCGATGGGGATCGCTGAGCGCGTGCATCACAGACGCCAGCTCGATCTCGTTCTTATCTGGGTGATGAAGCTCCATAGGTGTGAGCATAGCTTGTACGACACTCGTCGTACAATATGGTACGATGTTCATCGTACTATCAAACAGACGCGGAGCCAAGAAATGCCGGATACGCAGAACATCGAGACCACAGCCGCCGCCCCAGAGCATGATCACGCGAGCGACGTACGCACTCCCAAGCCTTCAACGCGTGCCGCCGCAGTCGAGGCGGCGTACATTCTGGAGGCCGTTCGCAAGTGAACCCCATCACCGCAGCGAGGGGCATCGTGAGGCGCAACTCAAACGCTCTGTTGCTGGTCGTCTGTCTGGGGCAGTTCATGGTGATCCTGGACGTTTCGATCGTGAACGTCGCCCTTCCCGACATCAAGGGCGCACTCGGCTTCTCCACGACTGGCCTTCAGTGGGTCCTCAACGCCTACACCCTCACTTTCGCCGGCTTCCTGCTGCTCGGCGGCCGGGCGGCCGACCTGTTCGGCCGTCGGCGCATGTTCTTCCTTGGCACCCTTCTCTTCTCCGGCGCCTCGCTGCTCTGCGCGATCGCGCCGACCTCGGGCGCTCTCGTCGGCGCCAGAGCGATCCAGGGCATCGGCGGGGCGATCCTCTCCCCAGCGACCCTGGCGATCATCGCCACCTCATTCGACGAGGGCCCGCCGCGCAACCGGGCGCTCGGCGCCTGGGGAGCGGTCGGTGCGATCGGCGCGACCGCGGGTGTCCTGCTGGGCGGCGTCCTCACGGAGGCCTTCAGCTGGCCCGCCATCTTCCTGATCAACATCCCCATCGGCCTCGGGATCGTGCTGTTCAGCGGCCGTCTGATCCCAGAGGGCCGCAGCGAAGCCGAGAATCGCCACTTCGACCTCCCCGGCGCGGTCCTGGTCACGCTCGGCATGACTGCGCTCACCTACGGGATCGTCACCACCGACAGGCTCGGTTGGGGTTCCCCCGGCGTCCTCGGCCCGGTCGCCGTGGGCGCTGTCCTCCTGGCCGCGTTCGCGTTGTATGAGGCCAGCCTGACCAGGGATCCGCAGCGCGTTCCGCTGATGCCGCTGAGCGTCTTCCGGCTGCGCAACCTGCGCGCGGCCAATCTCGTGATCTTCCTGCTCTACGCCGCGATCTTCGGCTTCTGGTTCTTCCAGTCTCTCTACATGCAGGGGACCCTCCACTACAGCGCGCTGGAGACCGGGATCGCCTTCGTGCCGATGACCGTCGCCGTCGGCACCGGCGCGACCCTGGCGCCGCGCCTTGCCAAGCTGATCGGCGCGCGCTGGGTGCTCGCCACCGGCATGCTCTCCGCGACGATCGGGGAGTTCCTCCTCACCAGTGTCCACCCGGGCGGAAGCTACGTGGCCAATGTCCTGCCGGGCGGCCTGCTCGGCGCGCTCGGCCTCGGGCTGGCGCTGGTGCCCGCGACGATCGTCGCCGTGGAGGGCATTCCCCGCGCGCTCAGCGGATTGGCTTCGGGCGTGCTCAATACGTCCCGCTTCGTCGGTGCGGCTCTCGGCCTGGCCGTTCTCAGCACCCTCGCCGCGAACCACACGCAATCGGAAGTCGATTCAGGCACCGCCGCCGCCAGGGCCCTCACCGACGGCTTCCAGCTCCAGTTCGGCGTCGGCGCCGTCTTCTGCCTCGTGGGCGCGATCGCAGCGGTGGTCCTGCTTCGGCCACAGCACGAGCGGGAGACCGCGCCGGCCGTGGCCGAAGCCGAAAGCGCCTAGCGGCGCGCTAGCTCGCTACCTCTTCTTGCACTTCTTCTTGGCGGTCTGAGCGGCGCTCTTGTGCTTCTTCTTGCACTTCTTCTTGGTCGTCTGACCCGGTTGCCCCACTCCTGACCCCTTCAAGGCGATGGTCGGTCCCGGACCCACTCCGATGGTGGTGCCCGTGCTCAGTGTCCCGTCCCGGGGTCCCGCCTTGGTGGGTTTGAAGGTGACGGTGACCGTGCAGGCGTTGGGCGCCGTGAGTGGCCCTGGCGCCAACACTGCTGGGCAGGTGTTGGTCGTGGAGTAGTCGGCGGGCGTCTTGATGTCGACGGAAAGCGGATCGATTGCGCCCGTGACGCACGAATTGACCGGAAAGCCGATGTAGTTCGTGCACTGGACGAGAAGCGCGGTGGTCTGAGGAGGACTCGCGACGCCGACCGGCTCACTCTTGAAGTCGAGAGTCCCGGGGGACGTGAATGCAGTGGCCGAAGCGCCGGCCGGGAACGCGACGAGCGCTCCCGCGATCGCAGCGAGTATCGAGACACGAACGGTGGTGCGCTGCATTTGAATTCCTCCCTAACCGCTACAGCCCCCTGCACGAGAGAGACCGTCAGGTGGTCAAGGCCCGGCGCATCGTCAATTCTGAGGGGCCGAGCGTGGCGCTGACCGGTGGGTCAGTCCTCTACATTTCCCGCCGCTCATGCGCTTCTACGAGTTCGAGAGCCGTCGGATAGTCGAGCGGGCCGGGATTCCGGTGACCGAGTACGGCTTCTGCAAGACCGCCGCGGAGGCGCGCGAGGCCGCGGAGCGCATCGGCGGGCCCACCGTGATCAAGTCCCAGGTCCTCACCGGCGGCCGGATGAAGGCGGGCGGCGTCAAGTTCGCCGAGACTCCCGAGGAGGCCGAGGCCCACGCCGCCGACATCCTCGAGCTGGAGATCAACGGCCACATGCCGGTCGGCGTGCTGGTCGACCCCAAGGCCGAGGTCGAGCAGGAGTACTACGCGGCGGTCCTCTGGGACGGTCGTGCCAAGCGGCCGATGATGCTGTTCTCCGACATGGGAGGAATCGACATCGAGGAGGTGGCCGAGAAGCACCCCGACCACGTCGGCCGAGGTCATCTCTCGAACCTCCACCCCATTCCCGACTTCCGTGCCAAGGAGGTCGTCGCGGCGGCCGGAGGCCTGACCGGCCGCGAGCTCACCCGAGCCACCCCGGTACTCGCCCGCCTCGCGCAGCTCCAGCGCGATTACGACATGACCCTCGCCGAGATCAACCCTCTGGCCCGCCTCTCCGACGGTTCCTTCGTCGCCCTCGACGCACACATGGAGATGGAGGACGAGGCGGTCGGCCGCCATCACAAGGAGTTGGCCGAGCTGGGTGTGGAGCTGGAGGAGCCGCGGGAGCTCTATGAGCCCTCCGAGTTCGAGCGCAACGTCAAGGCGATCGACGAGGCGGACCACCGCGGCGTGATCCAGGGCAAGGACCATGGCTTTACCGGCAACCTCGGCCTGGTGATCGGCGCCGGAGGCGGCTCGCTCACCCTCACCGACGCGGTCCGCAGCCAGGGCGGCAAACCCGCCAACTACGCCGAGATCGGCGGCAACCCCTCCGTCGCCAAGTCCTGCGGGCTCGCCAAGGAGGTCCTGCAGAAGGAGGGCGTCGAGAAGATCGCGGTGATGATGTCGATCGTCTCCAACACCCGGGTCGACATCGTCGCCCGAGGCGTGATCAAGGCGTGCCTCGAGCTCGGCAAGGATCCGGCCGAGACCATCGCCGTCTTCCGCATCCCGGGCGCCTGGGAGGAGGAGGGCGCGAAGATCCTCGGCAAGTACGGGATCGAGTTCCGCGACCGCTCCACCTCGATGTGGGAGGCGGCGGGCGAGGCGGTCCAAAAAATCCAGGGGACGAGCGCCCCGACAGGGGCGGAGGAGAGGAGTGAGGGCCTGATGTCGATCCTGCTCTCCGAGGACTTCACTTTCATCGTCCAGGGGATCACCGGTCGCGAGGCCGTGAACCTGACCAAGGAGTGCCTCGATTACGGCTCCAAGGTCGTCGGCGGAGTCACCCCAGGCCGCAAGGGCCGCGAGGTGCACGGCGTGCCGGTCTTCGACACGGTCCAGCAGGCGGTCGCCGATCACGGCGCGCCGATAGACGGCTCGGTGGTCACCGTCCCCCCCGCTTTCACCAAGGACGCGGTCTTCGAGGCGATCGAGAACGGAATCAAACTGATCGTGGTCGTCACCGAGCGCATCCCGCGCCGCGACGTCGCGGAGATGGTCGAGCTCGCCAACCTGCGCGGAGCGCGCATCATCGGGCCGAATTGCCTCGGGATCATCGCGCCCGGCGTCGGCAAGATGGGCGGCATCGGCGGCCCGGCGAAGGACGCCGCCAAGGCCTACGAGCCCGGCTCGATCGGCGTGATGTCGCGGTCCGGCGGAATGACCACGGAGATCTCCTCCACCCTGACGGCCGCCAGCCTCGGCGTCTCCACCGCCGTCTCGATCGGCGGCGACGCGATCATCGGATCGACCTACGCCGAGCTCATGCCCCTCTTCGCGGAGGACGAGCAGACCGAGGCGATCGTGATCTACACGGAGCCGGGCGGGCGGATGGAGGCGGAGCTGGTCGACTGGCGCGAGGCGAACGACTCGAAGCTGCCGATCGTCGCCTTCATGGCCGGCAAGTTCATGGACGACGAGGAGATGAAGGGCATGAGCTTCGGCCACGCCGGCACCATCGTCGAGGGCGCCGAGGACTCCGCCACGGAGAAGATCAGCCGCCTCGAGGACGCCGGCATCCCGGTGGTCGAGCGGATCGACGAGATCCCGGAGGCCGTCAAGGACAAAGTCGGGACCAAGGTCTGATGGCCCAGCATCAGAACAACACCGAATCAATGGAGGGCATCTTCATCGACGTCGAGGTCTCCGCTGCGATCGCCGACGACGCTGAGATGGCCGCCAAGCTCGAGGAGGTCTGCCCGGTCGACATCTTCGACGTCAGGGAGAGTGATGGCTCGGTCGCGATCAACCGCGAGAACCTCGACGAGTGCGTCCTCTGCAACCTCTGCGTCGAGGCGGCACCGCCGGGCGGGGTCGTCGTCAAGAAGCTCTACGACGGCACCGAGCTGCGCCGCTAGGGCAGCCTGAACGCGTTGTGCTCAGCGGCCCATCGCGGGGGGTGCGACGGGTACGCGAAGCGGAACCCACGACGGGACGCGACCGAACGCTTCTTCTTCCTGCACTTCTTCGCGGCCCGGGCCGAGCTCTTGTGCTTCTTCTTCTTGCACTTCTTCTTGTGCGTCACCGGAGGTGCGGGCGCGCTCGGTGCCGCCTGGGGCCCCTCGGCGATCGTCAGCTCGACCGCCCCGATGTCGGCGCCCGCGTAGGGGCCGGTGCCGGCGTTGGCCTTGTTGGGGTTGTCGGCCAGGCGGGGGCTGCCCCGCTGGTCGTAATAGCCATAGGAGACCGACTGATCGACCACCGGGCTGCTCGCCACGGGCTTCAGCGTCGGGGTGTTGCCCCCGTTGTTCTGCGGCGCCCCGAGCTGCGGATCCTGGCCGGTGATGACGGTCGGGACGGTGCCAATGCCACTTGCGCCAGCGTTCTCGACAAGGTCGTAAGCCGCACTGCCGCCAACCGCGTTGAGATCCGGATCCCCCATGTCCGCCGTGTTGTTCGCGAGGATGGTGCCGTATAGGCCGATGTTCGAGGAAACGCTGACCCCGCCTCCCTTGCCGCTTGCGTGATTTCCGGAGATCGTCGAGTCCAAGATGGTCCCTGACACGCCGCTGACGGCCCCTCCGTAGCCCCCATCTGCGGAGTTCGCAACGAAGGTTGTGGACCTGAGCGCACCCCAGCGGCTTTCGGCGAAGATCGCACCGCCGGAGATCCCTGCGTGATTGTCGGAGAAGGTCGAGTAGCTGGTCACGTCGTCCTGGCCGCTGTCGTAATTGCCCGTCTCATAGATTGCCCCACCGACGACGCTTGCAGTGTTTCCGCTCAGAATCGCATCGAAGACGCGGAGCACGGCATCGTCGTTCTGGATCGCCCCGCCCTTCCCGGTCACGTTGCCGCCGCTCAGCCTCAGCCCAGCGATCTCGACCCGGTCGCCCGGTGTCGCGGGATTGACGTCGAAGATGCGGGAGCTCGGAGCGGCGTTGACGGTCATCTGGTCGGGGCCCGGCCCGTAGACATAGGTTGCATCCGTGATCGGGATCTGTCCGCCAGCCGCCGTCGTAAGCGCGATCGTGCCGCTGAGGTCCGATCGGAAGTAGATGTAGTCGTACTGGCCTGCGTTCGCATTCGCCAGAGTGATCGCCTGGCGCAGCGTGCAGTCGGTGTTCGTGCTCGAGGTGCAGTCACCGGGAGGCGCGGCGTTCGTGTCGGCGGTTGTGCCGACGAAGAAGCTCTGGGATGCGCCCAGGGCGGGGGCCGCCACTCCAAGTGCCGCCCCAGCCGCGAGGCCGACACCGGTGATCACGCTGTGGTGCGTCTGCAAGCCGCCCCGATTCGCGTGCCCCCGACGACGCTCCCGGCGACGTCTCTTCTGTCGTTTCACCACCCCAGCTCCCTTCTCGCGGCAACCCCGCCGGCCCGGACGATTCCAGTAATCCGTGGGGCGCGACCCTATTCCGCGCCGGAGATGGAATCAACCTCCGTTTCTCCGAGGCGCCTCATCGCCGGCGCTCCGGCAGACTTGCCGGAGTGAACTTCATCGAGGACGTCATGGAGCGATCGAAGGCTTCGCGCCTGGGAATCGTCGCCATCGATGGCGAGGGGTTCCGGCGCGAGTGGCACTTCGGTGAGCTGATCGCCCGCAGCGCCGGGCTTTCCGGGGCGATGGCGGCCCGCGGCGTCAAGCGGGGAGACGCCGTGATGACGCTGGTGGGGAGCCGGATCGAGTGGGTATTGACGATGCTCGCCTGCTTCCGCATGGGCGCCGTGGTCATGCCGTGCAATCCGCAGCTCCGCCACAAGGACCTCGAGGTTCGCGTCGGCGCCGCGAATCCGAAGCTCTGCATCGGGGAGAAGGAGCTGCTCGGCGAGCTGCCTGACAGCGTCCCGGCGATGAACCTCGCCGAGCTCGCCCGGGTGCTCGACGAGGACGAGCCACAGGAGACTCCGACTGGCGTCGTCGACCTGGACCCTGACGACCCCGCCGCGATCATCTTCACCTCGGGAACGACCGGCGAACCGAGCGGCGTCGTCTATCCGCAGCGCTACCTGCTCGGTCAGCGTCTCCAAGCCGAGCACTGGGTCGGGGCCCGCGAAGGCGACCTCGCCTGGTGTACCGCGGCTCCGGGCTGGTCGAAATCGACTCGAAACGCATTCATCGCTCCATGGCTCGCGGGGGCGGCCGCACTTCTCCATGACGCCCGCTTCGACCCCGCTGAGCGGCTGGACGTGATCGAGCGAGAAGGCGTCAACGTCCTCTGCCAAGCGCCGACCGAGTACCGGATCCTCGCCAAGCGCGCGGACCTCCGGCACATCCCGTCGCTGCGCCGCCTGATCTCCGCCGGGGAGCCGCTAAATCCCGAGGTGATCCGGGTCTTCCGGGAGGCGCTCGGCATGGGCATCGGCGACGGCTACGGTCAGACCGAGACCGGTCCAGTGACAGGCATGCGCCCGGGCGAAGACGATCCGAGCCGCGACGGCTCGATGGGACGTCCGCTTCCGGGAATCGAGACGCGCGTGGTCGACGGCGAGCTGCAGGTGAAGCCGGAGACCGTTCCGACCTTCTTCAGCCACTACCTGGGCGAGCAGCCCTTCGACGGCGAGTGGTGGGCGACCGGGGACCAGGTCCGCGAAGACGAGGACGGCTACATCTGGTTCGAGGGCCGCGACGACGACATCATCATCACTGCGGGCTACCGGGTCGGACCCTTCGAGGTCGAGTCCGCCCTCGTCTCGCATCCGGCCGTGGCGGAGGCCGCCGCGGTGCCCGCTCCCGACGACGAGCGCGGCTCCGTGGTCCGGGCCGTCGTGGTGCTCGCCGACCGCGAGCCCTCGGATGCGCTCGCAGCCGAGCTCCAACAGCACGTCAAGCAGGTCACGGCGCCCTACAAGTACCCGCGGATCGTCGAGTTTGCGGAGGAGCTGCCGAAGACGCCGAGCGGCAAGATTCGGCGCGCCGAGCTCCGATGAAGCGGGAGTGGGCGAGCTTCGCGGGGATCTTCATCGTCACCAACCTCGGGCTCCTCGCGGTGGGCGCCACGCTCGCCGTCCTCCCCCACTACGTCAAGGACCACCTGGACGGCTCCGACCTCGAGGTCGGGATCGTGAGCGGCGCCTTCGCCTTCACCGGGATCGTCTGCCGGCCGATCGCCGGCAACCTGGCCGACCGCCGCGGCCGCAAGCCGACTGTGATCGTCGGCGCGCTGCTCGCGGCGATCGCGGGCGGGCTCTACTTCCTGCCTGCCGGCATCCTGGGACTCATCGTCGCGCGCCTCTTCCTCGGCGCGGGCGAGGGAACGGTGTTCACCGCCGGCTCCGCCTGGAACGTCGACATGGCGCCGGAAGAGCACCGCGGACGCATGATCGGGCTCTACGGCCTGGCGATCTGGACCGGCCTCACTCTCGGACCGCCCATCGGGGTGCTGCTCCAACACGCGGGAGGCTTTCACCTCGTCTGGGCCTTCGCGGCCGGGGCTCCCCTGCTCGGCGCCGCGATCGCCTCCCAGCTGCCGGAGCGCTACAGCGCTGAAGAGGATGTCGACCGCGGCCCATTCATCTCCCGCGAGGCGCTCGGCCCTGGGGTGACCTTCGCGCTCAGCGTCGTCGGATTCGCGGCCGTCTCAGCCTTCATCGTCCTCAGCCTCGACGACCGCGGCATCGGCCATGGCCCGGCGGTGTTCAGTGTCTTCGCCGCGACCGTGGTGGCGACGCGGCTCGTCGCCGGGGGTCTCCCGGACCGCGTCGGCGCGGCCCGCTGCGCCGTGGGCGCGGCGCTGATCGAAACCGCCGGATTGATTCTGCTCGGCGCCGCCCAGGATCTCACCGTCGTCATCTTCGGCGCGATCGGCATGGGGGCAGCCTTCTCCCTGCTTTTCCCGTCGCTCTCCCTGGTCGCCATCAACCGGGTCGGCCCCGACCGACGGGGCGTGGCGATGGGCACGTTCACCGCCAGCTTCGACCTCGGCATGCTGGTCGGCTCACCACTCGTTGGGGCGGCCGCGGCGATCGCCGGCTACAGCGCGGCCTTCTACGTCGCCGCGGCCGCGGCACTCGCCTGCGCCGGCTTCTCACTCTCCATGTCCCGGGAGGCGGAGGTCGAACCGATTCCCGAGATAGTCTGAGCCCATGGCCAGGAGGGACACCGCTGCCGCGTCCGAGATCGACCGCAGGCTGATCAACAAGCTCACCGAGGAGCAGATGGCTCGCTTCCGGGAGCACACGCCCACGTCCGCCGAGTACTTCGACCGGGCACGGAAGGTGATGCCGGGTGGCGTCCCGTCCTCATTCCAGCTCAACGATCCGTGGCCGGTCTACATCGACCGCGGCAAGGGCGCGCTGGTCTGGGACGTCGACGGCTCCGAGTACGTCGACTTCCACAACGGCTTCGGCGTGATGTGCGTCGGGCACGCGAATCCGGTGATCGGGGAGGCCGTCAAGGCCCGGGTCGACGAGGGAACACACTTCGCCGCCCCGACCAACGGCTCGATCGTCTCCGCCGGGAACCTGGTCGAGCGCTTCGGGCTTCCCCAGTGGCGCTTCTCGAACTCCGGCACCGAGTCCACGATGTCGGCGATCCATCTCGCCCGCGGCGCGACCGAGCGGGACCTGATCATCAAGATCGAAGGGTCCTACGACGGGCACCACGACGCGGTGATGGTCTCCTGCTACCCGGAGCTCGACGAGCTCGGGCCCCGCGAGGAGCCCAATCCGATCCCTTTCGGGCGCGGCTACCCGCAGGCCGTCGTCGAGCTCACTCGGCCAGTTCCCTTCAACGACGCCGACGTCCTCGAGTCATTGCTCAAGAAGCACGAGGGGAAGGTCGCCGGGCTGATCATCGAGCCGGCGATGATGAACATCAACGTGATCCCACCGAAGGAGGGCTATCTCGAGCGCGTGCGCGAGCTCTGTACCGAGCACGGCGTCAAGCTGATCTTCGACGAGGTCAAGACCGGCGCCACGATCTCCTACGGCGGCGCCACCGGGCGCTTCGGCGTCGAGCCGGACGTGATCTGCCTCGCCAAGGCGATCTGCGGCGGATATCCGGGCGGAGCAATCGGCATGACCGCCGAGCTGGGCGAGGTCATCGCCTCGGACAAGGTGCACCAGATCGGCACCTTCAACGGCAACCCGCTGGTGATGGCGGCGGCAGAGGCAACGCTGACCAAGGTCCTCACCCCGGACGCCTACGAGAAGCTCGAGGCGACCAACGAGTCATTGAAGGCGCGCTGCCAGGAGGTCATCGATCGCTACGACCTGCCCGCCTATACGCAGGGTCTGGGCGCCAAGGGCTGCGTGATCTTCTCCCCCGAGCCGATCTACGAGTACCGCGACTACCTCACCAAGGTCGATGGCGACCTCTCCACACTCGCCTGGCTCTACCACATGAACCACGGCATCTTCATGACGCCCGGCGTCGAGGAGGAGTGGACGCTCTCGATCGCCCACACCGACGAGCACATCGACCACTACGTGGCGGCATTCGAGGCGTTCGCCTCGGATCTCAGCGGCTCGTAGTCGTCAGCCGGCAGCGCCGTTGCCGTCGAGCGCCTCACGCGCGGCAGCGACGTCCTCGGTGAGGATCACCAGCCGGACCCCGCTGAAGATCGTGTAGGCGACGTCGATGTTGACGCCCGCCTCGGCGAGGTCCCGCGCGATCCCCCCCATCGCGCCGGGCTTGTCGTGCAGATCGACGACCACGGCCTCCCGCTCGTCGGCGACATCGATCCCAGCGTCGGACAGCGCTTTGCGCGCCGCCCCGCCGTCCTCGACCAGCATGTGGATGAAGCCCTTGCCGTCCCCCACCATCGCGCACAGGCCGGCGATGTTCACCCCCGCCCTGCCGGTCGCCTCGCCCAGGTCAGCAAGCTTCCCCGGCTGGTCGTCCATGATCACGGTCAGGTCCTTCATCGCGGCTCATCATTTAGCTCGGCGAGGGCGATGTCAAACGGGTCGGGCTGGGTAGCCTGGAATCAGTCATGGCCAACCGGCTCGCCCAGGAAACCAGCCCGTACCTGTTGCAACACAAGGACAACCCGGTCGACTGGCGGCCCTGGGGACCGGAGGCACTCGGACAAGCTGCGAAGGAGGACAAGCCGATCCTGCTCTCCATCGGCTACTCCGCCTGCCATTGGTGCCATGTGATGGAGCGCGAGTCCTTCGAGGACCAGGAGACCGCCGCGTATTTGAACGAGCACTTCGTCCCGATCAAGGTCGACCGCGAGGAGCGCCCGGACGTCGACGACATCTACATGGAGGCGGTCCAGGGAATGACCGGACAGGGAGGCTGGCCGCTGACCGTCTTCCTCGACTCCGAGGCCGTCCCGTTCTATGGCGGCACCTACTTCCCGCCGGAGCCGCGTCAAGGCCTGCCGAGCTTCAGGCAGGTGATGGAGGCGACCGCCGGCGCCTACGAGACCCAGCGCGAGGAGCTGCGCGAGGCATCAGCGCGGATCAAGGAGTCGCTCGGCATGACCGGGCGCGTCTCCCAGTCGGACCAGGCAATCGATCAATCGCTCGTCACCGAGGCGACGAGCGCCTTCAGGGCCGGCCTCGACAAGACGAACGGGGGCTTCGGGGGCACGCCCAAGTTCCCGCCCGCCAGTGCACTCGAATACCTGCTCGCTCGCGGCGAGACGGCACCGGTCGCCCTCACCCTCGACAAGATGATGCATGGCGGGATCTACGACCAGCTCGGAGGCGGCTTCGCCCGCTACTCGACCGACGCAAGCTGGCTCATTCCCCACTTCGAGAAGATGCTCTACGACAACGCCCTGCTGGCGCGCGTCTATCTACACGGCTGGCAGGCGATCGGCGAGGAGCGCTGGATGCGGGCCTGCGTCGAGACACTCGACTGGGCGCTGCGCGAGATGTCCGGGCCCGAGGGCGGCTTCTACTCCGCACTCGACGCCGACTCGGAGGGCGAGGAGGGCCGCTTCTACGTCTGGGACGAGAACGAGATGCGCGAGGCCCTCGGCGAGGCAGGGATCGCCGCCGACGCCATCGAGCGGGTGCTCGGCTATTGGGGCGTGAGCGCGGCGGGCAACTTCGAGGGCAAGAACATCCTGCACGTTCCTCTGGGCGCGAGCGCAAGGCAGCCGGTCGAGCTCGCCGATGCCCGGACCGCCCTCTACGCCTGGCGCGACGGCCGCGTCCGTCCCGGCCTCGACGACAAGCGGATCTGCTCCTGGAACGCCCTGATGATCGCCGCGCTCGCCGACGCTGGGGCCGCGCTCAGACGCCAGGACTACCTCGATGCCGCCTCGGCATGCGCTCGCTTCATCTGGGAGTCGATGAGGGACTCCGAGGGGCGCCTGCTCCGCACCTGGAAGGCCGGCCAGGGACGGCTGAACGCCTACCTCGAGGATCATGCGTACCTGGTGGAGGCGCTGCTCCGCCTTTATGAGGCAACGCTGGAGGTTCGCTGGTTCGATGCGGCCCGCGAGACGGCCGACTCGATGATCGAGCGCTTCGCCGACGAAGAGAACGGGGGCTTCTTCACCACCTCCAGCGACCACGAGGAGCTGATCGCCCGGCGCAAGGACGTCGGGGACCATCCCATCCCGGCCGGGAACTCCTCCGCCGCCTTCGGCCTGCTGCGGCTCGCGGCCCTGACCGGCGAGCGCGCCTACGAGGACCGCGCCATCGGGGCGATCCGCCTGTTCCTGCCGGCGGCGGCGCAGCACCCCGACGCCTTCGGTCACCTGCTGCAGGCGGTCGACTTCCACCTCTCCACTGTTCGAGAGGTCGCATTGGTCGCACCCGGCAACGGCTCCGGCGGTTCGGCGAGCCTGGGCGAGCTGGCGGCCGTCGTCCGCTCCTCCTATCACCCGCACGTCGTCCTTGCCGGCGGCCCGGAGGGCTCAGAGCGTCCGGAGCTGCTGCGAGAGCGTGGCGCTGTCGAGGGCCGGCCCGCCGCTTACGTCTGCGAGCACTTCGCCTGCAAGGCGCCGGTGACGTCGGCGGAAGAGCTGGCCTCGCTGCTCTGAGCGTCAGAGGATCGGAAGGAACTGCTCGATCTCAAACGGCGTGACCTGCACCCGGTAGTCCTCCCACTCGGCGCGCTTGATCTCGACGAAGCGGTTGAACGCGTGCTCGCCCAGGATCCGGAGGACCAGCTCCGACTCCGCGGCGACCTCGATCGCCTCGCCCAGCGTCTCGGGCAGCTCCTCAATGCCGCGGCGATGGCGCTCCTCCGGAGTGAGGTGGTAGAGGTTCTGCTCCATCGGCTCGGGCAGCTCATAGCCGTGCTCGATGCCCTCGAGCCCGGCGTGCAGCATTCCCGCGAAACAGAGATACGGGTTGCAGGCGGGGTCCGGGCAGCGCAGCTCCGCGCGGGTCGCCTGCTCCTTGCCGGGGTGATAGAGCGGCACCCGGATCAGCGCTGAGCGGTTTCGGCGAGACCAGGAGAGATAGACGGGCGCCTCATAACCGGGCACCAGGCGCTTGTAGGAGTTCACCCACTGGGCGAAGAGCGGGGAGATCTCGCGGGCGTGCTTGAGCTGGCCGGCGATGAACGCCTTGGCGACATCCGAGAGGAAGTACTGGTCATCGGGATTGAAAAACGCGTTCTTGCCGTCCTTCGAAAGCGACTGGTGGACGTGCATGCCCGACCCGTTCTCGCCCTGCAGCGGCTTCGGCATGAAGGTCGCATACCAGCCGTACTTCATCGCGTACTCCTTGACCGTGATCCGGTAGGTCATGCAGTCATCGGCCATCGCGAGCGCATCCTTGTAGCGCATGTCGACCTCGTGCTGGGAGGGACCGACCTCATGGTGGGCGTACTCGACGTGGATGCCCAGCTGCTCGAGCGCGAGAATCGTCTCGCGGCGCAGGTCCGAGCCCGCGTCGAGCGTCGTCAGGTCGAAGTAGCCGCCCTCGTCGAGAATCTCGGGGATGCCCGACTCGGGCTTCTCGGAGCGGAAGTAGAAGTACTCGAGCTCCGGGCCGATGTTGTAGTCGTCGAAGCCCAGCTTCTTGGCCCGATCGATGGCGCGGCGCATGATCCAGCGCGGATCGCCCTCATAGGGATCACCGCCGGGGACCTGGATGTCACAGAACATCCGCGCGGTCCGGTTCGTCTCCTCCTCGCGCCAGGGGATCAATTGAATGCTGGAGGGATCCGGCATCGCAATCATGTCCGACTCCTCGATCGGGTTGAACCCGCTGATCGAGGAGCCGTCGAAGCCCATGCCGCCCTCGAAGGCATCCTCGAGCTCCGCGGCGTTGATCGAGAAGCTCTTCAGCTGACCGAGCAGATCCGTGAACCAGAGCCGCACGAACCGGACGTCGTTCTGCTCGCAGAACGACACCGCCTCCTTCGCCGTGGTCGTGCCCTCGGCCATGACGCGGAAACTTACCGCCGTCTCACATCCGCGGCGCCCCGAACGTCGTAGGAGGAGACAGAAAGCGCAATCTGCCTGTACACTTACGAGGCGTAAGTAACCGGCTAAAAGTAAAGTAAAGCCCTTGTGAAACGGCGGTATTCCAGGAAATGACAGTCAAAACAGACGTAAGTCGCTTCCACATCCATGACGAGCTGACCGCGCCGGACGCCACTGCTCCCCTCATCAAGAGCATCCAGACGGCTGGCGGAACGGTCTCGAAGTTCATCGGCGTGCTCGCCGAGTCGCCTGCCGCCCTGCGCGGCTATACGCGCCTTCGCACCGAGCTCCGTCAGAGCAAGCTGCCGCGGCCGACCCGTGAGCGGATCGGCTTGGCTGTGGCCGAGTGGCGGCACGACCCCTACACCCTGACCCAGTACGCCCGCACGGCGCGAGTCGCCGGACTCGGCCTCGACGAGGTCGCCCGGGCGCGGAACTTCACATCCTCGGACGAGAAGGAGGCCGCGCTGCTCACCCTGATCCGCGAGACGCTCGATCCGTCCGAGCGGCCACCCCACCACCTGGTGGAGGAGGCTCGCGAGGCCGGCTGGTCCGACGAGGAGATCCTCGACGCGGTCGCCGAGACCGCTTTGGCCGAGTTCGAGAGCCTGTTCGCCTCAGTCGCGGCTCTGCCGCAAGAGGGCGATCCCGCGGTTCTCCGTGAAGCGGCTGCCTAGCGGCCGCTTCACGGCCGCGATGGCGAAGCCGGGTCCCGGCTAGCCCGAGGCGGGCGAGACCGTCGCCTCGAGGGGGCCCGCTCCGACGGCCAGGAAGCCCAGGCGCTTGGCGACCTTCTTGGTCATGTCCCAGGCGTAGCCCTTGTGGAAGGGCCCCCGGTCGATGACGGTCGCCGTGACCCTGCGCGCGCCGTAGCTGAATGTCACCTGCGTTCCGCAGGGGAGCTTTCTGTGTGCGACTCCCAGCGTCGTCGGCGTGAGAATCGTCCCGCAGGCCGTCGAGCGGCCCCAGAAGCCTGGGCCGTACCAGGTGGCCGCCTTGAAGGTGGTCCAACTACCCGGGGCTGAGCTCGGCTGAGCCGTCGGCGGGGTGGGCTCGGTGCCACCCGGCACGCCGCCGGTCTGCGCGCTCGCGACCGGGGCGGCGACCAGGAGTGTGGCGCCGCATGCGAGTCCCGCAATCGCACGAATTGTTCGCTTGCTCGTCAAACCTTCCTCTTTCGTTGCTTACGGGGTTAGCTGACGGGCTCGCGCTGAAAGATCGCGCTACACGACTCGGTGGCCGCGATTCGCCCCAACTGATGGGTCCCCCGCTCTCCAACCTTTTCGAGTGGATGGAGACTCAGCGGAAGTGCGCCGGGCAGCCTAGCAAAGGTGTGATCGATCGTCGCCACACTGTCGCTTCGACCGTTCAGGGACGAACCTTTGGCGCCGACAGGATTCGCCCACTCCATATCCTCCGGCCGATGCCATCGGCGCTGGTCACCGGAGCGGGTCGCGGGATGGGGCTCGAGATCGCTCGTCGGCTCGTCGGGCGCGGCTACGAGGTGGCCGTCACCGACGTCGACGAGCAGACCACCGCCGGCGCGGCCGAAGAGCTCGGCGAGCGCGCCTGGTCCCTCCCCCTCGACGTGACCGATTCGGATGCCTGCCGGTCCGCGGCCTCGCTGGCGATCGAGCGATCGGGGTCGCTGGACGTCTGGGTCAACAACGCGGGGATTCTGTTCACCGGCCTTTCCTTCGAGCAGGACATCGATCTGCACCGACGGATGCTCGAAGTGAACGCCGTCGGCACCATGAACGGGACTCTGGCCGCAATCGAACAGATGCGGCCTGCCGGGCGGGGGCACATCATCAACCTGATCTCGCTGGCCGGGCTGGCGGCGGCCACGGGCATCGTCGGTTACTCGGCGAGCAAGCACGCGGCGATCGCCTTCAGCCTCGGTACCGCGGCCGACCTGCGCCGGGCCGGCCTGTCCGGGATCCACATCTCCTGCGTCTGCCCCGATGGAGTCTGGACGCCGATGATCACCGACAAGCTCGACGACCCCAACGACGCCCTCTCCTTCTCCGGGGTGATGCTGATGCCCGAACAGGTCGCCGAGCACGTCGAGGGTCTGTTGGATCGGCCGAAGCCCGTCCTCACGATCCCCCGCTGGCGCGGGCGATTCGCCCGTTTCTTCGACCGCCATCCGCAGCTGTCCCTCCGGTTGACGCCGCTCCTGATGCGCGACGCCCTCCGGCGCCAGCGCGCCTTCAAGAAGAAGGTCGAGGCCGGCAAGTGGCCTCCGAAACCCCCTAGGCGGCCCCGATGATGCGAGGGCGCCCGTCAGCGCGACCCGTGATAGGTCGGAGGAGCCGCCGCCCGATCGGGGACCGCACGACCCTGGCACCAGGGCCGGTCGCTTTCACACGGCGCGAGGCCCGATGGGCCTCTCCGGCTGGCTCCACTACCCGGCCGCTTGGTACCGGGCGAGATACAACCGGACGTCCGAGCGGCCCTGGATCGTGCCCACCGCGATCGGCTTCCTGCGGCGCCAGATCCGATCGGACTGGTCGGTCCTGGAGCTGGGGGCGGGCCGCTCCACACCGTGGTTCGCGCGACGAGCCGGCAGGGTGATCTCCTTCGAGGACAACGAGTTCTGGGCCGATCAGACGAGGGCCCGGCTGGAGATGCTGGGACTGGGAAACGTCGAGCTGCGTGTTGGGCCCGTTGAGGCGCTGCCCGACGAGGTTGGCGCCCTGCCGGATGCCTCCTTCCACCTCGTCGTCGTGGACTTCCTGGAATCCCCGGCGGCCACGCGTATCGCTGTGCTCAAACCGGCGATGAAGACGGTTCGGCCCGGCGGGTGGCTTCTGCTCGACGACTCGGATCGGCCCGGCTACGCACCGGCGTACGACCTGCTTGCCGGGTGGCGAGAGCGGCGATTCAGCGGCATCAAGGACGGCTGGCCCGAAGCCTGCGAGACGACCGTCTTCCGCCGGCCTCGAGGCAAATAGAAGAGGCCCCTTGCGGGGCCTCCTCCGTAGCGAGCCTGTAAGCCGGATTCTGTCGGGGGCAGCCATCCATCTTTGCGGCCCACCTGGACCTCGCCGGGCTGGGTCGACGGTCCTGCTTGGCCTTGCACCGGGCGGGGTTTGCCATGCGCGCCAACGTCACCGCGGCGCCGGTGCGCTCTTACCGCACCGTTTCACCCTTGCCTGTGCGCGACTCACGTGTGGCCGCGCCATCGGCGGTCTGTTCTCTGCGGCACTTTCCCGCGGGTTTCCCCGGGTGGGCGTTACCCACCGCCCTCGCCCTCTGGTGTCCGGACTTTCCTCGAAGACTCCTCTCGGTTGTCTCCGCGACTGCCTAGCTCGCCCCACCAGGGTACCCCGGCAGCGCGGCTCGGCGGAGCCGTTTCGCCCAATTTGCAGCGGCCGCTACGCGGGCGTCAGGCGAGCTGGGACCCACAGGTCTCGCAACCTGAGGTCTCCAGCTCTCCATGACACACCGGGCACTGCGCCCGACCTCGAGCCGTCAGGGCCTCCCAGGCGCCGAGGATCTGATCTTCAAGCGTCACCTCGGACGGCTCGAACAGGCGCGTCTCTTCTTCGACCGCGAGAGTGGTCACGGGACCCTCCGGAAAACGCCCACCACGCGGCCGAGCAGGCGCACGTCGCGGGTGCGAATCGGCTTCATGCTCTTGTTCTCCGGTTGGAGCCGGACCCGATCCTTCTCACGGAAGAAGCGCTTGACGGTCGCCTCGTCGTCTCCGACCAGGGCGACCACGATCTCGCCGTCGCGGGCGCGCTCCGTGGGGCGCACCACGACGAAGTCCCCCTCCAGGATGCCGGCGTCCTTCATGCTCTCGCCACGCACTCGGAGGATGTAGTCGCCGTCCTCCCCGCCGACCACGTCGGGCACCTCGAGGTAGTCCTCGATGTTCTCCTCGGCGAGGATCGGCGAGCCGGCGGCAACCGAGCCCACCAGGGGCAGCCCAGACGGCCGAACAGCCTTCTTCGCCCGCTGCACCATCACCTCGAGTGCGCGCGGCTTCGACGGATCGCGCCTGAGGACCCCGAGGCTCTCGAGCTTCGAGAGGTGCGCATGCACCGTCGAGGAGGAGTGCAGGCCTACCGCCTTGCCGATCTCCCTCACCGTCGGCGGATAGCCGTGCTTGCTGAGGTAGGTGCCGATGTAGTCGAAGATCTCCCGCTGGCGCTTCGTGAGGTCCTTGACGAGGTCCACTTAACCCTCCTGGGTCACCAGCGCATCACCGGCCGCGCTGCTTGTCTTGGGCGAACACATGTTCGGAGAGTAGCGCGGCCCCCGGACGGTTGCAAGCAGCGTTCTGACCCGAACGTTCTCGCCGACGCTCGCATCGACGTTCCCTGCGCGGCCACTATCATCGGCGCCCCTCGCGGCTGTGGCGGAACTGGTAGACGCGCAAGGTTGAGGGCCTTGTGGCCCTAACGGGCCGTGGAGGTTCGACTCCTCTCAGCCGCATGGAGACCCCGCTGGAAACGGCGGGTTCTTTGCGTTTCGAGAACTTGAGGGAATTGGTGGGCCGGCTGGCTCGTGGTACCAATGAGGTACCAATTTCTTCCGCAACTGCAAAAGCGCCGCTTTGCATGGAAAGCAGTGGTCCCGGGCGAGATACTGGGCAGGCGATGTCGGAGGAGAACGTCGAAAGCTTCAAGCGCGTCGTGGAGGCCTGGAACTGTGACGACTTTGACGCGTGGATCGACCAGTTCGATCCTAAGGTCGAATGGTCCACACTCGTGGAGGTGTATCGCGGGCATGCCGGAGTCCGGCAGGCTTGGGAGAGCCTCAAGGGCAGTCAACATCCCAGAGTGCGAATTGACGATTCCCGTGACCTCGGGGAAACCGTGCTCACCCTGGGGGAAGTCATGACCGTGGGGCAGACCACCGGGTTGAGCTTCACTGGTGAACTCGCGCAGCTCGCCACGTATCGTCGCGGCAAGCTGATCACACTCCGCGATTTCCCTAGTCATGCCGAGGGTCTCGAAGCCGCCGGGCTGTCGGAGTAGGCAATGTCGGAGGAGAACGTCGAGATCGTGCGGGCCATGCTCGAGCCGTTCAATGGCATGGACATCGCCGACATCGACTGGGGCGGCAAGGCTATGCGCGAGATCATCGAACGCAGGTACTCGCCAGAGGTCAAGTTGACCACGATGGAGTCGGCCATCGGCATCGGCCCAAGCCGCTCCTACAGTGGCTGGGATGGTTTGGTCCAGTACCTCGACGAGTGGTTCGGGCCGTTCAGCGAGTACCACCTTGACTCGCTGGACTTCATCGACGTGGGTGACCGCGTCATCGTTCCGTCCCGGGCGCGGGGCGTCGGGGGCGGAAGTGGCATCCACGCGGACATGGAACTGACCATCTCCTATGAGTTTCGGGACGGCCTAATCACGCGGGTTGATCAGTACGACACGGTGGAAGATGCCCTCGAAGCCGCCGGCCTTTCGGAGTAGGCGATGTCGGGGGAGAACGTCGAGGTCGTGCGCAACCACGTCCAAGTCTGGAACGCCGGGGACATGGAGGGCGTGCGAGAGCTGTATGACCCCGACGCGGTCATGGAGGTAGCGCCTGACTGGCCGGAGCCCGGGCCGTTTGTCGGGCGCGACGCGGTTATGCAGCAGCTCAGCCAGGCGCGGGCTGCCTTCGACAACGATTGGGGGGAGATCGTGGGCGAGCCTCGCGCCGCGGGCGACCGGGTCATTGTGCGATTGAACTGGCACGGAACCGGGCGCGGTCCTCAGAGCGACATGGAGTGGACGCTCATCTTCACCGTCCGCAACGGGCGCATCTTCGGCGTGGAGTACTTCTGGGACTACGCCGACGCCCTCGAAGCCGCCGGGCTGCGGGAGTAGGCAAATGTCAGAGGAGAACGTCGCGATCGTACGCAGGATCTACGACGAGGTCACCCGGCGTGACGACGTGACCCCCCTACGAGGTCTACGCCGAGGACATCGTCTGGGACCTCTCGAACGCGCGCCGGGCACTCTTGTTGACGAAGCCGGTCCTATCAGGGACATGAAGGTGTGCGCCAGTTCTGGCGCGAGGCGCTTTCCGCCTGGGGCGAGGTCGATTTCGAAGTCGAGGAGTTGATAGACGCGGGCGACCAAGTGCTCGCAGTCATCCGCGAGCGCGAGGTTGGACGCGCCAGCGGTGTGCCGGTGGAGACGACCCACCTGGCGGTCTGGACGCTCGCCGACGGCAAGGTCATCCAGATGCAGGTGTTCGACGACCGCCAGCAGGCCCTCGAAGCCGCCGGTCTGTCGGAGTAGTGCTTAGGACGAGAGCGGCGCTTTGCATGGAAAGCAGCGGTCGCTGGCGAGATACTGGGCGGGCGATGTCGGAGCAGAACGTGGCGGTAGTGCAAGCCTTCGTTGACGCCTGGAACGTGGGCGACATGGATGCGGTTCGCGAGCTGCTCGACCCCGATGTGATCCTGAGGCCCGTGAGCGACTGGCCGGAGCCAGGCCCCTACATGGGTCGCGAGGCGGCCATGGGCTTCTACGAGCGAGTCCGCGAAGCCTTCGACGCCGACACGGTAGAGCTGACCGGCGGCTTCAGTCACGCCGCCGATCGGGTTGTCTTCAGGTGGATCTGGCACGCCCAGGGGCAAGGACCCGAGTCGAATATGGAACTGACGACCATCTTCACCGTTCGTAACGGCAAGGTCCGCGAGGCCGAGTACTTCTGGGATCACGACGAAGCCCTCGCAGCCGCCGGGCTGTCGGAGTAGGCGATGTCGCAAGAGAATGTCGAAAGCTTCAAGCGCTCCGTGGAAGCCTGGAACCGTGACGACTTCGACGCCTGGATCGACCAGTTCGATCCCGAGGTCGAATGGTTCACACTTCTTGAGGTATATCGCGGGCATGCCGGAGCCCGGAAGGCTTGGGAGAGCCTCAAGGGCGCCATGCAAATCAGGACTCGATTTGACGATATTCGTGACCTCGGGGAATCCGTGCTCGCCCTGGGGGAAATGGAGGGCACGGGACAGGCAACCCGGTTGAACTTCACTAGTGAGAACGCGCAGCTGGTCACTTATCGTGGCGGCAGAGTCGTCAATATCCGGTCTTTCCGCAGCCACGCCGAGGCCCTCGAAGCCGCCGGGCTGTCGGAGTAGCCGCTTTGGACGAGAAGCGGCTTATTCGGCTCCCTTGTCGAGGGCGCCGTGACGTTCAGGTTTAGCGAAGAGGCCCCTGTGGATCGATGGCAGAGATCGGATCCGCGTGCCGATGGACGACCTTCCATTCGCCGGCTTCGCGGCGAAAGGTTGTCGTGACGCGCAGCTCGAAGCTCGAGACATCAGGCATGTCTCCAACTCTCGCCTTCCACCCCTCGGTGCTGAGCACGGTCACCAGATCGGCGCTCTCGTACACGGCAATGGTGCGGAAGTCTCCGACGTCTCCGTCGGAGAATCGCGACGAGGCGAAGTCGAGAGCATCCGACACTTCGTCCCAGCCCTTGACGGCAGGTCCGAAGGGATTCGCAAGGGTGGCATCGGCGGCACGCGAGTAGAGCGCTTTCACGCCTTCGGGATCACCGCGGGGGAATTGGCGAGCCGCGTCCTCGAAGCGCTCGATCTGCTTCTCAAGTTCCCGGTCCACGCCCACGAATGGTCGCACGATGGTTACACCCATGCCCGCTTTGGACGAGAAGCAGCACCGCTGCTTTGCATGGAAAGGAGCGCTTTTCGACTTGGCGCTCGCTTCTCGCGCAAAGCGGGAGCGAGTATCAGACTGACGCGGACGAACGCGACGGCGACTGTGGCCGGGGAGGTGTTCACCACGAGGTGGGTCCGTCGGTCAGCCGACCAGCCAGATTGCGCCGTCGCGCACCTCGACCGGAAACATCTTAAGCGGTAGGCGGCCGGTCGTCGCTTTGACGATGCCCGCTAGCGGCTTAAACGCGCCCTGGGGACCCCGCGTCATCTTGCCGCTGCCAACGTCATAGCGCGAGGCGTGCCATGGGCATTCCAGGCATCCGTCGTCCGTCACGTGCCCCTCGCCCAGCGAGGCGAGCAGGTGGCGGCAGCGGTTGGACACAGCGAACGGGTTGCCCGCGCTGATGCCAACGGCCAGGGTGCCGTGCGGGGTGTTCTCGACGACGGAGACCTGTGAGGCCCCAAGATCGTCGACAGCTACGAGGCGGGTGGCGGACTGCTCGGTTTCGGTCACCGGCGGAGTATCTCAGCCTGAGCTGGGTCTCCTGCTTATCGCGCGAAGGAGGTATTACCGAGTGCCCTGCGAGCCGTTCCCGATACGCCCCTAGTCCCAGTACCCGACCTGATCGTCCAACCGAAAACCAGGCGGCGAGCTCGTCCTCGTCGCCCTCGGAGCCGGGTGCACGGCTGAATAACGCCGACCTTGCCCTCGTCGGGGTACTCCATGACGTCGGGAGAGTTCATGGTGCCGAGCATTTCTTCGGGGCATTTCCCTCGACCTGGAGGTTTGAAGGAAGGTCGAAACCGGGTAGGGTTTTCGGTTGGTGAGTGCCGAGAAACGGCAGGACTCGACTGAAGACGTAGGCGTGTTCACGTCCACGACCGAGGCGCTATCGCTCACGATCCTGACCGAGCTGCTGCGGCGTACGAGCCTAGATTCCGAAGTGCCGAGCGAAGTGTCGGACACCTTCGACGCCGTCTACGCCGCCGAGCTGGACCATTGGAACTTCATTAGCCAACACTTCGACCCGAGCACGACCAACTTCTGGGTTCCGGACGGCTTCTTCGGCGGCGAAGGTGATGCGCTCGACCTGACGGCGGTCGGCAAGGGGGTCTCGGCTGGCGAGACGCTCTTCATCAATACGTATCTGGTCGCCGTCACCACGTTTGCGGAGGCGGGGCGCTCGGAGTTGGCGCGCTACTCGGCCGAGGTCGCCGGGTGTGAGTCGGAGCACCGCGTGCTTGGGCAAACGCTGGCGGGCGAGAGCCCGCCCAACAATCTCGGATTCGAGGAGTTCCCCTTTGACAACGTCAGTGACATCGAGGCCGCCTTCGTGGGCGCCGGTTTCGGCTTTGGGCAAGAAGGGACGAGCCCCGGGCGCTTCTACGATTTCCCGGACCCTCCGATGGCTCCGCCGAGCCCGATCAGCTCGAACGACCCGACATAGCTCGAACGCACGGCATCGGGGGTATGCCCACACTGTGCTCACCTTCTTCGCCGACGCGGTAGCGGATCTGATCCGACCCTTCATCGCCGAGCCCGCCCACGCTCAGGCAGCGCCTCTTTGATGCGGGCCGCCGGTATCAGCGAGTTCGGTGGCGCTGTCAGGCGGATCGACCTGCCAGATCCGCGCCCCCTCGCGGACGACGAGGTCCTGATCGAAATCCGGGCCGCGGGCGTCGGCAACTGGGAGGAGTTCGTCCGGACGGGCGAGTGGGAGGTCGGCCGCGCCCCTCCGATGGCGCTCGGCGTCGAGGCCGCCGGGATCATCACGGCGATCGGGGATTCCGTCGAGGACTGGGATCCGGGCGATGAGGTGCTTAGCCATCCCCTCCCGCTGCGGGATCAGGGAACCTGGGCGCCCGTGCTGATCGCCTCGGCGACGGTGCTCGCGCGAAAACCTGCCGCCCTCTCGTGGGAGGTCGCCGCAGCGTTCCCCGTTCCGGCCCTGACCGCCACGCAGGTGATCGACGGAGCCCTGGCGGTAGGGCCTGACGACCTGGTCCTCGTCAATGGTGGGAGCGGGGTGACCGGCACGCTGCTCGTTGGGCTGGCCGCGGCGCGCAGCGCCGAGGTGATCGCGACCGGAGGACCGGCCAGCCATGAGCGCCTGCGCCGGCTGGGAGCGGCCCACGTGCTCGACTATCACGACCCCGACTGGCCGGAGCAGGCGCGCGCCATTGGCGGCGGCTTGGGCGTGACCGCCGTCGCGAACGCCGCGCCTAACGGCTCAGCCGTCGCAATCGGCACCGTGCGCGACGGCGGTCACCTTGCGACGATCACCCAGGACCCACCGGACGAGCAGCGGGGCATCGAGATCTCGTCGGTGATCGTGCAGCCCGACGGCCACGGGCTCGGCGAGCTCGCCGAGCTGCTCGAGGCCGGGAAGCTCGAGGTCTCGGTCGGGGCGACGTTCCCGCTCGAGGAGGCCGCCGCGGCTCTCGCGGCGGCAACCGGGGGCGGCGCCGGGGGAGCGGTCGTGCTTCGCCCCTGACGGGGGCGAGGATCCAGCCCGCCAGGGACTGAGCGGCCCCCTAGGTCCTCCAGCACGGCCACCATCGCCGTGTTGCGCAGTCCAGCGCGATCACCGAGCCCGCCTGGTGGTTAGGCGCCGCACGTCCCTCGCGGATCACTCCGCGAACTTTTCCAAGACGGCCTCGAGCTCACCTGGCACGTCATCCCGCGCGCCGATGAAACGCAGATAGCGGGGGCGCGCATTACCGGCTGCTTCGCGGAAGCGTGCCTCGTCGAGCCCCGGGACGCGCCCGCGCACCTCCAGATCGACTGCGATCAGCTCGCGTTCGGGTCCCGGCCCAGCGAAAGTGCATTCCACCTCGACGATCAGCTCATTCGCCGACGAGCCACCCTCAGCTAGCCCTTGAGAGAGCACCAAGGCCATGCAGATTCCATGCGTTATGGCCAAGAACTCACCCGGCGAGGCCTCATGGGGAATGGGATCGCCCTCCGGGACCGACACGTCGATGGCTCCAAAGGCGCCGCTCTCGACGGTGACGCGCGCCACCCCCTGGGGCGGCTGCGTCAGCCAAGCGACCCTCCCACGGCGAACGACCTGCTGATGCGGGTGGCTCGGGAACTGGCTGCCGTCCATCAAGTCTGAAACCTTCCCAAAAATCCTAAGGCGACCGCGCCAGGGCGTCGCTGAGCGGTCGATGTCCGCGCTGAGGGCACGGCACAGCCCGCGCAGCATCTCGCGAGAGCCGCTGCTTTCCATGCAAAGCAGCACCCGCGCCTTCGTGAAACCGGGGTGAGTTACCGGGGTCAAGTCAAACTGCCGCTTCTCGTCCAAAGCGCTACTCCGACAGCCCGGCGGTCTACCGGCTAGCTTGAGCTGTGGGTCGCTCGGTGGGTGAGTGCCGGACGCGCGCTTGGTGCTTTGCCTTTTCCGTGATGCTCGCGAGCGGGATGGCGCTCTTATCCGGTTGCGGCAGTGAGGTCCGGAGGCGGCTCCACGAACGCGGGTAACGCGACCGCCGCCCCACCGCAACGCCGCTTGATGCGGAGTCAATGGCTTTCCACCTCAAAGAGGCCGCCGATTCCTGCCAGGTAGAGGATCAGCACGACCAGCGAAGCGATGCCCATGCGCGATACCTGCCGGTCTGGGCGCATGATCAGGCCCCACGCATAGACCACGGTAAGAACGATCGCCAGTCCCGTCAGGTAGATGTCGGTTGGCTGCGCCTGCGGTAGGACGGCCGAGCCCGAGAGTAGGCTCGCCAGCAGGAACAGCACCGGCAGGAACGCATTGCCACCGAAGATGTCGGAGACCGCAAGCTGGTAGTCGCCGAGCCTCACCGACCTGATCCCGGTCGAGAGCTCCGGCAGCGAAGTCGCCCCGGCCAGGAGTGTCGCGCCGAAGACAACGCCGGACAGGCCGACATGGGTCGCGATGCGCTCGCCGCTCCTCTCCAGCACAACACCGGCGCCAAGGGTCGCCGCTCCAGCCACGGCGAAGACAACGGCGGCGCGCGCCAAGCTCATCTTCTCGGCCATCGTCGACTTGGAGTGGCCCCGTGGCTTCTCCTGGGCGCCGGGTGCGTTACCCGATGCGTCATGCCACGGCAGACCGTGGCGGGCTCGGCTGATCAGCCAGACGCCGACCAGCCAGGTCAGCGCAATCAGGATGGCCGCCGGCTCCCATCGTCCCTGCGACCCTGGCAGCTGCGCGCCCATTACCGAGATCGCAAGCACGGTGACGACAAGCATGCTCTCGAGCACCAGCACGAGCGAGGCGGCCCGCGTGGTGAGCGCCGACTCGGGGCCCATCGCCACGTCAAGGGCTACGAGGACGACCGTCTGGATCGCGATCCCACCAAGAATGTTGCCGATCGCGATCCCGAGGTTGTGCGAGAGCGCCGCCGAGGAGGTGATCGCGATCTCAGGCAGATTGGTGGCGACCGCAAGCAGGACCACTCCCCCGAGTGCCTCGCCGAGACCGAGCCTGAAGTCGAGTGAATCCGTGGAATTCGAAAGCTGGATACCGGCGACCCAGACGAGGGCGGCTGCGGCCGCGAATATCAATATGAGCGCGGCGAGACCGAGATTCGCGAACACACACTGGTTTCTATCGAAGGGCTAGCTCTACCGGCGAGTTGACGCGCGCCGCGGAGTCACTCGCCAATGCGCGAGAAGCGCCAGTTCGAAAGCGCTCCTTTCCATGCAAAGCGGCGCTTTTCGGAAGTGTCCGCGAAGTGTCCGCAAGGTGTCCGCGAAGTGTCCGCGGCGCGGACACTTTCGGGCCCGCGCCGCCCCATAGACATGCGGAATTCGGGGGTCGGCGCGCCTCGACTCCCATTCCTCCACGAGTTATGGGAGTCGAGGCGCTTGACCAAACAACAATTGAAAAGGGGCGGCGCGGACCCGGATCGGTTGAAGCTGAGATTGAGGCCAGGAAACACAGAGTGATTGGAGCGAGACGTGCTTAGGGATGGGGGGATGGACGGTTTGGGCTCGTTTGACCTCAGTTGAGATGTCTGAGCGCCCAGAGAAGGCTTGTGCCAGCCCGTCGTGGGGCGAGCTCGAGTGGGACAGCTGGCGCCGGAGGCCGTCATTGGCGGTAGATGACGGCAGTCGATCAAGACCACAGATCCAGACCAGCCCGACCTGCGAGCCAGCCTAGCGGCGGCCTAGGCGCGGACCGTCAACCCCCGAAGGGGGTCGGGGCGAAGCCCCTTGACGGCCGCGCCGCCGCCGCTACAGTCGCGGCCAGGTCGGGTGGGGGTGAGGTTCGGCAGGGGTGACTCGATTGGGAACTCGCGCGCGGAACGTGCGGGATGTTCGACAGCTTGCGCTGGAGATGCGCGAAGCGGTGTCGGAGGATGGCGACATGGCGAGGCGGTCGTACGGAACGGGTGCGCTCTATGTCCGACGGGATGCCCGCGGCCGGGCGACTTGGTACGGCAAGTGGCGGGTTGGAGGAAGACAGGTCAAGCGGCGCATCGGATCGGTCCGCCAGACCGGGACACGTGAGGGTCTAACCCGTGCCCAGGCCGAGCGAGAGCTCCGCCGGAAGATCGAGTCCACCGTCCCTGCGGTCTCGGCAGGCGAGCGCCGAACGGTGGAGGAGGCCGGTGAGCAACTGGTCGCACACCTCAGCACCCTTGGCCGCAAGCCCTCAACGCTGAACACTTATAGGTCTCTCCTCCGAGCCCACCTCTCCCCCGGTCTCGGCGAGCTGACTCTGGATCGGGTCGAGCCGGTCCACGTCGAGCGCCTGGTCGCTTCGATGAGGCAGGGCGGGGCCGGCGCCAAGCTGACATCAAACGCGCTGACGCTCCTCTTCCAGGTCTTCGAGTTCGGTCGACGGAAGGGATGGTGTGATCGCAACCCGGTCAAGCAGGTGGACCGCCCCGAGGTCGAGGAGCACCAGGACATTCGGTTCCTCACGATCGATGAAGTGGAGGCCCTGCTCGCGGCGGTCTCGGATGACGAGGTCCTGGGCCCAACGGATCGCGCTCTGTACATGACGGCGGCGATGACCGGCCTCCGCCAGGGCGAGCTGCTTGCCCTTCGGTGGCGCGACGTCGACTGGCCGGCGGCGCGCCTCAGGGTCCGACAGAACTACGTCCGGGGCCACTGGGGAACGCCGAAGTCTCGCCGCGGATCCCGCTCAGTCCCGATGGTCGATCGGGTGGCGGGAGAGCTGGAGCGACACTTCCAGCGCTCGGCGTTCCAGGCCGACGATGAGCTCGTCTTCCCGCATCCACACACCGGAGAGGTCCTCGACCACTCCGCGCTCGTCAGACGCTACAAGAAGGCCCTGAGCGCCGCTGGGGTGCGCGAGGTGCGCTTCAACGACCTCCGCCATACATTCGGCACCCAGATGGCAGCTGCCGGTGTCCCGCTGCGGACGCTGCAGGAATGGATGGGCCACCGCGACTTCAAGACCACCCTGATCTACGCCGACTACGCGCCGGCCGCTCACGAGACCGAGATGGCCGAGCGCGCTTTCGCCCGTGGTACCAATCGTGGTACCAATTTGAGCGAAAGTGCGGGGAACTCAGAAACACAGAACCCCCGCAAACAGGCACAAAACCAACTCGGCTAATCCCCCTTGCCAAGGTTGAGGGCCTTGTGGCCCTAACGGGCCGTGGAGGTTCGACTCCTCTCAGCCGCATTGAGTGCCGGCCCTCTCCGATGGCTGGCTGGAGCGACGGGTGGGCATCCTGAATGGCGGGGTCGCGCGACTCAGGGTGCGGTGCGGTGTTGTCCTGCAGACGGTTGCAGTAAATCTGCCTCGGATTTAGGCTCTCGGACGCAGTTCAAAGACAGAGGAGGGATTCAATGAGGATGCAATCGCGGAGCCGGAAGCTCGGGAAGCGCGCAGCCATCGCTGCCGCTCTCGGGGTGATCGGCTCCCTGCTGGTGAGCGGCACCGCCGCGGCGGCCGTCACCGGCTTCACCTACGGGGCCACCGTCTCGCCGCAGAAGCAATCGGCCAAGACGTTCGGCCCCGCGGCGATCAGCAGCACGCTCGACACGACCTATACCGGCGGGTTCGCACCCACGCCGACCACGACCGTCGTTCAATTCAGCAAGGACATCAAGTTCACGGCAGGCACGCTGCCGCAGTGCAACCTGAACTCGATCAGCACCGTGCCGGATACCACGGCGATGAGCATGTGCGGCAGCAGCAAGCTCGGCACGGGCAGCGTCGTGGTCAACAACGGTGTCCTCACCGGGAAGGTGACCGCGTACAACGGTGTGCCCAGCGGCGGCGGCGAGCCGCCGATCGGTTTCCACACCGACCTGTTCCTCGCGAACGGCACCTATTCGTTCAGCACGACCGGGATCGGCAACCTGGACCCCAAGACCAACATCCTGACCACCCCGATTCCGCCCACAGGGACGTCGCTCACGCATTTCGAAGTCTCGATCGGCAAGGTCAAGTCCGGCAAGAAGAAGGGCAAGCCGACCTACTACGTCATGGCGCGCTGCAAGAAGAAGAAGTGGTCCCACACAGGGACCGAGTCCTACTCGGACGGCTCGAGCAGAAGCTCGACGTCGGTCCAGAAGTGCAAGCAGAAGAAGTCCAAGAAGTAGTCGTCCGGTTTTAAGTGATGGCCTGGGGGCCGGCCGCTCAGGTCGGCCCCCTAGGCCGCCTGGCCCGGGAACGGGCTGGTGCCGGAGATCTCGTGGATTGCGACCTCGGGGCGACCGGAAACGAGCTCCAGCAGCCCCGCACCGAACTCATGCAGGTGAGGCTCGGCGAAGTGGCGGTCCAGCGCCTCGCGGTCCTGCCACTCCTCGACGGCGATGAAGCTGTTCTCGTCCTCGATCGCCGCGAAGAAGCCGTAGCGCAGGCAGCCCTCCTCGCGGCGCGAGTCGTCCTGCATCCGCCGCAGCAGCGCGGTCAGCTGATCGCGCTTCTCCGGATCGCATCTCACCCGACCGATGACCAGCAACACGTTCGAACCTCCTGGTGGTTGTTGGCGACGATCGTATGCGGCCTTCCGTGGTCGCTCAGCCCTTCAAGAATCCGGTCAACGATCCGACGAGCTCCTCCGGGGCCTCCTCCGGGATGAAGTGGCCCGAGGGCAAGGGAACGCCCTCCACCTGCTCGGCCCAGCGCCGCCAGACCTCGAGCGAGTCGGACATCGCGCCCTCCTCGGCGCCCCAGTGGACGAGCACCGGGCAAGCGATTCGGCGTCCGGCATCGCGGTCCTCGCCGTCCATCTCGCGGTCGGTGTGGAAGGAGGCGCGGTAGTCGGCGCAGACCGCGGCGATCGTCTCCGAGGTGAAGGCCTCGACGTAGCGGTCGGCCGCCTCGGAGGAGATGGCATCGGGCCTCGCGGTCCAGGAGCCCAGGATGTCGCGCACGACGTACTCGGAGCTCGCCGCGATCACCCGCTCGGCGAAGGGCGGCGGCTGGGCGAGGAAGAACCAGGGCCAGTACTCGAGCGCCGCGCCCTGCGCCATACGCTCGAATTGATCCACGGTCGGGACGATGTTGAGGACGGCGAGCCGCTCGACCGCATCCGGGTGATCCAGCGCCATCCGGTAGGCGACCCGGCCGCCGCGATCGTGTCCGACGACCGAGAAGCGCCGATGCCCGAGCCGGCTCATCAGCTCGACCAGCTCGGCCGCCCGCTCCCGGTTGGTGTAGCCCTCCCCCAGCTCGCCGCCGGGCGCCGAGCGACTCTCCCCGTAGCCCTTCAGGTCGCAGACGACAACGGTGTTCTCCTCTGTGAGCGCCGGGCCTACGAGATGCCAGCAGTAGTGCGTCTGCGGGAACCCGTGGAGGAGGAGCACAGGCGGCCCGGCGCCGGCCATGCCCGGTCGGTAGCCGGTCTCCCCGATCTGGATGTCCATGTATTCGAATCCCTCGATCATTGGTCCGGTCTCCTCTCCCGCCGCGCTGCCACGCCCGCCACAATCGAGCCATGCGGATCTCGGCCAGAGCCGCCAGCGCAGTCGCGGTCGCGACCCTCGGGCTCGCCGCGGCCGGCCTGGTTGCATGCTCGAGCGACCCCGACGCCAAGCCTAAGCCCCGCGCGCAGGTGCTCGTCTTCTCCAAGACTGCGGGATTTCGGCACGACTCGATCCCCGCTGCGATCGCCGCGATCAGGAGCCTCGGCCGGGCAAACGGCTTCTCGGTAAGCGCCACCGAGGACGCCAGGGTCTTCGCGCGGAAGCGCCTTGGCCGCTTCGACGCCGTGGTTTTCCTGAGCACCAGCGGCGACGTGCTGTCGCCGCGGCAGCAGCGCGCCTTCCGCTCCTACATACGACAGGGCAGCGGGTGGGTCGGGATCCACTCTGCCGCCGACACCGAGTACGAGTGGCCCTTCTACGGCCGGCTGCTCGGCGCCTACTTCAAGTCGCACCCCGCGATCCAGCCGGCCACCGTCGACGTAGTCGATCGCTCGCACCCGTCCACCAGGCGGGTTCCCGCCCACTGGCGGCGGACCGACGAGTGGTACGACTTCCGCTCGAATCCCCGAGGCGCCGTTCACGTCCTGGCAACGCTCGACGAATCGACCTACTCGGGGGGCACCATGGGCGCCGACCACCCGATCGCCTGGTGCCATCACTTCGAGGGCGGGCGCGCCTGGTACACAGCCGGCGGCCACACCAGCGAGTCCTACTCCGAGCCCGCCTTCCGCCACCACCTGCTGGGCGGCATCCTCTGGGCCGCCGGTCTGGCGAAGGGCGACTGCCGCGTCTAGACCGCGATCTGCGGGATTACGCGCTCGGCCAATAACTCGATCTGCTGGCGCTCGTCGCCCAGCGGCCAGAGCTGCACCCACTCGCATCCCGCTCCCGCATAGTCGGAGAGCACCTGGGCACAATGCTCGGCCGAGCCGATGCAGAGTCGGTCGCGGAGCTCGTCGGGCTCCCGGCGGAGCAGCGGAGCCAGGACCTCGTCGAGCATGCGATCGGTCTCGGCCGCGTCCCCGCTCACCCAGGTCCACATCGTGACCAGCGCGTTCGGGAAGCCGTCGGGATCGCGGTCCCGCTCGCGCAGCTTCTCTGCGAGCGACGCTCTCGCCGCCCCGAATGCCTCGGGGCTGGTGTTGTAGGCGGAGGCGAGCCAGCCATCCGCGAGCCGCGCGACGCGACGCAGACCAGCTTCGGAGCCCCAGCTCCCGATCCAGATCGGTATCCCGCCCTCCCGGTGGGGTCGCGGAGCGAGCTCCGCGTCGGGGAGTGCGTAGTACCGCGTCGACGGGGCCTCCTCTCCACGCAGCAGGGTGCGCAGAATCGCCACGGACTCATCGAAGCGGCTCCAGCGCTCGTCGTATGGGTGGCCGACCATTTCGTAATCGCGGCTCGAGGACCCTGGCCCGACCCCAGCGATCAGCCGTCCTTGGCTGAGGACGTCCAGGGCCGTGAGCGCCTTCGCCAGCGGCACGGGCCCGCGCACCGCGGACAGCGAGACCGTGGTCGCCAGCGTCATCTCGCCCGAGCGCTCGATCGCCGCTGCGAGCGCAATGAGGCCGTCGAGCCACGGCGTCGAGAACACGAGGTGGTCGTTCGCCGAGATCGCGTCCAGGCCGCACTCCCGCGCCGCGTCGACCGTCTCCATCACACGAGACACTGACTGGCCCTCGCCGCGGAACTCCATCAGCGGAAGATGGACACCGACCTTCACGGGCCGAGCCTACTTGCGCGGGAGCGGCTATCCGGTGAGCCGGGTGAGCCAGACGCCGGAGAGGACGGGGACGGCGGTCGCGGAGTCGATTCCGCGGACTGAGCCCTCGAGCCCGATGCCGGTGAGCGGCCCGCCCACGGTGTCCAGGAGCGGATCGGCGTCAGCGGCGCGGAGGCCGTGTGGGCCCAGCGGGTCGGCGACCTGGACGGATCCCTCCTTCAGCAGCCGCAGGCGCTGGGCGGGCTGTGGGGCGAGCACGAAGGTGACGCCGTCGAGGGAGGGCCCGAGCCCGAGCGGGCTCCCCCACCAATCGGTGAAGCGGGAGAGGGCGAGGCGGCCCGGGCCCTGGGGTCCGAGTTGGAACGCGCCCGTGCCGGATCCGCCTGCGTCCGGCAGGAAGCGGGCGGATCGCCCGCTCTGCGGGTCGAGCGCCGACGGCGAGACGATCCCAAGCCTCGGCGAGGAAAGGCGGCTGGCCAGATCGGGCACCGGCCGGTCGAGCAGGAAGCGAACCTCGTCGGGTCGGGGCGCATCAACGGCGAACAGGTGCGGCAGCAGGCTGCGCCCCGCGGCGCTGCTCTGCCAGCGCCGCGAGTTCGCGACGACTGCGGCGGCGTTGAACGGCATGCCGTCCTGGAACCGGACATTGGTGCGCAGGGTGACGGTCCAGGTGGTGCGGTCCCGTGACGGCTGGGCGCTCAGCGCCAGGCCCGCCTGCGCTGCCGCCGGCTGGACGTAGGGGCCCGCGAGCCGCTCGATCAGGGGCTCGTAGACCTGACGCGTGACGGCCTGGGCGACGCGGCTCTGTGCCGCGAGCGGATCGAGCGTGGGAGGCAGGGCGGGCAGCGCATAACCGAGGGTTCCCCCTCCTCCGGCGGGCGGCAGGCCATCCCCGCCGGCTTGGCTTCCGTTTCCGCCTCCGCAGCCGGCGAGGGCCAGGATGCCGAGGGCAGCGAGGGTGGCGGCGCGCAGCCGCATCCGTCTAGATCTTCAGGATGACGATCGCGTTCAGCGCCCAGAGGATGCCGAAGAAGATTGTCCAACGGGTCAGGTTCCGCTCCACCAGCGAGCCGCCTCCGAACGCGCTGCCGCCTCCGCCGATGCCGAACGCACCGGAGAGGCCGGCGTCTTTGCCGGAGTGCAGGAGCACCAGGAAGATCAGGATCACCGACATGATGACCTCGACCACGCTGAGCACGGTTGCCATGCGCGGGAGTGTAGAGATCAGCTCTGCTCAGGCGGCCGTAGGCGGTCGATCCTCTTCAGGATGTCGACCGCCTCCCCCCGCAGCTCGCGGTCGAGCCGCGCTGAAGTCCTCCTCCGTGAGCTTGCCCGACGCCCGGTCGGCCTCGGCGTCACGGATCTGCCGGTACTTCGCCTCCTTGCGCGCTTCGAGGTCCGCGAGCTCGGCCACCGCGGGGTCCGCATCCTCGCTGGATTTGGGCCGGTTTCGCAGCGGGGCGGTCACGAACCAGGCGACCAGCACGACGATGGCGACGGCGAGCAGGAACTCCAGCATGGAGTGGTGAGGCTAGGCGGAGTCAGTCCGAGGGTGCTCGATCATGCGAGGGGGCTCCGAAGGAGCCACCCGTCGTATGTCGGAGGAGCAACCCGTTTCATGCTGGTGGGGGCTGTGCCGTCCCCAGCTCCTTGCCGAGCCTGGCCCGATAGGCCGCCTCCATCCGGCGGCGCGACTCGAGCGCCGGCCAGCCGGCCATCACCGCTCCGGCGACAGCGATCAGCGCCCCGATCCAGATCCAGCCCACCAGCGGGTTGACGATCACCCGAAAGGTCGCCGGGGGCGGGTCCTGCACGTAGTGGTTGGCGAGCGCCAGGATCGCGATCCCCTGGGCGTTCGGCGGCAGTCCGGCCAGCTGGCGGTTGCCGCGCACGATCGCGGGGTTGAGCGACGAGAGGTCCGGTTGGAACGCGGTCCAGAGGTCTCCCCCGGCCCCGGTCTTCAAGCCGACCTCGCTGGTCGAGTCGCCCATGAAGTAGCGGCCGATGGCCCCCGCGGTCGGGTCCTGGGTCGGGTAGTAGTTCCGCGCCGGATCGAGGGTGGCGACCTGCTTACCGTCACGCGTCACGTCCAGCTGGGCCGCGAACGCGATCCGCTCGTTGTCGGGATTGGTCGTCAGCTTGTCGTAGTGGACCGTGTAGTCACCGACCTTGGCCGACTGGCCGACCTGGAGCCGCAGGTCGCGGTTGGTCTGGAAGCTCGAGGAGGCTGCGATCCCGATCAGCGTCAGGGCGATCCCGGCGTGGACCACGTAGCCGCCGTAGCGGCGACGGTTGCGTCCCACCGCCGTGGCGAGGGCGCGTGGGTAGGGCTCCCCGGTGAGCGCGTGGCGCGTTGACCCGGCGCGCCAGAACTCGCCGGCGAGCGCGACGAATGTGAAGGCGGCGAAGGAGAAGACGAAGAGAGCCCAGAGGTGGTGTCCCGCGTCGCTCACCGCCAGTAACACGACGATCGTCGCAGCCGTCGCGATCCCCGGCCAGAGCAGAAGGCGCCGCGCCGCGCTCCCGCTGAGGCGCCCCCACGCGAAGAGGGGGCCGATCCCGGTGAAAAGCACGAGCAGGACCCCGAGCGGCGTCACGTAGCGGTCGAACCAGGGGGCTGCCAGCGAGTGCTTTTCGCCGGTGAAGAACTCGGAGATCAGCGGGAAGAAGGTGCCCCAGAAGATCACCAGCGCGAGTCCCACCAGGAGCACGTTGTTCACGAGGAAGATCGACTCGCGCGAGAGCAGCGAGTCGATCCTTCGCTCGGGCTTGAGCTGATCGAGCCGGGTCACGATCAGCGCCGTAGCGCCGATCGCCGCCACGGCGATCAGGACGAGCAGCGGGCCGCCGACGGTCGAGGCGCCGAAAGCGTGAATGGACTGCAGGACCCCCGAGCGGACCAGGAACGTTCCGAGCAGGCAGAGGCAGAAGGTGGCCGAGATCAGGCTGACGTTCCAGACCTTCAACATGCCGCGCTTCTCCTGCACCATCACCGAGTGCAGGAAGCCGGTGCCGACCAGCCAGGGCATGAGCGCCGCGTTCTCCACCGGGTCCCAGCCCCAGTAACCGCCCCAGCCGAGCTCCTCGTAGGACCAGCGCGAGCCGAGCAGCAGCCCGATCCCCAGGAACGTCCAGGCGACCAGCGCGAAGTTGCGCGTCGTCCGGATCCACGCGGCGTCGAGCTTGCGGCTGATCAGCGCGCCCATGCAGAACGCGAACGGGATCGACCACAGCACGTAGCCCGAGTAGAGCATCGGCGGGTGCACCGCCATGTACGGGTTGCGCAGCAGCGGGGTGAGGCCCGCGCCCTCAGCCGGGGCCGGGTCGAGATGGGCGAAGGGCTGCGCCTTGAAGATCATCAGGCCGATGAAGAACGAGCCCAGCGCGGCCAGGATCGCCGTCGCCCAGGGCACGATCTCGCGGTGGCGGCGGCGCGTCATGTAGAGGACGCCGCTCGAGGCAAGCGAGAGCACCCAGGCCCAGAGCAGCAGCGAGCCCTCCTGGCTCGACCACATCGCGGTCAGCTTGTAGAAGGTGGGCGTGGTGGTCGAGGAGTGGTCGGCGACCAGCGCGAAGTGGAAGTCGTTTCGGACGAAGGCGATCTCGAGCAGCACCACCGCGGTGGTGAGGAGGCCCGCCATCGCGTAGACCGCACGGCGCGAGGAGTCGACCCAGCGCCGGTCGCCGGTCCGCGCGCCGTAGACCGCGGCCCCCACCGCGTACAGCGCGCCCAGCAGGGCGGCGGCCAGCAATGCGGAGCCGAGGATCGTCAGCTGGACTGCCCCGGTGTGGTGGTCGTGAACTTCGACGGGCACTTGGTGATCAGGCTGTCCCGCTGCCCGACGAAGGTCCCATCCTCGTACTTGCCGGTGACGATCACCTCGCGGCCGTCGCGGAAGGGGTCTGGGACCGTCCCGGTGTAGGTGACCGGGATCGGGTGGCTGCCGTCCCGGTCCGAGATCCGGAAGTCGAGCTGGTCCCCGGCGCCATGATGAATCGAGCCGGGCACGACGTCGCCGGTCAGCTCATAGGTCTGGTTCGGACTCGCATTGACCAGCTGCGACGGCTCCTTCGCCTCGCTCGAGGCGTTGAAGGAGGTGTAGACGAGACCCGCGGCGAGCAGCACGGCCGCCGACAGGGCAACGACAAGTCGGATCTTGCGCTTCCGGGAGGGATCCACAGCCAGCGTGGATTATCGCAATGCTGAGCCGGCAGGCGAGCCGACGCGATGGAGGCTCAGCTTCAAAGCGACTCGACGTCAGTACGATCGCTGCGCCTTGGCGACGCTTGACCCAGTCGTGATCCTCTGCGGCGGGCGGGGCACCCGCCTGAGCGAGAGGACCGAGTCGATTCCGAAGGCGCTCGTCGAGATCGGCGGACGCCCGATCCTCTGGCACGTGATCTCGATCTACAGCGAGCAGGGGTTCTCGCGGTTCCTGCTCCTCACGGGCTACAAGGGAGAGCAGATCCGAGACTGGGTCGAGCAGAGTCCCTGGCCGGATCGAATCGAGGTGAGCTGCGTGGAAACCGGCCTCGACACGCCGACCGGAGGCCGGATCAAGTCCGCCGAGGAGGAAATCGGCGACGGGTCATTCTCAGCCACCTACGCGGACGGGGTGGCCGACATCGACCTCGCCGCCCTGAGCGGCGTCCACCGGGAGTCCGGCCGACTGGCGACGATGACGGTCGTGCGGCCCGCCCTGCAATTCGGAGTGGCGGAGGTCGACGATCATGGGCTGGTGCGGGCCTTCCACGAGAAGCCCCAGGTCGAGAGCTGGATCAACGGGGGGTTCTTCTGCTTCGAGCCGGGCGTCTTCGACTACCTGGACGAGGACAGCGTCCTCGAGCGCGAGCCTCTGGAGAGACTCGCTGCCGACGGGCAGCTCAGAGCGTTCCGGCACGAGGGGTTCTGGGACTGCATGGACACCTACAAGGACGCCATCCTGCTGAACGACCTGTGGGAGGCCGGCGAGCCGCCCTGGACGGTCTGGAGCGAGGAACCCGCGAGATGAGGGCGCTGGTCACCGGCGCTCGGGGATTCGCCGGCTCCTGGCTCGCCCGGGCTCTTCTCCTCTCCGGGGCCGAGGTCACGTCGCTCGATCGCGCGAGCGAGACCGCCAGCGGCCTAGCGCTGCTTGGGATCGAGGACGACGTCGATGACGTCACCGGTGACCTGCGCGACGGTGATTTCGTCCTCTCCCTCTTGCGCGAGAAATCTGTCGAGGCGGTCTTCCACCTTGCCGCGCAGCCGATCGTCGGGGACGCGAACGCCTCCCCCATCCCGACCTTCGAGACCAACATCCAAGGGACCTGGCTGCTCCTTGAGGGCTGTCGGGAGGCGGGCGTCGAGATCACCGTGGTTGCCTCCTCGGACAAGGCCTACGGGCCCCACGACGAGCTGCCCTACACCGAGAACTCGGCGCTCCAGCCCATTTACCCCTATGACGTCTCGAAGGCTGCGACCGACCTGATCGCCCGCAGCTACTGGCATACCCACGGTCTCCCGGTAGCGGTCACCCGACTGGCCAACATCTACGGCGGCGGGGATCGCAACTTCTCTCGCCTGATCCCCGAGACGGTGAGCGCCGTGCTCGACGGACGCCGGCCGGTGATTCGCTCCGATGGCTCGCCTGAGCGGGACTTCCTCTACGTCGAGGACGCTGCCTCGGCCTATTTGGCCATCGCCGAGTCGCTCGCCGGCGGCCGCGGTTGCGGCGAGGCGTTCAACGCGGGCTGGGGCAAGCCGCATCCCATTCGCGAAGTGGTCGATCTGATCTGCGAGCTCGGACCAGGGGAGATCGAGGCCGACTATCGCGGCGCCGGAAACCCGAGCGGGGAGATCGAGCGCCAGTACCTCGACTCGGCCAAGATCCGCGCCGAGATCGGCTGGGAGCCCAACGTGGAGCTGCGCGAGGGCCTCGGCCGCACCCTCGGCTGGTACCGCGAGCATCCGGAGATCAGGCCCGTCGCCTCCGTCTGAGGAACGAGGCGGACCGCAGGAGCGCTAGTCCGACTTGGCCTCGAGAGCCTTGCGCCGTCTCCGGTGCCGGTGCTCGAGCGCCCAGGTCGCGCTGCTGCTCAGCGGCCTGAAGGGCAGGAGCGTTCGGGCGATGCTCCCCGCGAGCTCGATGTGCCCGAGCTTGTCGAGGAGATCCTCGGCCTCCCGCCGCTCCCGCGGACTCAGGTGCTTCCCCGGACGCCCCTTCGACTTCCGCGCCAGGTCGATCAGGCGATCGCGCTCCTCGGGCTCGAGTCGTCTCCAGTGCCCCCACGAGGTCCAGGCCACCTCGGCGACGGCAATCAGCCAGAGGCGTTCGGCAAGCCAGCGGCTGCGCCGCGCGACTCTGCTGGTGATGCCGGTGATCAATCCCATCGGCGGCGGTTACCCCCATCGATCAATGCCTAAGCGGATGACGGGACTTGAACCCGCTACCTCCAGCTTGGGAAGCTGGCGCTCTACCAGGTGAGCTACATCCGCGCTGTGGCGACATTCTAGGTCGGCTGCAATCCGTCACTAGCCTTTCCCGGGTGAGCTCCAAGTCCTTCGCGGTCGTGATCGGCGTGCTGGCCGTCATCGGCCTGCTCGGGTTCGGCCTGCTGAGCAAGGGCGAGGCCTCGCTGTCAGTCGGCGAGACCGCGCCGGACAAGGAGCTCGCGGTGCTCGGCGCACCGGGGACCGGGCAGATCGCCGATTACCGCGGGAAGTGGGTGCTGGTCAACTTCTGGGCCTCATGGTGCGGGCCCTGCAAGTCGGAGGCGCCGGCCCTGGAGCGCTTCCAGCAGGCGCATCAGGCGGACGGCTTCACGGTGCTCGGCATCAACCTCTACGACTCCACCGACCACGCGACCGCGTTCGTCCATCGCTACGGACTCACCTATCCCCAGCTCCACGAGTCCGGCGGCGACGATCGCAAGGAGGCCTACGGGATGACCGGCTTCCCGGAGAACTTCCTGGTCGATCCGCAGGGGCACATCGCCCTGATCAGGCGCGGCCCCGTCGACGAGAGCTACCTCCAGCAAGCCATCGAGCCGCTGATCCGGGCGCGATCGTGAGCGATCGGCTCCGCAACGCCCTGCTCGCCGGGCTCGCGGCGTTGCTCGTCACCAGCGTCCTCGCGAACTCAGCCGCGGCGTGCACTCCGCAGACCAACCTCCCCGACGTCGAGGACGAGGTGATGTGCACGATCTGCGGAACCCTTCTGGCCGAGTCCGATTCGCCCCAGGCGGAGGGTGAGCGCGCCCTGATCCGCAACCTGATCGCCCAGTGCCGGACCAAGGACCAGATCAAGGACACACTCGTCGCCCAATACGGGCCGAACGTCCTCGCCACCCCGAGCGGCCACGGGTTCGACCTGACGGCCTGGATCGTCCCGGGCCTCGTGATCGGGCTCGTGTTGGCCGGGCTGGGTGTCGGCGCCTACCGGCTCTCGCGGCGCCCGCGCGCGGCCGAGTCGCCTCCCCTCGACGCGACCGATGTCGCTCGGCTCGACGCCGACATGAATCGTCATGATCGCTGACGCCAGCGTCGCGGACCCCGAGCCGAAAGTGGTATACAGAGCCTCGATCCGGAGGCCAGGCGAATGAGGCGGGACCGCAACTTCGCCGTCGCCCTTGAGTTGTGAGGAGCTGAGCATGAGATCACGCTTCAAGACCACGGTTGTGATTGGCGTCCTTCTGGCGCTCGCCCTCGCGGTGACGGGCGTGGCTGCTGCTCCGGCGGCGAAGCAGGCGCCGGCGGTGGCGACGCAGGCGAAGAAGAAGAAGCAAAAGAAGGTGAAGGCCGGACCCATCCCGCCTGACTTCTTCGGGGTGGTGCCGCTGTTCGCACCGAGCGCCAGCCAGGCGCAGCAGATGTCGTCAGTGGGAGTGGAGTCCGTGCGGCTGTTCGTCTATTGGGGACTCCTGGAGCCGCAGCCAGGGGTCTACAACTGGCCCCTCGCCGACGCCGTGATCCAGAACGTCGCGGCTGCCGGCCTCACCCCCGCGATCCAATTCGCAAACTCACCGGGCTGGATCGCGCCGAACAACCCGAACAGTCCTCCGATCTACAGCAGCGCGCAGAAGGCCGCTTGGCAGCAGTTCCTGGCCAACTTCGTGCGGAGATACGGTGCCCACGGCAGCTTCTGGGCGGCGCATCCAAGCCTGCCGTACCACCCGGTGGGCAGCTACGAAATCTGGAACGAGCCGAACCTCGGGTTGAACTGGGGAGGCCCGCCGAACCCCCGCAACTACCTGAAGCTCCTCCAGGTCAGCACGCCCGTCATTCGCGCCAACGACCCGAGCGCCAAGGTCATCTTCGCCGGGCTCTTCCCCTTCCCCAGGCCCGAGTTCGGGATGAAGGCGCTGAAGTTCCTCAACAAGTTCTACCGCGGTAAGGGCGCCAAGAAGACGTTCGACGCACTCTCGCTGCACCCTTACTCGTTCACGCCCAATCAGGTCGTCCCCACGGTGAGGCTCTTCCGCAAGCTGCTCAACGCGCATCACAGCGCCAAGAAGCCGATCTGGATCACCGAGCTCGGCTGGACCACGGGCGGCCACGACTGGGCGACCGCGCCCTTCAAGGCCACTGAGGCTCAGCAGGCGCAGTACCTGACGCAGAGCTTCAACAAGCTGATCAGGGCACGGGGGCAGCTACGGCTCCAGCGGCTCTTCTGGCACGACTGGCAGGATCACCCCGACCCCGACACCTTCTGGATCAACGACATGGGCCTGCTGCGCGCGAACGGCTCACCGAAGCCCTCCTACTTCGCGTATCAGGCTGAAGCCCAGCGGTAAACCCGCGGCTCAGGTCGCCCAAAATGAAAACGGTCCTGGTCGGCATCCTCATGGGGCTGATGCTCGCGGCGACGGGTGCGGCGGCGGCCCCGGCGACCGCCAAGCCGGCGAAGCACACAAGCGTGCCCCCCGACTTCTTCGGGATCGTTCCTCTCACAGATCCGAACGCCGGCGATGCGCAGGCGATGTCGGCCGCCGGGGTCGAGAGCGTTCGGCTCCTGGTCTACTGGGAGGCGGTCGAGCCGGCGCCCGGGGCCTTCGACTGGAGCTATTACGACTCGGAAATCAGCAACATCGCCTCGGCGGGAATGAGCCCCGCGGCGCAGTTCTCCGCGACACCGCACTGGATCTCGAGCAACCCGAACCGCCCCCCGATCTACAGCAGCGCACAGGTCGCCGCCTGGCAGCGCTTCCTGACCAACTTCGCGCGTAGGTACGGCCCCGGGGGCACCTTCTGGGCGGAGCACGCGAGCCTTCCGTACAGGCCCGTGACGAGCTGGGAGATCTGGAATGAGGCCAATCTCAACGGGTTCTGGGGCGGTCCCCCGAGCGCACGCGACTACCTGGGGCTCCTTCGGACCAGCCGACAGGCCATCCGCGGGGTGGACCCCGCCGCCCGGGTGGTCTTCTCCGGGCTTTTCCCCAACCCGATGCCCGGGGAAGGGATCAAGGCGCTGAAGTTCCTGAACAAGTTCTACGCCGCCGGAGGGACGAACAGGATGTTCGAGGCCCTCTCGCTGCACCCGTACTCGGTCACCCCTAAAGATTTGATGCGGACGTGCCGAACATTGCGCAAGTTCCTCAACCGGCACGGTGGCCGCCGCATCGCGATCTGGATCACCGAGCTCGGCTGGGGCACCGGCGGCTCGAACCCGAGGACCACGTTCTATCGCACCACGGTGCCGAAGCAGGCGGCTTACCTGACACGCAGCTACAAGGCTCTGATCGCGGCGCGACGCTCACTGCGGCTCCAGCGCGTCTTCTGGGTCGCGTGGCGGGACCTCGCTGGGAGCGACAACACGTTCTTCCACATGGGCCTGCTGCGTGCGGACGGCTCACCGAAGCCTTCCTACTACGCATATCGACGCCTGGCCCTGCGCTGAGCCCGGGGCGGCCGGCACCCGTCGGCTACCCTGCCGCGACCATGGCCCGCATGGACGCGTGAGCTCGCCCACCACGGCGCCCGCCCCGGGCTTCGCCGATCGCCTCCGAGCTCAGGCTAGCGGCGCGGCAACGTCGAGCCTCGTCGCCACGGGGCTCATCCAGGTGCTGAACGTGGTGACGGGGATCATCCTCGCGCGAACCCTGGGGCCGTCGGGGCGGGGCGAGCTCGCCGCCGTCATCCTCTGGCCAACGCTGCTCTGGACGGTCGGGAACCTGGGCGTCGTCGATGCGGTCACCTTCCACAGCGCTCGCCGGACGGGGCCTCAGCGGTCGATCGTCTCCGCCAGCCTCGCCCTCGCCCTGGTCCAGTCGGTGATCCTCATCGCGATCGGCCTCGTCCTGGTCCCGCTCGTCCTTGCCCGCCAGGAAGCCTCTGTCGTACGGGACTGCCTGATCTTCCTCGCCTCGGTTCCGACCAGCCTCGTGACCCTCTACCTCGGCTCGGTCCTCAATGGAACCCATCGGTACGTCGCGTTCAACGTGGTCAGGGCCACCGTGTTCGTCGGCAACGCGGCCGGGCTGGTGGCCCTCGCGATCGCCTCCGAGCTCACGGTCACCTCGGCGATGTACGCCTATCTGGCCTCGCAGGTGGTGACCGTCGTGATCGCCGCGATCGTCGTCCTGCCCTCGACCGGCCCGCCCAGCCGTCCTGAGAGGCCACTCGCCCGAGAGATGCTGGCCTACGGCTGGCGAAGCCAGCTCAGCACGATCTCGAACCTGCTCAACGAGCGAGTCGATCAGCTGGTCATCTCGATCGTGCTGGCCCCCGCCAGCCTGGGGCTCTACGTCGTCGCCTGGACCATGACAGGGCTGTCCTACATGATCGGATACTCGGTCACGTTTGCGGCGCTTCCCAGGGTGGCGCAGGCGGAATCGGCGCAGGAGCGTAAGGCGAGGGCGCATCGGTACGTCTTCCTCACCTTCGCCGCGACCGTGGCGGTCACCATCCCGGTCCTCCTGCTCACGCCGGAGATCCTTCGCATCGCCTTCGGCAGCGACTTCGTCAAGGCCACCGGCGTGACTCGGGTGCTCCTCGTCGCCAGCATCGTGCTGGGTACCGGCCGGGTGCTGGAGGCGGTCCTGAAGGGCGTCAATCGACCACTGCATGCCGGGCTCTCCGAGGGGACCGGCCTGGTCGTGACCGCGGTGGGCCTCGCCGCTCTACTCCCGACCCTGGGCCTGATGGGCGCTGCGATCACGTCCCTCGTCGCGTATTCGGTCACCGCGTGGGTCGCTCTGCTCCTCACCAACCGCGCCCTCGGGACGACCGGCGCCGAGTTGCTCGGCCCGAAATTGCGACGGCGCCCGTCCGTCTGATGGGGGGAGCGATCGTCGCCAACCCGGGCGGTCCGCGCCACATGCGCTGGATGGCGACGGGGCTTGCGAGGGAGGGCCTGCTGCGCGCATACGTGACGCCTGTGGCGACGACTCCCGCTGGGCTTCGTCGCGTCGAGCGACTCCCGGGCCCGATCTCCTCCCGATTGGGCCGGGAGCTCTCGCTCCGCGACCTGCCGCCGGACGTGGCGCCGGGCCAGGCGATTACCGCGGCCACCGTGCCGGAGTTGCTCCAGGTGGCCATCCGGCGATCGCCCCTGCCCTGGGGCATCAAGAGCGAGGCGCTACGTCTGCGCTCCCTCGCCTTCGACAAGCGGGTCGCCCGCCTTCTCGAGGCGGGCGACCTGGCTGTGATCGCCGCCAGCAACTCCGGTCTCGCGACACTCCGGTCCGCCGGGAATTTGGGCGTGCAGGCCCTCCTCGACTACCCGATCGCGCACCATGCCTGGGCTGAGCGCCTGCTGTCGGAGGAGGCCCGGCTCCAGCCGCAACTGGCCGACACGCTTCAGCTCGCGGAGCTGCCGGAGAGGACCCGACGCCGAATTGAGGATGAAATCGCGCAGGCGGATCGCATTCTTCTCCTGACGAGCTTCCAGCGACAGACCTTCATCGAGTCCGGCGTCGAGGAGGAGAAGCTCACCGTGATTCCGCTCGGGGTGGAGATCGATGCCTTTCGTCCCGGGCCCCTGGAGGAGGACCGTCCCTTTCGTGTCCTCTTCGCCGGACAGCTCACTCAGCGCAAGGGGCTCTCCTACGCACTGGAAGGCTTCCGGAAAGCTGCGATTCCCGGTGCCGAGCTCATCCTGGTGGGGCCTGTAGTCGGGTCCGGCCGCCCGTGGAGGGGGATGCCCGGGGTCCGCCAGGTCGGCCGGATCCCGTTCGGTGACCTGCCGTCTCAGTTTCAGGCGTGCGATGTCTTCCTGCTCCCGTCCCTCGTCGAGGGCCTTCCGCAGACCCTCCTCGAGGCAATGGCCTGCGGGCTCCCCGTGGTCGTTTCCGAGAACACAGCCGGCCCGGAGGTCGTGGCGGACGGCTCGCAGGGCTACGTCGTGCCGATTCGCGATCCGGATTCCATCGCCGAGCGGCTGCTCGAGCTATATGACAATCCGGAGCGGCGGCGGACGATGGGCGCCGAGGCCAGGCGCAGGGCCGAGGAGCTCTCCGGCGACACTTATGGGCTGCGGATCGCCGAAGCGCTCCGGGGCGCCGATTAGTTGGACAATGTCCGGATGAACCAGGCACTTGAAACCGCCGAGGCTCCGCCGTCCGCCGAAATCAGCCGGTCGGATCGAGTCGGCATTGGTGCGGCCGTCGTCGGCGGAATCATCCTGGGTGCGCTCGTCGCCGCCGGGGCGGCCCGGCCGGCGGCCGCCGTCGTGGTCCTGGGAGTGGCAACGCTGATCGGCGTGCAGTCGTGGCGGCTCGCGGTCGTCCTGGCGCTCGTCTACCTGCCTGTACAGGGCCTGCTGTGGGTCGCCCTCTACCCCCACACCGCTCCGGCCGCGCTCGCGAAGGACTTCCTCTTCGTGATCCCGGCCTACATCGGGTTCTTCTACTGGTGCATCAAGTCGAAGCAGAACTTCGTCTTCCCGGGCTTCCCCCTCCTGGCGGTGGTGCTGCTCGCGGGACTGGTCGTCGCCGAGATCTTCAACCCGCTGCTCGACTCGCTGCTGGTGGGCCTCGTCGGGGCGAAGGTCTGGCTCTTCTACATCCCGATGGCCTTCCTCGGCTACCACCTGGTCCGGAATCGCCGCGACCTGGATCGCCTGCTGAAGATCATGTGCCTGACGGCGGTCATTCCGGCCGTCATCGGGATCGTCGAAGCGGTCCTCTACTACACGGGTCACAGCAGCTTCGTCTATTCGCTCTACGGTTCGGCGGCGTCCGCCGCCACTCAGGGATTCGCGTCCATCAACGTGGGGGGCGCAGGTTTCCGCCGAGTGCCGAGCACCTTCTCGTTCGTGGCCCAGTACTACATCTTCATGACCTCGATGGTCGCCTTCGGCTACGCCTGGTGGCGCCGTGCTGCAGCCGGATCGTGGAGTCGCCGTTGGCGCCTGGGAATCTGGCTTCTCTTCCTCGCGGCGGCCCTGACCTCTGGGGCGCGCGGGGCGCTCGCCTTCGTTCCCCTCATGCTGATCGCGATCCTGCTGATCGATGGGCGCCTCGGCGTTTCCTCGATCGGGCCCATCGCGGCGCTCGGGGCGGGGCTGGTGTTGATGATCGCCCTGGCCGGTGCAAGTGCCACCGGCACGGTCTCGGACCTATTCGTGAACGCACGGGTCCAGCTCCACTCGGTGTTCATCACGGGTCTCCGCGATGCCTCCCATCACCTCTTCCTCGGCAGCGGAACTGGATCCGACACCAACGCAGCCCGATACGTATCGGGGGCCTTCTCCGCCACCGGAGGTTGGCAGGAGAGCTATCTGGCCAAATCGATCCTGGAGCTGGGCATCGTCGGCCTGGCGCTGATCGCGGCCGTTCTCGGCAGCATCGTCGTGCGCGGGTTTCGGATCCGCCGCCGGCTTCGCGATCCGGGGCTGATCGCCATGGCGAGCGCAATTCTCGGCCTGATGATCTGGGGAATCGCATACACCGTGAAGGCGCAGTACCTCGACTTCGATCCCCTCAATCTGTACTTCTGGCTCTTCACGGGGGTTCTCTTCAAGCTGGCCGTGATCGATCGCGCGGAGGCTGCTCCGCGGGAACTGCCACCGGAGACCAAGTCCTCACTCCCCCCGAGTCAGCCGGTTAGGGTCCCTCAGCAGGCGTGATGAGGGCACTCTGGGTCTTTCATTTCCCGGTTTACGGCGGGCCGCACAACACTGCCGTTGGAGTCAGGGATCCGCTCGCCGACCTCGGCTGGGAGACGCTCGCTGCGCTCACGGACGAATCCGGGAATGCCGAGGAACGCCTGACCGGGGGGGGACTCGAGACGGTGACCATGCCGCTGCACCGACTACGCGCGAGCTGGCACCCGCGCGACAACCTGCGGACCGCGGCAGCACTGCGCGAGGAGGTGCACGCGCTCGAGCAGCTGATCAGGGCCCGTGACTGCGACGTCGTAGTGGTCACCGGCCTGATGAACCCTCACGGGGCGATCGCGGCGCGACGGGTGGGCGTGCCCGTGGTCTGGCAGGTCCTCGACACCCGGACTCCGCCGGTCCCGCGCTCGGCGGCCATGACCCTTGTGCGACGGTGGGCCGACTCGGTGATGTTCAACGGGCGGGCCGTCGAGAAACTTCACGTGGGCGGGCGGCCGTTGAGCACCCCGAGCTTTCAGTTCACCGGCGGTGTCGACCTGAAGCTCTTCAGACCTGATCCGGCTTTGCGAATGGAGACCAGGCGACGCTTCGGCGTCCCGGAGGACGCGCTGTTCGTGGGCACAATCGCGAATCTGAACCCGATGAAGGGCATCGAGTACTTCATCCGCGCCGCCTCGCGAGTGTTCGAGGAGAATCCGGATTCCTGGTTCCTGATCAACGGCTCGACGTATGAGACGCATCGGGCCTACACGGCCGCCCTGCACCGCGAGGCGGACGCTTCCGCCATCCCCCGCGAGCGGTTCATCTGGACCGACGGTCTGCCCCAGGACCACTACGTCGCCCTCGACGTCACCCTGGTCACCTCGCGGCCCCGCTCCGAGGGGACCACCACCACCGCGCCCGAGTCTCTCGCCTGCGAGGTTCCCGTCGTTGCCACCGACGTCGGATCCGTTCGCGAGGTGGTGAGGGACGGGGTGACCGGCCTGGTCGTTCCGCCCGACTCGCCGGAGGCCCTCGCGCGCGAAACCCTCAGGCTGGCCGCCGATCCGGCGCTGAGGCGCCGTCTCGGCGAGGCGGGCCGGCGAGAGGTCGCCGAACACCACTCCATGGAGGCGACCGCATCGGTGTGCGATCAGGCGTTTCGGGCGGCCATGGAGAGGCCGAGCACGATCCCAGCCGGAATTGAGCCGGTCAGGCAGACGGACGGAGGGCCTGCACGGTGAGCTTGTTGCCGAATCGGCCGATTGCCGCGTTGCCCGCCCGCCATCCGCTGCGCGCGAGGGCGCCCACGCCCGGGCGCGAGAGGAATGTGGTCGGCGCACCCGGCTCGTGCCGGTACAGCATCGCGTAGCGCTCAGCACGGACCATCTCGAACTGTGCTTCACGGAGGACGTCCTCGATCTCGCGGATCGACATCCTCGCCACCTGGTTGCCAGCCTCCTCGTGCTCGACCGAGAGCCCCAACCGTACGGCCATCCTCGTGGCACTTGCCCGCGCCGGCTCATTCACCGAGACCGCCCGGCGTGCGACCCGCGCCATCTCCCGCAGCCCCACCATGGGGTCCTCCAAGTGGTGAAGGCCATCGTGGACGAAGACCAGGTCGAAGCTGCGGTCCGCGAACGGCAGACGCTCGACATCGGCCACCAGCGGAATCAAGGAGACGTTGAAGCGCCTGCCGCGCTCGGCCACGCGCCTCGCCGCCCCTAGAGAGAGGTCGGTGCTCACCACCGGTCTCGCGCCCTGCCGATAGAGAAACTCGGCGTCCATCCCCGAGCCACCACAGACGGTCAGAGTGCTCATCCCTGCAATCGCCCCGAGTCCGTTGATCGCACGTCGGTGCTTCTCCTCGAGCTGCCACCGGTGCCAGGCGGGCGCGGTGTGGGGCCGCGTGATCTCCCACTCGGGCGAGGCCTCTTCGTCGAAGAAGGTGACCTGCCCGAGCTTGTGGGCCGCATCCGTTGACCCTCCATCGGCCGCGGCGGGAAGGAGCACGGGAATCCCGTCCTCGACCGCGTACGTGCTCTGGCACTGCGAGCACTCGAAGCCTTCTCCTTCGGCGAGCAGGCCGCCGCAGGCCGGGCAGCGCAATGCTCCCTGGAGCGCCTCCGGCAGGGCGGTTGGGCCAATACTGGAAGCGACCCGTTCCATCGCCGCATGGTGGCAAAGCCGGCCTCGCTACGCTGGCCCGCGGTGAGCGGTCCCCGCGAACACGGCTCTGGGCGCCGCCTGCAGCTCTGGTCCATCTACTTCCACCCGGAACTGACCGGGATCGCCCCGGCGACCACTCTCCTTGCCAGGCAGCTCATGGCGCGCGGCTGGCAGATCGACGTGGTCGCGGCCCACCCGCACTACCCGGAGCCGGTCTGGGACCGGCGGCTGCTCCCCTCGATGGAGATGATCGACGGGATCAGCGTCACTCGGCTGCCCCTCCTGCCCGGCCGCGATACCAGGGCGGCGCGGCTGCGCCAAGAGCTCAGCTTCACCGCATCCCTGACTGCGGCCGCGCCCTTCCTGGGCCGCCCGCTGATGCCGCGTCCCGACGTGATGCTCGTCGGCTCGCCCAGCTTTCCGGCCCTGGCGCCGGCGATCGTCAACGCGCGGGCCCGTCGGATACCGATGGTCCTCTGGCTGCACGACCTGCTGCCGGACGGTGCCGCCGCCACCGGGATCCTCGATGAGGACAGCGCCGCCGTGCGCGCTTCGCGCCGGCTGGAGCGGGCCGCGTACCGCACGGCCGAGCGAATCGTTGTCCTTTCCCGCTCCTTCGAGGAGAACCTTCTGGCGAAGGGCGTGCCCGCCGGGAAGGTCGACCTGATCTATTACCCGGCCACCCTGCCGATCCCGGAGGAGGCTCCGGCGAGGGGTCTCGGCGATCCGCCCACGGTGATCTGCATGGGGAACATCGGTCTGAGCCAGGGGCTCGCCGAGCTGGTGAGGGCCTTCGAGGACTCGGAGGAGATGGAGCGTCGCGGCGTCCGACTGGTCATCAGGGGCACCGGCGTCGCGGCTGACGCGGTGCGGGCGGAGATCCGCTCGGAGAGGACGGAGATGCCCGGCCTCCTCAACCACGACGCTCTTGCCCGGGAGCTCGCGCGCTGTGACCTCGCACTGGTGACGCAGAGCTACGAGGGAACCGAGTTCAACCTCCCGTCCAAGCTCATGAACTACATGGGACAGGGACTGCCCGTGATCGCGGCCGTCAATCCCGCGAGCGAGGCGGCCAGGCTGGTGCGAGAGGCTGACGCCGGCTGGGTCGTCGACAGCTCCCGGCCCGAGCTCCTCCCCAAGGCGATAGCCGATGCCCTCGATCGCCCTGACGAGATGAGTGCCCGGGGCGTAGCCGGCCACCGCTATGCGGTCAAGCACTTCTCCCCGGACTTCTTCGGCTCGAACTTCGACCGGGTTCTGGGCCAGGTCGCCGAAGGCTCGGCGAGGGGCTAACCCTCGGCGGCGGCCTTCTCCCTGGTGGGGGCGGGGTAGCCCGAGTAGTCGTAATCGCTTCCCGGCTCCGAGCCCGTCAGCACCAGCCCCACCGGCCGCGCCGGGAGGCGCTGCAGGGCGTCCTTCGCCGCGACCGCCTGGTCGCGAGTGGTCTGGCCGAGCCGAACGCACAGGATCACTCCCCCCACCCTGGGCACGATCGAGAGCGTGTCGGCCACCGGCAGGAGCGGTGGGCAGTCGAGGACGACAAGCTCGTACTCCCGCGCGATCTCGTCGAGGAAAGTCTCGAAGCGGGGAGAAGCGAGCAGCTCGGTCGGCTGCGGCGCCTGCGTCCCGGACGGGACGACCGACAGGGGTTGTGCCGTCGGGCCCTCCACCACGATGGAGCGGCGGATGTCGGACGCTTCCGCATCTCCGGTGAGGTGATCGCTCAGACCCGGCGAGGGATCCAGGTCGAAGCCGCCGGCGACAACGGGGCGGTGGAGGTCGCACTCGACCAAGATCGTCCGCTTGCCGGCGAGGGCGTTCACGTATGCGTACCAGCCGGCAACCGTTGACTTGCCCTCGTCGGGGAGAGGGCTGGTGACCGCGAGGTTGGCCACGGGACGATCCCCGCCGAGGAACTGCGAGTTCGCCCGCAGAATCCTGAAGGAATCGAGATGCTCGGCCACATCCATCGTCCCGTTCTGCGTAACAGGGGCCGTGCCGAGGATGTCCGACCGCACGTAGCCGAGCAGTGGGAAGCCCAGGGTGGACTCCACATCGTGCGGGTCGGTGACGGTGCGGCTGAGGGCATCTCGAACGAGGGCGATGCCCACGCCCAGCAGCAAGCCGAGCAGCGCTGCGAAGCCGGCATCACGCAGCGGCCTGGGTGAGGTCGGACTGCCCGGGGGGACCGCCTGGCTGGTGATTTGCATGGGCCCCGTGGCCCGCCTCCGCAGGGCCCGGACCTCTGCCGGACTGGAGTTCCCGAGAATCGCGCCTTGGAAGAGACGAAACTGCTGATCGCGAATCACCTGGACCATGGCCGCCACCACCGCGTTGGCAATCCGCGCGGCGCCATCGGCCGTACCCGCCTCCGCCTCGACGCTGACGGCATCGATGTCCTTTTCGGCGGTCGGGGTCACATCCGATTGGAGCTGCTGCGGCGTTCGATCGCCGCCGAGCGCCCGGCTCGCGGCGGCGAGCACAGCCGGTTCGGTCACCACCAGCGCCGCCTCTTTGCCGGCGGAGCTTTGCGTAGACGTCTGGGACGAGGAAGGGCCCGGAGAAGCGTGGAAGTCGGATCGCACGCTGACGGTGGCGGTCGCCTTGTAGACCGGCGTCCGTGCGACAGAGACAAGGATGGAGGCCGCAACCGCCGCCACGGTGGTGCCGATCACCAGCCAGCGACGGGCCTTGATTGCCCGCAGGTAGTCGCTCAGGGTTCTGGTCTCGGGAGATCGCTCCATGGCACCTTGCCCCGGGCGGCCCGAGAATACCAGCGGTCGCCTGATGGGATCAGGGGCCGAGCTGGGATTGCGCGCTGGTCTGAACGCCGAGGACGTCCCGGACGAAGGAGGAGTTCGGTTGCAGGTAGGGAGAGCGCGGAGCCAGAGACCTGGCCCGGACCAGGTCGACGAGAGCCGCGCTCCGGTCGCCGGCACGCCCATCGATCTGGGCCCGAATGAGCAGCCACCTCCAGTTGGTTCTCTCATGATCGACCGCCCTGTTGATCTCGTCGCGCGCCTCCGTCAGCCTGCCCTCCGCCTGCAGCGCGAGCGCTTTCTCGGCGTACGGAGAGGCCGCCCAGGGCTCCGCCCGGATCGCGTCGTCGGCAAGCTGGACCGCCCGCTCGGGATCGCCCTGCGCGAGGGCGGTACCGCTGGCCCTCGTTCTCTGGGTTGAGACGAGGGAGGGCACCAAGGATGCCGCCGCGACGAGCGCCGCCACCGCGAGCCCTGCGCGCGCCCAGCCGCCGAGAGGGGCAGCCCGCCGGAATCCCCCGGCCCCGACGACCGCCGCGCCGCCCATCGCCAAGGTCCCGATCGCTCCCATCTCCCACATCCAGTCCACGCCCGCGTACACCGCGAAGACGACGAAGGCGGCGAGCAGGCCGGCTCCCGCAGCCAGGTCGGATTCGCCGATCCACCGGCGGCGGGCCTCGATCGCGCCCCACAGCAGCCCTGCGATGGCGACGACGATCGCGGCAAGACCGGCCAGACCGAGCTCGGCGAGCTTCTGCAGGTAGAGCGAGTGCGGATTGCGAATCAGGATGACTGGTCCGTCGTTCCGTTGCGGCTCCAATAGAACTCGAAGCTGCCCGGCCCGATCCCGCGCCCGGGGTCGGATTCGAACGCGTGATACGCCGCCCGCCAGTAGGCGTACCGGTCGCCGCCGAGGGAGGTGAAGCGAGCAGTGGAGCCAGTCGGGTTCCCGCTGTGCGTGAACTGATCCCATCCGCGCGAGATCGGGCCGTGCAGTGCCGCGGCGCCGAGCACCGTCACCAGGGCGGCCGCACCAAGGGCCCTGCGGGTCCCACGTCGTGACAACCGACGGCCGTCGGCCCCATCGGAAAGGACCGCGACCGTCGCACAGGCGAGACCCCCGAGCAGGAGGATTGCGATGACGACTCCGGCCCCATCGTTGCCGGTCGCGTTCTGGATCTCGCTCTGCTGGCTGGTGATCAGGATCGCGCCGGCCGAAATTCCCGCCGCCACCAGCCCGTTGAGCGCCAGCGTCCACCGGTTGCGGCTCACCGCGAAGGCGGCGAGGAAGGCGATGACCGTCGCCATCACGCCGAAACGCGAGAACGTCAGATAGATCGACAGGCTCGCCACCGGAACCGCGGCGAGAGCCGCCGCTCGAAAGAGCCGGGGTCCGTGAGCGCTGACGCACAGTCCGACGGCGACCGCCATCGCTCCCCAACACGAGACGGCGTTCCAGTAGTTGAGCGGATAGCTGAGACGGTCGAAGTGGAAGGCCCTGGCGACGTCGTCGACGAGCAGGTGCGGGAAGAGCCTGGCGCCGAGCGCGAAGAATGGGATGACCAGCGCTGCGCTTGCGAACCCAGCCGCCGCGCCGTGCCAGGAGTGCCGATCGATGGCGAGGTAGGCCAGCAGTGACGATGCCCAGGTACTGGACGACCCTCGCTAGCTCCAGCGTCGTCGCCTCGTCACTCTCCGTCCAGGAATGCGCCACCGCGGTCAGCGCGGTGAGGACTCCAAGGCCACCCAGTGCAATCCATGCCCCGGTGCTGAGACGACCGCGGGGGAAGAACCCCGTGACGAAGCCGAAGGCGATCGCGGCCCAGACCACGATGCCGACCTCGTCACGAACCACCACGTCGAAGCCCCCGCCATCAAGCGCAAGGAAGACGGTCAGCCCGAAAGCGAGCGCGAAGTCGAGGAGGCGGCGAAGCAGGAGTGCGCGCTGCACTCGCGGGTCGGGCTCCCCCGCTGCCGGGCTGGAGACGTTCCTCGGCGACGGTGCGGTTCGTACGGTCAGCAACCTAACTCGATCCCTCAGGACCGAGCGATATGGCTAAGATGACCGCGATGTTCACGGGAGCATCGAAAGCCTTCGGAAGGGCGATTCCGCCCGCACTGGTCCTGGCCACGGTCGGGATGCTAATCGCAGCGTCCAGTTCGTTCGGACAGGCCGCCGTCGAGCAGTACATCCCCGACGTCAACCCCACCGGGCACCACAACGGGGGCGGCTCCGGGACCGGGAATGGCGCCGGCAGCTCGGGTTCCTCCACCGTCGCGCCGTCGACCGCGTCTGGGGGCGGCTCCGGGACCGGCAGCGGCAGCGGCAACGGAGGCACCGGCAGCGCTGGGAAGAAGGCAGCCGCCGGCGCGGCGGTCGCGGGGTTGTCGAACCTCCCGCCGGGAGGGGGAGGCGGTTCGAGCAGCGGCGGAAGCGCCCCAGGCACCGACTTCCCGCTGACGACGTTCGTGTTCATCGTGATCGGGATCTTCCTGGCAGGGCTTCTCGTGTATGTGCTCCTGAAGAGACGACGGCCACGCAGCAGCGCGGCCCTCTAGCCGCCTGCGTGCAAGTCCGCGTCGCGACCAGATCGGATAGATTGCGACTGCTGAATCTGGAGGGTCTAGCGAGTACGCATATGAGGGAGCCTTGAGTCCGGTCGGCCTGAAACGCGACGTCAGCAGCACGGCTGAGCCTGCGGGATCAGCTCGCGCGAACGGGGTAGGGATGTCACACAGACCTGGCGGCCTATCGGTCGCCTCAGCCGAGACGACGCCGGTCGCGGCGATGTCGGGCGTCTCGGGATTCCTGAAGCGGGCCGTCGACATCGTCGTTTCACTGATCGCGATCGTCCTGCTCGCCCCGGTGATGCTCGTCATCGCGATCCTGGTCAAGATCGACACCCCCGGGCCCATCCTCTTCAGCTCGCGACGAATCGGACGGAATCGTGAGCCATTCAGGATGCTCAAGTTCAGGACGATGGTCGTGGATGCGGATAGCCAACGGGATCACCTTCGGCACCTCAGTGAGGCTCCCGACGGGCTCTTCAAGATCCAGAACGACCCCCGCCTGACGCGTTTTGGCCGTTACATCCGGGCGACCTCTCTCGACGAGCTCCCTCAGATCTTCCAGGTTCTCTCGGGAACCATGAGCCTGGTCGGCCCCCGGCCTCTCCCTCCCGAGGAGGACGCGCTGATCGTCTCGCCGGGACTGCGAAACGAGGTGCGCCCCGGGCTCACCGGCCCATGGCAGGTCGCAGGCTCGTGGCGCATCCCGCTCTCCCAGATGGTGGAGATGGACAACGCGTATCTGACCAACTGGTCGTTGTGGCTCGACCTGAAGATGGTCGGCCTGACCTTCCTGCACGTGGTCCGCAGGAAGGGCGTCTAGCTGCTACATCCGCTCCGGCGCCGAGATCCCAAGCAGCCCCAGGGCTCTCGCAATCGTCTGCTTGGTGAGCAGGCAGAGGCCGAGCCGCGCCTCCTCGACGCCCTCACCGGACGCCCCGACGACCTGACAGTCCCGATAGAAGGCGTGGAAGTCGCGCGCCACCTCCATCGAGTAGGCGCAGAGCCGGTGGGGCGCGCGCCGCGCCGCCGTTTCGGCCACCTCGTCGGGCAGCTCGCAGAGCCGCTTGATCAGGGCGCGCTCGGTCGGCTCCACCGGGAGGGCCGAAAAGTCGTCGCTCGCCCGCTGCTCCGCGCTCTCCCCCGTCTGCTCCTCGGCCTTCCGCAGGATGCTCGCGATCCGGGCGTGGGCGTACTGGACGTAATAGACGGGGTTCTCGTTCGAGGTCTTACGGGCCAGCTCGAGGTCCAGGTCGACCGTGGTGTCATTGCTGCGCTGCAGCATGAAGAAGCGCGCCGCGTCAGCGCCAATGTCGTGGATCAGCTCGTCGAGGGTGACGAAATCCCCACTGCGCTTTGACATCTGTGACCTCTCGCCACCCTCGACCACGTGGACCAGCTGCATGATCGAGACCTCCAGGGCGGCAGGGTCGTAGCCGAGCGCCGCCAGACCGGCGCGCAGGCGCTCGATGTAGCCGTGATGGTCGGCGCCGAGCACGTCGATCAACCGGTCCGAGCCGCGATCGAGCTTCTCGCGGTGGTAGGCGATGTCGGAGAGAAAGTAGGTGGACTCGCCGTCGGAGCGGATCAATACGCGGTCCTTGTCGTCGCCGAAGCTGGTGGTACGCAGCCAGGTGGCGCCCTCGCTCTCATAGACGTGCCCGGCCTCCCGGGCCTGGGTCAGAGCCCGTTCGACGGCGCCGGACTCGTGCAGGGCGCGCTCCGATGACCAGACATCGAAGGTGACGCCGTAGCGGAGCAGCGTCTCCTCGGCCGCCGCCACCATCAGGGTGATTCCGCGGCGCCCGACGGCGTCGAGATCGTTGGGGTCGAGTCCCTCCTGCTCGAGGCTGCGGCCCAGCTCTGCGACGTAGTCGCCCTCGTAGCCGTCCTTCGGCAGAGGCTCGCCCTTCATCCGCGCGCCGATCGAGGCCGCGAAGCGATCGATCTGTCCTCCCCGGTCGTTGACGTAGTACTCGCGGGTCACGGAGTGCCCGGCGAACTCCAAGACGCGAGCGATCGAATCGCCGAGTGCGGCACCGCGGCCGCCAGCAGCGGTCACCGGCCCGGTCGGATTGGCTGAGACGAACTCGACATTGATCCGCTCCTTCACCTCATCGGCGCCCGGAGGCCGCCCGAGACGCTCGCCCTGCGAGGCCAGCTCTTCAGCGGCCGTTCGGTACCAGCCGTCCGACAGGAAGAGATTCAGGAATCCGGGCCCGGCGACCTCGACCTTCTCGATGCTCCCCTCGAGGCTCCGACCGAGCTCCTCCGCCAGCTTCTCCGCCGTTCCGCGCGGCTGCTCGCCCAGCGCCGGAGCCAGCAGCATCGCCGCGTTGGTCGAGTAGTCGCCGAACTCGGGTTTCGGCGGGCGCTCCAGGGTCGGTGAGGAATCACCGGCGCCGCCACCGTCGCGCAGCGTCGATGCGGCCGCCTCCACGGCGGAGCGAAGCTCTGCGACGGGATCGCCCATGGGGGGAGGCTACGGCTTCGCCATCAAGTCGCGGCTGTAGCGGTCGCCAACACAAGTCGGGCGGCTTCGCCGCCCCTCCCATACGCGGCGACCTGACAGCCGCTAGTGGTGGTATGGCTCGCCGGCGAGGATCTTGGTGGCGCGGAAGAGCTGCTCGAGCAGGACGACCCGGGCGAGCTGGTGGGCCATGGTCTGCGGCCCGAGCGAGAGGCGCTCATCCGCGAGGGCCACGGTCCGCGCCGGGAGCCCCTCCGGTCCGCCGATCAGGAAGCAGATGTTCTGCGCGTCGATCCGCCGCTCCGACAGCCAAGTCGCCCAAGCCTTCGAGCTCAGGGCGCGGCCGCCGCGATCGAGCGCGATCACGTGCGAGCGGGCGGGGATGCGCCCCTCGATGTTCACCTCGTCTCGCACCTCGACCATCTCGACGGGCTGGTGGCGCTGGAGCATCTTGCGGTAGTGGGCGTCGGCCTCCGCAAAGGGCGCCTTGACCTTGCCCACCACGACCACCGTCACCTTCACGGGCGCTTGCCCTGCTCCCAGGCAAGCGCCGCCCCGATCCGGTCAATCGTCGGCGGATGGGTCCCGAACAGGAACGAGAAGGCCCCGGGCGGGTCGGGATCGGCGAGATTTCGGTCCGCGAGCTGCTGCTGCAGCTCGATCATCCCCCGCGGGTCGTTCGTGAGCTGGAGGGAGAAGGTGTCGGCGCGCGCCTCGACGGCGCGGGAGAGCTGATTGCCGGCGATCCCGATCGCGAACGAGGTGGCCGCGATCGCCAGGGCGAAGGCGGGCAGATAGGCCGGCTGACCCGGCTCGACTCCCCTGCGGCGGGCGATGGACCCCGCCATGAAGGAGGCGAAGACCAGCGACAGCGGGGTGACGATCGCAACGAAGAGCAGGCCACGCTGGATGTCGTTGCCGTGCACGTGCCCGAGCTCGTGGGCGACCACGGCCCGGCGCTCGCCCTGATTCAGGTCGTTGATCAGCGTGTCGTAGAGGACCACCTGCTTCGAGGAGCCGAGGCCGTTGACGTAGGCGTTGATGGCGGTGGTCCTCTTGCTGGCGTCGACCTCGTAGACGTGCCCGACGTCGACCCCCGCCTTCCGGGCGAGCTCCAGGACGTCGCTGCGCGCCTGGCCCGGCGGGAGCTCGTCGAACTTGTTGAAGAGCGGCGCGATCACGACCGGCGCCAGCCAGGTGACGATCGCGGCCCCAATCACCACGGCGACGCTCCCAGGGAATCCACCAACGAGAGCCGAAGCGCCGCATCAGCCAGAGACCGAATGTCCCGACCAGCCCGGCGAGCGCGGCGCCGATCGCGGCCCCCTTGCCCCAATCGCTCAGGAAGCCGCCCAGCGACTGGGTGGAGAGCCCGACGTCCACCGAGCGCTCGTGCGCCCAGACCCCGAACGGGAGCGTGGCCCCCGCGACCACCACCGAGAGGCCCGCCGCGGCGGCGGCCCCGCCGAGCACCGGGCGGGCCCCCAGGCGCTCGAGCGCCCTGCGGGTGACTGCGGGCCGCCCGGTGGCGAGCAGGATGAGCACGGCGCCCTCGGCCACCAGGCCGCCGACCAGGAGCAGGCGCTGGCCGGAGGCGTAGTCACGCGCTTTGGTCAACTCCGCAGGCGAGAAGTACGTGCTCTCGTCGGCGTGAGCGGCCTGCTCGATGTCGCGTGGGCGCAGCAGCCACGCGGCTGCCTCGGCAACGACCACCGCGGCGACGGCGGTGACACCGAGGCGCACCCACGTAGACGACGATCGGCCAGCCACCGCCCTACGATAAACGGCCGCCTAAGCCCTCCCATCGGTCCGCGGGGGCCGGATCCGCGTGAAAGTCGCCATCCTCACCGACATCCACAGCAATCTGCCGGCGCTCGAGGCCGCGCTCGCGGCGATCGACGAGGCCGGGATCGAACGCCGCTGGTGCCTCGGCGACATCGTCGGCTACGGGGCGCAGCCCGACGAATGCACGAAGCTGGTCTCGGAGAGCTGCGAGCTCAGCCTGGTCGGCAACCACGACCTGGCCGTGACGGGAGAGATCAGCACCGAGGTCTTCTCGGCGTCCGCCGCGGCCGCCGTCGAGTGGACGCGGGCCAACTCGGATCCGGAGACGATCGAGTTCCTGAAAAAGCTGAAGCCCGAGAACACCGAGCACGACGTCGCGCTCTACCACGCCTCACCCCGGGACCCGGTCTGGGAGTACGTGCTGGCCGTCGATCAGGCCCGGGAATGCATCGAGGAGCAGGCCTCCCGGGTGAGCTTCATCGGCCATTCCCACGTCGCACTGTGGTTCTCCGACGACGACGGCCCGCCCGGCGCCGACGGCGGCGGCCAGGCCGAGGACGGCAGGGAGATCGACCTCTCGGAGCACCGCTGGCTGCTCAACCCCGGCAGCGTGGGCCAGCCCCGCGACGGCGATCCCCGCGCCGCCTGGCTCGAGCTCGACACCGAGGAGTGGAAGGCGACCTACCACCGAGTCCCCTACGACATCGACAGGGCGGCGGACGCGATCAGGGGGACCGGACTGCCCGAGCTGCTCGCCGACCGCCTCTACGTGGGCCAATGATGTCGCCCGATTCGACCAGAAAGGGACTCGCGGGCGGCATGGCTACTATCGCCGCGATGCCGAAGAAGGCGGGGCCAATACTGCTTGCCCTCTTCCTGGCGGCCGCCGCCTGGGCCGTTGCGGGCTGCGGCGGGAGCAGCGGTCCCGACCCCTCTATCTCCGCGCAGGAGGCCGCCGTCCTGAGCTCCAAGATCGACGAGATCCAGGCCAACGTCCAGGTCGGCAGCTGCCTGGTCGCCGCGGAGAAGACGGATGACCTGCTCGCCGACGTCAACGACCTGCCGAGCAGCGTGAACCAGAGCGTGAAGAACGCACTGACCAGCGGCGCGAACAACCTGAAGGGCCTGCTCGAGGACCCGAGCCAGTGCGAGGGCCGGACGACGACCTCCGAGACCACCACGAGCACGCCGTCGACGACGAGCACCGAGTCGACGACCACCACGAAGACGCATCCGACCACGACCACGCGCACCCAGACGCAGTCCACGACCACCACCCAGACTCAGACCACGCCGACGGCCACCACCGGCGGCTCCGGCGGGATCGGACCGGGAGGCCTATGAGCCCCCGCGGCCCCAAGGGCGAGCTGATCTCCGATCGCTACCGGATCGAGGACCGCCTCGGATCGGGCGGCATGTCGAGCGTGTTCCGCGCTACCGACACGATCCTGGAGCGCACCGTCGCCGTGAAGATCCTCGCCGAGCACCTCTCCGACGACGATCGCTTCGTCGCTCGGTTCCGGCGCGAGGCGCTCGCCGTGGCGAAGCTCGTCCACCCCAACATCGTCCAGGTCTACGACACCGGCAACGATGGCGGCCAGTACTACATCGTCATGGAGTACGTCCGCGGCCGCTCCGGCGCGCAGCTGCTACAGGCCGAGGGCAAGCTCGACCCGGAGACGACCGTCGAGATCGGCGTGCAGGCTTGCGCCGGGCTGGACTACGCCCACCGCCACGGGATCATCCACCGCGACGTCAAGCCAGGGAACCTGATGATCATCGGCGGGCCCGCGGGCGGCGGCGACATGACCGTGAAGCTGGCGGACTTCGGCATCGCCCGCGCCAGCGAGCAGACGCGGATCACCCAGGTGGGATCGGTGGTCGGGACCGCGGCCTACCTCGCCCCTGAGCAGGCGCGTGGCGAGGAGGCGAACCCCTCCTCGGACGTCTACTCCCTCGGGGTGGTCCTCTACCAGTTCCTCACCGGGAGGCTGCCCTATGAGGGCGCCTCCCTCGCCGAGCTGGCGGTCCGCCAGCAGTCCGAGCAGCCTCTACACCCGAGCTCCTACAACGAGGATGTCCCCCAGGCGGTCGGCGACGCGGTCCTGGTCGCGCTCGATTCCGACTCGGCCCGACGATACGCGGCGGCCGGAGAGCTCGCCGACGCGCTGCGGCGGGGCCTCGCCGGTCAATCTCCCACGCCGACCGCGGCCACCCGCGTGCTCGGCGGCGAGGAGCAGACCGCCGCCACCCGCCACATGCCGCGCACCCGGACGCAGCGCCGGACCCAGCGCCGGCCGGCCGCGCCGCGCCAGCGCCAGCCCGCGCCTCCGAAGCGCCGCCGCGCACCCACTGTCGCCCGCAACCTCCTGGCCCTGATCGCGATCCTGCTGCTCGCCGCCGTCGTGGCGGCGATCGTCGTACTCGCCTCCGGGAGCAACAGCGGCAAGATCAACCTGGATCAGGTCGTGAAACACAACGTCAGCGACCAGATCGACGCTCTCAAGCAGGTCGTCGACGACAACACCAAGTAGCCGTCAGGTCCGCCGCCCCCGTGGCAGGAGCACCGAGAGCAGCGAGCGCCGCCCGCACTTCGGGCACCTCGAGAAGGAGTGCTCGAGAGTTGCGCCACAGTGGCGACACGCGGGCTTCTGGGCTACGACGCCCTTCACCGGGCTGAGTCTAGGACTCCCCCGGCCCAGGGGGTTGAGCCCTTGAGCACCGCGCTGGCGTAGTCGCCGAAGGTGCTGCGCCCGATCGCGCGCCGGGCGCCCGCGACAAGCTCCTGCAAATAGGTGAGGTTGTGCAGCGTGAGCAGGCGGGTCCCGGTCAGGTCCTTCTGCCGCGCCAGGTAATGGAGGTAGGCCCGGGTATGGCGCCGGCAGCTTTCGCATGGGCACCCTTCGACGATTGGAGCGTCGTCAGCGGCGTAGCGGCTTTTGGCGAGATCGATCCTGAAGCGCCCCTCGGGCTCCGGCGCGAGGGCGACGCCGTGACGCGCCAACCGGGTGGGAATCGCGCAATCGAACAGGTCGATGCCGATCTCGATTCCGAACAGGAGGTCGTCGACCTCCCCGATGCCGAGCAGGTGCCGCGGCGCCTCGACCGGGAGGAGTGGCGCCGTGAAGCCAAGCACGCCGTGCATCTCCTCCTTTTCACGCCCGAGGGTTCCGCCGATCGCGATCCCATCGACCGCCGCAGCCGAGGTCTCTTCGGCTGACTGGCGGCGGAGGTCCTCATGGACCCCGCCCTGGACGATGCCGAAGACGGCCTGGGCGGCCGGGCCCTGCCGCGCGTGCCAGGCGAGGCAGCGCCCGAGCCAGCGATGTGTGCGCTCCGTGGAGCGTGCCGTGTAGTCGCGGTCGGCGTGGGCGGGGGTGCACTCGTCGAAGGTGAGCGCGATGTCGGAGCCAAGCGCCGCCTGGATCCGCATGGAGTCCTCGGGCCCGAGGAAGCGATTGGAGCCGTCGAGGAGCGACTGGAAGGCGACGCCCTCCTCGGAGATCTCCACTTTCGCCCCTCCGGCGGCTCCGCCCCGACGGCCCTTGATCTCATCGGCGACACCACCGTGGGCGAGCGAGAAGACCTGGAAGCCGCCCGAGTCGGTGATGATCGCCCGCTCCCATCCCATGAAGCGATGGAGGCCGCCACGTTCGGCGATCAGCTTCTCCCCCGGAGCCAGGTGCAGGTGGAAGGTGTTGCCGAGCACCATCTCGTAGCCCAGCGCGGTGACCTCGGCCGCCGAGAGCCCACGGACGCTCCCCTTGGTCGCCAGCGGGATGAAGGCCGGCGTCGCGACCTCGCCGTGTGCCAGATGAATCAGACCCGCGCGGGCATCGCCGTCGCGGGCCTGGATCTCAAAACGGAGCCTGGCCGGATCGTCTCTCACCGGTCAAGCCTAGGAGGAGCGCAGCGAGCGACCCGTCATCACCTCCGGCTGCTCGATGCCGAGCAGTTCGAGGGCCGTGGGGGCGACGTCAGCGAGGATGCCGCCGTCTCGCAGCTCGACCCCCCTGTCGGTGACGATCAGCGGCACCGGATTGGTGGAGTGGGCTGTGTTGGGCGAGCCGTCGGGCTCGAGCATCTGCTCGCAGTTGCCGTGGTCGGCGGTGATGATCAGCGCGCCGCCCTTGGCATGAACGGCCGTCACAACCTCGCCGAGCCGGCGATCGGCCTCCTCCACCGCTGCGACAGCGGCCGGGATCACGCCGGTGTGGCCGACCATGTCCGGATTGGCGAAGTTGATGATCCCGAAGCGGTAGCCGTCGGCGCTCCAGGCCTCGGTGAAGAGGCGAGCGGACGCGGCGGCACTCATCTCCGGCTTGTGGTCGTAGGTCGGGACGTCACGGGGCGAGTCAGCGAGGAGCTGCTCCTCCCCGGGCAGCTCCCCCTCCTTGCCCCCGTCGAAGAAGTAGGTGACGTGCGCGTACTTCTCGGTCTCCGCGACGTGGAGCTGGCGCTCGCCCTGGTCTGAGATCACCTGGGCCAGCGTTGTCTCCGGCTCGTGCGGCGGGAAGGCGACCGGATAGGGCCAGCCGTGGTGGTACTCGGTCATCGTCGTCACCTCGAAGGCTCCGGCGCGGCCGCGGTCGAACTCGTCGAAGTCCGGCTCGCCGAGCGCCCTGGTCATCTGCCGGGCGCGGTCCGGCCGGAAGTTGATGAAGATGAAGGGCTCGTCGGGCTCGGCGCCATCGTAGTCGCCGATCACGACCGGCTCGATGAACTCGTCGGTGATGTCCTGCTCGTAGGAGTCGCGGATCGCGCCCACCGCCGAATCGGAGCGCGGCGCCTTCGCGTGGACGATTGCGTCGTATGCCCTCTTGGTGCGGTCCCAGCGCCGGTCACGGTCCATCCCCCAGTAGCGCCCGCCGACCGTGCCGATTCGGCCCGTGCGCCGCAGCCAGCGCTGGACCTCCTCGATGTAGCCGGCGCCGTTGTGCGGCAGGGTGTCGCGCCCGTCGGTGAGGGCGTGGATGACCAGGTCCGAGACTCCCTCCTCTCCCGCCAGCTCGATCACAGCCTCGATGTGCTCCCACCCGGAGTGGACGCCGCCGTCCGAGATCAGCCCGATTGCGTGGAGGCGTCCGCGGCGGGACTCCCGGGCGGAGCCGCAGGCCGCGCGCAGCGCGGGGTTCTCGAAGAAGCTGCCGTCCGCGATGGCGTCGTTGATGCGGGCGAGGTCCTGCTTCACAACCGCCCCCGCTCCCAGGTTGAGGTGGCCGACCTCCGAGTTGCCCATCTGGCCGTCGGGGAGGCCGACGTCCCGACCCGAGGTGGAGAGAGTCGTATGCGGATAGGCGGCCCAGAGCTCGTCGAAGACCGGCGTGTTCGCCTGGGACACCGCGTTCCCGGGACCATCCGGGGCAAGGCCGAAGCCGTCGAGGACCACCAGCGCCAGCGAGGGCACCGGCAGGCTCCTCGGACCTGGCGGAAGCGGGCTCATCAGGCGGCTTCGACGATCGCCGCGAAGTCGGCGGGGTCGAGGCTCGCCCCGCCCACCAGCGCGCCGTCGACGTCCGCAAGAGAAATCAACTCGGCCGCATTGTCCGGCTTGACGGAGCCGCCGTAGAGGATCCGGATCGCCGCCGCGGCCTCGCTCGAGCGAGCCTCGATCAGCCCGCGGATGAGCGCGATCGCCTCCTGGGCCTGCTCCGGCGTCGCTGTGCGTCCCGTGCCGATCGCCCAGATCGGCTCGTAGGCGATCACGACGTCGCCGAGGCGGTCCTCCTGGACCTCGGAGAGATCCGCCTCGATCTGCCGGGTGAGCACTCCCTCGGTCTCGTCGGAGTCGCGCTGGGACTCGTTCTCCCCGACGCAGAGAATCGGCTCGAGGCCTGCCCGAAGCGCCGCCGGAACCTTGCGCGCCAGGGCCTCGTCGCTCTCGTTGAAGTACTGGCGGCGCTCGGAGTGCCCGAGGATGACGCCGTCGACCCCCAGCTCGACCAGCATCGGCGCTGAAACTTCCCCGGTGAAGGCGCCCTCGGGCTCCTCGTGCATGTTCTGGGCGGCGACACGGGCGCGGCTCTGGAGGCAGTGCTCGACGGCGATGTTGAGCGACGGGAACGGCGGGCAGACCACCACCTCCGGTCCTGGCTCGTCCGGGATTCGCGGGAGGAACTCGGCGAGGAACCTCTCGGTCTCCTCGACCGTCTTGTGCATCTTCCAGTTGGCCGCCAGGAGAGGCGTGCGCTCAGGCATCCCGCAGCGCCTCCAGTCCGGGGAGCTGGCGGCCCTCGAGAAGCTCGAGCGAGGCGCCGCCGCCGGTCGAGATCCAGTCCACGGAGTCGGCCAAGCCGAACTCCTGCAGCGCGGCGACGGAATCCCCGCCGCCGACCACTGTGTGACCGGGCGCGGCGGCGACCGCCTCGGCGACGGCGCGGGTGCCGGCGTCGAAGGGTGGCACTTCGAAGGCGCCCATCGGCCCATTCCAGAAGACGGTCCCCGCCCTCCCGATCCGCTTGGCGAAGTTGGCGGAGGTGTTGGCGCCGACGTCGAGGCCCATCCAGCCCTCGGGGACGTCCACACCATTCAGCTCCCTGGTCTCGGTGCCCGGGTCGAGCTCTCTGCCGAGCACCAGGTCCTCCGGCAGCTCCAGGATCGACTCTGAGCCCTCGGCCTCTGCCAGCACACGCTTCGCCGATTCGACGCCCTCCTCCTCGATCAGAGAGTTGCCGGTGTCGCGCCCCTCCGCCTTGAAGAAGCTGAAGCACATCGCGCCGCCGATCAGGATCTCCTGGGCGAAGCCGAGGAAGCGGTCGAGTACGCCGAGCTTGTCGGTCACCTTCGCGCCACCCAGGACCACGATCAGCGGTCGCTTCGGATCGTCCCGGATGGCCGTGAGCTGCTCGACCTCCTGCTCCAGCAGCAGGCCGGCGTAACCGGGCAGATGGTGAGCGACGCCCTCCGTGCTCGCGTGTGCGCGGTGGGCCGTGCCGAAGGCGTCGTTGACGTAGAGGTCGGCCAGGCCGGCGAGCGCCTCGGCAAGCGCCGCGTCGTTCTTGGTCTCGCCCTCCTCGAAGCGGCTGTTCTCGAGCACCAGGACATCGCCGGGGCCGAGCTTCTCCGCCATTGCGCTGACCTCGTCCCCGACCACGGCGGGCGCCTGCTGGACCGGCGCCTCGAGCAGCTCACCGAGCCGTTTGGCGACCGGAGCCATCGAGAGGCTCGGGTCATGGCCCTTGGGCCGCCCGAGGTGGGAGACGAGGACGATGCTCGCGCCGCGGTCACGGAGCAGCTCGATCGTCGGCAGGGAAGCCCGGATCCGGGTGTCGTCGGCGACCTTTGCCGTTCTCCAGCGGGACATTCAGGTCGGCGCGCAGCAGGACCCGGCGGCCCTCCACCTCCGCATCTCTGACGCTCGCCTTGGTGAACGAGCGCGAACCCGAGGCGTTAGGCACCGACCGTCGCCGGCTGCAACACCTTCTCGGCGAGCTCGACGCAGCGGTTGGCGTAGCCCCACTCGTTGTCGTACCAGGAGAGAAGCTTCACGAACGTGCCGTCCACCACCCTGGTCTGCTCGGCATCGAAGACCGAGGAGTGCTCGTCGGTGACGATATCCGTCGAGACGATCGGGTCCTCGGTGTACTTGAGGATCCCGCTCAGAGGACCGTCGGCCGCATCCTTCATCGCGGCGTTGATCTCCTCCTCGCTGGTCTCCTTCGAGACGTCGCAGACAAGGTCGACGAGCGAGCCGGTGATCACCGGAGCGCGAACGGCCATGCCGTTCAGCTTGCCCTGAAGGTCCGGGAGCACGAGGCCGATCGCTTTGGCGGCTCCGGTGCTGGTCGGGATCAGGTTGACCGCCGCGGCCCGCGCGCGCCGGTAGTCCTTGTGGGGCATGTCCTGGAGGCGCTGATCCGCCGTGTAGGCGTGGATCGTGGTCATCAGGCCACGGTCGATGCCGACCGTGTCATTCAGCACCTTCGCCACTGGAGCCAGGCAGTTTGTCGTGCAGGAGGCGTTGGAGATGATGTTGTGCTGATCCGGGTCGTAGTCGCTTTCGAAGTTCACGCCCAGTACGACCGTGATGTCAGGCTCCTTGGCGGGGGCGGAGATGATCACCTTCTTGGCGCCGGCCTCGAGGTGCTTGGCGGCGGCGTCGCGGGCTGTGAACAGGCCGGTCGACTCGATCACGACCTCGACGCCGAGGTCGCCCCAGGGAAGGGCGGCGGGGTCCTTCTCGTTGAGGACCTTGAGCTCCTTGCCGTCGGCCGTGATGCCGTCGCCGGAGACCTCGACCTCGCCGGGGAACCGGCCCAGGATCGAGTCGTACTTGAGCAGGTGGGCGATCATCTCCGCGTCGATCAGGTCGTTGACCGCGACGAACTCGAGATCCGACCCCGCCTCATAGGCGGCCCGGAACAGGTTCCGGCCGATTCGCCCGAAGCCGTTGATGCCCACCTTGACTGCCATTTGAAGTCCTCCTAGGGGGATGCCGGTCGTGGTCAGTGCCTTCAAATTACCTACCTGTGCGGGTGCGGGTACCCGTGCTGAGCACCTAGATCGCGCGGATCAACCTCGCGATGACCGCGCCAGCCGTCCCACGACACCGATTCGCTGGCCCGGACAGGCGCTCGTCTTCGCGCAGTGGAAGCCCGCCCAGGCGGTGCCGTCCGGCGCGATCGCGGCCGTGCCGTAGAAGAACCGGTCGCCGAAGGTCTCGCTGTCGGCTCCATTGACCAGGGGATGGGCGGGGTCGTTCACCGACGCGCTCCAGAAGCGGGGCTTTCGTCTCAGCACGTTGCGGCTTTCGGTGATGTAGCCGTTGAAGTGCGCCCCGTCGGTCGTCCCCAGGTAGGCGAGTGCAACCTCGCCTCGCTTGCGGGCCGTCACCGCCACGCGCCGCACCGCCGACACGCCGGGAGCGGCGACCATGATCGGAGGCCTCCAGCTTTCGCCGTGATCGGTGGAGATCGTCAGGTACGGGAGCGAGCCGGGGCCCCTGAATGCGAAATAGATGTTGCCGTTGCGATCGACGGTGCTGCCAGATGTGTAGATGTCCTCCAGCCCCGAGCTGAGGATCGGCCGGAACCGCCAGGTGGCACCCTCGTCGTGACTGATCGCGACACCCAGAGCGCCGCACAGAGTGGTCGGGAAGTAGAGCCCGCCGTCGTTCCCCACCACGCCCGGCCGCGACGGATGCCGCTCGTCGCAGCCCAGGCGGCAGTGTGGGATCCGGAAAGCCGCCGACGAAGCTGAACGTGGGGCCGCCGTCGAGCGACCTGTAGCACCACAGGTTGCTCGGAGCGATGTCGATGTTGTTCGCGCAGTAGTAGACGACATGGGGGTATCCGGTCGGCTTCGCGCCCGCCGGAGGCGGGGGTCCCTCCAGGAGCTTCTCTCCTCCCTGTGAGGGACAGGGGACGGACGGGTTCGTGTGCCAGGTGTCTCCGTCGTCGTCGCTCCAGTCGATCCGCGCGCCGCACAGCTGCGGCAGCGTCCTCACAAACCAGATTCGCGAGGTGCCCGGGTCGATGCTCATCCACGGAGGCACGAGGCCGCCGGTGGCGGGCGACTGGGTGTTCAGCGGAGTCCAGCTGGCACCCAGGTCCCGCGAGCGGACCACGAACTCCGGGCCCTGCAGGGTGTTCGTCGGCGGCGGCGAGGTGTTCTGCAGCAGCGGCGCGTAGAAGAGAGAGCCCGAGCGGCTCACCCCGACCGATCCCGCCTCGCTGGTCGTGCCGACGAACGCCTCGCACGGTACGGGCGCGTTGGCCCGCCTTCCCGGGGCCACGACGCCGCCGGCGTAATGGGCGACGGCAGGTCGCGCAGGATCGCAACCCGATCCCTCGTGGCCCTTCTTCGCCGCCGCGGAGGTTGGGCCGGACGCCACCAGCGCGAGTCCCAGGCTCAGTGCGAGGGCCAGCGTCCGGCGAGTTCGAGGGAAGCAACTACGAGCCAGGCTTTGATACATGGCCTTTCGTTTGTACCATGCATCGGCGGACGTCGACCACAGGGAGACAGAGATGAAGAGACCGTTTGCGCTTCGCTCCGCAACGATCGCCACCGTGGTGCTGGGCCTTCTCTTCGCGGCACCAGCAGCGGTCGCCAAGCACCAGCACGGCCTCGACCTCAAGAGCATCCACCCGATGGTCTTCGTGCATGGCTTCAGCGGGTCGGGCGGCCAATTCGAGTCGCAGAAACTGCGCTTCACGGAGAACGGATATCCGGACGACTACGTTCGGGTGTTCGAGTACGACTCGACCTTTTCCCTCGAGTCGCCGGCCGACGTCCAAGCGAGGCTCGACAGCTTCATCGCCCAGGTGAAGCAGGAGACCGGCCGCAGCCAGGTCGATCTCCTCGGCCACTCGCTGGGCACCGCCATCTCCCAGACCTACCTCAACAGCTCTCCGGCGCACGCGGCGAACGTCGCCCACTACGTGAACATCGACGGTGCACAGGCGGCCTCGCCGCCGGGCGGCGTCCCGACCCTGGCCATCTGGGCGGGCAGGGGAACGCCCGGTCGCTCGATCGGAGGGGCGACCAACGTGACCGTCCCCAACCAGACCCACGTCCAGTCGGCGACCTCACCGCAATCCTTCGCCGAGATGTTCAGATTCTTCACCGGCCGGGAGCCCAGAACGACCGACATCGTCCCCGCAGCACGGCAAGATCACGATCGCCGGACGGGCGGTGCTGTTCCCGCAGAACGTCGGCGTTCCCACGGGCACCTCGTTGACGATCTGGAGAGTGAAGGGGTCGAACGGCAGGCGGATCGGGCACCCCGTCGCGACCCCTGCCCTGGCGACCGACGGATCCTGGGGCCCGGTCAAGGTGCGGAGCGGCAAGCGATACGAATTCGTCGTCGAGCAGCAGGGACAGTTCCATCACTTCTTCTATGAGCCGTTCCGGCGCAGCGACCATCTGATCCGGCTGCTCACGAACGTGCCCGGGACGAGCTTCGATTTGATTCTGTCCCGAAGCCAGAACCACGTCGACCTGATCATGGTCAGGTACAAGGAGCTCTGGGGCGATCAGGGCTCGGAGAACGACGTGCTCACGGTCAACGGAACCAATGTGATCAACGCCGCGACCAGCCCGATCAGCCACCTGACGAACGCGATGTTCGCCTTCGACCAGGGCTCGGACGGCATGAGCGACGTCAGCTCACCGATCCCGGTGTTCTTCGGCATTCCGTTCCTGAGCGCCGTGGATCTGTTCATCCCCGCCTCCTCCCCGCCGAGAGGGACGGTGCGAGTGGCTCTCACCTCTCGGGGATCGGGACGCACTCACAGGGTGAACTTCCCCAACTACCCGTCGTCCAACAACACGGTCTCGGTGCAGTGGAACGACTTCGACCGCTAGCGGTCGTGCGTGACGCAGACCTCGACCAGATAGCCGTCGGGATCGTTGAGGCGACAGGCGTAGCTGCCGGGTCCGAATGACGCCGCGCTGCCCGGCTCGGCGACCGGCTCGCCGCCGCGCTGGGAGCCCGATTCGAAGGAGGCTTTGACGGCGGGAATGCTCTTTGCTGGGAATGAGATCAGGCCGTAGCCGGGGCGCTGCGTGTCCGAGAGCTCGATGAAGAACTCGGCCTTGATCAGGCCCCAGCTGACCGAGTCCGCCGGAGCCTCCTGGCGGCGCCAGCCAAGCGGCGCCAGGATCGAGTCGTAGAACGCGCCACTGCGTTCGAGATCGGAGACTTTTACGGCTGCGTAGTTGAGCATCGGAGCACAGCGGCGAAACGAGACGGTCCCTGCCGAGTCACCTTACACGGGACGTCGTCACACGCGTCAGCGTCGCGGCTCCCAGCGGAAGAAGCGAATTGCGACGAGGAGACCCGCCACTCCCCACACAGCGATGACTGCGAGGTTCCCCCACTCGAACCCGGCGCCGGTCGTGTGCGGGTCCCAGGCGGTGAACATCGCCTCGAAGAAGTGCCGGATGGGGAACACATCGGCGAAGCTGAGAACCCCGCTGGGGAGCTCGTCCTGAGGGATGAAGACTCCCGACAGGAAGTAGAGCGGCAGGACGGTCGCGTTGGTCACCGCCGGGGCGGCATCCTCGGTCGGGATCACCGCGGCGAGGGCGAAGCCCAGGCACGAGAACGAGAACGCCGCAACCCCCAGCGTGACCAGCATCGCGGGGAGCGTGTTGGTCGGAATCGTCACGCCGTACACCAGTGCGCCGATCACGCTTACCAGGACGACCATGATCGCCGAGATGACCAGCGAGTTCCCCACGCGCCCGGCGATGAAGACGGCCGGCGGCAGCGGGGTTCCGCGCACCCGCTTGAGCTGGCCGGCCTCCCGCTCGGCCGGCAGGTTGGTTGCGAGCTTGACGGTGGTCGCCGAGATCACCGCGAGCGTGAGGATGGCCGGCACGTAGTAAGTCGCGCCCTTCACGTCGAGGCCCGAGATGTGGGCGTTCTTGAAAACGCTGGCGAGGATGAAGAGGAAGATCAGAGGCAGCATCGCCGTGAAGAAGACGGCGGCCCTGTTGCGCCAGAAGATCTTCTGGTCGAAGCGGAACTGGTGGAGGACCAGGGCCATGCCGCTCATGGAGCGCCGTCCCCCCCTCCATCGGCCTGTTGCGTGAGGTCCAGGTACACGTCCTCGAGGCTCGGGCGCCGCACCAGCAGGCCGGGCAGCCCGACACGGCGCTCGGTCGCCCAGTTGGTCAGCTCGCGCAGGACCGGGACGGGATCCTCCGCGCTCAGCGAGACCGCCTCGGCGTCAATCCGGGCGGCGAGCGCGCACACCATCGGGCAGGTCCGCGGCGGGGACGCCTGCCGGAAGCCGGAAGCTGATCTCGGTGCGCGCCTCGCGATCGCCGCCCAGGTCCTCGGGCGACCCGATCGCAACGATCCGCCCGGCCGAGATGATGGCGACCCGGTCGGCGAGCGCCTGCGCCTCGTCCATGTAGTGCGTGGTGAGGAAGACGGTCTTGCCGAGATTGCGCAGGCCGCCGATCACGTCCCAGGCCTGGCGGCGCGCCGAGGGGTCGAAGCCGGTCGTCGGCTCATCGAGGAAGAGCAGCTCGGGGTCGCCGACCAGCGCCAGCGCAACGTCCAGCCGGCGCTGCTGGCCACCGGAGAGCGTCGAGGTCCGGGCGTCCGCCTTCTCGGCCAGGCCGACCAGGTCAACTGTCTCGTCCACGTCGCGAGGGTGGGCGTAGTAGCCGGCGTATTGCTCGACCGCCTCGCGCGGAGTGAGCTCGGGGACGAGCCTGGAGTCCTGAAGGACGAAACCGACCCGGTTGCGCCAGGCGCGGTCCGCCCGCTGCGGGTCGATGCCGAGCACGCTGACCTGGCCCCCGCTCCGGTCGCGGTAGCCCTCCAGGATCTCGACGGTGGTCGTCTTGCCTGCGCCGTTCGGGCCCACGAACGCGAAGATCTCGCCCGAGCCCACCTCGAGGTCGATGCCGCGCACTGCCTCAAGGTCGCCATACGACTTGCGCAGGCCCTTGACGCTGATCACCGGCTCCGCCATCGAGCGGATGTTATGGACGGCCTGCTCGATCGCGGATACTGCCCCGCATGCCGGAGACGAACACCGACCTGGTCAAGCAACTGCTGCTCGCGTATCGGGGGTCCGACTTCCCCACCGCGCTCGCGCTGCTGGACCCGGGAGTTCGCGTCTATCCGCTCCAACTGGCTCGGCCAGTGGGACGGATGTACGACTTCCCACAGGCAGGCTTTGGAGGCGCTCGGCCTGGAGAGCTAGCGAGCGGCGGGGCGCGGCTCGAGCTCGACGTCCCTGTGGACCACCTGCAGCTTCACGTCGTCGCGCTGACCGAGCTCGCGCGAGATCCGGTCGGCGACGGTGACGGAGCGGTGGCGACCGCCGGTGCAGCCGACGGCGATCGTCAGGTGCTGTTTGCCCTCGGCGACGTAGGCCGGCAGCAGGAATTCGAGCAGCGGCATGAGCCGACCGTAGAACTCGCCGGCCTGCGTTCCCGACTCGACGTACTCCCTGACCGGCTCGTCCAGGCCGGTCAGCGGGCGCAGCTCGTCGACGTAGTGTGGATTCGGCAGGAAGCGCACGTCGAGAGTCAGGTCGGCGTCGGAGGGCGGGCCGTTCTTGAAGCCGAAGGTGAGGATGGTCAGCGCGAGCTGGTTCCCCTGCGCGTCCCGGCCGATCAGCTCCGTCGCGATGCGGCGCCGCAGCGCGCCGCCGGTCAGCGAGGTCGTGTCGAGGACGACGTCCGCGCGCTCGCGGAGTGGTGCGAGCAGGTCGCGCTCCTCGCGGATCCCGTCGACGATGCGGCCGCTGCGCGCCAGCGGATGCCGCCGGCGGGTCTCCTTGTAGCGGTGAAGCAGGGCCTCCTCGTCGGCCTCCAGGAAGACCACCTTGAGATCGAGCCCGCCGGCCGCGAGCTCGTCCAGCACCGCCCGGAGATCGTCGAAGTACTCTCCGCCGCGAACGTCGGTGACCACGGCCGCCCTCTGCACGCCGCTGCCCTCATGCCGGAAGAGCTCGCCGAGGCCGCCGATCATCCGTGGCGGCAGGTTGTCGACGCAGAAGTAGCCCCCGTCCTCGAAGGCCGCGATCGCCTCGGACTTGCCGGCTCCCGAGTAGCCGGTGATCACCACGAGCTCGACCCGCTTCTCGTTGGGACCCGCACCGTCCCCGTCAGCCGTGTCCCGCGCCATCAGCCCGCTCTGTGGAGTTGCCGGTGGATCTCGCGAGCGAGCTTACCGGGCACCCCGGGCACCGCCTCGAGCTCCTCACGGCTCGCGGTGAGCAGGCGATCCGGCGAACCGAAGTGGCGCAGGAGCGCCCGCTTCCGCGCCGGGCCGACGCCCCGGACGCCGTCCAGGACCGACGCGGTCATGGCCTTGTCGCGGCGGCTGCGGTGGAAGGTGATCGCGAAGCGATGCGCCTCGTCGCGGACCCGCTGCAGAATCCGCAGCGCGTCCGAGCCCTTCTCGAGCAGGATCGGGTCGGAGCGCCCCGGCACGAAGACCTCCTCGATCCGCTTGGCGAGGCTGACCACCGCGACACCGCGCTCGAGCAGCGGCTCGAGCGCCTTCATCCCCGCAGAGAGCTGGCCCTTGCCCCCGTCGATGACGATCAGATCCGGCAGCGCGGCGAAGCTGGCGTCGCGGTCGGAGTCGTGCGGCGAAATATCGGCCTGCTGGATGTAGCGGTTCAACCGCCTCGACAGCACCTCCTGCATCGCTGCGAAGTCGTCCGGACCGGAGCCGTTGCCGTCCTCGCCCCGGATCCCGAACTTGCGGTAGTCGGACTTCTTGGGGGCGCCACCCTCGAACACCACCATCGAGGCGACAGTGTGGGTCTCCCCCAGGTTCGAGATGTCGAAGCCCTCGATCCGCACCGGGACCCGCTCGAGGCCAAGGGCATCCTGCAGCGAGGAGAGGGTCTCGACCCGCTGCTGGCGGCGGTGCTCCCGGCGCAGCTTGTCCTGGGCGAGGGCGAGCTTCGCGTTCTTCTCTGCCAGCTCCCGCAGGCGGCGCAGGTCGCCGCGCGAAGCCACCCTGACCTCGACCTGCGAGTCCCGCTGGCTCGAGAGCGCCTCTGCGAGAACGCCCGTTCGGTCGCGGAGCTCCGGGCCTACGATGACGCGCCCGGGGACCGTCGGCGCCGCGCCGTAGTACTGGAGCAGGAAGGTCTCGGCGACCTCCTCGGCATCACGATCGTCCGCGGCGCTCTCGCCGTCCTCACCCGCAAGGTAGAAGCCCTGGCGCTCGGCCAGCACCCCGTCCCGGACCTGGAAGACCTGCGCGTTCGCGTCGCCGCCTTCCACCGCGACCCCGATCAGGTCGGCGCTCCCGAGGGAGCCGCCGGCGACCTGCTGGCGCTCCATCATCGACCGGACGGCGTTGAGGCGGTCCCGGAAGAGTGCCGCACGCTCGAAGTCCTGCGCCTCGGAGGCCTCCTCCATCTTGTCCTCGAGGTCCCCGGCGATCTCCTTGTAGCGGCCGGATAGGAAGCCGACGATCCGGTCGATGTTCCGCCGGTACTCGTCCTTGTCGATGTATCCCACGCAGGGGGCCTGACAGCGCTTGATGTAGTAGTCGAGGCAGGGAACGCCGGACCGGCGACCCGGCTCCGGGCCCTCGCAGGTCCGGTATTGGAAGAGCTTGCCGAGCAGGTCGAGCGTCTCGCGGACGCGCTTGGCGCTCGAGAACGGCCCGAAGTAGGCGCGGTTCGGCCGGTGGCGCTCGCGGGTGAAATAGACGCGGGGGAACTCCTCGTCGAGGCTGACGCCGACGTAGGGATACGACTTGTCGTCTCGCAGCCGGATGTTGAACCTCGGCCGGTAGCGCTTGATGAAGCTCTGCTCCGCGAGCAGTGCCTCCGCCTCGTTCTCGGTGACCAGGAACTCGATCGAGTCGGTGCGGTCGATCAGCTCGGCGGTGCCGCCCATGCCCGATCCCCGGGACACGCCCTTGCCCGCGAAATGGGAGGCGACCCGCTTGCGGATCGAGTTCGCCTTGCCGACATAGAGGGCCTCATCCGCGCGGTTGCGGAAGACGTAGACGCCCGGGGCGTCCGGGAGCTCCTTGCGCTGCTCTTCGAGGTTCTTGGCCCTCTCGGTCCGTGTGGTCCTGGCCATGAGATGAAGGGTAGGCTCCTGGCTGGCCGGCCAAGACCCCTTCCCAGGAGACGCGATGACGGAATCCGCAGCCACCGAGATCAAGGCGCTGGGCGCCGATCCCCCCGAGCTCGAAACGATCGAGATCGAGGTGGACGGCCAGATCGGGACGCTGACGCTGAACCGTCCCGACGCTCTCAATGCGATGAGCCCCGAGCTGATCGGCGAATTGACCACCGCCGCGGCCTGGCTCGCCGACCGGGCCCCGATTCGAGCCCTGATCATCACCGGCGCCGGGCGGGCGTTCTGCTCCGGCGGGGACGTCAACTGGTTCAAGCGGGGCGTCACCGACGAGGGGAGTCGACCTGCCCTCCGAGGTCCGACGGGGCGCGGAGGCCCTCCACAACGCGATCGTCGACATCCGCCGCATTCCCTATCCGGTGATCGCCGCCATCAATGGGCCGGCGGCCGGGGCGGGCATGTCCCTGGCGCTCTCGGCCGACATCCGGATCGCGTCGGAGGACGCGTTCCTCGCCATCGCCTACGGGCGGATCGGCGCGGCCCCCGACGGCGGCATGACCTATTTCCTGCCCCGCGTCGTGGGCCCCGGCAAGGCGCTCGAGCTGGCGCTCAACGACCCCAACCTCGACGCCGAATCGGCCCTCGAGGCCGGGCTGGTCACCGAAGTGGTTCCCGCCGAGCAGCTGCTCGAGCGCGCCCGCGAGAAGGCGGAGAAGCTGGCGGCCAAGGCTCCGTACTACGTGCGCATGACCAAGCAGCTGCTGCACGAGAGCATCGAGCACTCGATCAACGACCACCTCCAGCTAGAGCGCCACGGGATCGCCGACAGCATGGGCACCAACGACCTGCGGCGCGGCGTCACCGCCTTCTTCGAGGGGGAGCAAGCCGGAGTTCGAGGGCGACTGACCAATCCGTCAAGCCGCCGGGGCCGTACTAAGGTTCGCCTACCTGGCGACGAGAGAAAGGGACCTGGATGAGACGAGCTTCAGCTGTGCTGATCGTGGCTGCGCTGGCCGTTGTGGGCCTGGCGGCGTGCGGCGGCAGCAGCAACAACAACTCGACAACGGCGGCATCCACGCCCGCCTCGACCACCCCGGCCGCTGGAGGCGGAGCGGCAGGCGGCGGCTCGACGGTCGACATCTCCACTCCCTCCGGCAGCGACCTGGCGTTCGACCAGAAGAGCGCCAGCGCCAAGGCCGGCAACGTGACCATCGACTTCGACAACAAGCAGCCGCTCCAGCACGATGTGGCCGTGGCTGACTCGTCGGGGAAGGTGCTCGGTCAGACCGATCTCGTCTCGTCCGGCACGGCGAATACGACCGTCGATCTGCAACCGGGTACGTACACCTTCTACTGCACCGTGCCGGGCCATAGTGAGGCTGGCATGCAGGGGACACTCACGGTCAAGTAGACCGAACGCGACGGCGGGCGGGTCCTGTCGCCGAATTTCATCGACACGCGCAGGGCGCGTGTCGAGGGTGAAATTCGGCGCCACCCGCCCGAGTCGCGTAGTTGGTTGACGCCTACTCCGGCAGAGCGCGGCCAACGGAATCGGCGACGCAGGCGGGCTTATCCGCGCCTTCGACTTCGACGACGAAGCGGGTCACGACCTGGAACCAGCCGCCGCCGACCTCGTCGATCTCGACGACCTCGGCGGTGGCCCGGATCCGGGATCCGGAGGGCACGGGCGCCGGGAAGCGGACCTTGTTCCAGCCGTAGTTGACGCCTAGCTTGAAGCCCGTCGAGCGCAGCAGCTCGATCCGGAGGCCGTCGATCAGGGAGAGGGTCAGGTTCCCGTGCGCGACGGTGGTGCCGAACGGGCTCTCCTTCTTCGCCCGCTCGACGTCGGTGTGGATCCACTGGTGGTCGCCGGTCAGCTCGGCGAACGTGTCGATGTCCTCCTGCGTCACCGTCCGCCAATCGCTGGGGCCGATCGTCTCGCCCTGTAGGGCCTTCAGGCCGTCGATGCCTTCAACCTGGACCGTCGCCATGCCCGGCACCCTACTAACGCAGCGGCTATGAATAGGACCCTGAGAGGGAGGTCCAACATCCGTGTGGCGGTCGTGGTCGGCGCGGGCCTGGCCCTGGCGCTCGGTCTGGCCGCATGCGGCGGTGGCGGGGGCGGCAACGGCCCGGGCTCCAAGTCGCTCGATCTGGTGATCGGCAACGCGCTGCCGCTGAGCGGCACGTCCAAGGCGCTCGGGGAGTCCGGCCAGAAGGCCTCCCAGCTCGCCCTCGGCCAGATCAAGCAGGCGATCGCCGAGGTCGGCTCAGACCACACGGTGCGGATCCTCAACCAGGATCAGGGCGCGGATTCGACCTCCGCCGTGGACGCCGCGCAGGACGCTCGTCAACGACCAGGGGGCGAGCTGCCTGACCGGCCCCTGGTCGGCCGATGCCGTCGCCCAGACCGCGAAGGACATCGCCATCCCGTCCAAGACGCTGGAGATCTCGCCAGTGCCCGTCAGCACCGACACCGCCGACCTCAGTGACCACGACCTGATCGACAGCACCGCCCTACCGGAGTCGCTGCAGGGATCGGCCCTCTCCAAGGCGATCGGCGGGGCACTGGGTGGCCAGCAGGGTCACACGGTCAACGTCGCTGCGAGCAATGACGCCTACGGCGACACGATCGCGCAGGACTTCATCGAGGCCTGGCAGGGCCAGAACGGCACGGTCGGCGAGCATGTCGTCCTCGCGGCGCCGCCACTCAACAGCTCCTCCACCGGCGGCTTCTCGGGGTCGTCCGCGTACTCCGCCCAGGCCCCGCAGGTCACCAGCGGCAACCCGGACGCCGTCCTGATCATCGACGACCTCAAGGGCTTCTCCCAGCTGGCGCCGGCGCTCTCCTCGAGCGGCTCCTGGGACGCCCATACCGCCTGGGGCTCGGACCAGCTGGTCAACCCGGATCTGCCGGCGCTGGTCGGCACAGACGCCATCAACGGCATGCGCGCCCTGGCCCCCGGGGCGCCGGAGGACGAAGCCGCCTCATCCGCCTTCCTCCAGGCGTTCGAGTCCGCGGCCCCGCGCACCGTCAAGCTCGCTCCATCCGCGGCGCAGGAGTTCGACGCCACCGTGCTCTGCTACCTCGCCGCAGTCGCGGCCGGCTCGACGGACGGCCAGAAGATGGCCGACGAGCTGGTCGACATCACGGCGCCCGGCGGGGACGAGTTCAGCTGGCAGCAGCTACCCGAGGCGATCAAGGAGCTCGAGGACGGCAAGGACATCGATTACACGGGCGCCTCCGGCCCGATCGACATGGACGTCCATGGCAATCCCACCGTCGGCGTCTTCGACGTCTATCAGTACTCACCGGATCTGAGGGTGGTCGGCGAGGTCTCTGTCTCCAAGCCGAACCCCGCGATCCCTTGACTACCGAACCAACCTGACCTCGAGCGGCGGCGAGAGCAGCACGCCGGCGCCGTTCGCCAGGGCGAGGATCCGCGCAACGTACGCCCGCGTCTCCGGATACGGCGGAACGCATCCGCAGGCGGCAACCGCGCCCGAGCCGGCGTTGTAGGCCGCGAGTGCCAGCGGTACGGAGTGAAAGCGGCGCAGTAGGTCCGACATCAGGTGAGCCTGCGCGTCAATGGAGGCGACCGGGTCGAAGGGATCGCGCAGGCCGTAGGAGCGCGCGGTCGCCGGCATGAACTGAGCAATGCCGAGCGCGCCGGCCGGCGAGACCGCCCGCGGGTTGAAGCCCGACTCCGCTATCAGCTGCGCGGCGAGCAGGCCGGGTGAGACGTTCCAGCGCGACGCCGAGCGCAGCAGCGGCGCCCTGTACTGCGCCGGGACGAAGTCCGGGAGGCCCGAGCTGCGGCCGAGCCCCTCCTCCTCTCCGAGGACCCCACGGGCCAGGACCCCGTTGCCGGCCTGCGAGCACGGAGGCGGGCCCGCGCCGTGGCCGAAGTGCCAGGGCTCCCAGGAATACCGCCGGATGAAGCCGAAGCGGCCGGCGTTCGCGGCGAGCCATCCGTACGCGCTCGAGGGCCCGAGATCGAGCTCGGTCGCGCAGCGGTGCAGCGAATGCCCCGGCGGCGCCACCCAGCGCGGGTCGGGATGGCGCGCGAAGAGCTCGGCCTGCTCGGCATCGGAGCGGAAACCCGAAACGACCACCAGATCGATCCCCGCACGCCGCGCCGCCGCGGCCATGCGGCCGTAGGCGGCCGCCACGTCCGGGCGCATCCCCTCGCCATCGCGGTAGACGAGGGGACCGGAGTAGCCGCCACCCTCCGCCTGCGCCGGCATTCCCGTCCAGGAGGAGACCGGGGCCGACGCCTCGGCGACCGCCGACGCGACCACCCGGATCGGCTGGCGAACGCCGGCGCGTTCACCCCCGGTCAGCTCGTCTGGATCGATCTCGCCGGTCACCGTGACGCGCGCCCGCAGCGGCGGGTCGGCCGTTGCGTCCGGAAAGGACAGTCGTAGGCGGCCGGGGTCGACGCTGTTGCGCCGTGCGGCATCGATCGCGGCGAGCCGCGCGCGGAAGAGGTAATCGGCCTTCGAGAGGTGACGAGGGTTCGGCCCGCCATCGGAGAGCCGCGGCGGCGCCAGCAGGCGCGGCACGTCGTCGCGCATGCTGCGCACCGCGGAGAGGGCGGCCAGGTCGGCCGCTCGCTGGACCCTTCCCTTGCCCGTCGCGGCCCCGCCGATCGCAGCCAGGGCAAGAGCGGCCAGGATGAGGATCAACCCCGCGCCGAGCAACGCCGGGAGCGCCTGTCCCCCGTCGCCACCAGAGCGTCCCAGGCCGAGAAGTCGCCGCGCGATGCGGCCGGCGCTCACCGAGGCCCGGCCGCCCGGACGAACTCCGGTAAGCGCCCGTCTCGCGGCGAACAGCGACGGCGGCCGGGTCGCGATCCGGACGGAGATCCGCCGGCGCGCCGCCTCATCGACCGCCAGCGCCGCCAGCGAGCGCTCGCCGGGCAGCGAGACCAGCAGGCATCCGCCGCTCACCGCCAGGTCCTCCGCCTCGAGCGCCGGCACCCAGAGCCTCTCCGGGACATGGATGACCGCGAGCTCGGCCTCCGATGCGGCCAGCGCGTCCGAGACGTCCTCGATCGGGTTGGTCCCTCCGGGCACGGAGAGATGGCAGAGGTGCCCGCGGGCGGATGCGCGCCGCCCGGCCGCGCGAAGGGCGCCCTCGATGCCCCGGGCGCCCGGGACGGCGAGCAGGGTGGGCGCGCGGCGCCGGGCGGCGTCACCGACCTCGACGAGCAGCGTCCCCGCGCCGGTGACCACCGCGGCCTCCACCGCGACGGCCGCGGCCAGGCCGAGGCTCGGCCCACGGACGGTGCCAGCGGCCAGGATCACGGGAATCAGCGACGACTCCCGGCCGGGGGGCGAGACCATGCCTCTGAGCTGACGGTGAGTGCGTCCGCGACGACGGCGAGCGGAGCCGGCGGGCGCAGCTCGGACCCTGACCCGGCCGCCCTCGGCGGTCACGCGCGAGCGATCGCGCGCCCAGCCGGGCAGGGCCTTGCGCGCGGCGCGCTGCTCGTCGTCACCCGACGAACCCGCCAGCGCACCCGCCTCGGCGGCCCCATCGGCGATGGTCAGCGAATAACCGACCAGGAGCAGCTGCAGGGCAAGAGCGGCAGCGAGAGCCAGCGCCGGGAGCGCGGCGAGCAGCTCGATCGATGCCTGGGCGGAGGCGCCTCTACCCGCCCGCATCCCCGTCCAGCGTCGAGGCGGCGGATATCGAGGGCATGCTCGTTCCCGGGATCAGTGCCGGGATCCGCACCTTCACCCGGACGCCGTCCCCATCGCGAATCTCCGCATCGCCGCGCAGTGACGCGGGGAGCGCCCGCCGGGCCGCCGACTCAGGGTCGGAGCCCACCACCTCGGCGCGGGCCCCGACCCGGGCGGCGTTCCCGGCGGACCACAGCGCCCAGCCCACGACGACCGTCTGGGCGGCGATCACCAGGCAGACGGCGAGCGCGGGGAGCACCGCCACCAGCTCCACCGAGGCCTGGCCCGACCCGGCGACCTCCACATTGCGCCACGCCGACATGAGCCGACGCTAGGCCCGAGCCCGTGACCGGACCCACCCCTCCTGTCTCGAATCAGTAACCGATCAGCGCCAGCTCTCCGATGCGCCGGATCAGTAGGTCGTGGCGGCCCGCCAGATCAGGAAGATGATCCCGAGGCAGCCCGCCATCAGGGCGACCCAGAGCACGATCCCGCCAGTCCACGAACGGAAGTCGTCATAGGCGACCACGAGCAGCGCCATCGCGCCGACCGCACCGAACAGACCCGCCTTGCGGGCGTCGGTCAGCGTCGCCAGGGTGAGCTGCTGCTCGCGGTAGACGCGATAGAGCAGCCAGGCGATCGCCGCGAGGAAGAGCATCATCAGCGCGGAGAGGACCGTGGCCGCGGCGGCTCCGCCGCCGGGCAGGAAGTCCACCCCCGCCGCCAGCGCCAGGATGATCGCGATGTTCCGTGCGGTCTGGAGCACCTCGGCGATTCTAGGTCAGCGCCCGCGAGGAAGTTTGCGCTTGCAATCGAATCGGCGGTGTGAAACGAACGTGCACCCGTTTTGTTGGAATTTGCGGAAATCCGGGATCGCCAAATTGAGATTCCGGAGTGCCGTCGTTAGCGTCTCAATGGAATGAGCGAAGTCTCGGCCCCGCCTCAGACTCGAATGGAATCGGACCTCGCCGCATCGGCGCTCCGCTTCGCTCGCCGCGTCCATCTGGGCCAGTACCGGAAGCAGACGGGAGAGCAGTTCGTCGAGCACCCGATCGCCGTTGCCCAACTGCTCGTCGACTCGGGCTACGACGAGGAGCTGATCGCGGCCGCCTACCTGCACGACGTCGTCGAGCACACTGACGTCGAGCTCGACGAGATCCGTGAGCGCTTCGGCCCGAGCATCGCCGATCTGGTCGACCGCCTGAGCGAGGACCCGGACATCGATGGCTACGCCGCCCGCAAGCGGGCACTCCGCAAGGGGATCCTCGAATCGGGCGGCGACCCAGTGGTGATCTACGCCGCGGACCGGGTCGCCAACATGCGCGACTGGCACAAGGTGACACCCGAAGACCGGCCTGCCTGTGGCGAGCGGCTCGGCACGACCCTCGACGAGCGCCTCGAGCTCTGGACGGAGGACTTCGAGGAGCTCCACGACTACGACTCCCAGCCCCCTTCCTCGCGGAGATCGAGTCGGAGCTGGGCGCGCTCAAGGCCGAGGCCGGGCCCCGGTAAGAGCCTTTTACATTCGGCTTAGATTCGGGTTTCCCCGGATTCATCGCTCCGCCGGACGGACTATTCTCCCCTCGCCTCGAACTTGGGGAAGACCCCTGCCCACGGCGTCACCAACTCCTCTGACCACCGCCGACCACAGCCAATTCGCGATCGGCTTTGATCGCCGCGACCTGCCCAGGCTCCACGAGCTCTGGGACGAGATCGTGCTCTCCGAGCGCTGGTCGGAGGGAGAGATGACCTCACGGTTCGAGTCCGCCTGGGCGGATCTCCACGGGGTCGGCTCGGTCGCCACCGGCGGCTGGAGCGGCGCGGCGCTCGCCGCCCTTGACTTCGCCGGCGTCACGGGCGAGAAGGTGCTCTGCCCCTCCAACACCTTCATGGCGACCCCGCTCTCGATCATCCGATCGGGAGGCGAGCCGGTCTTCGTCGACTGCAATCGCGAGGACCTCTGTATGTCGTTCGAGGATTTCCAGCGCAAGGCCGAGGAGCACCGGCCGCGCGCCGCGGTGCTCGTCCACATCGGCGGCCACGTCGCCTTCGACGTCGAGAGGATCGCCGAGTACTGCCGGGCCGAGGGGATCTTCCTGCTCGAGGACTGTGCCCACGCCCACGGCGCCAGTTGGCACGGCCGACGCCCCGGGTCGTGGGGCGATGCCGGTGCCTACTCGTTCTACGCGACCAAGACGATCTCGACCGGCGAGGGCGGCATGCTCGTCTCTGCCGATGATGACCTGCTGGAGCACGCGCGCCTCTTCCGCAACTACGGCAAGCCGGATCACCGAGTCGAGGGCCTCAACCTCCGTATCAATGAGTTCACCGCCGCGATCGGCCTGGTCCAGACCGAGCGCCTCGAGGAGATCGTCGCCCGCAAGAACGCCATCGCTCGCGAGCGGCTCGACCCGGTGTACGGCTCTCGGCTCGAGCTCCCGGAGGGAATGACCTCCGGCCTCTACAAGTACATCGTCTTCGAACCGATAGAGCGATCGACGGGCAAGGTCTACGACGACCCCTGTCACCGGATCATGGAAACCGGCGACGAGCTGCCCAACACCGACTGGGTCGCCCAGAACCACTGGTGCGTCCCGCTCTACTACGCGCCCGCCCTCGAGTCGCACGTGGTTTCTGTCGAGGAGACCGCATGAGTCGCGTCCTGGTCACAGGTGGCTCGGGGTTCATCGGTTCGCACGTCGTCGACAAGCTGGCGGACGCCGGCTTCGAGCCGCGCATCTACGACCTGCAGGAGTCCGCTCACCACGAACCCGACTCGGTCGACACCGTTGTCGGGGACCTCTTCGACGAGGACGCCCTCCGCGCGGCGATGGAGGACTGCGACGCCGTCGTCCACCTCGCGGCCTACGCGGACGTCGGGATCGTCGCGGACCAGCCCGTGGACGCCGAGGAATGCAACGCGCGCGGGACCTTGGCGGTGCTCGAAGCCGCCCGCGCCACCGGAACGCGGGTCGTCTATGGCAGCACGATCTGGGTGTACGGCGCTTCGGGCGACGGCCTGATCGACGAGGAGGCTTCCCTCGGCCTCCCCGACCATCTCTACACGGCGAGCAAACTGGCGGGCGAGATGTACTGCAGCTCATACGCCGAGCTCTACGACGTGCCCTGCACGATCCTGCGCTTCGGAATCCCGTACGGCCCCCGCGCCCGGCCCGCGGCAGTGATCCCGATCTTCGTCTCCAAGGCGCTCAAGGGCGAGCCATTGACGATCGCCGGCGACGGTCTGCAGACCCGCCGATTCGTCTATGTCGAGGACCTCGCCGAGGGAGTGGTCGCCGGCCTGCAACACGGAGGCGAGAACCGCGTCTACAACCTGGCGGGTGACGAGACGGTGACGATCCGCGAGCTTGCGGGCGTCGTCTCCGACCTGATTGACGACACCGAGATCGTCCACACGCCCGGTCGCAACGGTGACTTCGGCGGCGCGGTGATCTCGAACGAGCGCGCCGCCGATGAGCTCGGCTGGCGCGCCAAGCACCCCGCTGCGCGAAGGCGTCCGGCGCTACCTCGCCTGGCTCGAGCCCGAGCGCGCCCCGGCCCCGGAGCGCGAACCCGTCGCCGAGCCCGTGGTCGTCCCGGCGGCCGCGGTCGCGCCGACGAGAAGGGTCGAGCTTCCGGCCTGGCCCAGCACTCCGGCCTCGACCTGGCCCAGCGCCTGGATCGTGGCCCTCGCCTGCGTCGCCGGGACCCTGATCCCCTCAGCCCTCGCCTTCAAGTCCGACGACTTCGGCACCGGGCAGGGCGGCTACGTGGCGATCACCTGCGTCATCGCGATCCTGGCGGCGCTCAGCCTGCTGCCGCTGGGCGCCGGGGGTGTCCGCCCGGCCAGAGGCGGCGTGATCGCGGGCTGGCTGATCGCCGGCTACGTCGTTCTCGAGACCCTGCCCTGGACCCGCAACATCTTCAACCTCGGCATGCCGCACCGGGGGACGATCCTGCTCTGCGCCATGGGCGTCGCCATCGCCCTGGTGGTGGCGACCGCGGCGACCCGCTGGGTCGACGACGAGGACACCGCCGCCGACACAGTCAGCTGACTACGCGCTGACCGGGCGCAGGCCCGCCGAGCGAACCCTCTCCAGGATCCAAGGCAGCGCCTCCACCGTCCCGCGCCAGCAGCCGGGCTCGCTGTAGTGATCGGCATCGTGGAGCAGCAGGACATCGCCCGTCCCGTAGGTCCTCGGCCACCTCGGCCGCGATCCTCTCAGGCGGCCAACTCGCCCGCCAGTCGTGGCCCCAGCGCGACCAGAGCAGTGACCGAAGACCCCTGGCGCTCACCTCGACCATCCCCGGATAGCTGAAGATCCCGTACGGCGGGCGGTAGAGGTCCGGGCGCCGACCCACCGCATCCTCGATCACGGCGATTCCCCGCTCCAGGTCCCCCACGAAGGTCCGGGGGGCGAGGCGCAGCATGTTCCGGTGCCGATAGCCGTGCAGCGCGATGGTGTGGCCGGCCGCGGCGATCTCCCTGGCCTGCGCAGGGTCCCGCTCCACCTGCTCGCCGCAAAGGAAGAAGGTGGCCGTCGCGTCCGCCGTGTCGAGCGCCTCGAGCACCGCGGGGGTCCCCTCCGGATGGGGGCCGTCGTCGAAGGTGAGCGCCACTCCCTCGGGGTCGTCGATCCGCCGAGGCAGGCCGAGGACGCCGGCGACGCCCGGCACGATGGGAGCGAGCGCGGGAGTCCACCAAGCGGCCGCGGCAGCGGCCGAACCGATGAGAAGGCCCTTGCGGATGGCAGGATGGTGCCACTCATGGACGGGGAGATCGGTCTCGGCTTCGCCCTGGCGCTCGCCGCCGCGTGTTGCTACGAGACCGGGTACGCGCTACAGGCGATCGAGGCCCGCCGCGCGCCCGCCGACCGGGCCCTGAAGGCGTCGCTGATGACGTACCTGATCCGCAGGCCGCTCTGGGTCGGCGCCACCGCTCTCTCGCTGGTGGGCTGGCCGCTGCAGATCATCGCCTTGACTCACGCTCCCCTCACGCTGGTCCAACCCGTGCTCGCGCTGGGGCTCCTTCTCCTGCTCGTGCTCGGTGTCCGCATCCTCGGCGAGCACGTCGGCCCGAGGGAGATCGCCGCGGTGGTCCTGATCATCGCCTCCGTCGGCGTGTTCGCCTGGGCCGCGCCGCGCGAGCCCGGCGAGGTCGAGCGGAGCGCCGGGCTGGTCGTGGCCCTGGCGATCCTCGCCGTGGTGACTCTCGCCCCGTACGCGATCGGGCTCTTGCGCCACCGCCAATTCCCGATGCTGCTGCTGGTGGCCAGCGCCGGCGCGGCAGACGGCATGGCGGCCTTCGTCGCGAAGATCATCGCCCAGGACGCCTCCGAGGGCGCCCTGCTGGCGGTGATCGCCTGGGCGGCGCTGGTCGCCTCCGTGGTGATCGTCGGAGTGATCAGCGAGTCGACCGCGCTGCAGCGCTTCGCCGCCACTCGCGTCGCGCCGACGGTGCTCGTCATGCAGATCGTGATTCCCGTCGTGATGGCGCCGCTGGTCGGCGGCGAGGGCTGGAGCAACACCCCACTCGGCGGCGCGGTGCTGGTGATGGCGCTGGTGGCAGTCGCCGCCGGCGCCGGCCTACTGGCGAGCTCGCCGGCCGTCGCCCAGCTCGCCGTCGGCGAGGCCGAGCCCGAGGCCCAGGACGGCTGAGGCGGCCGAGGGGAGCTTCGTGAAGGATTCGTCGGGCGCACCGCTGGCCTCGAGGGCGCGCAGCAACGCGTCCCCCAGCTCGTCACGGGACTGGGCGACCTCCGCCAGGCCGAAGCGGACGAACGCCTCGTTGTTGACCCGGACGTGGCCCATGCCCCAGCCGTATGAGACGACACCGCAACCGCGCATGATCGCCTCGAGCACCGTCAGTCCCGCGGTGGAGTGCACCAGCACGTCGGCTGCGGCGAACCAATCGGGCATCTGCTCCGTGAATCCCTCGATGCGCACCCGCGGTTCGCCGGCGAAATCCCGGGTCGAGCTCGTCGCGGAGCTGATCGTTTCGGCCGCAGAGGCAGACGACCGTCGCACCGGGGACCGCCAGGGCCTCCTCGGTCGCTCCCTCCAGGTCGCCCACCGCCCAGCCGCCGCCCGAGACGATCACCACCGTTCCCTCATCCGGCAGGCCGAGGTGCGCGCCGGGCCTCGGTCTGGCTGCGCGAGGCGTAGAAGCGCTCGTCGGTGAGCCCGCGAACGCAGCGCACCGTCCGTGCCGGGAGCGATCTGGAGGACCTCCTCGACCGACTCGGGGTGGGTGATCAGATGGAGGTCGACGCCGCGGTGCGCCCAGAAGCGCAGCGACGCCAGGTCGGTGATCGCCGAGACGACGGGGACGCCGATCTTTCCCTTGGCCCGCAGGTCGCCGAGCACCTCCGTGCTGCCCGGGTAGGTGGAGACCACGACGTCGGGGTCCCGTTCGAGGACAGTCCGGCGGATCGGCCTGGCGGCCAGCCATTGGGTCAACCTCGCGGCAAACCAGCGCGTCGGGGGCACGTCGGTGATCAGCTTGTAGGAGAGATCGAACAGCCGGTTCCCCCATTTGGAGTGGAAGCGCGAGCTGTCCAGGACCAGTCGGCGGACGAGCGGGTTGACCAGCGCCAGCGAGTCGACGATCTCGACCTCGGCCCCGGGCTCCTCCTCCAGGATCCCGTCCGCCAGAACGCGGGCCGGCAGGTCGTGGCCCTCGCCGATCGACGCGCTGAAGATCAGCACCTTCATCCAGCTGTTCTCCGCCCAGTCCCGCTCAGCGCGGGGGCAGTTGCTGCCTTCGCCTGATGGGCCCGAAGAACCAGAAACCCGAGAACGCCGCACCCATCACGACCGTGCTGATCACCGCGGTAGTCGCCCCGAAGATGAAATCGCTGATCAGCGCGATCGCGCCGGTCATGGCGACCGCCAGCAGCATCAGGCCCAGCAGCGCAAGCGTGTTGGAGAGCGTGACGATGAACTCCTTCTGCTGGCGCCGGAAGAGGATGCGGTGGCCGGCGGTGGGCGCGACCAGCATCACCGTCGCCAGCGCGACGCTGATCATGACCGCGAAGTAGAGCCACTCCTGGAACGTGCTGAGCTCGCTGAAGCGCTGGCTGAACGGGACGGTGAGCAGGAATGCGAATAGAACCTGGACGCCCGGCAGCGCTACACGGAGCTCCTGGAGCAGGTCGGAGAGGTTGCGATCCGCTCGCTCCTCCTCGGTCTCCTTCCTGCCGCTGTCGTTCGTCGGGCCCATCGGCTCGACGCAGCTACGAGTGCTTGACGGCGATCGCCTCGATCTTGTGCGCCGCAGTCTCAGTTGAGTCGATGGCGCGCTCCAGCAGCCCGAAGATGTCCTTCCAGCGGATCACCACCATGGGGTCGATGCCGTTGGAGAACAGGGACGCCAGGGCCTCGCGCCAGACCCGGTCGCCCTCGTTCTCGAGCCGGTGGATCTCCACCCAGTAGCGCTCGAGGTCCTTGAAGCCCCGCAGGTCGTTGAGCAGCCCGGAGACCTGCTCGCAGGATTGCGCCAGCACGTTGGCGAGGATGTGGGCCTGCTCCATCGGCGCCTCGATTGCGAAGAGGCCCATGAAATCGGCTGCCTCCTCGATGTCGTCGATGATGTCGTCGAGTTGGGTCGCGAGCGCGTAGACCTCGGCGCTGTCGAGGCCCTTGGGCGGCTCGACGTTGAGGCGCCGAACGATGTCCTGGGTGATGCGGTCCCCCTCCTGCTCAGCCTTGAGGATGTCTCGCGCCACCCCGCTCTCCTCCGGCCAGGTGTCGAACATCTGCTCGAGCAGCTTCGCCCCGCGCAGGATGTTGGCGCCGGCCTCTGCGAGAGCGTCGAAGTAGGCCGCATCCCTGCTTGTCACGCCACGGAGGGCCACCGAGGCCAAGCTACCAGAGGTCCCGCTGGGCGATCAGGCCCGGCCGCAGCCGGTCAGGCACGGACGGCCGCTGCCTCATCCGCATGCCTGGTATGGCGCTCGATCAGCTCCGTCTGCATGTTGCGCGGCGGGTCGCCGTTCACGGTCAGCCGAGACCAGACGCCGTCGGCCCCGAGCTCCCAGGCGTTGGTGTTGTCGGCGAAGGCGCGGTCGAGCGAATCGGTGAGCTGCTCCTTGTTGCTCGGGTCGTGAACCGGGGTGACCAGCTCGACCCGGTTGTAGAGGTTGCGCGGCATCAGATCTGCGGATCCGATGTAGATCGGGTTCTCGTCGGGACGCTCGAAGGAATAGATCCTCGAATGCTCGAGGAAGCGGCCGACCACCGAGACCACGCGGATGTTCTCCGAGATGCCCTGGACTCCGGGCCGGAGCGCGCAGATGCCCCTGATGTTGAGGTCCACCTCGACGCCGGCCTGCGACGCCCGATAGAGCGCGCGGATGCAGGGCGGGTCGAGCAGGGAGTTCATCTTCATCCGGATGCGCGCCGGGTGCTCCGGCGAGTGGGCCTCGATCGTGCGCTCGATCTCACCGACGATCCCCTCCTTGAGGTTGAAGGGGGCGACCCAGACCTCGCGGTACCCGCTCGGCCGGGCGTAGCCGGTCAGGTAGTTGAACATCTCGGCAATGTCCTCGCCGATCTCGGGGTTCGTGGTGAAGAGGCCGAAGTCGGTGTAGATGCGGGCGGTCTTCGGGTTGTAGTTACCCGTCCCGATGTGGACGTAGTTGCGGACGCCGTCTCCCTCTCGGCGGGCCACCAGGATGCACTTGACGTGCGTCTTCAGGCCAGGGATGCCATAGACGACGTGGACGCCCGCCTCCTCCAGCGCCCTCGCCCAGCGGATGTTCGCGCTCTCGTCGAACCGGGCCTTGAGCTCCACCAGGCAGACAGCCTGCTTGCCGCGCTCCGAGGCGTCGATCAGGGCGGGAACGAGGGGTGAGTCGGCACTCGTCCGGTAGACCGTCTGCTTGATCGCGAGCACGTTCGGGTCCTCGACGGCCTGGCGGACGAAGCGCTCGACCGACCCGCTGAAGGAGTCATACGGATGGTGGACCAGGATGTCGCCCTGGCGGATGGCACCGAAGACGTCCACCTCTCGCTGAGTGCGGCTGCCCTGCTGCAGCGCGGGCGGCGTCACTCCCGAATAGCGCGGGTAGCGCAGCTCGCGGAAACCAGAAACCGCGTAGATGTCGGTGAGGTCGTCGAGGCCGAGCAGTCCCGGAGTCTCGAAGACCTGATGAGGGTCGATGTGCATCCCCTCGACGAGCTGGTCTCGCAGGCCGGGGTCCATGTCGGGGGCGACCTCCAGTCGCACGACCTCCCCGAAGCGACGACGGCGCACCTCTTCCTCGACGGCGAGCAGAAGGTCGTCGGCCTCGTCGGAGACGTCGTAGTCGGTGTCCCGCGTCACGCGGAAGAGCGACTGGTGGACGATCTCCATCCCGGGGAAGAGGTCATCGAGGTTGGCCGCGACGACATCCTCCAGTGGGACGAAGGTGAGGCCGTCGCCGATCGAGAGGAAGCGGCGCAGGAGCTCCTTCGGCACCTTGACGCGGGCGGCGACCTCCTCTTCCTTCTCGGGATTGCGGAGCACGACACCCCAGTTCAAGGACATGTTCGAGATGTAGGGGAACGGCCGGCCGCGACCGATCACCAGCGGCGTCAGTGCCGGGAAGACCTGGCTGGTGAAGAGGTGCTCCACCTCCTCGCGCTCGCGCGAGTTGGCCGCGTCGAGGCAGATGATGCGGATCCCGTGCTCGGCGAGGGCAGGCCGGATCTCATCGGCGAAGCAACGGTTGAGCCGCTCGCGCAGCTCGATCGTCCGCTGCCGGATCAGGTCGATGACGTCGCCGGCTGCAATCCCGTCGGCGCCGCGCGAGTCGATCTTCGACTCGACCTGCTCGTGAAGGTTTGCGACCCGGACCATGTAGAACTCGTCGAGGTTGTCTTCGTAGATCGCGGCGAAATTGACCCGCTCGAGCAGCGGGACACGGGGGTCCTCCGCCAACTGCAGCACCCGGTCGTTGAAGTCGAGCCAGGAGAGCTCGCGGTTGAAGTAGAGCGAGGGATCGGAGAGGTCCGGCTCGGAGGCGCGGGAGCCTTCGGGTGCGATCGTCACCTCTCGGTCGGCCGCGGGCCCGCTGGGTTCAGTCGTCTCCTGAGCAAGCTCGTCGGTCACGCAAGAGACATTAGACGGTCTCTTACGCCGCTCTGACGAGCTTGATGCGGGGCGGATCTGCCCGCTCTGTGACGCGGTCGTAGCCGTCGGCGAGCTCGACTCATCGCCGCCTCCAGGTGCGCGCGCGGGCGGCGGCGAGAGCCCTGGCGGCCGAGCTTCGCCCGCCAAGCCGGCGAGTCGGCGAGCTGCTGGACGGCCGCGGCCAGCATGCCGGCGTCGGGCTCGCAGAGCCGTCCGGTCTCGCCATCGACCACGATCGACGACGGCCCGCCCTCGTCACCGCAACGCAGGGGAGGCCGCTGGCATCCCGCCTCGACCAGAACCTGGCCGAATGTGTCGGTCCGGCTGCAGAACAGGAAGATGTCCGCGCTCGCATAGGCCCTCGGCAGGTCCTCCCCATCGAGCCAGCCGAGGAAGGTGGCGCGGTCGCCGAGGCGCTCACGGAGCTCGTCCTGCTCGGGCCCACCACCTGCCAGCAGCAGGTGGAGCCGCGGGTTTCGGTCGTGAGCGCGGATGAAGGCGTCGCGCGAGCAGGTCGACGCCCTTCTCCTTGGTCAGCCTCCCCACATAAAGGACCTTGATGGTGTGAGGGTCCGCCGCAGGCGAAGCCGAGGCGGAACCCGTCTTATGGCGAAGCCATGCCTGATCCCGCAATCCGGGGTCGAAGCGGGAGGTGTCCACCCCACGCCCCCAGCGCCCGATCGCCGCGCGATCGACGCCGAGGCGGGCAAGCGAGTGGTCGCTTGCCGGGCTGGGCGAGAGCACATGGCGGCACTGTCGGTAGAACATCGAGAGCCCGAGGTCCCTGCGCCTTCTCCAGCTCGGTTGAGGAGGAGCGAGGTCCCGCGTAGACGCCGAGCTCCGTGTGCCAGCTGCCCATCACCGGCAGCTCCATGATCCGCGCGATCAGGGCGGCGAGGAGCCCGGCCGGCCCGGGCGTGGTCAGGTGCACCGCGTCGAAGCGGCCCTCGGCCAGCACCTCGACCATCGCAGGGAGGCTCGGCACGCCGATCTCGAGTCCGGCGTAGAAGGGGATCTCGACCTCGGCGACCGCCGAGAGCCGGCGATCGACGTTGCGGTCCGTGCCGATCACCTCGACCTCGTAGCCCGGCACGCCGAGCTCGCGGATCCGCTCGATCGTGTGGGTGACGCCGTGCATCCGCTCGATCGCATCGGCGATCAGGGCGATGCGCTTCGGGCCTTCGGCGGGAGTGAGCTTGGCCTTCTCTTTGCCGAGGAACGCCGCCGCCGGTGCGTACGGGATCGCCGGGATCGCGGCTCGGAAGAGGTCGCGGCCCGTCTCGATGGCCCGGGCGGCGAGCTCGCTCGACTCTCCCCCGCTTCCCAGATCCTCGACGGTCCGCTCCACGACCTCGCGCAGCCGCCGCTCGTGCGTGCGCCGCGCGCGCCGCTCCAGCTCGGCGTGGCTGAACTCGTCGGCCTGCATGTGGTCGATCAGAGCCCGGCCGGGCTCGATGCCGACCGCGGCGACGAACGCGTTGAGCAGGGCGCGGGCGTCCTCGGGACCAAGGTCACCTCCCGTCTCCCCACGGCGCTTGTCCCCCTCGGTCATCACGCGCTCGGCGATCTTGAGGACCGCATCCGCCCGCATCTCCTCTCCCATCAGCCAGGGATCGGCGTTCGATCCTCCATGAGGAGCGCGCGCGTGCCCAGCGCCATCGCCGCGTGGGCCCACTTGGCGGCGCTGCCCTGCTCGCCGCGCGCCTCGGCACGGCCCTCGCGGAGGTGGCGCAGAAACTCTTCCGGCGTGGCCACGGGGGGCGTCTCGGTGAACGTCCGCCCGATGTCCACGCCGGCATGGTCATCCGAGCCGCCGGTGCCGGTTCCACCGTGCGTCTCGATGTAGATCGCGGCCGGCATGTTGAGCTCGCGGGCGCGGGAGCCGTTGCGGGTCTCCCAGACCGGGAACAACTCCGCGAGCTGTCTGCGGTGCGCCGGCGTCAGCGGCGCCTCGACCGCGTAGAAAGGGTGTGCCAACGAGCAGGAGATCTCGTGAGAGTGCAGGTACTCGGCGCACGCCTCGATGTCGCCGTTGTGCGCCTGCAGCCACGAGTGATCGTCCGGGGTGATCCCGAAGCAGAGCAGGTGGACCGCCTGCGGCTCGCCGCGAAACCAGGCTGTGAGCTCTTCGGAGATGAAGACGTCGTCCCGCCCGGCGAGCTCGAGGCAGCCGTCGATCGTGTCGTGATCGGTGATCGTCACGAAGTCCATGCCGCGCCGCTTGGCGAGCTCATAGACCTCCTCCGGCGGCGTGGCGCACTCGGGAAGGCCGAGGCTGCGCTGGATACCGAGCTTCGAGACCTCGGACGCGGTCGAGTGACAGTGCAGGTCCACCCGGGTGGTGGCAATCGGGTTCATCGTTGACCCCTTTCCTCGTTCTCCCTTTCATCTGCAGAGTGCCTGTTTGCAGGGAAAATCCCGTTACGAGGTGGTGTCCGGGACGTAAAGAGGTCGTGAACGCGACCGTTGGCACACTTGGGCTCCATTGGGCATCGCATTCGAGAGGGGAGGCCCCGAGACATCGGCAGGGAGGGGAGACGAGGTCGCCGCGAGGCTGCTCGCCGGGCTTCGCCCCTGGGCCTGCCGTGGCGTCGCCCGTGACCAGCTGATCACGCTCACCGAGGGTGTCCTCGTTCACGAGGAGCGGGGGGATCCGGTGCCTCTCGGAGACGAGGATTTCGAGATCTCCTCGCCATCTCCGGGCAGGCTGCTGATCGAGATCGAGGATTCCGACGCGCCCTGGCTGCGGTTCGGGGTGAGCTGGCCTCTGATCGACGGAGAGCGGATCACGGGCCTCGGCGCGCGCCACGGCCTCGACTTCGACCAGCGTGGCCGCTGCATCCGCCTCGGTGCCGACCGCCGCTACACGGGGCCCGACTGCCCGCCGGAGTTCCTCGCCGACGGCGGCATCCCACAGGGGGACTACTCCCCTGTCCCCTGGCTGCTCTCCTCCGCCGGCTGGGCCGCCTGGATTGAGACCTCCGGCCCGGGGGCTGAGATCGACCTGAGCGGCGATGCCGTCTCCGTTTCGATTCGCTCGGCCGCGGGCCCCCTCCGCCTCCATCTCTTCACGGGGTCGACGCCGACGGCGCGCCTCCGCGCCTTCCTCCGCGAGACAGGCATGCCTGCACTGATGCCGGAGTGGGCCTACGGGCACTGGAAGAGCCGTGATGTCTATGAGCACCAGGACGACGTCGAGGACGACTGGCGCGGCTACCGCAAAGCGGATCTCCCGCTCGACGCGATCGTGATCGACTCGCCCTGGGAGACGCAATACAACACCTGGCGCTTCAACCCCAACCAGTTCCCCGATGCGGCGGGTCTCGTCAGCGGTTTGCGAGATGACGGCGTGCGGACCGTCGTCTGGGTGACGCCCTGGGTCAACCTCGAGTCGATCGACGGCCAGCGGCCTCCCGACGCCGAGTCCAAGCGACTCCACTCTGAGCCGGCGGAGAACTACGCCGATGGCGCCGATGCGGGTCACTACGTCCGCGCCGCCGATGGCCGGCCCTACGTCGGCCGCTGGTGGATGGGCACCGGCTCGATCGTTGACTTCACCTCCGCTGGTGCGCGCAACTGGTGGGCGGAGCTGTCCCGCAACGTCTTCGAGCTTGGCGTCGAAGGAGTCAAGGCCGATGACGGCGAGGGCTATTACTTCCCGCCGGATGCGCGGCTCGCCGATGGCCGGGTGGGCGCCGAGGCGGCCTGGGAATACGGTCGGCTCTATCGGGAGGCGACCCAGGAGGCCCTCGACGCGGTCCACGGCGAGGGTCGTGGCGTGCTCTTCGGCCGCTCCGGCTGGACCGGTCAGCAGGCGACCGGGATGCTCTGGGGCGGTGACCAGGCATCCGACTTCTGGTCGCTGCGCGCGCTGGTCACCTCGCTGCTCACATGCGCGGCGACCGGGTTCTCGAACCTCTCTCACGACGTCGGGGGCTACCTCGGCCGCAGGCTGGCGGAGCGCTGCGAGCCCGAGCTGCTCGTCCGCTGGGCACAGGTCGGGGCCCTTACTCCGCTGATGCAGGCCCACGGGCGCTTCGAGCAGGAGGCGTGGACCTACGACGGGCGCGTCCTCGACCTCTACCGCGAGGCCGTGCTCTTGCACGAGCGCCTCGTCCCCTACATCCGGGCGGCGGCCGCCACGGCGTCGCGCACCGGGCTGCCGATCATGCGGCCGCTCTGCCTGGCGGACCCGGAGGACCCCGAGGGCTGGGCGATCGCGGACTCGTACTTCTTCGGGCCATCGCTCTGGGTCGCGCCGGTGCTCGAAGAGGCGGCGACCGGGCGTCGCACATATCTCCCTCGCGGCGACTGGCTCGATTGGTGGACCGGCGAGCGCCTGGCCGGTGGCCGCTGGATCGACGCCGAGGCGCCCCTCGAGCGCATCCCGCTCTGGGTGCGCGCCGGCTCGCTGCTGGTCACCTATCCCGCCGGCGAGGTGGCGCGAGGCCTGGGCGAAGAAGACCCTGCGCGCCCCCTCGAAGCCACCATCTGGGGCCAGCCGCCGCTCGGCCACACCGCTGCGAGGCTCGCCGACGGCACCCGGATCGGCTGGCGCCACGGCGAGTGGTCGGTCTCGCCGGACCGCCCGGTCACCTTCGAGCGGTCCAACCCGGACTTCCCGCGACTGCGCCCGTAGCGGTGACGCCGGGACGTTCGGCGTAAGGCGTCCGGTGCTCCAGGCACCCTGACCCCGGATGACCCAGTCCTCGCTGCGGCATCCGCTCGCCCGGGCGCTCCTCGTGCTCACCTTCACCACCGGTCTGGTCGACGCAGTCAGCTACCTGGGGCTAGGCCATGTCTTCACGGCGAACATGACCGGGAACGTCGTCTTCCTTGGCTTCGGGATCGCCGGCGGGACGGGCTTGCCCGTGGTCGCGCCGATCGTCTCGCTCGTTGCCTTCCTCATCGGGGCCGCGGCCGGTGCGGCGGTGGCGACGCGCATGGAAGAGCGAGACCCCGACCACCTGACGAGGGCGCTCGGAATCGAGACGGCGCTCGTCGCCGTCGCGGCGGCCGTGGCGGTCGCGGTCGACGTCGACCCTGGCCGGCTCTCGGGATACGTCGTCATCGCCCTGCTCGCCCTGGCGATGGGATCGAGGAACGCCACCGTTCGCCGCCTCGGGGTACCCGACCTGACCACCACGGTGCTGACGATGACCCTCACCGGGCTCGCTGCCGATTCTCCGGTCACGGGCGGGTCGGGGAAGGGCTCTGTGAGACGAACCGCAGCCGTCGTGGCGATGTTCTGTGGAGCGCTCGTCGGCGCTCTCCTGCTGAAGACGAGTCTCGTCCTTCCGCTGCTGGCCGCCTCCGGGCTGGCGCTGGCTACCTGGCTGATCTACGGAGCGAGAACGCCCCGCCCCGGCAGCACCTAGCTCGGCCGGCGCGGCACGGGACTCGTGCGTCGCTGCGCCTGCTCGTGGCGATCGGCTCGCTCCTCGGCCTCGCGGCTGGCGCGCTCGCGATCGAGACGCGCCTGCGCGGCCTGAGCCTCCGCCTGGCGTGCAGCCCTTTCGGCGGCCTCGGCCTCGCGGCGGGCGCGCTCCGCTGCCTTGGCGGTGCGGCGCGCCTCGCGTGCTCGCCCCAAATAGCCATCGACGGCTCGCTCGAGCCGCAGCCAGGTCCCGGTCTCCTCCTGGCGGCGCCAGAAGGCGGCGAAGCGATTGCTGAGCAGCTCGCGGCGAGCCTCCAGGTAGACGGCGAGCACGTCGAGCCCCCGGTACGCGGTGCGGTGTGGTGCGTGGGCCGCCAACCGGGGATCGAGGTCGGGAGCCCGCCCCGCCCTCTCTCGAACGGCCGCGGCATCGGTTCTCTGCAGCTGCTTGAGGTGCTCGCGAACCCGGGGCAGCATCACGTCGCAGTCGTGGATCTCGCCGAGGATGTCCTGCAGGTCGCGGGCGCGCCGCCGAGCGGTGTCGGCGGGGCGGCCGAAGCAGAAGCCGGTCACCTCGAGCACGTAGCGGAGCCGCTTCGCCGCGATCCGCATGTCGTGCTGGGCCTTCGTCTTGCCGTCGAGCGCCCGCGGCGCGAAGGCGAGCATCTCATCGAGCCGCACCTGGATGATCCGGGCGGCGTTCTCCCCGAGGGGGCGTGATGGGTCGAGCTTCTTGACGGGCCGGGCCTTCACGCCCGGGCACCTCGAGCGCCCTCGACCAGGTCCTCCATGGTCTCCCGCAGCTCCCTCAAATTGTCCTCGGCCACCAGAGGAGCGAGCTCCTCGTTCGCCTCCTCCTGCTCGCCGCGGAGCTGCTCGATAAGCGAGGCGACGCCACGCCGGTCGGGCGCCGCCATCTGGTCGTTGAAGTTGTGGAGTGCGGCGATCGCCACGTCGCGGTCCCGCCGTTCGCCGAGGGCATCCGCCAGGCGCTTGACGGAATCGAGCGCCTCGCCATGCTGTTTTGCCGGGAAGCACGGCTCGAAGATCTCGAGGGCGGCACGGAGGCGACGGGTGGTCACCCGCATGTCGTGGACCCGCTCGATGTCGCCGGTGTCCAGAACCCCCTGCGCGTGCTCGTTCAGCTCCCTCGCTCGCACCGAAACGACCTTCGCGGCCGCCTCCGCGTAGCTGCCCTCGGCGCTCAGATCTGGAATCGGCTTGGCCTTGGCCATCGGCGTGGCAAGGCTATCGGGGAGGTCCGTGACGAGGGGGACGCGGTGGCCGCCGGGGCGGCGCCTTGCCGCTCATGACCTCCTCGATCCGGCCCAGCGATCGGGCGAGGGCATCTGCCTCGGGACGCGGAAACTCTGCGAGCAGAGGATCGAGACGCTTCCCCAGCAGCCTCCTGCTCGCTCGCAGGGCCCGCCTACCCGTGGTTGTGAGAATCAGCGGTTGCAGCCTGCGGTCCTCGCTCGCCTCGGTCCGCTCCAGGAGACCTGCGTTCTCGAGCGAGCCCACCAGCTGCGAAGCCGCCGATCGCGAGACCCCGGCGCCCGCGGCCAGGTCAGTCGCCAGTACGCCTCCCGATGCCAGCTCCTCGAGGGCCAGATACTGGGCAACCGTCAGGGGAGGATCGCCCTCCGCCAGGACCCGCTCGACCCATCGGCTCACCAGGGGCGCGACTCGGGCCAGCACGGCAGGCGCCTGCTCATGGGGTCGGGGTCGAGGAGGCCGGGGCGGCTGCGGCATAATGGTTCAGTGTGCTTAACTATTAAGTGTGCTGAACAGTCGAAGCCTACTCCCCCGGCGAGGGGCATGACCTGGGCCGTCACCCACCTCGGTCCAGCCGGGGTTCTGCTGTTGATGATTCCCGAGAGCGCCTGCCTTCCGGTCCCCAGCGAAGTGACTCTGATGGCGGCCGGGTTCGCCGTCGGCCAGGGATTGTTCAGCTTCCCGATCGCAGTGCTGGCGGCCACCGCCGGCAACCTGATCGGATCTCTGATCGCCTATGCGATCGGGCGAAGTGGCAGGCTCGAGAGGCTCCCCGGACGGGGCGGCGCTGTCGTCCAGCGCTGCCAGGCGATCTTCGACCGCTGCGGGGAGCGCGCCGTCTTCCTGTCGCGCCTCATGCCCCTGGCGCGGACATTCGTTTCGCTGCCGGCGGGGCACGCGCAGGTCCCCCTCCCCCGCTTCGTCGTCATGACGGTGGCCGGGTGCGCGCTCTGGAGCGTCGCCTTCGTCTACGCCGGACTCCTCACCGGCACTGCCTGGCACGAGGTCTCGGCCACAGCTGGCCACATCTCGCTTCTGCTGGGCGCCGCGGCGATCCTGTGCGCCGTGTTCAGGCCGCGATCTTCTCGTGCGAGCCGTTCGCGTTCCCGTTCAGGAGGGTGAGGATGATCCCCTCCCGCAGGCCGCCCTTGCCGATCTGCAAAGGCTGACCGAGCATCTGCGAGAACTTCTCGAGCAGCAGCACCCCGGCCGGGAGCAGCTTGACCCGGCGGGAGTCGAGCTCGAAGCGCTTCGCGACCTCGTAGATCTCATCGCTGGAAAGCACGCGTACCGCCCGTTCCAGCGTCTCGTACTCGAGGACGGCGCCGACGAGGGTGCGGAGCGAGGTCGCGCTCCCTCCGACCGCCACCGCCTGCTCCGGGTGATCCAGCTCGACGTCCTCGAAGAAATCGGAGATGTGGTCGCGCAGGCCGCGGATCTCTCCCGCCGATGGCGGATCGGACTCCAGGTGATCCTCGGTCAGCGACCCGGAGCCGATCTTGAACGACTTCACCTCGTTCACCCCGTCGGGAGCGGTGCCGTAGATCACCTCTGAGGAGCCACCGCCGACATCGACGACCGCCACCGTGCCCTCGGCCGGATGCCCGAGTGACTTCGTCGCCCCGATGAAGGCGAAGCGGCCCTCCTCCTCCTCGTCGAGGACGTCGACGTGGACGCCGGCGATCTCCTCGATTTCCTCGACGACCTTGTCGCGGTTCTTGGCCTCGCGGATCGCGGCCGTCGCCACAGTCTTGATCTCCTGGGCTCCCATCTCCTGCGCGAGCCGCACCTGAGTATTCACGACGTCGGCCACCTCGGCGACCTTCTCGGCCGTGATCTTTCCGTTCTTCGACGCGTCCTTGCCGATCCGCGTGTAGGCGCGCTGCTCCATCACCTTACGAAGCTGACCATCCGACGGCTCGGCCACGAGCAGTCGTGTCGTGTTCGAGCCGATATCGATCGCCCCGCAGAGCATTTCCAGCTGATTCTCTCAGGGGAACCGGATAAGCAGGCGGCATCAACCGCGGACTTTGCGCGCAAGGACTCGCTCGGCGATCCCCGCAGCGAGCCGCCAGCCGCCGGTACGCTCGATCTCGATGGAAGCTCGCGCACCCTCGCTGCCCGTGGCATCCCCTCCTCGCGAGCCCTTGATCCGTCGGGCCAGATTCCTCGCTCGTCTCGGGCTCGCCTGGCACGCCATCGAGGCGGCGGTCGCCATCGGCGCCGGGGTGGCTGCGTCCTCGATCGCTCTGATCGGCTTCGGCGCCGATTCGCTGGTCGAGTCGATGGCCGGCGTCGTCCTTCTCTGGCGGCTCGGCGAGCGGCGCGCTCAATCGGAGGAGGCTGAGCGCCGGGCCCAGCGATTGATCGGGCTCACCTTCTGGCTGATCGCCTCCTATATCGGGATCGAGGCAATTCGCTCGCTGCTCGGCGGAGATGAGCCATCGGTCAGCTACGTCGGCATCGGTCTTGCCGCCGTGACGCTCGTGACCATGCCACCTCTCGCTGCGGCCAAGGCGAACGTCGCCAACCAGCTCGGCTCTGCCGCCACTCGCAGCGAGGGGCGGCAGAACCTCCTCTGTGGGTATCTATCCGCTGCACTGCTCGTCGGCCTCGGGGCCAATGCAGCGTTTGGCTGGTGGTGGGCCGACCCAGCGACCGCCCTGCTGATCGCCGGCATTGCGATCAACGAGGGACGCGAGGCCTGGCGCGGCGAAGGCTGCGCCGACGACTGCTGCTAAGTCCGGTGGGGGGGGGGGGGAGGAGGGGGGGGGGGGGGGGAGGCACTGCGACGCTCCCCAAGCGCTGACGACTAGTCCGAGCAGGGAAAGGGAGCTGTGAGGGGTAAGGGGATAGATGAGAGGAAGTGTTGTGAAAGAGAGGGGCGCAAGGAGGGAGCAGATGATGGGGGTGTGGGTGATGATTTTTAGAGGAGAAGAATAGCGAAAGGGCTGATGAAGATGCGAACACGCGAGGCTGCATAACGCTCAGCGGAGATGAGCGAAGCAGAAACGCCATACCGAGCGGCACTGCGGTGAGCGCTCCCGAAATTGTGGATCAGATCAGCAGCAGCGCGACGCGCGGTGCACATAGATCCTGTGGATCGCGGCAGTCGCGCGAGCACGACAGCGAACGCCACTGCCTCTAGCGCTGCGCGAGACGTGATCTACGTCGAGCAAAAAAAAGGGCCCAAGGGAGCGCCGATCAGGGCCAGGCGGCGGTTCAACGCTCCGAGGGCGAACCCAGCGAGGGCTCCATCCTCCACCCCGAGCACGTCCCAGGCGCCCTCGCTCGGTGGCGAGATCGACTCGGCGACGGCCGGCAGCAGCTCCTTGATCTGATCGCGGATCACATCCGCCATCTTCGGGTCGGCCGCCACCGCCTCTCGCAGGAACCAGGTCCCGTAGGCGATGTGGCGCTGCTCGTCCGCGGCGATCCGACCGTATCCGTCGACGAAGCCCGGGAGCAGATCGCGCTCGCGGAGCAGGTCGAGCAGGAAGTGGGAGGTGACGAGGCCGAGGGTTCCCTCGAGGACCATGTGGTAGATCGTCACGAAGTCGACCTTTGCCTCCCTGTCTGCCGGATCGCGGAGAAGCCGATCGTGGGCCTGGACCAGGGCCTCGTCGAAGATCTTCTTGAAGGGTTCGCCGAGGACCTCCCGGGAGCGGGCGACGTGGGCGGCGATCGTCGCCGGGTCAGCGATCACCTCGTTCTGAAAACGCGCGTAGAACTGCATGTGGCGGACCTCGTCCACCAGCTGGGTGGAGAGGTAGAGCCCTCCTCCTCGTCGTCCTGGGCGAGGACCAGGCCGCAGAACTGGGTCGAGATCCGCTCTTCGGCGACCATCAGCGAGCTGAGGGCGAAGTAGAGGAGGTTGCGCTCCCCCTCCTCGAGCCCGTCCCAGTCGGCCGGATCGCGGCTCAGGTCGATGTCCTGGGAGGCCCAATGGGCGTGCTCCCAGTCGAGATAGAGCCGCTCGGGGTCCTTGAGGGTCAGCGTCTCGGAAGTGCTCATGCGGGAAGCTTCGCCCGGATGATCGCCGAGCCGGCCTGGTCGTGGACGCGGTGGGTCTCGCGGAGCTCCACATCCTCGAAGCCGGCTGCCTCCAGCTCAGCGCGGAACTCCTGCTCGGTGAGCGCACCGGCGATGCAGCCGGTCCACTGGGCCATGTCGCGACGCGTGGCGTCGTCCATGTCAGGGTCGGCCACGATGTCGCTGACCGCGAATCGTCCTCCGGGCCGCAGGACCCGCGCCGCCTCCCGGAACACGGCGGGCTTGTCGCCCGAGAGGTTGATCACGCAGTTGGAGATCAGCACGTCCACCGAGCCGTCGGGCAGCGGGACGTCCTCGATCGTTCCCTTCAGGAACTCCACGTTCTCGACACCAGCCTCGCGTTGGTTCGCGCGCGCAAGCTCGAGCATCTCGTCGGTCATGTCGACGCCGTACGCCTTGCCGCCCGGGCCGACGCGCCTCGCCGAGAGCAAGACGTCGATCCCGCCGCCGGAGCCGAGGTCGAGCACCACCTCTCCCTCGTGCAGCTCGGCGACCGCGGTCGGGTTGCCGCAACCGAGCGAGGCGAGCTTTGCGGCGTCCGGAAGCGAATCCTGGTCCGCGATCTCGTAGAGCGCCGAACCGAACGTATCCCCGCCGCAGGCGTCCGGCACATCCGTGCCGCAACCGCAAGACGTCACCGAGCCTTGGGCCGCCTCGGCGACACTTGACGGTCCGCAACAGGCCACGCGTCCCTCGCCGACCGAAGTCGCCGCGGCCGCGTATCGATTGCGTACCGCCTCGCGGATCGTGTCCTTGTCGGTCAGCTCAGCCATCCGCTCAATTCCTCCAGTGCCTCGGCGTTGACGTAGTAGTAGGCCCACAGCCCCTGCCGCTCGGATCCGACGATGCCGGCCTCCCGCAGGACCTTGAGGTGGTGCGACACAGTGGGCTGGGATAGGTCGAAGAGCGGGACCAGCTCGCAGACGCAGACCTTGCCGGCGTGCTTCCTGAGGACGTCGACGAGCTGCATGCGGATCGGGTCGCCGAGCGCCTTCGCGACGGTGGCCATCCGCTCAGCCTGGGTGCGCTCGATGTCCGGGTAGACGACCGGCTCGCAGCACGGCTCGCCGACAGGCCGCTTCTGCTTCGGGGCGAGCTCCAGATCGACGGCCATCTATATACGTATATCGATTGAATAGATGTTTGTCAACATTTACGATCGGCCCATGAGCGATCGCGAGCCTGAGGTCCTGTTCGTCTGCGTCCATAACGCTGGTCGCAGCCAGATGGCCGCGGGCCTGCTCGAGCGCAAGGCGGGTGGTCGGGTGAGGGTCATCTCCGCCGGCAGCGAGCCCGCGGACGCGCTCAATCCGGCGGTGGTGGAGGCGATGAAGGAGATCGGGATCGACATCTCAGCGGAGCGCCCCAAGAAGCTCGAGGACGGCATGGTCCGCGAGTCGGACGTGGTGATCACGATGGGCTGCGGCGACGCCTGCCCGATCTATCCCGGCAAGCGCTACGAGGACTGGGATCTCGAGGACCCGGCCGGTAAGGACCTGGAGACGGTCCGGACGATCCGCGACGAGATCTCAAAGCGCGTCGACGCCCTGATCGGCTCCCTGGCCGCGTGAACATTCCCCTGAGGCGGCGCCTGTTCGCCGAGTTCCTCGGATCGGCCTTCCTCGCCGCGATCGTGATCGGCTCGGGGATCGCGGCCGCCCGGCTCTCTCCTGGAGACATCGGCCTGCAGCTCTTCGAGAACGCCGCCGCGACGGCGGCGGGGCTGTTCGCGATCATCCTCATGTTCGGTCCCGTCTCCGGCGCTCACTTCAATCCGGTCGTCTCGCTCGTCGATGCGAGCTTCGGAGGGCTCAGGTGGCGCGATGCCCTCGCCTACATCCCGGCCCAGGTCAGCGGTTGTATCGCTGGGGCGATCACCGCGAACGCGATGTTCGCGCTCTCGGCGATCAGCATCTCGACCAAGCACCGAGCCTCGGAGGCGCATCTGCTCGCCGAGGTCGTTGCGACGCTCGGCCTAATCCTGGTGATCTTCTCCCTGGCCCGCACCCGGCGCGGCTCGATCGCGCCGGCTGCCGTGGGCGCCTACATCGGTGCCGCCTACTTCTTCACCAGCTCCACGAGCTTCGCCAATCCGGCGATCAGCGTCGGACGGATGTTCTCCGACACGTTCGCCGGGATCGCCCCGGCCTCCGTACCCGCCTTCGTGCTTGCTCAGCTCGTGGGAGGAGGTGGCGCATCGGGGTGCTCGTGTCCTCTATCCGGACATCACGCCCGAGGAGGCGGCCGAGATCATGGTCCCGCCTGAGCAGGTCTCAGAGGCGGCGTAGCTGAGGAGGTCGAGGGCAGCGGCGCCTGGCCGGGGTGCGAGGCGTCCTCGAACTCGCGGAAGAGACCCGTGACGACGAAGGCGACCTGCTCGCCGATGTCGACGGCGTTGTCGCCGATCCGCTCGAGAGCGCGGGCGACCAGCATCATCGTCATCGCCCACTCGCGGGTGTCCTTGTCCTCCCCGACCTGAACCGCGATCTGGAAGCACTCCTTGTTCAGGTTGTCGATCAGGTCGTCCTGCCGGACGAGGTCGCGCGCCAGCTCGACGTCACGGCCCTCGAACGCCTTCTTCGCCTGGGAGAGCATCGAGCGCCCCTGCTTGCCCATCAGCACGATGCGGTCGACCATCTCGTCATGAACCGGTGCATCGTGCCCGGTCAGCGGGATGACCTTGGAGATGTTCACGCACTGATCCCCCATGCGCTCGATCGAGTGCATGACGTGGAGCAGTGCCGAGATCAGGCGCAGGTCGGTGGCAACCGGCGCCTGGGTCGCCAGCATGGTGAGGATCTCCTGGTGCACCTCGAGGTAGCGGCCGTCGATGCGATCGTCGTCGGCGATCACCAGCTCCGCCAGCTCCATGTCCTGGTGCTGGACGGCCTCCATGGTCCGGTCCAGGGAGGCGATCACCAGGTCGAGCCCGCCGAGCGCGTTCCTCTCGAGCTCGTCGAGATGGTCCTGGTAGTGGAGTCGTGCCTCGGGCATCAGCCGAACCTCCCGCTGACGTAGTCCTCGGTCTCCTTCTTGGACGGCGTGGTGAAGATCTTGTCCGTGGCGTCCATCTCGACGAGGCGCCCCGGCTTGCCGGCCGCCTCGAGGTTGAAGAACGCGGTCACGTCGCTCGCCCGCGCCGCCTGCTGCATGTTGTGGGTGACGATCACGATCGTGTAGCGCGTCTTCAGATCCGCGATCAGGTCCTCGACCGCGAGGGTCGCGACCGGATCGAGCGCCGAGCAGGGCTCGTCCATCAGCAGCACCTCGGGCTCGACCGCGATCGCGCGGGCGATGCAGAGCCGCTGCTGCTGCCCGCCCGAGAGATCCGAGCCCTTGCGGTCCAGGCGGTCCTTGACCTCGTCCCAGAGATGCGCCCCGCGCAGCGAGCGCTCGACGATCTCATCCTTCTCGGACTTCGAGATCCCCCTCCGGTTGAGGGTCAGGCCGGCCGCGACGTTCTCGTAGACGGACATCGTCGGGAAGGGGTTCGGAGCCTGGAAGACCATGCCGACCAGGCGGCGGACCTCGACCGGGTCGACGTTGCGTGCGTAGATGTCCTGGTCGTCGAGGACGACCTCACCCTCGACCCGGGCGCCGGGGGTGAGCTCGTGCATGCGGTTGAGCGAGCGCAGCATCGTCGTCTTTCCGCAGCCCGAGGAGCCGATCAGGGCGGTCACCTGGTTCGCCTCGATCGTCATCGTGACGTCCTGGACGGCGTGGAAGTCCCCGTAGTAGAGGTTCACGTCCTTGACGTTGAAGCGCTTCGCCACGCGCTCGACCTTATCGGCACCGCGCTTCTTGGCCGCACTGGCGGTCTCGGCGAGATCGGTGGCCATCGCGGAGCTCCGCTCGTTCGTGGTCGTGTCGGCTGTCTCGGGCATCTTCCTCCTGTCCCTGGGCATTCGAAGTCTCAATGTCGGCTAGCGGAGGTCGGTTCCGAAGCGGCGATAGATCCAGCGCGCGAGCAGGCTGAGGATCATCACGATCAAGATCAGGGTGAGCGCCGCCGCCCACGCCTTGTCGTAGGAGGCCTGCACGTCGACCCCCGGGTCCTTGTACTCACTGTAGGCGTAGACGGCGAGGTTCTGCATCCGCCCGCTGAGGGGGTTGGTGTTGACCGAGTCGATCACGCCGGTGGTGACGAGCAGCGGCGCCGTCTCGCCGATCACCCGCGCGATCGCGAGCATGACCCCGGTGACCAGGCCGGCGAGCGCGGTCGGCAGCACGATCCGCGTGACCACCTTCCACTTCGGCGTCCCGAGCGCATAGGCAGCCTCGCGAAGGTGGTCGGGAACGATCTTCAGGATCTCCTCGGCCGAGCGGATCACGATCGGGATCATCAGCACCGAGAGCGCAACCGAGCCGATGATGCCGAGGCGGATACCCGGGCCCGAGGAACGCGGCGAAGAGCGCGTAGGCGAAGAGGCCCGCCACGATCGAGGGGATGCCGGTCATCACGTCGACGAAGAAGGTGAGCGCCCGGCGCAGCCGGCCGGTCCCATACTCGTTCAGATAGACGGCGGCCATGATCCCGATCGGCACCGAGATCAGGGTGGCGACGCCGGTGATCACCAGGGTGCCGACGATCGCGTGCTGGGCGCCGCCACCGGCGCCGATCACGCCGCGGGCCGGATCTCGGTGAAGAACGAGCCGGCGAACCGGGCCGTCCCGCGCTTGACCACCTCGTAGAGCAGCGAGAAGAGCGGGGCTGACGGCGATCCGAAGCCGGTGACGATGCCGAGCGTCACCAGGCGGTCCATCGCCTGCCGCGCTGTTCTCGGCGATCCGCGACCAGATGTAGGCCGTCGGCAGGGCGATGACGGCAGTCAGGATGAAGAGCAGGACGATCGTGAAGCTGCCGGTCGCGAGCAGGATGGCGAGCGCGATCAGCGGCCGAGCCGGCGCACGACGGCCCGCAGGAACCAGGCCGGCAGCGTGCCGCTGCCGACCGAGGGGCCGCCGAGGGCTGCGACCGCTCTCGCCGGATCGAAGGCGGCCGCTGGATTCTCTCTCGTGGGTTCTCAGCCATCGGCTTCCTCACTGGACGTTCGAGCGGGAGATGATCAGCCGGGCGATCATGTTGACGACGAGGGTGATCCCGAAGAGGACGAGGCCCGAGGCGATCAGGGCGTTGACGTCGACGCCGGACGACTCGGGGAACTTGAGCGCGATGTTGGCCGCGATCGGGGTCGGGTTCTCCTGGCTGACCAGGTTGAAGGTGACGATCCCGGACACCGAGAGGATGATCGTCACCGCCATCGTCTCCCCCAGCGCGCGGCCGAGGCCGAGCATCGAGCCGCTGATCACCGCCGACTTGCCGAACGGCAGGACCGACATCCGGATCATCTCCCAGCGGGTGGCGCCCAGCGCGAGGGCGCCCTCCTCGAGCCGGCGCGGCGTCTGCGAGAAGACCTCGCGTGCGATCGCCGAGACGATCGGCAGGATCATCACGGCGAGCACGAGCCCGGCCGTGAGCATCGTCCGGCCGGTAACCGATGCCGGTCCCGCGAAGAACGGGATCCAGCTGAGGTGCGCGACCAGCCAGTCGAGGATCGGGACGATCGCCGGCCCGAGCACGAAGATGCCCCAGAGGCCGTAGACGATGCTCGGGATCGCGGCGAGCAGGTCGACTATGTAGGCGAGCGGGTTGGCGAGCCGCCGCGGGGCGATGTGGCTGATGAAGAGTGCCACCGCCACCGCGAGCGGCACCGCGATGACCACGGCGACGGCCGCGGCCAGGATCGTGCCGAAGGCGAGCGGCGCGATGTAGTCGACGAGGTTCTTGCCCTCGGGCAGGTCCGCGGAGTTGGCGGTGATCGCCGGAACGGAGTCGACGATCAGGAAGATCGCGACGCCGGCGAGCAGCGCCAGGACGGTGACCGCGGCGATCACCGCGGCGTTGGAGAAGATCCGGTCGCCGGGGCGGCGCTTGCCGCCGGAGGCGGAGGCGAGGATCTGGCCGGCCTGGGTGGTGGTGTCTGTGTGGGCTTCCAAGTCGTTGTGTTGGAGACGGTTCGGGGGCCCCGCGCCTTCAGCGCGGGACCCCCTTTCCGCAATTGATTTCCGGATCAGCCGCCGATCGCGTCGATCGCGGGCTGGTCCTCGTTCTTGACGCCGGCGGCATCGGAGCCGAGCCGGCGTTCTGCGCCGCCACCTGCTGGCCCTCGTCGCTGACGACGTAGTTGAAGTACGCCTTGACCAGATCGGTCGTGGTGGTGTCGCTGTACTTCGTGCACCCCATCAGGTACGAGACGAGCAGCAGCGGGTAGCTCGCTCGGGTCGGTCGGCGTCCGCTCGACCTTGTACGCGAACACGTACTTGCCCTGGCTGAGCTCCGGGTCCTTCTGTCGACTGGTCGAAGTCGCTGGCGGCACCCTGGGCGCTCGGAGCGACGTAGGTGTTGCCGACCTTGACCTTGGCGACGCCGAGATCCTCGGCCTGGCTGTCGTCGGCGTAGCCGATCGTGCCCTCGCCGGCCTTGACGGCCTGAATCAGACCCGAGGTCTGCGCGCCGGACTCACCGGTCTTCAGCGGCCAGGTGCCATCCGGATCGAAGGTCCAGACGCTCGGGGCAGCTCCATGGAGATAGTCCGTGAAGTTCGCCGTCGTCCCCGAATCGTCCGAGCGATGCACCGGCGTGATCTTCGTGCTGGGCAGGTTCGCGCCCGGGTTGTCCGCCTTGATCGCGGGGTCGTTCCAGGTCGTGATCTCGCCCTTGAAGATCTTCGCGGTCGTGTCCGGGCTGAGCTGCAGGTTGTCGACGCCCGGCAGGTTGTAGACGATCGCGAGCGGCGAGATGTAGTTCGGGATCTGGACCAGCTCGCCGCGGCGCGCACCGCTGCGTCGCCTTCGGCAGCTCATCCGTGTCGAACGGCGAGTCGCTGCCGGCGAAGGCGGTCTTGCCGCCCGCGATGAACTGGTCGCGGCCGCCACCCGAGCCGATCGCGTCGTAGGTGACCGTCGCGCCGGAGTTCTGGCCCTCGAACTTTGCGGTCCAGGCCTCCTGGGCGGCCTGCTGGGCGCTGGACCCCGCGCCGGCGATGGTGCCGGAGGCACGCCGGACGAGCTGTTGTTGCTCGAGCCGCAGGCTGCGGCGGTCAGAGCCAGGATGGCCGAGGCGGCACCAACGAGCCACCACTTCCTATTCATTGAGTCGCTCCTTTTTCGTTTTTTCGAAAAGGGACGGCGGCTCAACGGCTCGCCTCCCTCGGATCCTTTACAGGCCGCGCACCCTGTCAGCGGGCAGGGCGCAGCTTGTTACGTTCGTGTGGCGCACTTGTAAAAAGGATGTAAATCGGCCGTGCTTTCCCCGCACGCGCGCACCTGTGTCAGGCCTGTGGCGAGAAGCGATAACCGATGCCGGTGTGGGTGTGGATGAATCGCCTCCCCGGCAGCGCCCGGTTGAGCTTCGACCGCAGCCGGCCGACGTAGACGTCGACGGAGCGATCGCTCTTCTTGTAGGAGCGGCCCCAGACCGTCTCGTAGAGCTCCTCCCGCGTCATCACCCGCTCCGCGTTGTGAGCGAGCTGGGTGAGAAGCTGGAGCTCGCGCACCGTGAGGATCAGCGGCCTGCCGTCGACAAGGGCCGCGTGATCGGCCGGCCTGATCTCCAGCCGCCCGGCATAGACCGGGGTCTGGTCCTCTCCGGCCAGGGGGATCGCGGATTCTGCCGCGGCGCCGCCGTTCTCGCCTTCCATGGCGCCGGAGCTTCGCCGCTTGGAGAGCTCAAGTAGTTACGGTCGAGTGAACTTCCGGTAAACGCGATGTGAAGGGCAGCACCGGCGTGGCTGCCGGCGAGCCGAGCTACGGACTCTCGGGGGCCAGCTCGGCTCCCACGGCTTCCGTCCGCTCCGCGGGCTCCTCTGCAGTCATCGAGAGGTCGACCGGAAGCTCGGTGGAGGTTCCGACCGGCTCCGGATCGAACCGGTAGCCGATGCCGAAGTGGGTGTGGATGTAGCGCCAGTTGGCCGAATTGCGCTGGAGCTTCTGGCGGAGCTTCCTGACGAAGACGTCGACCGAGCGGTCGCCGTGGGCCATCGCGTAGCCCCAGACCTTCTGGTAGATCTCCTCGCGCTCGATCACCTGGCCGTGGGCCTCGGCGAGGAGCTGGAGGAGCTCGAACTCGCGCCGGGTGAGGCCGATGCTCTGGCCGCTGACGAACGCCTGGTACTGGTCCGGACGGATCTCGAGCTCGCCCGAGACCAACGGGCCCACGTCCTCGCGCGCCGCCGCTCGCTTCCGCCGGCGAACGACGGCTTCGATGCGCGCCATGACCTCCTCTGGATGGGAGGGCTTGCCGATCCAATCGTCGGCACCGAGCCGCAGCCCTCGGACTCGCTGGGCGACGGTCGACCGAGAGGTGCAGACCAGCACCCCGAGCCCCGGGATCGTCCCGCAGACCTTCTCGAGGAACTCCCAGCCCTGGGGGCCGAGCACAGAGAGGTCCACGAGCAGGGCATTGAGCTTCATCGCGACGAGCTCCTCGATGGGCACGCTGCCGGCGAGGACGCGGTGTTCCCAGCCGGCGCCGTCGAGGCGCTTTCCCAGGACAGTGAGAAAAGCGCTGTCGGTGTCTATGACCGCCAGCCGTATGCCTGCTTGATTGTTCATCGAGGCCCTCTCTTGGACTCGCCCTACCCCCGGGCGATCTTGACGAGGCGATTCGGATGATACGGGCGGGGTCGGCGCGGCGGCCGCCTCGCGAATCCGGTTCACCGGTTTTTCACAAGCAAATGGCGCATAAATGCGTCGTTCGCCCGTATCCGGATGTTCACACCGGAGGGGGTCATCGCGGACAGACTCTCGCTCACTTTCGAGATTCCTCTCTCGTCAGCGCGCGCGACCCCTCCCTGCCCCGGGTCGCGCGCTTTTTTTTGCCGAGGGGCCACCAGGCCACTCTCCTTCGGAGCGGAGGGCGAAGCCCGAAGCGACTTATGATGGGTGGCCGCTCGTGGCCCCGACCTGATGGCGAAGCCGTGTGCCCTAATCAGCGCCATGCAGGACCACCCCACAGGCCACCTCCCCGCAACCGACGCCGACGCCCGCCGGCTGGGCGGGGCCTTCGCGCTGATCGTCGCCTTCATGGCGGCCGAGGTCGCCGCCGGGATCGTCGGCTCCTCCCTGGCACTGCTCTCCGACGCGGGGCACATGCTCACCGACGCCATCGCGCTGGGCCTGGCGCTCGTCGCCCTGCGGCTGGCGGATCGGCCGCCGGCCGGCAGCTTCACCTACGGCCTGCGCCGGGCGGAGATCCTCTCGGCGCAGGTCAATGGTCTGACCCTCCTGCTGCTCGGCATCTGGATCGTCTACGAGGGCATCCGGCGGCTGATCGAGCCGCCGGGCGTCGAGGGGGCGCTCGTCCTCATCGTCGCGATCGTCGGCATCGCGGTGAACCTCGTCGCCGCCCGCATGATCGCCGCCGCCGAGAGGCGCAGCCTCAACGTCGAGGGCGCCTTCAGGCACGTCGTCACCGACCTCTTCGCGTTCATCGCCACCGCGGTCGCGGGCGCGGTGATCCTGATCTCGGGGTTTGACCGCGCGGACGGGATCGCCTCTCTGCTGATCGCCGCCCTGATGCTCTGGTCCGCCTACGGGCTGCTGCGGGACTCCGGCCGGGTCTTCATGGAGGCAGCTCCGCCCGGGCTCGATCCGCAGCAGATCGGGCGAACGCTGGCGGCCGCCGAGGGCGTCGTGGAGGTGCACGACCTGCACGTCTGGGAGGTGACCTCGGGGATGCCGGCGATCTCGGCCCACATCATCGTGGGCAGCGACGCCGACTGCCATCAGGCGCGCTGGAACGCCGCGCGGTTGCTGGCGGACCGCTTCGGGGTCGAGCACTCGACCCTGCAGGTCGAGCACGAGCCCGGGGACGAGCTACTGCAGATCGAGCCCTCACTAGCCGAAGTCGCCGACCGCACCCCCGTGGCGATCAGGCCCAGTACCAGGATCCCGATCACGACCCGGTAGACGACGAAGACGTCGTAGTCGTGCGTCCGCACGAAACGAAGCAGCCCGGCGATGGCCAGGTAGCCCGACACAGCCGACGCGAGGATCCCGACGATGATCGGACCGAGGACGTCGTCTGGCAACCCATCGTTGATCGCTCCGTAGGCCTTCACGACCACCGCGCCCCCGGTCACCGGGACCAGCATCAGGAAGGAGATCCGCGCCGCGCCGTCACGGTCGATCCCCATGAATCGCGCCGTCGTGATCGTGATTCCCGACCGCGACGTTCCCGGGGACAGCGCCAGGGACTGGGCGATTCCGAGTATCAGCCCCTGACGAAGGCTGATATCCCCGACGGCCTCATCCTGGGGCCGACGATCGGCGACGCCGAGCAGCAGGCCGAAGACGATCAGCGAGATCGCGATCATCCACGGATCCCCAAGGTTCCTGTCGATCCAATCTTCACCCAGACCGCCCACGATTACCGCCGGGATCGTGGCGACCACCACCACCCAGGCCAGTCGTTCGTCCGTTGTTTCGATCCGTCGCCGCCCAAGGGTTCTGAACCAGCCGCGCAGCATCCGGCCGAGATCGGCCCAGAAGTACGTGACGACCGCCGCCAGGGTCCCGATATGCAGGGCGACGTCGAAGGTCTTGTTGAACTTCTCGTGGTCCTCCAGGAACGTGTAGTCCTGCAGCCAGGGGACAAGGATCAGGTGCCCAGAGGACGAGATCGGCAGGAACTCAGTGAGGCCCTGGACGATCCCCAGAAGGAGGGCCTCCAGTTCGGACATGGGCGCGGCATGCTAGTGGCGGCCTTGCGTGCCACGATCTGATGGCGAAGCTGGCCCGCCGACTGACTACGTCTGTCGACGGTCTCCCCCGGTCTGGAACCAGGCGAAGATGAAACAGGCGGCCGCGACCACGGCGGCGGCGAGTCCGTGCTTGAAATGGATGTGGCTCGATCCGGCCTCATGCCCGGGGAAGAAGGAGGGCAGGGAGCCGGCGTCCGTGGTCCAGTAGACGATGGCGATCGCCAGGAAGACGACGCCGAGGATCACGGCGGGGATGATCAATTGGGGACGCTTGGTCATGGAGACCTCCTCAGCTCAGTGCGAACGCGATGGAGAGAATGGCGCCGACGGCGCAGCAATAGACCGCGAACGGGGTGAGTCGGTTGGTCTCGAAGAAGCGCAGCAGGAACTTGACCGAGAAGTAGGCCGTTACCGCCGCGGCAATCGCACCCACGAATGCCTGTCCCCGGACGTGGTCGCCCTGGTGTCCAAACAGCTCGGGCAGCTTGAGCACTCCGGCGGCGCCGATGATCGGCGTTGCGAGCAGGAAGGCGAAGCGGGCCGCCTCCTCATTGGAGAGCCCGGCGACGAGCCCGCCGCCCATGCTCGCGCCGGAACGCGAAAGGCCCGGGATCAGCGCGAGGGCCTGCGCTGCGCCGATTCCGAGAGCGGAGCGGAAGGTCAGCGTGCGCGAGATCACCTCGTCGGAGCGCATCCCCTGCTCGGATCGAACCGGAGCGCGCCGGCGCAGGGCCTCCGCGCCGAACAGCATCAGGCCGTTGACGAAGAGGAAAATTGCGGCCGTCTCGGTGGACGCGAACAGGGTGCGCAGCGGATGCTCGAGCAGCAGGCCGAGCAGGCCCGCGGGAATGGTGCCGGCGACGAGCAGCCAGCCGAGCTTCGCATACGGATCGTCGGGGTCGATGTAGCGGTCCCGGAGGGAGCGCCCGAGGCCCTTGAGGATGCGAACCCAGTCCTTGAGGAAGAAGAAGAAGAGCACAATCGCCGTGGCGCAATGGGTGGCGACCAGGAAGCTCAGGAAGTAGTCGTCGTTCTGGTGGATGTTCCAGCCGAAGACGCGTGGGAGGACGACGCTGTGCCCGAGGCTCGAGATCGGGAAGAGCTCCGAGACGCCCTGGAGCAGGCCGAGGACGATTGCCTGGAAATAGGAGATCGGATCCATGCCGGGGAGGCTCGGCGGATGGCCGAGAGCCGAGCATCCTAGGTGACCACGGCCTAGTTTCGCTTAAGGCGGCTCTTAGCTTCTGGCGTGTGCGTTAGATTGCCCGAGATGGTCCTCGGCAAATTCGCTCGTCGTTTGCTGCCTCCCCTGATCGCTTTGGCCGCATTGCTCGTGGTCGCGCCCGCCGCCGTGGCGGCCGACGGGGTGGGCATCTACGGCCGCACGAATGACAAGGTGGTCACGTTCTTCGCCTTCGGCCTGATCGCGTTCTTCGCGATCTTCGTGACGGTCGCCTCCCTGATTCAGATTCGCCTCGATAACCGCAAAGAGAGGCGCACTGAGGACCTCGAGCGCCTCGGAAGTCGCTAAGCCCCGCGCGGAATGGGGTCCGCAGGGGACGATCAGCTCGTCGATCCGAGAACGCGCCCGGATGAGGCCGGTTTAGGCACCGGTTCCTTCGACCCGGGGCCGGACCGCTACGACCATCGCCGCGCGCGGAAGGCCGCGAAGCGCCAGCAGCGGCAGGGACGGCGCCGGCTCGAGCCGATGGTTGAGCGCTTGGAGCGGCTGCAGGTCGAGCGTGAGCGGCAGGAGCTGCAGCGGCGAGCGCTGATCGAGCGCGAGCGGGCGGCGCGTGAGGCGGCCCCAAAGCCCAGGGGGCCCGCCCCGAGAGCTGCGCGGGTGCGGCCCCGCGTCCAGGGCCCGGTCCGCAGGCGGGCGCGGGCGGCGGAGAACCGCCGGCGTGCGGCGGCCAGGCGAACCGGCCTGGCCTGGCCGACGGCGAAGGCCGGCTTTGCGGTCACGGTCGTGCTCGCCCTGAGCGCCGGGCTCGGCTCGGCGCTGGGCCTGCCCGTGCCGGGCCTCGAGAGGGGAGCCGGACATGGATCCCTGACCAACAGCGCGGCCCTCTTCGGCGTCGACCAGGGGACACCGCAGGGGCTGGCCGCCGGGTACGTGTTCCCGCTCGAGGGGCCGCACAACTTCGGGGACAAGCTCGCCCGATTCGGCGCTCCGCGCTCCGGCCATGTCCACGAGGGTCAGGACATCTTCGGCAAGACCGGGACGCCCGAGGTCGCGGTGCACGACGGCGTCGTGGTCGATCGTGGGAAGAACAGCGACCCCGATGACGGCGGCCGCGGCAACTACCTCGCCATCTACAGCCCTCCCGACAACCACAGCTTCGTCTACATGCACATGCTGAAGCCGTCCCCGGTACATCTCGGGCAGCGGGTCCACGCCGGCCAGGTGGTCGGGCAGCTCGGCTGCACCGGCAGCTGCGAGGGGCCGCACCTCCACTTCGAGGTGCGAATCGGCAAGGCGTCCTTCGGTGCCGAGACCAAGGCGGTCGATCCGCTGCCGTACCTGCGGCAGTGGCCGCAGCCGACCGGCTGAGCCGAGCCCGATCGTCACGGCGGCGGGCAATATGCTCGCGACATGCCCGAGGTCACCTATGAGCGGCAGGGAATCGCCGGGGTACTCACGATCGATCGCCCCGAACGCCGGAACGCGGTGGATCCCAACACGGCCGACCAGCTCCTCGAGGCCTATCGCGAGTTCGAAGGTGACGACGAGGCACGGATCCTGGTCCTCACCGGATCCGGCGACCAGGCGTTCTGCGCGGGGGCGGACCTGAAGTCGGTCGCGGCGGCGATGGACGATCAGGGGATCGCCGAGCAGTGGCTGAAGCCGCGGCCGCACGGCCCGCTCGGCTTCACCCGGATCACCTCACCGAAGCCGACCATCGCTGCGATCTCCGGCTACGCGCTGGCCGGCGGGCTGGAGCTCGCCCTCTGGTGCGACCTTCGGATCGGCACCGAGACGGCGAAGCTCGGATTCCCAGAGCGACGCTGGGGCGTCCCGCTGATCGACGGCGGCACCCAGCGCCTGCCGCGCATCGTCGGGATCGGCCGCGCCCTCGATCTGATCCTCACCGGTCGCATCGTCGAGGCCGAGGAGGCCCTGTCGATGGGACTGCTGACGGAGGTGGTGGCGCCCGGCAAGCACCTGGAGCGCGCCCTCGAGATGGCCGAGGGTCTGGCCAGGTTCCCCCAGGAGACGATGCTGGCCGACCGGCGCTCTGCGTTGGAGGGCTTCGGGCTGCCGCTCGAGGATGGCCTCGCCCGTGAGGCCGAGATCGGAGGCGCTGTCAGCGGCGTTGGTGTCAAGGGCGCCGCCCGCTTCGCCGCCGGCGAGGGCCGCGGCGGCGAGGGCGCCGGCGTCTAGTCCCTCCCCCGGGATTTCGAGGCGGCCGGATGACGCCGCGCTACAGCCGGAACGAAGGCAGCAGGCGCTTCTCGGTCTCGCCCTTGACCTGGGCGATGACCTCGACGTGGCCCTCCAGCGGGGTGCCGCGAAGCTTGGTGGCGAGCAGGTCGTCGACCTGGAAGACGCCGGCCGAGTTGTTCATCTCGATTTCGATCTTCACCGGCCGCTGCCTCACCCGCCTCGATCCTGACCTCGTCGATCGCCGCCGCCGAGAGCGCGTGTATCCCGTACTGCCCGCCCTCGACCGGCAGGCGCGAGCGTCCCTCCGCCATGTCGAGCGCATCCGCGACCCGCACCACCCCGGCCTCGACCGTGTACGGCTCACCCCGGCGGCGGTGCCCGATGATCGCGTGCAGGATCTCCGCGATCACCACGGTCCGCTCGGGCTCGTCATAGCTCTCGGCCAGCAGGGACTGAAGACGCTCCTCGACCATGAACAGGCTGTAGGCCTCGTGGTCGGCCCGGTGGATCGACATGCCGACGTCGTGGAGCAGAGCGCCCCCCGCCACGACCACCTCCGCGTCGCGGTCGCGCATACCGTGGTCGGTGACCATCGCCGGCTCGATCCCTCCCTTCACCAGCAGGCGAAGGAGTCGAAGGGCGATGTTGAGGACCACCTGCACGTGCACCCAGGAGTGGTCCGACATCCCCAGGCGCTCGGAGGTGATCTGCGCCATGTACCACCAGGCGCGAACCCGCTCGTCGGCGTTCACCGCCTCCAGGAAGCGCTCGAGCTTGCGGTTGCCACGCGTCGGGGCGTGGACCTGCGCCTTGGCGACGGCCTCGCCGATCGAACCGGCGCGCACATCGGGGCCCTGTGCTTCCATCTGCGTGATCTTGTCAGGGGACGAGTCAGGGGATTTGGTGACCGATCCCGATCTACACGGTTTTCGGCTATTTGCGGAAATTCCGACCGTCGACGCGGTTACCGTGACCTCGCGTCGGCTTATGGAACTCGGATGACGGTCTGTTCGAACACAGGCATATCCGTTCCTGAGTGCTCGTGTCGGGCCTGCCTGCAGGCCCAGATCGAGCGCCACCAACCGTCCTTGCAGGGCGCCGGCCCTACGATCCCGGATACCGTCGAGATGCCCGCGGTCGCGCGTCTCCCCCGGCTTCGTTTCTCCCGGCTGCGCCGCCCCCGCCGAGCTGCCTAGCTACGCCTCCGTCGGCGCCTCGGCGACCGACGATCCGAGCACCCCGGCGCTCGCCACCACGACCAGCGCGATCCCGACCACGTCCAGGGTGGCGAGTCCCTGGTCGAGCGCGATCAGCCCGATCAGCGCGGCGACCGCCGGCTCCATGCTCATCAGGACGCCGAACGTCCCGACCGCGATTCGCCGCAGCGCCTCGAGCTCCAGCGAGTAGGGGATCACCGAGCTGAGCACCCCGGTCGCCGCGCCGACGGCGGCCGCCCCGGGGTCGATCAGATCGCCGCCGGCCGCCAGGGTGCCGGGTATCACCATCAACACCGCCGCGACCCCCATCGCCAGGGCGAGCCCACGCCCGCCGGAAAAGACCCGGCCGATTCGAGCGCTGAGCAGGATGTAGGCGGCCCAGAAGCCCCCGGCGAGGAGGGCGAACCCGATCCCGGCCGCGCTCGCCGATCCGGAGGGCCGGGTGAGCAGCAGGACTCCCGCGGCCGCGCAGGCGACCCAGGCGAGGTCCAGCGGCCGCCTCGAGCCGAACAGCCCGACCAGCAACGGGCCGACGAATTCGAACGTGACCGCGATCCCCAGCGGGATCCGGTCGAGCGCCTCGTAGAAGCAGAGGTTCATCCCCGCCAGGGCGACCCCGAAGGTCCCGGCGAGCAGCAGGCCATCGCGGTTCGCCTCCAGCGGCCGGGGGCGCCAAATCGCCAGCAGCAGGATCGCCGCGGAGAGCAGCCGGTAGAGAACCGCGCCGGCGGGCCCGACTCGGTCGAAGAGGGTCGTCGCGGCAGCCGATCCGCACTGGACCGAGACCACCGCGCCGATCACCATCGCGGGCGCGACGGCACGGCCGCGCCCTGCGGTTAGCGCGGGTGAGCTAATCGCCCATCACCTTGATCACCAGCCGCTTGGAACGCCGGCCGTCGAACTCGCAGTAGAAAACCGCCTGCCAGGGACCGAGGTCCAGGCGACCCTCGGTGATCGGCAGGACCACCTGGTGATGAACGAGCAGGTTCTTCAGGTGTGCGTCGCCGTTGTCCTCGCCGCCGCGGTGATGGCGGTAGTCACCGGGATCCGGGAGCAGCTCTCGCGCCACCTCGTTCGCCGGCTCCTTCCAGCTGGGCGGCGCAACCTTGTCGAGCCATTCCAGGGTGTCCTCCTGGAGGCCAGGCTCGTCATCGTTGACCCAGACGGCCGCTGTGATGTGCATCGCGGAAACCAGGACCATCCCCTCGGAGACGCCCGAGGCGTCGACCGCGGCCTGGACGTTCTCGGTGATCCGGACGAACTCGCGCCGCCCCTCGGTGTTGAACGTCATGTAGTCGGTGTGCGCCTTCACCTGTCCTCCTTGTGAGTTTGGGAGATGATGGGTCCATGGCGGGCCTCCTGTCATTAGAGCGCCGAGAGGACGTCGCGGTGGTCACGCTGCAGCGTCCCGAGAAGCGGAACGCCCTCTCGATCGACCTGCGCGTGGAGCTGACCGAGGCCTTCGGCGCGCTGGGAGACGACCCCGACGTCGGCGCGGTCGTCCTGACCGGAGCGCCGCCGGCCTTCTGCTCGGGCATGGACACGACGCAGTTCGGTGGCGATCGCGAGCACAGGGAGCGCCTGGTCGAGACGAGCATCAGCTCCTTCCGGGCGGTGGCGAACTGCGGCCGACCGGTGGTCGCGGCGGTGAACGGGGCGGCCCTGGCCGGCGGCTTCGCCCTGGCCCTGCTCTGCGACCTGCGGCTCGCGGCCGAGTCCGCGAGCTTCGGCTTTCCGGAGCTGCCGCGCGGGATCCCTCCCAGCTACGCGGCCGCGCGCGCCGCCCTGCCGAGACCCCTGGCCGCTGAGCTCACGCTGACCGGGAGGCTGCTCGACGCCGACCATGCCCTACGGATCGGGATCGTCGGCGCCGTCTATCCGGAGGAGGAGCTGATGCCGCGGGCAATCGAGCTCGCCGGCCGGATCGCCTCGGGTCCGCGCAGCGCGATCACCGAGACCAAGCGGCGCATCATGCTCGATCGCGACCGAACCATCGGCCACCTCTTCGACGAGGAGGAGCGACTGCTGCGCGAGGCCCTGCTCGGCGACTCGCCCGACGACGCGGCGTGATGGAGAGCCTGCACCTGATCCGCCATTCCTTCCCCGACCAGCCCGAGCTGAGCACTGCGGTCTCGCGCACCATCCTTCGCCGGGTGGCCGCCGGCGAGCTGCCACCTACAGTCCGGATCCATCGGCCCGGCAAGGAGGTCGCCTTCGGCCGCCAGGATCTGGCCAGCCCCGGCTACGAGGCGGCGGCCGAGGCAGCGCGCGCGGCGGGCTTCGCCGCGGTCGAGCGGCTGGCCGGCGGGCGTGCCGCCGTCTTCCATCGGGGCACGATCGCGATCGCCCGCGCATATAGCGACCCGCAGCCGCCGAAGCGGACCTATGCCCGTTTCGAGGAGATGGCCGATCTGATCGCGGCGGCGCTGCGCGGACTCGGGGTCGACGCCCGCGTCGGAGAGGTGCCCGGCGAATACTGCCCCGGCGCGTACAGCGTGAACGCCCGCGGCGCCACCAAGCTCGCCGGGATCGGCCAGCGGATGATCCGCGGCGGCGCCCACATGGGCGGCGTGGTGGTCGCCTCCGGCGGCAAGGAAGTCGCGCGCGTGCTCGTACCGGTCTATGAGGCGCTCGAGCTGGACTGGGACCCGGCCACCTCGGGAAGCGTCTCCGAGGAGATCGGCCGCGAGGTCGACCCCGGCGAGCTGGAGGAGGCCGTGATCGGTCAACTGGCGCGCAGCTACGAACTGGTCGACGCTGGACTCGACGAGGAGACGGTCGAAAGGGCGCGTCTTGGTTTGGAGGAGGCGACGACGGGGGGATAAGTGCGCCATGGCTGATGGAGCAGCCACGGCGCCCGCCTCAGGGAGAGAGGACACGATCCGGACAAGCGTCCCCGCCCGGCTCGACCGCCTCCCATGGGCACGGTGGCATTGGATGGTTCTGCTGGGCCTCGGGACCGTCTGGATCCTCGACGGTCTGGAGGTCACCATCGTCGGGGCGATCGGCGCGCGGCTGCAGGAGGGCGGCACTCTCGGTCTCTCGGCCTCGCAACTCGGCCAGGCTGGCACCGCCTACGTGCTCGGCGCCTGCTGCGGGGCACTCTTCTTCGGCTACCTGACCGATCGTTTGGGCCGGAAGCGGCTCTTCCTCGTCACCCTGCTCGTCTACCTGCTCGCCACGGTCGGAACCGCGTTTGCGGGCAGCTTCGCCTGGTTCGCGCTCTTCCGCTTCCTCACCGGATTCGGGATCGGCGGCGAGTACGCGGCGATCAACTCGGCGATCGATGAGCTCATCCCCGCCAGGGTTCGCGGCTGGGTCGACCTGGCGGTCAACGGCAGCTTCTGGCTGGGTGCGGCCTTCGGGGCCGGATTGACCGGGATCCTGCTCGACACCTCGATCTTCCGCACGGATTTGGGTTGGCGCCTCGGATTCGGTCTCGGGGCGCTGCTCGCGATCGGGATCATGCTGGTCCGGCGCTACCTGCCCGAGAGCCCGCGCTGGCTGATGGTGCACGACAGGCCCGATGAGGCGGAGAGGCTCGTTTCCCAGATCGAGGAGACGGTCAAGGAGGAAACGGGCCGGCGAGACCTGCCTGAGCCCGATCAGGAGATCGAGATCCACCCGCGCGAGAGCACGGGCTTCATCGACATCGCCCGGACGCTCTTCAAGAAATATCCGCGGCGGTTCGTGCTGGGCTTCGCCCTGATGAGCACTCAGGCGTTCCTCTACAACGCGGTGATCTTCAACTTCTCGGGCCTGCTCACCGGCTTCTTCGGCGTGGGCGACAGCGTCGCCGGCCTCTACCTGATCCCTTTCGGCATCGCCAACTTCCTCGGCGCGCTGATGCTCGGCCGGCTCTTCGACACCTTCGGCCGGCGCGAGATGATCACCGCCACGTACTTCCTCGGCGGGATCGGGATGCTGATCGACGGGTACATCGTCGCCCACACCGGCGCCTCGGTCTGGGTCTTCGTCGGCGTCATCTGCATCACCTTCTTCTTCGCCTCTGCCGCGGCGTCATCCGCCTACCTGACGGTGAGCGAAATATTCCCGCTGGAGACCCGCGCGATGGCGATTGCGCTCTTCTACGCGATCGCGACGGGCATCGGCGGAGCGATCGGGCCGCTCTACTACGGCAAGGTCGTCGACGGAGGGAATCCCGACGCCCTCTTCATCGCGTTCGCGATCACGGCGGCGCTGATGTGCATAGCCGCGGTCGTCGAGTGGTTCTTCGGGGTCAGGGCCGAGCAGAAGCACCTCGAGGAGATCGCCGAGCCGCTCTCGGCGGAGACGGTGGAGGGCACATGAGCGCGCGCTTCTCGCGGCGACGACGTCCCCCTGACCCCGAGGCGCTGCCGCGGAGCCGTCGCTACGGCTGGGCCCCCGCCATGGTCACGTCCGAGTTGGGCGAGGACGTCGACATCGAACGCGAGGTCGGCGAGCTGGTCGCCGCGCTGCGCGAGAAGGGGCCGATGAACCGGAAGGAGCTTCGCCGGGCCGTCGAGTCCAGATTCTGGGGACCCGGTCGCTTCGGTAACGCCCTGTGGCTGGCGCAGCGCCGCGGGCTCGTGACGCGGCAGGGCGGCCGTCTGACGGCTGCCGACGACGACCGCGAGCGCGGCTAGTCGAGCAGATCCTGCGGCAGGCTCTGCCGCAGCTCGTCGACCGAGGTGAAGACCTCGCGGGCTCCGGCATCGCGCAACTCCTGCTCGGAGAACCCGCCTGTGAGCACGGCCAGGGTCTGCACCCCCGCCCGCTTCGCTGCCTCGACGTCCCAGACCGTGTCGCCGATCAGCACCGCGTCCCCATCGGCGTCGACCTTGTCGAGCGCGGCGTGGATCAGGTCCGGCTCGGGCTTGGTGCTTTCGACGTCGGCGGAGGTCGTCCATGCGTCTACGATCTCGCCGGCGCCGAGCAGCTCGATGTAGTGCTCGATCTCCCACTCCTTGGCCGAGCTGGCCAGGACGACGACCTTGCCCTGCTCGCGCAGGTCCTCGATCAGCTCGCGTGAGCCCTCCATCGTCTGCACCTCGTCGATCAGCTCCCGGTAGAGCTCCGACTCCGCCTCGCGAATGTCGTCACCCAGTCGCTCCTCGACCTCGTCGCCGGCGAGCGCGCCGACCAGCTGGTCGCCACCCATGCCGATGTGACGGTGGATCCGCCAGACGGGCAGGGTCAGGTCATGCCGCCGGAACGCCCGGAACCAGGCGATCGCGTGGTGATAGTTGGTGTCGACGAGCGTGCCATCGACATCGAGGATGGCAATTTGCGGCATCTGGGTAATACCTACCCATGTCAGGGAAATATCCACCTATCGCCGACTACGGACTGATCGGCGACTGCCAGACCGCTGCCCTCGTCTCGCGCGACGGGTCGATTGACTGGTGCTGCCTGCCGCGCTTCGATTCCGGAGCTACCTTCGGACGGCTGCTTGATTGGGAGCGCGGGGGATTTTTCTCGATTGTGCCCAAGGCGGGCGAGCAGGACCCCCGCGTTGACCGAGCGTACCTCGAGGGCACCCTGGTGCTGGAGACGACATTCCATGTGGAGGGCGGGGAGACACGGCTGACCGACTGCCTGGTGCTACCCCGCGGCGGTCCGGCCGGAGATCCCCCCTGCATCCTGCGCACGCTGGAGGGGGTTCGGGGATCGATCTCGTTCGAGATCCAGATCGCCCCTCGGTTCGACTACGGCGATGTCGACCCCTGGGTCCGCCACCACGGCCGCGGGATCTTCACCGCCGTCGGCGGTGACGACGGCCTCGTGATCACCTCCGACGCCGAATTGGAGCAGGATGAGCACCGCCTCGAGGCCCACTGCGAGGTGCACGCAGGCGAGCGGATCCGTACGCGGGTCGCCTTCGCCGATCCGGCCGCACTGTCGAGCGAGGGGCCCTCGCCACCCGGCGCCGAACAGCTCGATGAGGCGATCGAGGACACGATCGCCTTTTGGCGGGCGTGGTCCGGGTCCCTGTCGATCGACGGCGAGGCCCTGCCGGAAGCGAGGCGCTCGGCGATCGTGCTGAAGGGCCTCACCTACAGCCACACCGGCGCCCTGGTCGCCGCTGCCACCACCTCCCTTCCGGAGACACAAGGAGGCGCGCGCAACTGGGACTACCGCTACAGCTGGATCCGCGACTCGGCGCTGGCCGTGCGCTCGCTCGCCGACCTGGGAGCCGAGGAGGAGGTCGACTCCTGCCGGCAATTCATGGAGCGAAGCTCCGCCGGCAACGCCGAGGACCTGCAGATCCTCTATGGAATCGGCGGTGAGCGGAGGCTCGATGAGCTGGAGCTCGAGCTCGACGGCTACCAGGGGGCACGGCCAGTCCGGATTGGCAACGGGGCCGCGGATCAGCTCCAGCTCGATGCGCCGGGGCAGCTGGTCGAGCAGAGCTGGCACGCCTACAAGCGGGGGACCGAGCCGGACGACGACTACTGGCGCTTCATCGTGGACCTGGCGGAGATGGCCGCCGAGCGCTGGCGGGAACCGGACAGGGGCATCTGGGAGTGGCGCGGTGACCCGCTTCACTTCACGCACTCCAAGGTGCTCTGCTGGGTGGCGATCGAGCGGGCTCTCCAGCTCGCGGAGAGCTGCATGCGGAAGGCGCCCGAGCGACGGTGGCGCAAGACCAGAGACGAGATCCGGAAGGCAATCGAGAGCCGCGGCTACGACAAGAACCGGGGCGTATTCGTCCGTGCCTTCGACGACGATGCCCTGGACGGGGCCCTCCTCCGCCTGCCAGCCCTCGGGTTCGTCCATTACGAGGACGAGCGCATGATTCGCACCGTCGATGCGATTCGCGAAGAGCTTGGTGACGATGGGCTGATCCGGCGCTATGACGTGGATGACGGGCTGCCGGGTCGGGAGGGTGCATTCCTGGCATGCTCGTTCTGGTTGGTTGAGGTTCTTGCTCACCAATCCCGTCCGCAGGAGGCGCGGGAGGCTTTCGATCAGGCGATGCGCGGCGCGAACGACCTCGGACTTTTTTCCGAGGAGTACGACCCCCGGAGCGCCGCGATGCTGGGCAACTTCCCGCAGGCACTCACGCATCTGTCGCACATCGAGGCCGCACTGGCGCTGCGGGACGAGTCGCAGTCTCGCAAAACCGTCCCTACGAGCTGAGAACCTAACGCTGGTTACTTCAGCCGCCAGGTCTCCGCCTGGCAGCGTGGGCAGACGGGGAGGTTCTTCACGCCCTGCCGGATGGTGTATCTGTAAGCGCAGCAATTGCAGACGAACGTCCCGGGAGTAACCGTTTCCCCGGAGACCAGCGGGCTCCCTCGGGAGTAGTCCTGCTTCAACGCAGCGCCCTCGACACTGCCACGCCCGCCCCGACCGCCGCTGCGGCCGCGCCGGCGACCTTGGCGCTCCGCGGCAGCCCACCGTTCATCACGACCTCGACGTCGGGATAGGCATCCTCCGGATGTGGGCCGCTCACGCCGCCTTCGCCCGAATCGAGCGCCATCTGGATCAGCTGGGAGGTGTGCAGGGCTCGGCGGTCAGTGAGCTGCTCGATCTGGGTCTTACAGGAGAACCCATCGGCCACGATCAAGGTTGAGTCTCCTGCCTTCCGAATCGCCGGCAGCAGTCTCTGCTCCGCGATCTCAACCGAGATCTCGTGATGCCCGCGCTCGAAGCCGAAGGACCCGGCGAGTCCGCAGCAACCGGAATCCAGGATCGCGAAGTCAAGGCCCATGCGCTCGTAGATGTTCTGCTCGGCGCTCATCCCCATCACTGCCTCCTGATGGCAGTGGCCATGGACGATCGCCTTGCGGCGCAGCTGCGGAAGATCCCAATCGCCGGCGTGCTCGTCGAGGAACTCGCTCAGCGTCGCGACCAGATCCCGCAGTCGCTTGGCGTCCTCATCATTGGGAATCAGGCCGGGGAGCTCGTCGCGAAAGGCCGCCACGCAGCTCGGCTCCAATCCGACTATCGGGACTCCCTCACGGATCGGCTCGCGCAGCACCGAGAGCATCCGCTTCCAGAAGAGCTTCGCGGTGTCGAGCATCCCATAGTCGTAGAGCGGCCGCCCGCAGCAGAGCGCTGCCTCCGGAACGACGACTCGGAAGCCCGCGGCCTCCAGGACCCGGGCGGCCGCCTTCATCGGCTCCGGGTGCAGGAAATTGTTGAACGTGTCCGGGAAGAGCACGACCGGATCGCCGTGCGGATTGACCTCTCCCCTTCTCTCGAACCAAGCCTTGAATGACTCCGGGGCGAACCGCGGCATCTCGCGCTTCGTGCTGATCCCACCGATCCCCTTCACCACCCGGCTGATCCCGGGCGCTGACGTCAGGAAGTTCACGAGACGGGGGGCGTGCTGGGCCAGGCGAGCATGCAGCATGATCAGACCCATCGTGTAGGCCTGAGGCGGCCTCAACCGGCGCTTGTAGTAGCCGGAGAGGAACTCCGCCTTGTAGGTCGCCATGTCGACGTTCACCGGGCAGTCGCCCTTGCAGCCCTTGCAGGAGAGACAGAGGTCGAGCGCCTCGTGCACCTCGTCGGAGCGGAAGCCATCGGTTATGACGTCGCCCTCGAGCATCTCGTAGAGGATCCGCGCCCTGCCACGGGTCGTGTGCATCTCGTCCCTGGTCGCCATGTAGCTCGGGCACATCGTGCCGCTGTCCGTATCACGGCATTTCCCGACTCCGACGCAGCGCAGGGCGGCGTGGGCGAAATCTCCGTTGTCCTCGGGATAGGCGAAGTGCGTCCTCACCTGACGCGGCGCGTAGTCAGCGCCCAGCTTCAGGTTGGACACGATCGGGTAGGGGTCCACGACCTTGTGCGGGTTCATCCGGTTGTCCGGATCCCAGATCGCCTTCATCTGCCGGAACGCGTTCGTGAGCTCCTCCCCGTACATCTTCGGCAGCAGCTCGGCGCGCTGCTGGCCGTCGCCGTGCTCGCCCGAGAGCGAGCCACCGTAGGAGACCACCAGGTCGGCGGCCTCGTCCAGGAAGCTGCGCCAGTTGCGCAGGCCCGGCGCCGTCTGCAGGTCGAAGTCGATCCGGCAGTGCACGCAGCCGTCCCCGAAGTGGCCGTAGAGGGCGGCCCGGTAGTCGTGGCGCTCGAGCAGCTTCCGGAAGTCGCGGAGGTACTCGCCCAGCCGATCGGGCGGAACGGCGGCGTCCTCCCACCCCGGCCAGTGGTCGCGCTCCCCGGGGACGTAGGCGGTGGCCCCGAGCCCGGCCTCCCTCACCTGCCAGACCCTTTGCTCCTCCGTCTCGTCGTCGAAGAGCTTCATCGAGGGCGCATCGTGGTCCTTGCGCAGGCGCTCCATGCAGTCGCGGGCTCGCTCGTCGGCTTCCTCGGGAGTCTCGCCCCCGAACTCCACCAGCAGCCACCCGGCGCCGCCAGGCATCAGGGGGATCTCCGACTCGTGCATGTCCTTGGCGTTCATGTCGTCGATCAACCGCTGGTCGATTCCCTCGAGCCCGACGGGCCCGAACTCGAGCACCTCGGGGACGTGATCGGCGGCATGGAACGCGTTCTCGTAGCCGAGCACCAGCAGGGAGCGGCTTGGGGGACTGTGGACCAGTCGGACGGTGGCCTCGAGCACCGTCGCCAGCGTTCCCTCCGAGCCGACCAGCGCCCGGGCCACGTTGAATCCCTTCTCGGGAAGCAGCTCGTCGAGGTTGTAACCCGAGACCCGGCGCGGAATGTCCGGGTATCGCTCCCGGATCTGATCCGCGTAGCGATCGCGCAGGTCGCGCATCCGACTGTAGATCTCGCCCTTGCGCCCCCCCGCGGTGATGATTGCTTCCAGCTCCTCCTCAGTGGTCGGGCCGACCCTCATCCGGACGCCGTCGTAGGTGACGATCTCGAGCGCCACAACGTTGTCCGAGGTCCGGCCCGCCATTACCGAATGGATGCCGCAGGAGTTGTTGCCGATCATCCCGCCGAAGGTGGCGTACTCGTGAGTGGAGGTATCCGGGGCAAAGGTGAGGTTGAAGCGCTCCTCGGTGTGATTGGCGAGCTGATCGCGGATCACTCCCGGCTCGACCCGGGCGCTGCAGGCTTCCGGGTCGATCTCGACGATCCTCCTCAGGCGCTTGGAGACATCGATGACGACGGCCTGGTTCGTGGTCTCACCCGAGAGGCTTGTCGCACAGCCCCGTGGCAGGACCGGAGCACGGTACTCGTGGCAGACCGCGATCGCCGCCGCGATCTCGTCAGTGGTCTCGGGAATGACGACCCCGAGGGGGTGCTGGCGGTAGTTGGAGCTGTCATGCGAGTAGATCGCTCGGCTGCCGGCATCGAATCGCACCTCGCCCCGGACGGCCTTCCCCAAGTCCCGCTCGAGGGCGCGTATGTCGATCGCTTCGATTCCGCTCGGCCCGAGCTGGCCATGGCCCAGCTCCCGGCCCGGGCGGCTGTCCCGCCAGGCTGCGATCTTGGGATTGATCACCCGATCGCCGATCACCGGATCGAACTCCACGGGGCGCTGGCTGTTGAGGCCATTCTCAGTTCGCTCGAAATCGTTCGGCGTCGCCGCGCAGTTCAAGCCCCAGGCCCGCGCGGCGGCCGTCCGGCCGCAGCCGCCCTTCGTCGAGCTCGAGCGTTCCCTCGAAGAGCATCGACTCGACCCGAACGTGATCGTGGAAATACTCGAGGTGCTTGAGGGACTGCATCGCGCAGCAAGCGTGCGCGGAGACTGCCGGGGCGCAATGGGCCGAGAACGGCGTGCCATGCGCCCTACAGACGCCGTCGATACGGAGCAGTTCGGTAATCCCGCCGCAGCGGGTGACGTCGGACTGGAGGACGTCCACGGCTCCCGCCCCCAGAAGGCGCTCAGCGTCGAAGACGCTCCAGTTGTACTCGCCGGCGGCGATCTCAATTCCGCCAGGGCGAGAGGCACGCACCGCGCTCAGCCCATCGAGCTCGTCGTTGGAAAGTGGCTCCTCGAGCCAAGTAATTCCCTCCTCGCTGAAGCGCTCGGCGTGGCGGAGGGCGTCGGCGACGGAACGATAGGCGCCATTCGCATCGACCATCAGCTCCACATTCGGCCCGATCTCCTCGCGGACAGCCTTGATCCGCTCGGGATCCGTCTCGGGGTTGCGCCCGACCTTGATCTTCACCGAGCGCAGGCCC
>CAVUGL010000016.1:0-232609 GCA_963740995.1 uncultured Solirubrobacterales bacterium
AGGGCGAGGACGACGCCCGCCCACTGGATCCGGGCCAGCCGCTCCCCCAGCACGGCATGCGCGAGCGCGATGGTGAACGCCGGGTACATCGAGCCCCCCACCGCGACCACGGGTAGCACGCCCTTCGTCGAGGCCACTGCGAAGAGTGCGTTGGCGAGGACGTCGAAGAACCCGATCGTGAGCAGGACGGCGATCGAGCCCGAGACGGCGGCGAGCCGCGGCCGCGAGATCAGGAGCGCAATCGCAACCGTGGCGACGCCGCCGACCCGGACCGCCATGACAGCCCAGCCCGGACGGTCGGTCGCCGCCAGATCCAATCCCGTGAAGAAGATCCCGAAGCCGAGACCCGCGAGAATCGCCAACACGATCGAGCGACGGGCGACACCGGCGTACTCCGGGCGCTCCTCATAGCTCAGGATCACCACTCCGGCGATCGCCGGGACGAGACCCACGAGTTGGATCGCGGCGGGCGCATCACCCCGGGCGAGGCCTACGGCCACCGGGACGACCACCCCCAGCGAGGCGATCGGAGCGACCACGCTGACCGTGCCCATGGCCATCGCGGCGTAGAAGGCCCACAGCCCCCCAAGCGATGCCGCCCCGGCCAGGGCGGCGATCGCGAACTTCCCGCCCGAGATCGGGTCGGCGCCGAACAGCAGGATGATGATCCCGATCAGGATCAGTCCGGCCGGCTGCGAGACCGCCAGCACGCCGAGCACCGGCAGCCGCCGGCTCGTCAGTCCCCCGAGGAAGTCAGAGATACCCCAGGAGAACGCGGAGGCAAGACTGATCGCAAGTGCGAGCAACCCGCGGGAGTTTGCCTGGTACTACCTGCTGCCGAGCAGCCCGTTGACGGTCTTATCGACGCCGCCGAGCGCGTTGTTGACGGTGCCGTTGAGGGTGTTCGTGACACCGTCCGTTGCGCCGCCGGTACCGGGGAGGGTGATCTGAGGCGCGGCCGGCGTGCCGATCACCGGGTTGGAGGAGCCACCCGAGCCGCCTCCGGAGCTCGTGGACCCGTCGCTGCCACTGCCCGTGCCGCTGGTGTTCGAGCCGCCGACCCCACCGCTACTACCGCCGCCACCGGACGCGGGGCCGCTCGAGCCCGTCTGCCTGTTCGCCAGCGCCACCACCGCGTGGTTCAGCTTGTTGGGCCCTGTCTGGCCCGCGGCGGGGGCCGCGTCGGGGCCACTCGTCACGGCGGAAAGGCCGCCCGCGACGCCTGAGATGCTCGTGCCGAAGCCGATTGCCGCAGCCACCGCAACCGGAACCGCGAACAGGACCGCTCCGGCCAATCCTCGGGCCACGATCCGGCGGCGCCACCACGAAAGCAATCCTCTACCCATTAGCTGGTTCCCCGGCGCGTAGTGTACGGGGCTGAACGGGGCTCCGCAAAAAAGATGAGATTCAACCCCTCACTGACAGCGCGGCTGCGCATCGGCTTTCTGGTGCTGTTCGCGCTGCTCCTGGTCGTTTCACTCCTGGGCGTTGGCCGGTTGTTCCAGATCCGGGTGGACTACGAGAACGCCATCACCCGGAACTTCCAGCTGGAACTCGAGAGCGAGCGTCTTCGCTCCGCCTTCATCCTCGAGCAGGCGGCAGCCCGTCCCGCCACCCCCCACCAGAAGCCCAGCCAGGTGGAGTTGAACCAGGCAGCGGCCAGCTTCTCCGACGCCGCCGGCCGTGCGTCTGATCTGACCGGAGACGACACAGTGCTCAAGGCGAAGCTGCAGAAGGTGATCGCCAGCGAGGCGGCATGGCGCAAGTCCGTCGCCGGCCCGCTGGTCCGCGGGATCGTGCCCCCCAGCGGCGTCGAGCAGAGGCTCACCTCGGCGGTGACCAACAGCGGAGAGGCACTGGCGATCCAGACCCGCAACGCCCGGGACGACTCGCGCGACCACGCTCGGAGCGAGACCCGCGACACCACCGTGCTGGTCGCGGCCGGCCTCGCCGGCGCCCTGCTCGCCGCCCTGATCCTCTTCTCGGGCCTGATCAACTCGATGCGCGCGCCGCTCGGCCGCCTGGTCGCGGGGGCGCGCCGTCTCGCGGGCGGTGACCTGCAGACCCGCGTGGAGGTCGGCGGCCCGGTCGAGATCGCCACCCTGGGCCGCGCCTTCAACGAGATGGCCAACTCGCTCGAGCGCGACGCTCGCGAGCGAGACCGGGTCGAGCAGATGAAGGATGACTTCGTCCTCACGGTCTCCCACGAGCTCCGCACTCCGGTGACCGTGGTCAAGGGCTTCGCAGAGATGCTGACCGCGCAGAGGAAGTCGCTCAACGCGAGGCAGTTCGAGGCGGCGGAGGTGATCTCGGAAAGCGCCGGACACCTGCAGAAGATGATCAACGACCTGCTCGACCTGGCGCGCAGCGACGCGGGCAAGCTTCGGATCGAGCCTGAACCGACCGCGGTCCGATCCCTGGCCGAGCGAGTCGGCAGGCAGATGAGGCCACACTTCGAGGAGAAGAACCAGCGCCTCACCGTGAGTGTCGAGAAGGACCTGCCGGACGTCGAAGCCGACGACAGCCGAATCGGCCAGGTGCTCTTCAATCTGCTGACGAACGCGAACAAGTACTCGCCGGAGGGCGCCCAGGTCAGGCTGTCGGCCCGCCGGATCGGCGAGGAGGTCGAGTTCGCGGTCTCGGACGACGGGCCGGGCCTCGAGAAGGAGGAGCTCGAGCACGTCTTCGACCGCTTCTGGAGGGCGGAGAGCGGAGAGACTCAGTCCGGGGGCACCGGCCTCGGCCTGGCGATCGCCAAGTCGCTCGTGGAGTTGCACGGTGGAGCGATCTCCGCGAACTCCACCCCGGGTGAGGGCGCTACCTTTCGGTTCGTGCTTCCGATCGCCAAGGACGGCCGACCGAAGCAGGATTCACCCACGCGCAGGGCAAAGGCAGGGGCTGCCGGGTGACGAAACTTCTGGTCGCGGACGACTCCGAGACCGTGCTCCTCATGCTCCAGCGCCGACTGGAGATGGAGGGCTACGAGGTGGTCACGGCCACCGACGGCCTCGAGGCGCTCGAGCGCCTGCGCGAGCTCGCCCCCAAGGAGCCCGACATCATCCTGCTCGACGCGATGATGCCGAACATGTCCGGCACAGAGGTCCTCGAGGAGGTCCGTGGGAAGGGATCCACCGTTCCGATCGTGATGATTTCGGCCCACCTCGATGCGCAGGAGCCCGATCGGATGCGCGCGCTGGGCGCCACCGACTGCATCCCCAAGCCGTTCGAGTGGGAGGACCTGATCGCAAAGATCGAGGAGCTCACCGCGAACGACGGCTAGCTCCGGGCGATCTCCATTCGGATCTGCTTTCCCTTCAGCTTCGTCCCGTCCAGGAACTCCACCGCACGCTCTGCCTGATCGGCGGACACCTCGACGAATGAGAAGCGGTCGAGGACGCGGATGGAGTGGATCGCCTCCTCCGGTAGGACGGCTCCCTCCCTGAGCGCCCAGCTCAGGTCCTCCTCGCTGATCCCGCCGCGCCGGCCGCGGTTGACGAACAGCTTCACGGTCCCATTGGCCGGCTCGGGCGGCGGACCCTCGCGGTGCCGGGGCGGGGGCGCGTGCTCGAGCCGTTCCTCGGGCGGCTCCCACTCGCCGATCGGGGCCTTTACGACGCGCTCGATCTCCTTCAGCTCGCCCGCTTGCTTGGAGGTGACGAAGGTGATCGCCCTGCCGGTTCTGCCGACCCGCCCGGTCCGGCCGATCCGGTGCACATAGATCTCCGGGTTATTCGGCATGTCGTAGTTGATGACGTGGGTGACGTGCTCGATGTCCAGGCCGCGCGCCGCGATGTCGGTCGCCACCAGGAGCGGGGTCTTGTGCTCCTTGAAGGAGATCATCACGCCGTCGCGCTGACCCTGGCTCAGGTCGCCGTGCAGTGCTTTCACCCGCAGGCCCTTGTCGGCCAGGTCCCTGCCGAGCCGAGCTGCCCCGATCTTGGTGCGCACGAAGATGATCGCCTGCTCGGGCTCCTCCGCCTTCAGCACCTCCGCGAGACGCTCCAGCTTCTTGCGAGGCTCGACCATCACGTAGGCCTGCTCGACGGAGTCGACCGTGAGCTTCTTCGGCGTGACCCGGATCGTGACGGGGTCGTACATGTACTGCTCGGCGAGCCTGGCGACCGGCGCCGGCATGGTGGCGGAGAAGAGCAGCGTCTGGCGGCCGCTCGGGCACATCCGGAGGATCTTCTCGACGTCCTCGATGAAGCCGAGGTCGAGCATCTCGTCGGCCTCATCGAGGACCACGTAGCGGGCCGCGGTCAGCACCAGCGACTTGCGAGAGATCAGGTCCATCATCCGGCCGACGGTGGCGACGACGATCTGGGCGCCGGCGCGGAGACGGGATTGCTGATCGCGGATGGGGGCGCCCCCGAACACGGCCACGACGTTGACCCCCTCGAGGTGCTCGGCGTAGGCCCGCATCGCCTGGGTCACCTGGATGCAGAGCTCCCGCGTCGGCGTCAGCACAATCGCCTGCGTCTCCTCGTTCTCCGGGTCGATGTACTCGAGCATGGGCAGTCCGAAGGCCGCGGTCTTCCCGCTGCCGGTCTGCGCCTGGCCGATCACGTCGTGCCCATTGAGCAGCTCGGGGATGGCCTGCGCCTGGATCGGAGTGGGCTCGGCGTAACCGAGCTCGTCGAGCGTCCGCAGGAGCCCCTCGGACAAGCCAAGGTCGGCGAAGGAGGTCCCAGCCTCCCGGGCGGCGGGAGTGTCGTTCATCAGGCCGAGGGGTCGAGGAGCTGCTTGCCGCTGGTCCGGCGCTCCTGCATCGCCGTATGCGCCTGCGCTGCTTCCTCCAGCGGGTAGGTGTTCCCGATCACGACCTCGAGGTCGCCCGAGGCGACGGCTCCGAGCAGGTCGGCAGTCATCGACTGGATCAGATCGCGCCGCTGAGCGACCAGCGCGACCAGCCAGAAGCCGAGCACGGACTTCGAGGTCTGCAGCAGGTAGTTGGTCTGCACCTCGTTCGGATGGCGGGCGGCGTTGCCGAAGACCACCATCCGGCCCAGCATCCCGAGGGAGTGGAACTCGGGCTCGAAGCCGGTGCCGCTCATGTGGAGTACGACGTCCACCTTCTCGCCGCCGTTCGCCTCGAGGATCGCCTCCTTCAGATCGTCGGCGCGGGAGTCGGCGGTCGCGTCGGCACCAAGACGCGTGCAGAGTGCCTGCTTGTCCTCGCTGGAGGCGAGCGCGATCACCTTGGCCCCGGCACGTTTGGCGAGCTGCACGGCGAGGCTTCCGGTCCCGCCGGCGGCTGCCTCCACCACCACCGTCTCCCCCTCCTCGATGTGCGCGCAGTAGTGGAGCAGCGCGTGGGCGGTCAGGCCCTGGAGCAGAAGGCCCGCTGCCTGCTCGTCGCTGACCTCATCGGGGAGCGGCACCAGCCAGGCCGCGGGGACTGCCGCCTTCTGGGCGTAGCCGCCGTTCGCGAGCAGCGCCGCGACCCGGCGTCCGTCCGGCGTCGTGCCGCTGATCTCGGCGCCTGGGATGAGGGGCAGGGTCTGCTCGGCGAGGTAGTCGTTGCGGATTGCGTGGGTGTCCGCGAAGTTGATTCCGGAGCGGGCCACGTCGACGACCACCATGCCGTCAGACGGCTCCGGGTCGGGCACGTCGACGTACTTGAGGTTCTCGGGCCCTCCGAACTGCTCGATCTGAATAGCCTTCACCCCTTGAGGATATGTCGCTAACCGCCGTAGGGTCGATTGCCTTCGATTCCGTGCGCACTCCGTTCGGGGAGCGCGATCGGATGCTGGGTGGCTCAGCCGTCCACTTCGCGCTGGGCGCGAGCTTCTTCACGGAGGTTCGCGTGGTGGGCCCGGTCGGCGATGACTTCGGCGCCGAGCAACTCGGCGTGCTCGAGAGCTGCGGTGTCATCACCGACGACATCGAGCGGGTATCCGGCGGCGAGACGTTCTTCTGGCGCGGTCACTACGAGTACGACATGAACGTCGCCCACACTGACGACACGCAGCTCAATGTGTTCGCGGAGTTCGACCCGAAGCTCTCGGACGAATCCCGCCAGGCCGAGACCCTCTTCCTCGGCAACATCCAGCCCGAGCTCCAGCGAAGCGTGCGCGAGCTCTGCGAGGGGGCGAAGTTCGCGGGGCTCGACTCGATGAACTTCTGGCTCGACAACGAGCGTGAGGCGCTCGTGCGGGCGATCGGGGCTGTCGACTGCCTGCTGCTGAACGACGCGGAGATCCGCGAGCTCACCGGCGAGCCGAACCTGGCACGCGCCGCGCGCGCCGCGATGGAGATGGGCCCCGGCGTGGTGGTGGCCAAGCGCGGCGAGTACGGCGCGGCGCTGTTCTCCGCGGACGACTCCTTCGCGATCCCGGGCTTCCTGCTCGAGGACGTCAGGGACCCGACCGGGGCGGGCGACAGCTTCGCGGGTGGGTTCCTCGGCTATCTCGACGGCCGCTGCGCTGCCGGCGAGTCGGTCCTCGACCACGCCGTCTTGCGCCAGGCGATGGCCTACGGCTCGGTGCTCGCCTCGTTCAACGTCGAGGACTTCGGCACCGAGCGGGTGCAGTCGCTCACCCGCGAGCAGATCGACGGACGGTTGCGCGAGCTCCGCCAGAGCACCCTGTTCGGGGTGGAGTAGGCACCGTCCAGCTAGGGACCCGGTTCAGGTCCCAAGGCGCGCCTCATCCAGATCGAGGTCGCGCTGGATGCGCCGGAAGAGGTCCTGCCTGATGCGGCCGTCGTCTCGCATCTCCAGCAGGGTTCGCCGCTCGGTGCCGATCAGGTCCTCGCGCAGTCTCCGGTAGCCGGTGAGCGGGTCGTCGAGCGGGAGTTCGCCCCCCTTCCGCTGGAGCGCCGCGACGCAGCGCGCGAAACGGGCCTGGTAGAGCTCGCGTAGTCGCGCCAGGGCGTTCTCGGGCACGGGTGTCCCGTCAGACTCCAGCTCGTCGAGCCGGTCGAGCGCGGCTTGAGCCGCGGCGAGGCGCGCCACCGCCTCATCGGGTGCCCACCCCTCCGACGCGCTCAACCCCAGCCGCCGGACCACAGCCGGAAGCGTCAGGCCTTGGCCGACCAGCGTCACGAAGATCACCGCGACGGTCAGATAGACGATCAGATTGCGGGAGTCGAACGGTGCGCCGGAGTCCAGCGAGAAGGGAAGCGCGAGCGCGGCCGCCAGGGAGATGGCGCCGCGCATCCCGCTCCAGCCGATCAAGAGCCGCTCGCGCCAGTCCTCGCCCGCCGCTCAGGTCGTTGAGCCGGGGCAGCACGCGCCCGAGTAGCGGGGGCAGGAACTGCCAGATCGAGCCGCAGCGTGATCACCACGGCGGAGACCAGCAGGCCGTAGCCGATGATCTCCGCCGGGCGAGAACGCTTCGCCGACATTGCGGAGAATCTCAGGGAACTGCTCGCCCAGGAGCACGAAGAGGATCGCGTTGAGCGCAAAGACGAGCACGCGCCAGAAGGACTGGGCGTTGAGCCTCAGGTCCGCGTCGAAGATGACATGGGAGCGCCACCCCGAAAAGAGCCCGCTGCTGAGCGCGGCCAGCACTCCCGAGGCGCCCACGCCGTCAGCGAGCGCGAAGGAGGCGTAGGCCGTGAACACTGTCAGCAGGATCGCCAGCGGCACGTCGTCGACGCGGCGCAAGCGCGATCTGGGCAGCAGCCAGGAGACCGCCAGTCCGATCGCGATCGCCGCCGATGACACCGACTACGAGGTCGTCAAGCGCCTCGGTCGCGGTCAGCGCGCCGGTAACAAGCACTGCCACGAGGCCACCTTGTAGAAGACGAGCGCGACCGCGTCGTTGACCATGCTCTCGCCCTCGACCAACTTCGCCACCCGCTCATGGACGCCCACTCGCTCGAAGGTGGCGATAGCCGCGACCGGGTCGGTCGGGAGCGACGATCGCGCCCAGAACGAACCCCTCGGCCCAGCCGACGCCGGGGATCACGGCCTGGGCGATGGCTGCGACGGCCACCATGGTCGACCAGCGTGAGCCCGAGCACCAGCCAGGTGAGCGGGGTAAATTCGGCGCGAAGCTCCCTCGGCGAGGCCCAGTAGCCAGCGGACTGAAGAAGCGGAGGCAGGAAGACCAGAAAGACGACATCGGGCTGCAGCTGGAGACGTCGGGCCGCCTGGAAGGAACCCGATCGCGAGGCCGCCCAGCACCAGCATGATCGGATACGGGACCGAGATGGCGTCGGCGAGCCGGACCAGAATGATCGCCACCGCAACCAGCGCAATCAGGGTCTCGATGTCGTTCACGCGGCGAGTCTACGATCGGTTCCGCGTTCGATGAGCGATCTGACGCCACCGCTCTCCGCCGAGGACCATGTGGACGGACCCGATCGAGCCGAGCTCGAGCTGGTCATGTTCGGGGACTTCCAGTGCCCCTACTGCGCGGCCGCGTACCCGATCGTCCGCCGGATCCGCGATCAGCTGGCCGGCCGCCTGTTGTTCGCCTTCCGGCATTTCCCGCTCCGCGACGTCCATCCCGATGCCCAGCGGGCCGCCGAGGCGTCGGAGGCGGCGGGCTCCCAGGGAGCGTTCTGGGAGATGCACGACGCGCTCTATGAGTCCCGAGGTGCGCTGGGCCGCGAGGATTTGATCCATCACGCGACCGGGCTGGGACTCGACGTGCAGCGGTTCACCGAGGAGCTCGACTCGGAGAGCCACGCTCCACGCGTCCAGCGCGATGTCGACAGCGGCCTGGCCAGCGGCGTCACGGGCACGCCCGGCTTCTTCGTCGGCGGGCGCCTCTTCGGCGGATCGTTCGACGCCGCCTCGCTGACGACCGCCCTCGAGACGGCCGCCGGGCCCTGACCGCCTAGTACCGGATCACGACCAGACCGGCAGCCAGGACAACGACGGCCCAGGAGAGCCCGCGGAGCGACTGGTCAAGCGGGCCGGCCAACTCGGCGACGGTCAACGGGATGACCGTGCCGTCCTCGAGGCGCTGCTCCCCGGAGACAGAGACGGTCTTCCGCCTGAGCCGGCGGACAGGCGTCGAGAGGCGGCGCTGAACGCTCACCAGGCCGAAGCAGCCCGCGGCAACCAGCAGGCCGGCGACGTCCGTCTTCAACGAGGCGAGGGAGAGCGTGTTGATCCACCACGAGGTCAGCGCCGGAAACGCCGCCCACGCGAAGGCAAGCCAGAAGTCGGTGTGGAAGCGGCCGCCGAAGAGCTCGAGGTTGTAGGCGACCACGAAGAAGCCGCCGACCACCACGAAGGGGGCGAGGGTGGCAGAGACGATGATGCAGCCGGCGATCCCGATGCCGATCGCCCCAGCAAGCGAGACGGCCGCGAGCCCGATCAGGGTGCGATCCGACAACTCGGTCTTCAGGGGACGACCGTTGAGCTCGTCGAGGGCATGCGCGCTGATCCCCACCGCCAGGAAGAAGGCCGCGAGCGTGGCGATGAAGCGGTCGGTGTGGATCTGCGTGGCGGCCGCGGCACCAAAGCCGACATTGGCCAGGTTCCAGGCCGTGTACGGCGGGTGCAGCACGGTGACCAAATCGCGCCAGCCTCCGCCACGCAGCGCGTAGAAGGCTGGACGCGCGAGGCGGTCTGCGTCAGACACGCGTCCCCCAGATCACCACGCCACCACCGAGGCTCATCACGCGCGCCCGCGCGTCCTCGACGCCCGCCGTCCGCCACAGCTCCAGCTGGCGATCGAGCGGCAGCCTGCGGTAGAGGTCGGTGATGCTCGGCCCGAGGAAGCGGCCGACCACGTACCAGTCGCGAGATGCGAGGCGCCCCAGGACAGGCATCGCGCCACGGGTGTAGATCCACCAGAGAGAGCGCGCGATGGCGTTGGGAGGGAGCATGAACTCGAGCGACGCGACACGTCCCCCCGGCTTGACCACACGCGTCAGCTCGCGCAGGGTGGCGCCGGGGTCCTCGACGTATCGCAGCAGATACGTGAACGTCAGGTGGTCGAATTCACCGTCCGCGAACGGCAGCAACTCCGCCTCCCCACTGACCAGCTCGATGTGGGAGGCGAGGTCGGGCTCCGCATCGAGCCTCGCCTGCGCCCCGGCCAGCATCTCCGGGCTCTGGTCGAGACCGACAACCCGGCAGCCGTAGCGGCGCACCAGCGCGGCCGGCGACCATGCCCGTGCCGGTGGCGACGTCCAGAACGCGATCCTCGCGCCCGGCGGGCACCTCGGCGACCATTGCCCGGCGCCAGCGTGGGTCCTGACCGAAGCTGAGCAACGCTCCTGCGAGGTCGTAGCGTCGCGGCAGGCCGGCGAACAAACCAAGCGTCTCCTGCTTGCTCGGTCGGTTTGTCGGCAACGCCACCGTGAGAAGATATGTGGGTACCGATCGAGGAGGTTCGATGGCGACGAAGGCAGAGACCCAGGCAGACCCGAAGGTCGACGGATCGCACGACGGCGCGTCCAGCGGCGACACGCTCAGCATCACCGACAACCGGACGGGCAAGAACTACGAGCTCGAGATAAGCGACGGGACCGTCAGGACGATGGACCTGCGGCAAATCAAGGTTTCGGACGACGACTTCGGCCTGATGGGCTACGACCCGGCGTTCACCAACACCGCCTCCTGTCGCTCTGCAGTCACCTTCATCGACGGCGAGGCCGGCATCCTTCAGCACCGGGGCATCCCGATCGAGCAGCTCTGCGAGCACTCCACCTACCTCGAGGTCGCCTACCTCCTGATCTTCGGCGAGCTCCCCACCCCGGCTCAGCTCGAGCGCTGGACCTTCGACGTCACCCATCACACCTTCGCCCACGAGGACATCAAGAAGTTCAACGAGGGCTTCCGCCACGACGCCCATCCGATGGGCATGCTGCTCGCCAGCGTCGGCGCCCTCTCGACCTTCTATCCGGACGCCAAGCACATCGACGATCCGGAGGAGCGCTACATGGCGGCGATCAGGCTGATCGCCAAGGTCCCGACCCTCGCTGCCTGGGCCTACCGCCACAGCATGGGGCTCCCCTACGTCTATCCCGACAATGAGCTGTCCTACTCCGAGAACTTCCTCTCGATGCTGTTCAAGATGGAGAACAGCTACGAGCCCGATCCGCGGCTGGCGAAGGCTCTGGACATCCTTTTCATCCTGCACGCCGACCACGAGCAGAACTGCTCAACCAACGCGGTCCGCTCCGTCGGGTCCTCAGGCGTCGATCCCTACTCGGCCGTGGCGGCCGGGGTGGCGGCGCTGTACGGCCCGCTGCACGGCGGGGCGAACGAAGCGGTACTGCGGATGCTTCGCCGGATCGAGACCGTCGAGAACATCCCCGACTTCCTCGAGGGTGTGAAGAAGCGCGAGGAGAAGCTGATGGGCTTCGGGCATCGGGTCTACAAGAACTACGACCCGAGGGCCCGGATCATCAAGAAGCACGTCGACGAGGTGCTCGAGGCGACCGGCGACAACCCGCTGCTCGACATCGCCACGGAGCTCGAGAAGCGGGCGCTCGACGACGACTTCTTCACCTCGCGCAAGCTCTACCCGAACGTCGACTACTACTCCGGGCTGATCTACGAGGCGATGGGTATCCCGACCGACATGTTCACGGTGATCTTCGCGATCCCGCGCACCTCCGGCTGGGTCGCCCAGTGGATGGAGCAGAACGAGGATCCCGAGCTCAAGATCGCGCGGCCTCGCCAGATCTACACCGGGCGCCGGGACGTGGACTACACGCCGGCGGACAAGCGCGACGGGCCGGAGAAGATCACCGGCCCGCCGGCGAAGCGCCCAAAGAAGCCCCGCCGCGGCGCCTAAGCGACAGAGGCGGCCTCGCGCGCGCCGTCAGGGCTGGCGAACACCTGGATCCGAGAGATCCGGCTGTTCCGCAGCGTGAATAGCACCGAGAACCGCTCGTCGACCTCCATCTGGCGCATGCGCCCGATGTTGCGCTGAATCACGACCACCTGCTCTCCGACCTCGTCGAACTCCACAGGCTCGATCAGAAACTCGTCAAAGGTCGCCAGCAGGTCGCGCCAGTTCTGGACGATGCCCCGATAGCCGCGCTGAAGACTCCCGCCCACCTCCCCCTCGGGCGGGTGCAGCTCGACCCCGGGGTCGAAGAGCTCCGCGGCGGCCGTCGTGTCTCCTTCGAAGACATCCTGAAGGCGGTCGAGGTCGATGGGAGCGAGACCGCCCTCCGGATTGAGGCCCCAGAGTCGAAATGCCTCTCGAACGACCTCGACGTTCTCCCTCGCCATCGCGAAGTATCCCAGGCTAGTCTGCCTGCCCGTGAGCTGGAAGGTCACGGTCCGGCACGGGTCCAATGTCGGAAGGGAGAAGTTCTCGTCCCTCGACGAGGCGATCGACGAGGCGCGGCGGCGCGTCGAGGAGATTCAGCGCGAGGATCGGCTGCCGGCGATCACGCTATTTCGCAAGCACACGCCCGACCAGCGCGTGAACGCCCGGATCGAAATCACAGGCCCCGGCTTGATCCGCTCCCCTGAGGGCGGCATCGACGTGATGGGAGACGGGCACGCGGTCGCCTACACCGGCGCGATCCGCAAGGAGACGATCGAGGCGGATTCGCTGGAGGAGGCGCTCGATCGCCTGCGAGATGCCCTCGCCGGCTGATGACACGCGACTAATCTGCAGGCGATGACCGAGAGCGTCGAGGTCGGGCGGAGGGTTCGGTTGCCAGGGGGAACCGAGCGACCGATCCAGGTCTTCATCAACGGGACTGAGCAGAAGGAGGGCGCCGACTACTCGATCCACGGTCGTGAGATCGTCTTCTCCAGGCCGCTGGTCAAGGAGAAGGTGAGCACGAGCCGGTGGCTTGCGATGACCCTGGGCCTCTTCGGCAGCTACGGCAAGAACGAGACGGTCGACGTGCACTTCCGCCGAGGCGGCAAGGTGCAGGTGATCTCCGACGCGAAGATCCTGGAGGACTGATGCGGATCTGCCTGATGATCGAGGGGCAGGAGTCCGTCACCTGGGACGAGTGGGTGGCCCTGGCCGGTGCCTGCGAGGAGAGCCCGATCGAGGCCCTGTTCCGCTCGGATCACTACCTCTCGGTGGTCGGCCAGACGGATCGCGGCTCGCTGGATGCCTGGTCGACGCTGGCCGCCTTGGCGGCGGTCACCTCCACGCTGCGCCTCGGGACCCTGGTCTCGCCAGTCACGTTTCGACACCCATCGGTGCTCGCGAAGAACGTGGTCACCGCCGACCACATCTCGGGCGGCGGCCGAGTGGAGCTCGGCATGGGCACCGGCTGGCTGGAGACCGAGCACGACGCGTACGGATTCCCCTTCCCGCCCACGGGGGAGCGGTTCGGCATGCTCGAGGAGCAGATCGAGATCGTCCGCCGCGAGTGGGAGGAGGGATCGCTCGACTTCGAGGGCGCGCATTACCGGATCGAGGGTCTCGAGGCGCTCCCCAAGCCGATCTCGCCCCCCAACCTGATCGTCGGCGGCCGGGCGAAGCCGCGCAGCCTGCGCCTCGCGGCGCGCTGGGCCGATGAGTACAACCTGGTGATGATGAGCGCCGAGGAGTGCGCCGAGGCCATCCCGAACGTCAGGGCGGCCTGGGATTCCGTTGGCCGCGGCAAACCGACGATCTCCCTGATGACCGGCTGCATCATCGGCTCGGATGAGGTCGACCTGCTCGAGCGCGCACATGCGGTCGCCGAGGCGCGCGGCGAGGAGGCGCCCGATCCCGAGGCCTATCTGAACGAGCGTCCGCCGAACACTCTGATCGGGACCGTCGCGGAGGTCCGCAAGCAGCTCGCGGAGCTCGAGGAGCTCGGCGTCGAGCGGGTGATGCTGCAGTACCTGACGCACAGCGACCTCGACGGCGTCCAGTACATCGCGGAGCTGGCCGGGTAGCGGACGCCTTAGTGCTGCTCAGGAAACGGATCGGAGAGCCAGATCTGGAGGTCCTCGCCTAGCGCGGCGAGATCCGGCGTCTCCGATGTGTCGAGCGCGTCCGAGGCGAGCTGCCGGGCGGCGTAGACGACACCGATGTAGGCGCTCCAAGGCAAGGACGGCTGGCCGTCCGGGGATGCCTGCGCCTCCTCCTCGCGGATGAAGTTCGCGAAGAGATGGAGCGACTCACGCCGACGCGCGCGCGCCGGCGCCCCGAGCGCGTCGATCTCGACCTGATACGCACGCGCGACGACAAGGTCCTGCTGCAGCGTGCCGAGATAGGCATCGAGCAGGGCCGCGGTGCGCGTTGGGCGGTCATCCGGCCGCGCGTCGCCCGTGGCCATCCTTCGCAGAAGCACGTCGATGAAGCGGTCGTAACCGCCGAAGATGCAGGCGTCCTTGCCGGCGAAGCACTTGTAAAAGGCCTCGAGGGAGACTCCGGCGCGGCTCGCGATCTCCCCCACTCCGAAACCGCGGTAGCCGCGAGCGGCAAGCAGCTCCGTCACTGCGGCGAGCATCCGCTCGGACTGCGCGTCGCTGACCTGCTCGGGCGTCAGCTTGTGGCGGCCCCGCGGCAGCGTCTCGGGAACCGTGAAGAAGACGCCGTCCGCCACGCGCTTGACGCGGCCCGGCTTCGACGTCGTCGTCGCCGGCATCCGGCTACGGCACGATCGGCGCGGCGTTCTGGATCTTCAGCGGGGTGACAGGGACTCCGTCGCTCCAGCGGCCGAGCGAGCGATGCTGAGGCGTGTTGCCAAGCGCGTAACGGCAGTCAGTCCCCGAGTAGGCGCAGCTGCGAAGCGCGTCCCAGACCTTCCAACAGAAGTTCCAGTCGTAGGCGTTGGCGGGGCCGAAGCCCGGAGCACCTCCGGCGCACACCCCGTGCGCCGAGGACAGGGTGGGCTGCCCGTGAGAGTCGGTGTGGGTGAGGACGAGGTCCTTGTTCTTGTTGGGGATCTGGGAGATCTTCGGGAACACCGCATTGCAGCTCGCGGTGTCCACACCTCCCTTGTTCTGCACGAGGGCGCCCTCGGCGCCGGAGTGGCACTCGAACTTGGTCGACGGCGGGATTCCCCCGAGCGAGTCGTCGAGCGCCGGCTCGCCGCCGCCGGCGAGTCCACTGTCCTCCGGGTCGTCGAGGAAGATCGCCCGGGGCTTCGGCAACCCGAGCGACAGATAGCGGTTGGCGAGGTTCGCGGTGATGATGGCGCCGAAGGAGAAGCCGAAGTAGCTGGTCTCCCGCAGGTTGGGCTGCACCCGCTTCGGACTCGATTGCAGATAGGAGATGGCGCCACGGATCCCGGTGACGGACGAAGTGATGCAGGGCTCGATGTTGAACGGGCCCGGGACACGGATCGGCGATGCCGGTCTGCCACCTGGGATAGATGACGATGCTCCCTCGCCGCACGGTGTGGCTGATGAACGCGTACATCTGCTCATAGCCCGCGAACTCGAAGTACCCGTGCATGACGATCGCGAGCGGCGCCTTCCGTGGTCGCGGCCTGGTGGGCTCGAAGGCGTACCAGGCGTCGTTCCCGCTGCCGCCCGCCGTCACGCGGAAACCCCGATAGGGATGAGCGCGCCCGCCGGGCCCGTTCTTCGGCTGGGGCGGCTGCGTGATGGTCGTCGCCGCCCACGGCGGCGTGGCGCTCGACCTGCCGGCGAGCCCGGCCAAGGCCAGGGTGAGGACAAGCGCGAACGCCCCCGCGAGAGACAGGAGACCGCTACTGCGGTGGCAGCTCATGGGAACAGGTCGGCGCGCCAGCGGCTCGCTGGGCCCGGTAGTTGGGATAGTCACCTGCGATCTGGGCGCTGGGGAGACCCTGGAGAGCAAGCACGGCATCTCCGGCTGCCAGGAGCTGGCTGCGCATGCGGTTGAAGTCGACTGCTCTCGGCCCGAACGAGGGGGCCCACAGGGACCAGGGACCGGAGATCATCGCCAGGGTCGGAATCAAATGGGATTGGAAGGCGGTCCCGATCCCACCCATCGAGCAGATCGGCGGCGCCTGGCCCGCCATGGGAACCCCGAGGCCTCGAAGCACGGCCGTGTGGTCGAGGTTCCGCGCCTTCGTGGCATTGACGGCCGCCTGGTGGAGGGCGTCGCTGTCCCCGGCGCCGAAGAGATACGCCTCGCCCTGCCCGGTGAAGGCGAGGTGCTGCCCCGATCCGTCCGCATCCGGAACGGGCAGGATCTCGCGAGTTCCCATGTGCTCGAGGGCGAACGCGAACGCCACCGAGCCCTGGTCGTATTGCTGATCGAGCTTGCGCGCGTACAGCTCCGTGCCATCGCGGGCGAACCCAAGGTGGCCGCTTCCGAACGCGAATTGGAAGGTTCGCGGACGACACGACTTGGGGAGACCCGCGAAGTAGCGAGCCAGTGCCAGCACCCCGGCGACCCCGTTCTCCTGCACCCAGGTGGCTCCGTCGGTATGGGTCGAGAGCACGATTCGCTGCGGGCTCTGGCCGGGCAGGGTTGCGATCAGGTTTCTCGTCTTGGCCCGCTTCGACCGTGCATGCACGACGACCCGCGCCGACCGCCCGGCCGCTGCAAGCGTCTTCAGTTGAGCTCCCTGATCAGCGCCCACGAACAGCCCGGGAACCTTGTAGTGCGTACCGTTGTGCGGGTCCCAGTAGCCGCGGACCTGCTTTTCGGGAACGTCGAAGACGAAGACGATGCCGGCGGCTCCGGCCGTGCCGGCATTCCACATCTCCTGGTCCAGCGGTGCGAGATATGGCCGGGCGTAGGCCCCGGTCTGATTCGCAAGGTCGGGCGTGATGTACAGAGAGAGGAACTGGATGCCCGCCGCTGGTATCGACGCCTGTGGGAAGTCCCTGATCACGACCTTGCCGGCGGCGTTCTGGGCCGTGATCTGCTGGCCGGGAGGCAGGTAGACGAGGGGACCGCCGGATCCCAGGTTGTTCGTCGGCCTCGCGTAGGGCACGGCGCCGGCCACTGGGATCCGAGTGGTGGAACCGCTCGGCTCCAGCAGCCTGAGCTCACCCGCACGGGCGAGATCCATGCCCGGGCCCTTCCTCGCGGGCGTAGTGGGCTGCCAGCTGCGAACCCAGTAGGGATCCGAGCGGACCCGCAGGCCAGGAATCCGCTTCAGGCGGCCGTCCAGCCATCGAAGCTCCTGGTTGTGAGACCGGCTCCCCGCATTCCGGAGCTGCCCGAAACCGGTGACCTTCCCCATCGTCGCCCGCAGCTGAGCCGCACTCGCGAATGCGCGGTCCCCGACGGTGGTGGGGCAGGTCGCGGCGCCTGCCACAGACGCGCTGGACAGGGCGAAGACTGCTGCGGCTACGCTCGCAACCGCAATCGGGGTGCGGCAACTCGCCATCAAGTAATAAGTCTTACTTGATTCCCCACCACCCAGTCAAGTGTCGGCGAAGTCCTGCGGACCTACCCCTGCCGGCCTCCGATACGAACCTGCGCTCTGAGCGGCAGGTTGCGTGAGGACGTGCCGACGTAGATCCGGTAGCTGCCCCCCTGGGTCCTCCAGCTGTTGGCGGTCTCGTTGAAGTACTGGAAGCTCGAGCGGTTGAGGTTGAGCTGGACGGCACGGGTCTCGCCCGGCGCGAGACGGACCTTGGCGAACGCCTTGAGCTGGCGGGGTGGCTCACCGGTCTTCGGGGGGAAGCCGACATAGAGCTGGACCACCTCGGCCCCGGCCCGTCGACCGGTGTTCCGGACGCGGACGCTGACCCCGTAGCGCCCCTTGCCCCGCTTCTTCACCTTCAGGTCGCCCAGCTTGAAACGGGTGTAGGAGAGCCCGTAGCCGAAGGGGAAGAGCGGCCGCTTGCGGTAGCGGTCGTACCAGCGGTAGCCGACGAAGAGGCCCTCGCTGAACTGGACGACATTGCCTATCCCCGGGAAGCGCGAGGGGTTGTTGGCTGTCGGCCCCTGGCTGTCAGAGGCGGGGAAGGTCACCGGCAGCCGGCCCGAAGGGTCGACGTCCCCCGACAGGGTCTTGGCGATGGCGGCGCCACTCTGCTGGCCCGGGTACCACGCCTCGATGATCCCGGCGACCTTCTTGCGCCACGGCATCAACACCGCGCTCGCGGTATGCAGCACGACCACTGTCCGGGGGTTCGCCTTCGCTACGGCCGAGATCAGCTTGTCCTGGTCGCCGGGCAGGCGGAGCGACGTCCGGTCCATGCCCTCGCCGGTGACGTCGTTTGCGAAGACCACCGCCACCTGGGCGTGCTTCGCGGCCCGCACCGCGGCGGCAAGCATTGCGGGGTCGGGCGGCTGCCATCCCAGGTGCAACTCGTTGCCGGTGATCGATGCGCTCGCCGCGTACTCGACGGTGATCGGGACACTCTGCCCGGCCTGCAGGTGGACGATGCCCTGGAAGGTCTGGTCCGGCGCTCCCGGCGAGGCCCCCACCACTCCGCCGGTGGGGGAACCGCCGTCGAGGTTGATCCACTCGGCATCGCCGCCGGCGATCTGCTGGCCGTTGATGAACAGCTTCGCGTTGCCCGCGACCTTGAGAGAGAACCTGTAGTCGCCGGTCGTCGGCGGTGTCAGCGTCCCCGTCCAGCGGGCGGATCCGGCGCCGGAGGGAAGCACCGACTTGGAGTCGATCGTCGGATCCACCCGCGTGCCGACCACAGCCCCCGATAGGTCGGGTGTCCTGCCCGAGAAGAAGGTCGCGGATAGGCCTTGACCCGACCCCGACGACGGTGTCAACACGCTGGCGGGAACCGCGGGCAGGGACACGACGCCGAGGGTCCCCTGTGCGTACTTCACGTCGATGCCGTGACCGGCCCGCTTGCGGATCCCGGCCAGCGGCGTGATCACCTTGCCGCCGGGCAACACCGCGGGGGAGCCACCCTCCTCGATCTGCGTTCCAGGGCCCGCGTCGTAGCCGATCACCGCGATGGACTTCGTCCTCGATGAGAACGGCAGGACTTGGCGGCGGTTCTGCAGCAGCACACTGGCCTGCGCCGAGATCTTCGTCGCCAGCTTGCGGTGCCTGGGAGTGCTGGCGACCGGCTGCGCGCTCCCGACGGGATGGTCCAGGAGGCCGACCCGGATCATCCCGGTCAGGATCCGGCGGGCGGCATCGTCGATTCGCGCCTGCGGGATTTGGCCCGAATTGGCCGCCGACCTGAAGGAGCTGGAGCCCCCGATCTGGAAGTTGTCCGTGCCGGCGTTTGCCGCGGCGGCCCCATCGCGGACCGCGAGAACCGCGTCGGGTCCCACGAACCCTCTCATCCAATTCCTGACGATGCCGAGGGTGAGCGGATCCTGACACGACTGCAGCCCGTTGATGCGGTTGTAGGAGCACATCACCGACGCCGCTCCGCCCTTCCGCACCGCCGACTTGAAGCCGGGGAAGTAGATCTCGTTGAGAGTCCGAAGCGACACCCGGTCATCGACACCGGGACCAACCAGCGGAATGCCAACGCGTCCGGTCTCCTGGGTGTTTCCGACCCAGTGCTTGGCCTGGGCCATCACATGCTGGCTCTGGACGCCGCTGATCTCCGGAGCGACGAGGGCCCCGTTCAGGAACGGGTCCTCCCCGTAGGTCTCCGCTGCCCGCCCCCAGAGCGGCGTCCTCAGGACCTCGACCGTGGGCGCGAAGAACCAGTCGAAGCCCTTTGCCCGCAGCTCTTGCCCGAGCGCCTGCCCGAAGTGGCGCGCCAGCCCGCGATCCCAGGACGCACCGATGTTGACGGCATTCGGGAACGCGGTCACGCCACGCTCCCCCGTGCCGATCCCGTTGGGGCCGTCGCGGGCGCTGAGCGGCGGGATGCCGAGCCGCGGGACGCCGGCTGTGCCGCTCGCCTCGAGGTCCACCTTCTCGGCCGAGGTCATCTGCGCCACCAGGTCGGCGGCGCGCTGCTCCGGTGTTGCGGCCTCGGCTTGCTGACCGACGGTCCAGAAGAGACCCACGAGCACAGAACGCGACGGCCCAAAGCCGGGCCGTGCCCGCGATATCCGACTGGCTCACCGGGTGGCCACCGGACGCTAACCGCACTTCCGAGCGGCTGGCCGGGCCTTGCCGGGACCGATCTCGATCCTCACCCGCTTCGCGCGGCCGCACTGAGCGAGCCGCAGGACGCTCGAGCGGGGCCTCGAAACAACCCGCGCGCCGCGGACACTCACCCCGTATCCGCTCGGGTACTCGACGCCAGGGACGCTCAGCGTCGTGATCGAGCCTGGGCCGAAGCGCTTGCCCTTCCCCGCCGGCTTCGTCACATAGGCGAAGCGGAACTGGTGCGTAGCGTCGTCGAACGCCCACTCCCGCGGCGTTCCCGAGACGACCCTGGCGTACGGCTGCGCCAGCAGCACCAGCTTCTCAGTCTTGACGTTCGCACCGGTGGGCGGTTGCCTGGGATCGACTACGAGGGCCTGCGTATCACCGGCCCCAGTCGTGGTCGGATCACCGCAGCCGCAGTAGGCCCAGTAGGTCCAGCTGATTCCCAGGGCGTTCGCGCCGCGCAGGTAGTCGGTGAAGTTCGCGAGTTCGTCGGTCGCCCCGAACTCCGTCATGAAGAGAGCGTCGCCGTTGCGGCGGCTCTCATCGAGAGCATGAGTGAACGAGAGGTTCGCCGAGAAGCTGCACGGCTGACCCTTCAGGAAGGGGAGAAGAGCGGCGATCGCAGGATTGATCTGCCCGCAATAGGCGTTGAAGGCGAAGCCCGCCCGCTTGTCGACCTTGCCCACCCCGGTCACGCCGCCGAAGTCGAAGGTCAGGATCGGGGCCGGGAAGACCATGGTTCGCTTGTCGACTCGACGGATCGCGCGGGTGACGCGCCGGTGGAAGTCGGTCAGGGTGGTCGCCTCGAACTGCGGGATCCCGCAGGCATCGGGAGCGGTCCCCCCGCCCGCAAGCGCGCACTGCTGAAGGGGGGTCCCCATCCAGGGCTCGTTGAAGAGGTTGTAGCCCACGACCCCGGGCTTGCCGCGGAAGCGCTTGGCGACGTGAGCCCATGCCGCGGTGTAGAGGTCCTGGACTCCCCGGCCCGTGCCCGGCACCTGGGTGTTGGCCCAGAACGCGTCGTAGGCGTGGTTGACGGCGTTCTGGGCGACGTAGTTGAACGGGAAGCCGAGCTGGGGTGAGGGGTTCTCGGTCGCAGCCTGGCCGACGATCGCCCAGTCCGGCGCCCCCTCTCCCTGGAAGCGCTCGTTGTACATGTCCTGGTGGAAGTCGAGCAGCACCGCGATCCCCTGCTTGTGGAGCAGCCTGTAGGTGCTGAAATCCGGTTGAGATAGGCGTCGTCGTAGACCCCGGGCTGGGGCTCGAGGGCCTTCCAGATGATCCCGAGCCGGATCACGTTGAAGCCGTTCTGCGCGAGGAAGCGAGCATCGTCCTTGCCGAAGCCCGCGCCGTCCGGCGCATAGCCCGACGCCGCAAGCTTGTCGACCATGTCGAAGTCCATGGAAGGTGACGACCCGGCCCCGGGAGTCGGTGATGAAGCGCCCGGCGTGGCCGTAGGTCCCGGCGGAGCTCGCCGGCTTGGCCTTCGCGAGGGCGCTCGCCGGCAGGGCCGCCAGAGAAAGCGCAGTGACGGCGACCAGAAGGCGCTTCAAGGCGATCCCGCCGGGCCGCCTAGACCGCGGCTGGCTCGCCGGCGCCCAGGCCGGAGAGGTCCGCGACCCGCTCGCGGTGGTCGCGCGGTGTGCCGAGCATGCGGCCGGCGACGCGGCCGCGCTTGAGCCAGAACTGGAGGTCGTGCTCCCAGGTGAAGCCGATGCCGCCGAAGACCTGGAGCGCCGAGGCGGGCACCTGCCAACCGGCGTCGGCCGAGCGAGCGCCGGCCATCGCGGCGGCCAGCGGCAGCGACTCGGGCTCCGCGTCCGCGGTCCAGGAGGCGTAGTAGGTGAGCGAGCGAGACTCCTCGGTGGCGAGCAGCATCGCGGCGCAACGGTGGCTGACACCCTGGTATGAGCCGATCGGCCGCCCGAATTGCTGGCGTTCGCGCGCATACTCGACGGCCATCTCCATCGCTCGCTGGGCGATCCCGGTGAGCTCCGCGGCGATCGCGACCGCGAGCCGATCGCGACCGCCGGCGACGTCGCCGGTCAGGGGCTCGCCGGCGGGCTCCGAGATCAGCCCGTAGGAGCGGGTCGCGTCGATCGCGTCGACCGTCTCGAAGTCGAGATCGGAGGCCGGCGCGAGCAGCGCGCCGCCGTTGTGGAAGGTGACCGCCACGTCGGCAGTCGGCAGGTCGCAGAACAGGGTGCTCTCGGCTTCGGCGAAGCCACCGAACGAGCCCGTCGCCTCTCCCGAGGCCAGCCTGGGGAGCCACTCTCCTCGTTGCTCGTCGGAGCCGGCCGCGGAGATCACCAGCGCCGCGCCCGCGGTGCCGAGCAGCGGGCTGGGCGCACAGGTGTAGCCGGACTCCTCGAGCAGCACCGCAAGCTCGACCATTCCCAGTCCCTGGCCACCATCGTCCTCCGAGACGGCGATACCCGGCCAGCCGAGCTCCGAGATCTCCTTCCAGAGGCCGTCGTCATAGGAGCGTGCCTCGGCCAGCTCCCTCACCTTCGAGGGCGCAAAACGGGAGGCGAGGAACTCGTGGGCGGTGCGCTTGATCTCCTGCTGCTCGTCGTTCAGGTCGAAGTTCACTTCGCCGGTCCCCTCATCTCAGCCTCGGCAGGCCGAGCACGCGCTCGGCGATGATGTTCTTGAGGACCTCGGTGGTGCCTCCCTCAATCGAGTTGGCCCGTGAGCGGAGGAAGCGATAGCTCCAGTCGGTGCCGACGCGCATTCCCTCGGGCCCGAGCACCTCGTTCCCGAGCTCTGTGAGCGCCTGGTTGTAGTCGGCCCACTGCCACTTGCTGAGAGAGCCCTCGGGCCCTGGGATCCCCGTCTTCATCGTCGCGGTGAGCGAACGCAGGGCACCCAGCCGCATCGCCTCGATGCCGATCTGGAGCTCGGCGATCCGCTGGCGGATCACTGGGTCCTCGTCCAAGCCCTTCTCGCGGATAACGGCGAGGAGGTCCTCCATGGTGCGCTTCAGTCCCATCACGGCGGCGGCCCCGAGGCCTGCCCGCTCGAACATGAGCGTGGTGATGGCGACCGCCCAGCCGCCCCCGACCTCTCCGATGACGTTCTCGTCGGGAACCTCCGCCTCCTCGAGGAAGATCTCGTTGAACTCGGCCTCCCCCGTGATCTGGCGCAGCGGCCGCACGTCGACGTTCGGCTGATCCATGTCGAGGATGAAGTAGGTGATCCCCTTGTGCTTCGGGGCGTCCTGGTCGGTGCGGGCCAGGAGCATGCAGTACTTGGCCTCGTGCGCGTAGGTGGTCCAGACCTTCTGCCCGGTGACCTTCCAGCTCCCGTTGCTCTTCACCGCGCGCGTCTTCAGCGAGGCGAGGTCCGAACCGGATTCAGGTTCGGAGAAGCCCTGGCACCAGATCTCGTCGCCCGACAGGATCGGCTCCAGGAAGCGCTCCTTCTGCTCCTCGTTGCCGCGGGCGATGACGACAGGACCGCCCATGACCAGGCCGAGCACGTTGGCGGGCAGCGGGACCCGCTGGCGCGCAAGCTCCTCGTTGAAGATCGACTGCTCGATCAGCGTTGCGCCCTTGCCGCCGTACTCCTCGGGCCAGGAGAGCCCGGCCCAGCCCGCCTCGTGCATCCTCTTCTGCCAGGCGCGGCGGAACTCGAACTCGACGGCATCGTCGCCCTCGGGCGCCGGGCCCGGGTGATTGGCCTCCAGCCAGCTCCGAACCTCGTCCCGGAACGCCGCCTCCGAATCCGTCAGCGTCAGGTCCACGTTTTCGGACTCTACTTAAACGGGTCGCGCTGTCGCGCGCCCTCCCATACGCCGACTGGCCAGTCAGTCTCGGGTCAGCCGCGGACGAGGTGTCCAGAGGCGCCCAGGCCCGCTCAAGGTCCGGCCGTCAGCGGTCCGATCGAACCCCCGAGATGTCCTTCGGGCGCATTCACCTGCTCGCCATCGCCGTCGCCGCCGTCCTGCTCGCATTGCCGGCCCACTCGGGGGCGGTGGGCGGGCTTCCGCAACTGCGGGGCGGGCGTACGCGCGGCGCTCGTTCCCTGTCCCAAGGCCAAGCGGATCGCCAAGGAGTACGCGAAGACGCAGGCACATTCGCTGCAGGGCTACACCTGCTCCGGCGGTGGTAGCCAGGGCCGCTGCACTCTGGACCGCAAGGTCGTCGTCTTTCGGCTCTGAGCCGGTCGCCCGGCCAGCGCGGGCGCCTAGTGGTAGATGAGCAGCAGGATCAGCACGCTCGCCACCCAGACGATCGCCGCCCCGATCATGCCGTAGTCCTCGAGCAGGATGGCGTCGGTTGACCGGGTGTCCTTGCGGTCGTAGATCAGGTAGAGGTAGCGAAAGATCCCGTAGAGGACCGGGGGCAGGGTGGCGAGCATCTTCGACCCGATCAGCGGCGAGTTGACCGCGTAGATCGCGTAACTCATCACCGTGGTCGCCGTGACCATCGCGACCATCTGATCGAGGAACGGGATCGAGTAGTGCTCGAGGACGGGTCTGGTCTTCGTCCCTGAGTGCAGCTCAGATGTCGCTTCCTGCCGGCGTTTCGTGAAGCCGAGGAAGAGGGCGACCATCCCCGTGCAGAGCAGCAGGAAGGCGGACGCGTCGGCCCCGACCGCGACCGCACCGGCGATCACCCGCAGCACGAACAGCCCGGAGATCGTCATCACGTCGAGGATGACCTCGTGCTTGAGGACGTAGGAGTAGAGCGTCGTGCCCACCCCGTAGGCCAGCACCAGGCCGCCGACTTCGAGGCCCTCGAGCAGCGCCGAGCCGGCGAGCGCGACGATGGCGAGCACGATCGCCATGCCGATCGCGGTGGGAATCGGTAGCTCGCCAGCCGCGATCGGGCGAAAGCGCTTGGTCGGATGCTGGCGGTCCTCGGCGACGTCGCGCGCGTCGTTCACGAGGTAGCCGGCCGAGGCGACCATGCAGAAAGCGGCGAAGGTGACGGTCGCGTCGACGATCGCGTCGAAGTCCTTGAACCTCGCCGAGAAGAGCAGCCCCGCGAAGACGAGCAGGTTCTTGACCCACTCCTGCGGCCGCAGGGCGACGATCGCCGCGCGCACTGGGCCGCGGCGAGGCTTGGGAGTCAGGCCGCCGGCGGCTACCTCGGCCACCTGCGGCTCAGACCTCTCCCTGGTCAGGGGAACGGCCATGGACCGCGAAGGGTAGAGCCACTCAGGGATCGATCAGCACGCCGGGGTTCAGGACCGCGTTGGGATCGAGCTCGCGCTTGGCGGCCCGCAGCGCATCCGCGAACGGATCGGGTCGCTGGCGGTCGTACCAGGGGCGGTGGTCGCGGCCGACGGCATGGTGGTGGGTGATAGTGCCGCCCGCGTCGCTCACCGCCTCAGAGACCGCCGCCTTGATCTCATCCCATTGGGCCACCTCGTCGCCTCGCCTGGCCCGCGCGAGCACCGTGTAGTACGGGGCGGGGCCGTCCGGGTACACGTGTGTGAAGCGACAGCTGATCCGGGGCGAGCCGCGGCCCTCGGCAGTCGCGCCGCTGGCGTCGGCGACTGCACGTCGCGCGGTCTCCATCACTTCGGTGTGGAAGTCGGGGAAGCGATCCCAGGTGATCGTGGTCTCGAAGGTGTCCGACAGGACGCCGCAGGCGACCAGGGAGTCACGCAGATAAGGGGCGTAGAGAAAGGCGTGGCGCCAGGCATTGACCGGGTCCTCGCCCGGCTCGGACGGCGCGGGCGCGTCGCGGCGCGCCTCGGGCCCGGGCGCCTCGGCGGATTGGCGCTTGACCTCGCCTGGCACTCCGCCGTGTGCCGTCGCCGCGTCGATCGCAAGCGCCATCGCGTCCTGCACCGGATGGTGCGCGGACTCGAAACCGAGGACCAGCATCGCCTTGCCCGGGGGTCCCGCGGAGGAGATGTCGGATTCGACCGGGTCGAGGAGGCGGCAGTTCGACGGATACAGCCCCGCCTGTGAGATCTCCCGGACCGCCTCCGCCCCCGCGGCGAACTCGTCGAAGGCGACCGCGGCGGAGACCTTCTCGCTGGGCCGCTCGCGGACCCGGACCCAGGCGTCCACGATCACGGCGAGAATGCCCTCCGATCCGACCAGCATGCGATCCGGACTGGGGCCGGCGCCCGAGCCCGGCAGCCGCAGGCTCTCCCAATCGCCGTCCAGCGTCACCGCCCGCACCGACTCGATCAAGTCGTCGATGTGCGTATAGAGCGTCGCGAAATGCCCGCCTGCCCGGGTGGCGATCCAGCCGCCGAGGGTCGAGTACTCGAACGACTGTGGGAAGTGGCGCAAGGTCAGCCCGTGCTCGCGCAGCTGCTCCTCGAGCCGCGGCCCGGTGGCTCCGGCCTGGATTCGGGCCGCCTTCGAGATCGCGTCGACCTCCAGGACCCGATCCATCCTCCGGAGGTCGATCGTCACGACGGCCGGGTACTCCTCCCTCATCCGCGGCTCGACGCCACCGACGACGCTGGTGCCTCCGCCGTAGGGGATCGCAGCCGCCTTCTCGTCGTCGCAGAAGTTCAGGATCGCGTCCACGTCCTCCGCGGATTCGGGGTAGGCGACGAGGTCGGGCGGGCTCGTGTATTCACCGCGGAATCCCCGGACGACGTCCCGGTAGGCCTTGCCCAGGGAGTGCGCGATCCGGTCGTAGCGCTCGGCCGAGAACATCGCTGCGAGCTCCTTCGGAGGCTTCAGGCGCGACTCGGGGAGCTCAACCGCCTCGAGCGGGACAGGCTCCTCGATCTCATCGACCTCGAAGCCGAGCCGGTCCGTGACCGCCTTTGCGATCCCCTCGACCTGATCGCGCGGCGGCTGCTGGTCCTCGTAGCCCCAGCCCCAGTGCTTCAGCCGGCGGGTCGCAGTGGCCACCGCCCTACCAGTGGACGCCGCGCATCAGGTAGGCGAAGGCAACACCCTCGGTGGAGAGCTCCTGCTCCTTCTCGGCGGGCTTGCCGTCTGCCTTCCCCTTGCCCTTCGCCGCGCTCGACTCCGGGAAGAGCTTGTAGGCGGTGTTGAGGATCGTGTCCGAGGCCTTCGGCGCGACGTTGTAGAGAAGCTCGCCGAAGTTGCCGAGGCGTGTCGCCACCTTCTTCGGCTTGGTGATCATCGCCTTCGTGATCATCTCCGCGGCCTCCTCGGGTGTGATCGTCGGGAAGGCGTCGTACATCTTCGTCGGAGCGATCATCGGCGTCCGCACCAGCGGCATGTGGATCGTGGTGATGTGGACACCGTCGTCGATCACCTCCGAGGCGACGCAGCGGGACCATGCGTCGAGTGCCGCCTTCGAGGCGACGTATGCCGAGAAGCGCGGGGTGTTGGTCTGCACGCCTATCGAGCTGATGTTGATGATGTGCCCGCCCTTGCGGCCCTTGCTGCGCTTCCGCATGCTCGGCAGCAGGCTGAGGATCAGGCGCAGCGCACCGAAGTAGTTGAGCTGCATGGTCCGCTCGAAGTCGTGGAAGCGGTCGTAGGAATTCTCGATCGAGCGTCGGATCGAGCGGCCCGCGTTGTTGACGAGGATGTCGACCCGCTCGTGCTGCTCGAGCACCTCCTTCGCCATCCGCTGGACGTCGTCCAGGTCGGAGAGGTCGCACTGGTGGATGTAGCGCGGCACCCCCCGCCTCCTCGATCTCGGCCTTGGTCTCCTCGAGCTTCTCGGGGGTGCGGGCGACGAGCAGGACCTCGGCGCCGGCCTCCCCGCACTTGATCGCGCACGACCTGCCGATGCCAGACGAGGCCCCGGTGATCAGCACGACCTTGCCTCTGATGGCGCCCGAGAGCGAGCGGTCCTTGAAGAGGTCCGGGTCGAGGTTGCGCTCCCAGTAGTCCCACAGCCTGTCGGCGTAGCTGGCGAGCGGCGGCACCGAGATCCCGGTCCCCTCGAGGGCCGTCTGCGTCTTGGTCGAGTCGAAGTCGGTGGGGTAGTTGATGTAGACGAGCACCGATCGCGGGATGCCCAGGTCGGCCAGGACCTGATCGGTGATCCGCTTCACCGGCGGCAGCATCGTCAGGCCCGATCGCACCTGCTTGGGAATGAAGTCGAACATGCGGGAGTCGATCCGCATCACCGCCTCGGGCGCGTGCGCCGCCTTGGCGAAGACGTTGATCACCTGCCCCGCGCTGAGCGGATTCGGGTCCGTGAGGTGGAAGGCCTGTCCGTCAAAGCCGTCGATGTGAGCGATGTGGTCCATCGCCTTGGCGACGAAGTCGACCGGGACGATGTTGATCTTCCGGCCCTCGATCCCGACGCCGGGAAACCACTGTGGCACGGCGTTGCGGGCTCGCTGCAGGAGCTTGAAGAAGTAGTACGGGCCGTCGATCTTGTCCATCTCGCCGGTCTCGGAGTGCCCGACAACGATTCCCGGCCGGTAGACCCGCCATGGCACCTCAGACTCCTCGCGGACGACCGCCTCGGACTCGTGCTTGGTCTGGAAGTAGGGGTGGTTCTCGACCTTCTCGGCCTCGTCGAACATGTCCTCAGTGAAGGTGCCCTTGTAGAGGCCGGCCGCCGCGATCGAGCTGACCATGTGGAAGCGCTTGGCGTCGAGCTCCTTGGCGAGCTTGACCGCCTCACGAGTGCCCTCGACGTTGGCGACGCGCTGGCTCTCCGCGTCGGCGGTCATGTCGTAGATCGCCGCCAGGTGGAAGAAGTGGTCGATCCTCCCCCGCAGCTCGTCGATTTGATCGCCGCAGCCAAGGTGCTCCTGGGAAAGGTCCCCGATCACCGGCACGATCCGGTCCTCGTCCGCCCCCCAGCGGCTCCGCAGCTCCTCGAGCCTCCCGCGCGAGCCCTCGCGGACGAGCACGTAGATCGTGCCCTCCCGCTCAAGCAGTTGCTCGACCAGGTTGCGACCGATGAAACCGGTTGCGCCAGTGACGAAGTAGCTCATCTCCACCCCTCCTCCGACATCACAGCCGGAACTTACACCGCCCACGCCCGGGGCCGCGTGGTCCGCAGCGCAATAATCAACTTGTGGGGCTGTTCATAGATCCATCCGCGAACCCCGATCCGGAGAGGGAGGACAGGCTGCGCGCGGCTGCGGCACGGGTTGAGCTGCGGCCGGCGGAGCGGGCGGCCTGGCTGGGAATGCGATCACTCGCCTGCCCCGAGTGCGCTATGCCGATCGCGCTCTCCGGGCCGGTCGGCCTGTCCGACATGATCGCCTGCGCGTTCTGCGAGACGACTGCTCCCACGCGGGAGTTCATCCGCGATCAGGGCTGGCCGGCTGTCGACCTGATTGCCCGGATCGGGTAGCAGCGTTCCTGGCAGGCGTCGTTTTCGGAAGGCATACAGTTAGCAAGGGGAATGGCGACTAAGCAAACTGTTCAGCTGGTGATGCCCGAGATGGGCGAGTCGGTGACTGAGGGCACCGTGCTCGAATGGCATGTCGCGGAGGGAGATTTAGTCGAGGAAGGCCAGACCATGGTGGAGGTCTCGACCGACAAGGTCGACGCCGAGGTGCCCGCCCCCGCCTCCGGGACCGTCACCAAGATCTACGTCCAGGCAGACGAGGACGTGGAGGTCGGCAAGCCGCTCGCCGACATCGACCCCAACGGCGGCGGCGCCCCAGCGATCGAGCAGGAGAAGGCCCCCGCCGAGGGAGAGGCCGCGGCCGAATCGAACGGCGGCGGGGCGACCGCGGAGGAGCAGGCCCCGAGCGACGGCAAGGCGACCACGGACGACGCGTCGGTCTCCGCCGGCAGGTCGCTGGAGGGCGGCGGACTCGAGATCGTGATGCCTGAGATGGGCGAGTCGGTGACCGAGGGGACGGTGCTCGAATGGCACGTTTCGGAGGGGGACACGGTTGAGGAGGGCGACACCGTCGTCGAGGTCTCCACGGACAAGGTGGACGCCGAGGTGCCAGCGCCCGCCTCCGGGACGATCACCAAGATCCTGGTCGGCCCAGACGAGACGATCGAGATCGGCAAGCCGCTGGCGGAGATGGCCAAGGGCGAGGGGCCGAGCGGAGACGGCGCCGATACGACAAGGGTTGCCAAGCCGTCCGCGCCCGCACCCGGCACGCCCGGAAGCGAAGCTGAGGACGTGCCGGTTGATGATGGCGAAGCCGACAGCCAGGGCACCAAAGCCACCCCGGTCGCCAGGCGCGCCGCTCAGGCGAACGGCGTCGACCTGAAGGGCCTCAAGGGGACTGGCGCCGGCGGGAAGATCACCAAGTCCGACGTGCTCTCCGGCGAAGGCGACGGCGCCGCGCCGGTGGCCGCCGAGGGCGAGGCAAAGCCGCTCCGCGGCCCCGCCGCGTCGCTCGCCCGGGCGATGAACGAGAGCCGCTCGATCCCGACGGCCACCTCGTTCAGGGAACTCGCCGTCGACACGCTCGACGCCAAGCGCAAGGCGCTCAACGAGGTCCTCAAGGAGCGTGGCATGAAGGTCAGCTTCACGCACCTGATCGCCTGGGCGATCGTCAAGGCCGCCCAGGAGTGGCCGGTGATGGGGCGTGCCTTCCAGGAGACCGACGGCAAGCCCACCGTGATCGAGCCGGGCGGAGTCAACCTCGGCATCGCCGTGGACGTCGAACGCAAGGGCCAGCGCTCGCTGCTGGTCCCCTGCATCAAGGGCGCCGACCGACTCGACTTCGGAGGCTTCCACTCCTACTACGAGGAGTTGATCACAAAGACGAGGGAGAACAGCCTCACCGCGGACGACTTCCAGGGCACCAACATCAGCCTGACCAATCCCGGCGGGCTCGGCACAGTCGCGTCGGTCCCACGCCTGATGACCGGGCAGGGGACGATCGTCGCGTGCGGCTCCCTCGCCTATCCGGTCGAGTGGAGGCATGCGCCACCCGAGAAGATCAAGGCACTCGGGGTCTCGAAGGTCATGACGATGACCTCGACCTACGACCACCGGGTCATTCAGGGCGCGGAGTCGGGCTCCTTCCTCCGCCGGATCGAGGAGCTGCTGCAGGGCGAGGACGACTTCTACGGGTCGGTGGCCACCGACCTCGGGCTCGACCCCTCCACGGTCACCGCCGCACACGCGGCCGCCGCCTCGGCGCCTCCGCTGGCCGCCCCCGGGACGACAGCGGCTCCCGCCGTTGCGGCGAAGCCGGACATGGAGCTGCTGCAGGCGGTGCAGGCCGCCACCTCGCTGCTCAAGGCCTACCGGACGCACGGCCACCTGGCGGCCCGTCTCGACCCGCTCGGCTCCGAGCCGAAGGGCGATCCGGCGATCCAGCCCGAGAACGTCGGCCTCACCCCTGAGCTGATGTCCCAGATCCCGGCGGAGATCCTCCGCATCGGGGTCGAGGGCGAGACCCTGCTGGAGGCCCTGCCGAGGATGCGCGAGGCCTACTGCGGGACGATCGCGTACCAGATCGAGCACCTCTCCTCACACCAACAGCGGATGTGGCTGCGGGACATGATCGAGACCGGCTGGCACCGCAAGCCGCTCGAGCCGGAGGAGAAGCACGAGCTCCTCAACCGCCTGATCGAGGTGTTCAGCTTCGAGCGCTACCTCGAGAAGGCCTACCTCGGCCAGAAGATGTTCTCCATCGAGGGGCTCGACGCGGTGGTGCCGATGCTCGACCAGGTCTTCGAGATGGCGCACACGGAGGGCGCGCACGACGTGGTGATCGGCATGGCGCACCGCGGCCGGCTCAGTGTCCTGGCGCACAACATCGGCCGCCCGGTCGAGGCGATCCTGGCCGAGTTCGAGGGCGCGAAGGCCATCGAGGCGGTCAAGTCGCTTGCGGCCATCCCCACGGGCGGCACCGGCGACGTCAAGTACCACTACGGGCACGGCGGCGTCTATGCGACCCGCGACGGCTCGGAGATCGGCGTGCGGCTCTATCCCAACCCGAGCCATCTCGAGTACGTGGACCCTGTGGTCACGGGCGCCGCGCGCGCCGCGCAGACCAGCCGGCAGGACGGGCACCTCGAGCACGATCCGATGGCCGCGGTCCCGGTGCTTCTCCATGGGGACGCCGCGTTCCCCGCCCAGGGCGTGGTGGCGGAGACGCTCAACCTCCAGTCGCTGAAGGGCTACGCCACCGGCGGCACGGTCCACATCATCCAGAACAACCAGATCGGATTTACGACGGATCCGGAGGAGGGCCGCTCCACCCCGTATGCCGCCGACATGGCGAAGGGCTTCAACGTCCCGATCGTCCACGTGAACGCCGACGACCCCGAGGCCTGCGTCGCCGCGGTTCGCCTGGCGATGGCCTACCGCGAGCGCTGGGGTCGCGACGTGGTCATCGACCTGATCGGCTACCGCCGCTTCGGCCACAACGAGACGGATGAGCCCGCCTACACACAGCCCCTGATGGCGGCCAAGATCAAGGAGCACCCGCCGGTCAGCCAGGTCTACGCCGAGGCGCTGGTCAAGGAGGGGATCGCCACCCCCGACGAGGTCGAGGAGCGAACCGACGAGCGCCAGAAGGTGCTCAAGGCCGCCCACGACGACCTCCGCCAGAAGATCGAGTCGGGGGAGTACGCGGATCCGACCGCCACCGGCACCGGCGAGCTTGACCGCACACGCAGCCCGAGTGTGGAGACGGCGGTGCCCGAGGAGATGCTCCGCAAGCTCAACGAGGAGCTCCTGCGGGTGCCGGACAGCTTCACCATTCACCGCAAGCTGCGCAAGCCGCTCTCGAAGCGCCTCGACGCGATGAACGACGGCGGGATCGAGTTCGGCCACGCCGAGGAGCTGGCGCTCGCCTCGCTATTGACGGAGGACGTGCACGTCCGCTTCACCGGCCAGGACACCGAGCGCGGCACCTTCTCCAATCGCCACCTCGTCCTCCACGACGAAAAGACGGGCCTGCGCTACGCGCCTATCCAGAACCTGGAGGAGGCGAACGCTCCGCTCGAGCTCCACAACAGCCCGCTCTCGGAGTCGGCCTGCCTGGGCTTCGAGTACGGCTACTCGGCGGCCTCGCCGGACAGCCTGATCCTCTGGGAGGCGCAGTTCGGGGACTTCGGCAACTCCGCCCAGGTGATCATCGACAGTTTCATCGTCTCGGCCGAGGCGAAGTGGGGACAGACCTCACGGCTCACGCTGCTCCTCCCACACGGCTATGAGGGCGGCGGTCCCGAGCACTCGAGCGCCCGGATCGAGCGGTTCATCCAGCTCGCCGCCGAGGGGAACATCCGGATCGCCAATCCCTCGACGGCGGGGCAGTACTTCCACCTGCTGCGCCGCCAGGCGCACATCCAGAAGGCGAGGCCGATGGTCGTCTTCACTCCCAAGGGCCTCCTGCGCCTGCCGCGCGCAACCTCCAGGCTCGAGGACCTCACCTCGGGCTCCTTCCAGTTCGTGCTCGACGACCCCCATGCCGAGGGACGCAAGGAGAAGGTCGAGCGTCTCGCGCTTTGCAGCGGCAAGATCTACTACGACATCGACGCGGCACCCAAGCGGGAGGAGACCGAGAACGTCGCGGTCGCGCGAGCCGAGCTCCTCTATCCCTTCGCCAAGGAGCAGCTCACAGAGCTGATCGACAGCTATCCGAACCTGAAGGAGATCGTCTGGGTGCAGGAGGAGCCGCGCAACATGGGCGCCTGGTCGGTCATGCAGCGCCGCCTGCCGGACCTGCTGCCCAAGGGCGTCGAGCTCGGCTACGTCGGCCGCCCGCCGCGCGCCAGCCCCGGCGAGGGCTACGCGGTCGCGCACACCAAGGAGCAGCAGCGGATCGTGCTGACGACGCTGATGGGCCGCGCGGACCCGGCGTAGCGCCGGCTCTACCCGGCCGCGACCCAGCCGCCGTCCACGTGGACCACCTGGCCGGTGATGTAACCGGCTCCGTCCGAAGCCAGGAACAGGACGGTCTCGGCGATCTCCTCCGGCTTGCCGAAACGCCTCAGCGGGTTCATGGCGACGGCCTCGTCGATGTGCTCGGGCGAGACTCCCCACTCGGTCTCCCATTCCCCTGAGATTGGCCCGGGAGCAAGCGCATTCACGCGGATCTCCGGGGCCAGGTCCCTGGCCAGTGTGGTGGTGAGACCGCGGATCGCTCCCTTCGCGGTGGAATAGGTGACGGGAACGAAGTTGATCGCGTTGTCCGGGTTGATCCCGTTCCCGTAAGTGCTCGAGAAGTTGACGATGGCACCACCGCCATCTTCGAGCATCATCGGCCTCACGGCGTGGCACATCCGCATCGCTCCGATCACATCAACCTGAAGAAGTGCGCTCGCCGCGGCGGTGTCCAGCTCGCTGAATCTCACCGTGTCCGCCTCGTCGAGGCGGCCGGCGGCGTTGACGAGGACGTCCAACCGACCGTAGCGCTCGACGACGTCGGCGATGAACGCGTCGACCGACTCCTGATCGGTGACGTCGAGGGAGCCGGAGTGGGCCTGGACGCCCAGGCCCTCCAGTTCCGCCACGACTTCCGCGGCCTGGGAGCGAGAGGAGCGATAGCCGATCGCAACCGAGGCGCCCTCCGAACCGAAACCTCTGGCAACAGCTCCACCGAGCGTCCCTCCGCCCCCGGTGACCACCGCCACCCTTCCCTCGAAGCGCCGCCCGTCATTCCATTGAGCACCCATGCTTCTCCCTCGGTCGGTGAACTCGGTGGCCGGGTGATTAGACCAGAGAGGGGCGGTTCAGGCCGGCCCTGTGAGCGCTGCGCGTCTGATCACCGCCACCGAGAGGGAGCGGCCGCAATCGGGACATGAGCTGAGTCGGCCCCAGGAGTGGTGTTCCGCGCCGCAGCTCGCACAACGGTACGAGCGCTGCAGACGCACGAGCCTTCTCATGCCCACGTCAGCTGTCTGCTCGCCGTGGAATCGCTCCATGGCGTGCATCTTGCCCTGGTGAGGGCCAAAAGCCTATGGACCGGTTGTATGAAGATCGCCCTCCCCGGCTTCGACCGGCTGTCGAGGCCGCCCAGGCGCTAGTTTCGGCGTGTGGCCACGGCCCCCCAGAAACGGGTTGTTCCTAATCGGAGCACTCACGCATCTCCCTTACCCAAGCCCGTGCCCGGGCGGCTCTTCCGCTGGGTGAAGATCGCCTCCTGGTTCGAGCTCGGCCTGTTCACCGCGCTGCTGGTCTTCTGGATCACCCCCGGGTACGCCTCGGAGACCGCCCTCTTCGGGCTGCTGCACGGAATCGGCTATCTGGGCCTCTGCGCGCTGATCTTCGTGGCGATCATGCGTCGGGAGGCTCCCTGGCCGCTGCTCGCGGCAACGCTGACCCCGTTCGGCCCGCTCGGTGCGGTGATCGGGATCGAGCTGATCGAGCGCCGTGGCTGGGGAATCAGCGAAAGGTTGACACCGCATGACCAAACGGGGAATAATCGGGTCAGGCGGGAGGACGTGTTGACTTAAAGACTCGTCCCCGGGCCAGTCCCGCCTCCGGGGACGATCGCGTCGGAAATCCCTCCCTGGCTACCGACGCGCAGGCGTGGCGCGGGCCGTGTGGACCCCCTGCCTCCCGCGGCCCCGCCACGCCGTTCTTTTGCTCGTCCAACATCAAATAGGGGAAGAAGCGACCGCGGCGGTCGCGGCAATGGCGCTCGCCGTCACCTTGGCGCTCGGGACGGGCGAGGCCGCAGCCAGTGGGCCCGTACCTGGCCCCTATCTCTCTGGGCGCTTCGTGGTGCACAAGCTGGCCCGCGGGTTCAGCCAGGATCCGTCCTGGACCCGGAACGGCATGGTGCTCTCGTCCCAGTTCGACTCGGCCGGGATCAAGCAGATCTACCGCGCTCGGCCGGACGGCAAGCACCAGATCTGCCTGACGTGCAGGACGGCCACGGGACCCAACGGGCTTCCCCAGGAGCGGCCGGATGGCAAGTGGATCCTGTTCGAGTCCTACGGCCAGCAATCCGTGCACCTCGGCGGCCCGGGTCTCGGCGGCTTCGGCGGCGACCTGTACGTGATGCGGCCAGACGGCTCGCATCCCTACCGCCTCACGACCGATTCCGATCCGAACAACGGCGCTCCCTACGGCCAGGCCGAAGGCGTTCCCTACGACAACTTCCATGCCTACTGGTCCCCGAACGGCAGGCAGGTCATCTGGACCCATACGGAGGCCAACCCGTTATCTGCCGGGGGTGAGACCTGGTCGATCCTCCTCGGAGACTTCAAGCTGAAGAACGGCCGGCCGTCGCTTCGGAACGTTCGCGTCGTCGGCAAGCCCTACGGCGCGTACGAGACCCAGCCCTGGTCGCCGGACGGCAAGGGATTCCTCTTCTCAGCGGCGGGCGGCTACAACTCGCCCTACCAGGCCACCCCGCCGGGCTGGGGAAACATGCGGGTCTACTACATGCGGCTGTACGGCAAGGGGGCGTCACCGGCACGACCACGAGTGACCCGGATCGGCGACAACGCCCCGTTCTACGAGGAGCAATCGATCTTCACCCCGGACATGAGGACCGTGATCATGATGTCGAACCGCGCCGCCACCCTTGGGTCGTGGTACGGGCTGATCGCCGCAGCCGCGCAGCGAACCGCATTCGACGCTCCCAACACCGGCACGACCCAGACGCTTCAGTTCCTCGCCGACTTCAACGGCCCCGACTTTCGCAGCGACCTGTTCGCGGTCGACACCAGGACGAAGGCGACCCGGAGGCTGACGTTCCAGAACAACGTCGTCCCCGAGTTCTACTGGAACCACGGCTACACGAAGATCCTGTGGAGCCTGAACGGGCAGAACACGGCGTCCTACACCGGACACTTCAAGGGCGTGAGGCACGCCCGGCGGATGGTGCCGAAGCGGACCCCACGCCCCCTCTACGGCGACCCGGTGGACATGGCGCGCGTGGGCGCCCAGGCCCAGCCGATCCGCGATCCCGGCCCGACCGACAAGCCTCTCGGTCGCCGTCCAACCCCCGGACAATCCAGCGCCCGCCTTTCCGCACGCAACCACCCGCGGGGACACGACCACCGTCCCCGTCGTACGTCGTCACCTACTTCCCCCTTTGGGCGGCAGACCTCGCCAAGCTCGGCCAACTGGCCGGCGTCGCGTTCACCACCGACCCGCTGAAGAGGCTCGGACTGTAGGTGCGAAGCAGGCGTCGGCCGAAGGGCCACGGTTGCACGGTTCTCCTGGTGTGCTTCTTCGGAGATGCCGAAGGAACTCACCAAGTGAGCACGGATCAACCGCGCTGCCGCAGGTCGCGCAGCACGCGATGGAGGATGCCGCCGTTCTGGAAGTAGCTGACCTCGTTGGGCGTGTCGATCCGGACCGTGGCCTCGAAGGTGACGTCGTCGGAGCCATCCCGGCGGGCGGTGACCTCGACCTTCTTCGCCTCGCCGTTCTGCAGATCGCCGACCTCGAAGGTCTCCTCGCCCGTGAGGCCCAGCGAGTCGATCGACTCGCCCTCGGGGAACTGAAGCGGGATCACACCCATCCCGATCAGGTTGGAGCGGTGAATACGCTCGAAGCTCTCGGCGATCACGGCGCGGACGCCGAGCAGGCTCGTGCCCTTGGCCGCCCAGTCTCGCGATGAGCCCGATCCGTACTCCTTGCCTGCGAGCACGACCAGGGACACGCCCTTCTCGGCGTAGCTCATCGCCGCCTCGTAGATCGTGGTCTCCTCACCGTCGGGGAAATGACGGGTGAAACCGCCCTCCCTCTCGACGAGCCTGTTGCGGAGCCGGACGTTGGCGAAGGTCCCGCGGACCATCACCTCGTGGTTGCCGCGACGCGATCCATAGGAGTTGAAGTCGCGGACCTCGACGCCCTGATCGAGCAGCCACTTCCCCGCGGGACTGTCCTTCTTGATCGCCCCCGCGGGAGAGATGTGGTCCGTGGTGACGGAGTCGCCCAGCACCGCGAGAACCCTGGCGCCCTCGATCGGCTCCACCGGCTTTGGCTCCGCGGGCATTCCCTCGAAGAAGGTGGGCTTGCGGACATAGGTGGAGTCGGGCCAGGTATAGCGGTCGTCCTCCGGCACCTGGATTCCGCGCCAGCGCTCGTCGCCGGTGAAGACATCCGCATAGCTCTTGGTGAACATGTCGGCTCTGACGGCGTCGCCCACGGCCTGCTTGATCTCGTCGTTGCTGGGCCAGACGTCGGAGAGATAGACGGGCTCGTCCTCGGAGTCTTTTCCGATCGGATCGTTGTTCAGGTCGATGTCCATGCGCCCGGCCAGTGCGTAGGCAACCACCAGGGGCGGCGAGGCGAGGTAGTTCGCGCGGGTATCCGGGTTGATCCGGCCCTCGAAGTTGCGATTGCCCGAGAGCACGGAGCAGACGACCAGGTCGTTGTCGTTGACGGCCTTCGAGATCTCTTCCGGTAGGGGCCCCGAATTCCCGATGCAGGTCGTGCAGCCGTAGCCGACCAGGTTGAACTGGAGCTTGTCGAGGTACTCGTCGAGGCCGGAGCGCTCCAGGTACTCGGTGACCACCGTCGAGCCGGGCGCCAGCGAGGTCTTCACCCAGGGCTGGCGGCGCAGACCACGCTCGACCGCCTTTTTGGCGACCAATCCGGCGCCGAGCATCACGGAGGGGTTCGAGGTGTTGGTGCAGCTGGTGATCGCCGCGATCACCACATGGCCGTGGTCGAGCTCGACCGTCTCGCCGTTCTCGAGCTGGACCGTGACCGCGTCGCTCGTCTTGACGTGCACGGCGAGATCACCCTTGTCGACATAGGTGCGCGGCTTGCCCCCGTCGCCGTCGTGGTCCTCCGCCGGCGGGTCGGAGGCCGGGAAGGATTCGTCCATCGCCTCGTCGCGGCCGTTGCCGAGCTGCTTTCCGGCCTCCGGATCCCATTCCTGCATCGCCTCGAGGAAGGCGTTCCTCGCGTCGGCGAGCGCGATGCGGTCCTGGGGGCGCTTAGGTCCGGCGATGCTCGGCTCGACGTCGCCCAGGTCCAGCTCGAGGGTGTCGCTGTAGGTGGGCTCCTCGGAGTCGGGCTCGTGGAAGAGGCCCTGCTCGCGGGTGTAGGCATCGACGAGCTCAATCTGCTCGGTCGGCCGTCCCGTGAACTCGAGATAGCGGAGCGTCTCGACGTCGATCGGGAAGATCGCGCAGGTCGAGCCGAACTCCGGAGACATGTTGCCGATCGTCGCCCGGTCGGCCAGTCCGAGGCCCGAGATCCCCGGGCCGAAGAACTCGACGAACTTGGAGACGACGCCCTTCTCCCTGAGCATCTCCGTGACGGTCAGGACGAGGTCCGTCGCGGTGGCGCCCTCGCGCAGCTCCCCGGTCAGCCTGAAGCCGATCACCTGGGGGAGCAGCATCGAGATCGGCTGGCCGAGCATCGCGGCCTCGGCCTCGATCCCGCCCACCCCCCAGCCCAGGACGCCGAGGCCGTTGATCATCGTCGTGTGAGAGTCGGTGCCCACCAGCGTGTCGGGGAAAGCCTGCGTGCCCTCATCCGACTCCCGGGTCCAGACGCACTGCCCGAGGTACTCGAGGTTGACCTGGTGGCAGATGCCGGTGGCTGGGGGCACGACCCGGAAGCGCTCGAAGGCGGTCTGCCCCCAGCGCAGGAACGCGTAGCGCTCGCCGTTCCGCTCGTAGTCGCGCTCGGCGTTGATCTCGAAGGCCCGCTGGTTTCCAAAGGCGTCGACCTGCACCGAGTGGTCGATGATCAGGTCGACGTCGACCTGCGGGTTGATCGCCGACGGGTCCCCGCCCAGCTCCTCCATCGCGTCCCGCATCGCCGCCAGGTCGACGACGGCGGGGACTCCGGTGAAGTCCTGCATCAGCACGCGGGCGGGCTGGAAGGGGATCTCAACCGACGGGTCCGCCTTCGCATCCCAGGTGGCGATCGCCTCAACGTCGTCTGTGCCGACCGAGGTCCCGTCCTCGAGCCGCAGCGCGTTCTCGAGCAGGACCTTGAGGGAGTAGGGCAGCCGGGCGACGTCGAAGCGCTGCTGCAAAGCATCGAGCCGGTGGATCTCGAACTTACGGCCCGAGACCTCGAGCTCGGCACGTGCTCCGAAGCTGTCGCTGCTCACATTCCCAGTATGACCTGTGGCGCCCGGCCCCTAACGGTCAGCCGGGCGACAGGGCGCTCGACTAGTGCTTCTTGTGCTTGCCGTGCTTCTTCTTCTTGTTGAAGTTGACCGTGGCGGTCTGCACGGTGTTGCCGGCGCTGTCGACGGTGGTCACCTGCAGGCTGATCCCGCGGCCGCGAGCCACCGTGGAGGGGCCGTGCTTGCTCAGCGTCAGCTTGACGGTCGCGCTCTGGCCGCCCGGGATCGTCGCGCTTCCTCGACCGAGTACCTTCTTGCCCTTCTTCTTGCCCTTCTTCTTGTGCTTCTTGGCAGAGCGCCCAGAGGTGCCCTTGCCCGGGCCGAGCAGCGCGACCTGGACTTGGCACGGGTTCGAGCCCGGTGCCGAGTCGATCGGGACCTTGGCCGTCCTGCCCTTGACCTGGACCTTCCCCTGACCGATTGAGGCGCGGAGGTAGGAGTCCGAGGAGAACTGCGGAGCGATCGCCATCCCGCAGGGCAGCGGCAGCGCGGGGGCGGCTGCCACCTGGCCCCCGGCCTCGCCCGGTCCCTCGAGCACGGGGAGACGCAGATCGAGCCCAGAGACGGTGATGTCTCCCTGGCCGTTCGCCGCACGGCCGTAGCTGTTGAGCGTCCCACCGCCCGCATCGCGCGGCAGAAGCTCGAGCTTCGCCACATGGCCGGGCGCGAACACGTGCCCGCTCGGATGCAGCTGGAAGACCTGGCGCGCCGTCCCGACCTGAGGCCGGTAGAGCTGGCGATCGACCAAGGTCTCGGTGCCATTGGGCGCAACATCGAGCAGCCTGGCGGCCAGCTCGGAGTTGGCCACCGGCGAATCGATCGTCGCGACCACCGTCGGGGAGCCCATCAGCGTGTAGCCGTTGCCGGCCGCGGCCGGCAGGCGATATGTCGCAACTCCGGGGAGATCGTTGGCCGAAGGTGACGCGCAGGCCCCACCGCCGCTGACCGGATCGAAGCTCGTGTCCACGGCGGAGGACCCGCCGTTCGCGGAGATGGTCTTGCTGCCGGCGTCCTGGAAGCGCACGACGCCATGCTGGAGGGCCGCCCAAGTGCTCGCCTGGAACGGTCCTCCAGAGGGCGCCGACGTCGGACAGGTGATCGCGTAGGCGGTGACGCCCTGGAAGGGCTCCGATCCGGCGCCCTTGACATAGAAGTCGAGCCAGGCGTTCTGCGCGGCGTCGAGCGCAGCGCTCTCGGCCGCCTTGTTGACGGCGCGCATGTGCCCGAAGTCGCCGAAGAACATCGACACCGGTGAATTCGGATACTGGGTGTGAGTTCGGTTGTAGTAGCGGATTGCCTCATCGGCCGGGAACAGGTCGTCCGTGAAGCCGTTCGAGATCATCAGGGGCGCGGGCGGCTCGGAATGGTCGATGTAGTAGGCGGAGTGATGCGCCGATATCTCGTCGAGGATGGCCTTCACGGTCGGATCGTTGTCGTACGGTTCCCCTGCGTCCAGGCGGGCCTTCCAGGCCGTCACGTCCGCGTCGAAGTTCGTGCACGGTGAGGGGTACGGCGCCTGGCCGCAGTAGCGGCCGGCGGTTGCTCCCGACAGGTAGAGGCCGCTCTGGAAGGACTCCTTCTCGATCCCGGTCCGGCCGCTGTAGGCCGAGTCGGCCACGTAGTCGAGCGTGCTGCCGTTCGGCGTGAGCGAATAGGCGAGGTCGCTCCACGGCACGACGGGAGTGGCGGCAGCGATTCGCATGGGCAGATGGTTGGTGGGGCTGGTCCAGGGAGCCAGGCTGCCATCGGGCAGCATCACGCGGTCCTTGAGAGTGGCGAGGGCAAGGGAGAGGCCGCCGCCATAGGACGCGCCGGTCGCGCCGATCTTCTGGCCGTCCACCAAGCCGGCGTCGGCGAGCTCCCCTGCGAAGAACTGGGCGTCGCGGACCTCGTAGCGATCGTCCATCAGGTGGATGTAGCCGTTGTCGCAGGCGGGGCCGCCGGCGGTGATCGATGCCGGTGTGCCGCAGGACTCGTGGAAGCCGCGGTCGGTCATGCTGAAGACGGCGTAGCCGCGGCTGGTGAACTCCCGCATTCCGGAGGTGGAGCCGGAGGCGCCGAAGTCGATCTTCGAGCCTCCGTAGCCGTGGCCGATGATGATCAGGGGGTAGTTGCCGTCGGTGCCGCTGGGTACCGCGGGGAACGCGACGTTGACATCGATCGGCGTGCCGTCCCAGCTCAGTGAGGTGCTGCGGGGGGCGGTGCTGCCGCATTCGCGCACGCCGTCCGCGGCGACGCTGCAGGTCACACCAAGAGCACTCGGGATCGCCGCCTGGGCACTCGATTGCAACCAGCAGCGAGCCGAACACGATCGACACCACGACGAGCTTCCGCATTTACCTCTCCTGTCCTCTCATCATCTGACGCGTCCCTCTCGCGCCGCGCCCCATTCCTGAGCGCCGAGAGAGCCTATCGCTTGCCGGCGTGCCCGGCGACGAGATCCTCGGCGATCTTCTCGGCGCCGCCGCGCCGCTGGATCCGGGCGGCGAATTCGGGGTGTCGGTGGGCGATCCCACTCGCCAGCCGGAGTCGCAACGTTGCAGGCTCGACCTCGGAGCGATTCCGGGTGATGGCGCTGACGACCGCCTTGCCGACCTTCTCGGGCGAGGTCGTCCCGAGCCCCGGCGGGGACTTCACCCCCGAGTCGTGGAACATGCCGGCCTCCCGGATGAAGCCCGGCAAGACCGCTCGAGACGCCGACCCCCTTCGGTTGGAGATCCTCTCGGAGCGCCAGGGCGAAGCCACGCATCCCGAACTTGGTCGCGCAGTAGATCGCTGTCCGCGGTGTCCCGACCTTCCCGTTGATCGAGGAGATGAAGACGAGATGACCCTCGCCCTTCTCCATCAGCGAGGGGACGAGCTCGCGCGCCATCAGCATCGGCGCCTCGAGGTTGACGCGAAGGGTCCGGGTCAGCTCCTCGGCGGCCACCTTCTCGATCGACCCCACCCCCGGCAACGCCGCGTTGGCGATCAGTCCGTCGAGGTCGCCCGCATCGTGAACGACCCGCTGGGCCGCTCCCTCATCGGCGAGGTCAGCGACCAGAACCGCGTGACGGTCCGTGCCGCCCGGCAGGTTCCGGGCTACGTCCCCGAGCTCGTCCTCCCTGCGCGAGCTGAGTACGAGCCTGGCGCCGTGGCCTGCGAGCTGATCGGCGATCGCGCGGCCCAGGCCCCCGGTGGCCCCGCTGACGAGCAGCCGCTTCCCCTCGAGTTCCACGCCTGGAACCTACCTAACCGGCTTCCGCATCCGATCGTCCACATTTGTGAGTGCGCGCTCACACCTCGGCCGAGCTTTGCTACGGTCGTTTGCAGGAGAAACCCTGGTTCCCGGAGGGAGGGGACCTGAGGAGGGATCGCTGCCTCGCATGAGTCGCCCGAAGCGCAGGCTTGGACTGGCAGGACTGTTGTTCGTCGTCGCACTGGCTGCGGCGGCTCCGGCATCCGGGCAAACGGAGAGCACCACGACGACCGTGCCGGGTGCCCCGGAGGGCTCCTCCGCTCCAGCCAGCGGGGCGACCATCCTCCCGGGCGGCAAGGCGAGCATTCCCGCCGGCGCTCCGTCCCAGGTGGTCCGAGCGATCCAGGCCGCGAATCGGATCCACCGCCGGACCTACATCTGGGGCGGCGGCCACCGCAGCTTCAAGGCCAAGGGGTATGACTGCTCGGGCGCCGTCAGCTACGTGCTGCACGCCGCCGGCGCCCTCAGCTACCCGCTCGTCTCAGGGCAGCTCGCGTTCTGGGGGGTCCCCGGCCCGGGCACCTGGATCACCGTGTACGCCAACAAGGTGCACACCTACATGATGATCGCGGGTCTCCGCTATGACACCTCGCCGCGCGGCGAGACGGTCAACCAGGGGCGGGGTCCGCGCTGGCGGTTCACGGTGCGGACCGGGTCCGGGTTCGCCGTCCGGCACTATCCCGGACTCTGAGCGCCGCAAATTCCGCCTCTTTGTGAGCACCCGCTCACACCGCGGCGAGCCCTGCTAGGCTTGCGCGCGCAACAAACGCCGAATCTCGTTCCCGCCAGGGCGGAGCGAGAGCGGGGGAACCAAGCAGTTGGGGCGAATCCACCTGATACGGGGTGGAGGCGCAGGCTCTTTCAGCGCCAGCCCGTCAGCTAACCCCGTAGGCCGACGAAGGAGAACGGTTTGCGGTCGAAATCAACCACCAAGCTGGCGTTGGCAGGGCTGCTGCTGATCGCCTCGCTCACCGCCGCGGTGCCGGCGATGGCCCAGACTGGCGGGACAGGGTCGCCGGGCAGCGTCACGACGGCGACGGCGCCGAGCGGAACAGCACAGCTCCAGCCCGGCGGCATCGGCCCTCGCCCCGGCGAACGCGCCGAGGCCGGTTCGCAAAGCCATCGCGGCGGCCAACAGGATCCACACCCGCCCGTACATCTGGGGCGGCGGCCACGCGGAAGTTCAAGTCCAGGGGCTACGACTGCTCCGGCGCGGTCAGCTACGTGCTGCACGCGGCGGGGATCCTGCCGCAGCCCGATGGCATCTGGGCCCCTGATGTCCTGGGGCTCCCCGGGCATCGGCCAGTGGATCACCGTCTACGCCAACAAGACCCACGCCTGGATGACGGTCGCGGGGCTCCGGTTCGACACCTCGTCGGCCGGCGAGTCCCTGAACCAGGGCTCGGGGCCACGTTGGCGGGTCAACATGCGTGCCGGTAGCGGCTACGCAGCACGCTTCTACCCAGGTCTCTAGCCGCCCCGCGGGCGGCCCGCGAGACCACCTCTCCTCCCCCCAAGGCAAACCGCGCCGCTTCTCTCCCGGGCGGCGCGGTGCGCCGCGCCGTTTTCCTGCATCGATCAGGCAGGAGCGGCGATCGCGGGCGTCGAATCCAGAGATCGTGCCTGTAGTCACGAACAGACGGTTGCCGATTGCAAACGTTCTTTCACGTTTGGTAAGGTCCCGCGCCAGTTACGCCGAGTCCCATCCCCAGGTGGTGATGGGAGCGGGGGAACCAGATTTTGGGGCGAACCCACCGCAGTCGAGGGTGGGGGCGCAGGCTCCTTCAGCGCTAGCCCGACAGCTAACCCCGCAGGCCTGCAAAGGAGAACTGATCGATGCGAGACACACTTAGCCCTAAGCGTCGCCTCGCAGTGGCGGGGATAGCGCTCTGTTCGATGCTGGCCGTGGCAGTGCCCGCGGCCGCCCAGACCGGCGGGTCGGGCCCGCCCGGTGGAACCACCACCACGACCACGCCCTCTGCGCCCGTCGGCCCTCCCGGCCGCGCCAAGCTGCGCAAGGACGGCACGGCCGTGGCGCCCGCGGATGCGCCCGCCAACATCCAGGCGGCGATCGCAGCCGGCAACGCAATCCACACCTTCCCCTACGCTGGGGCGGTGGGCACCGCAGCTTCAGCGACTCCGGCTATGACTGCTCGGGCGCGGTGAGCTACGTGCTGCATGCCGCCGGCCTGCTGACGAGCCCGCTGCCCTCAGGGCCTCTGGCGAGCAGCTGGGGCCTCCCCGGCAAGGGCCGCTGGATCACGGTCTACGCCAACGCGAGCCACGCCTACATGGTGGTCGCCGGACTGCGGTTCGACACCTCCGCGGTGGGCGAGCGGCGCAACCAGGGCAGCGGACCGCGCTGGCGCTACCACAAGCGCAAGGCGCGGGGCTACACCGCCAAGTACTTCCCCGGCTACTAGCGGCGGCCAGGCTGCACCATTTCCTGGCGGCCGCTTGCCGCCGCGACTCTGATGGCGAAGCCGTCCACCGTCCACCATCCGGTGCCGGCGATCTGATGGCGAACCGCCGTACCGCCAGCCCCACTCCCAACCGTCACAGGCGGGATGTCCAAGCAGCGCCGAAAAGATTGTCCAACCCGTCCGCGCCAGGCGGGGCCAGGCTCGGATATACCTAGGGCCCCACCGGGCCGCGTTGTACGGTGCGCACAGCGACCCCGCAGCCAAGCCAGCGAAGGAGAAGGCGGTGGCCTCGACCAAGGCAGCGACCAGTGAGGAGGATCCCGGCGCAAGCACGTCCGAGGACCTCGACGTCCGCCTGGTCGGGGTGAGCAAGCACTACGGCGAGGTGGCGGCGGTGAAGTCGCTCGACCTCGAGATCAAGCGGGGCGAGTTCTTCACCCTGCTCGGGCCATCGGGATCAGGCAAGACGACCACATTGCGCATGATCGCCGGCTTCGAGGAGCCCGACACCGGCCGGGTGGAGCTGGACGGCAAGGACGTCACCGGCCTGCCCCCCTACGACCGCTCGGTCAACACCGTATTCCAGGACTACGCGCTCTTCCCGCACATGTCGGTGGGCGATAACGTCGCCTACGGGCTGCGCGTGAAGGGGGTCGGCAAGGAGGAGCGTCGCCGTCGCGCGTCCCAGGCGCTCGCCACCGTGCGCCTCGCCGGCTACGAGGACCGCCGGCCGAATCAGCTCTCGGGAGGCCAGCAGCAGCGGGTCGCGCTGGCACGCGCGATCGTCAACGAGCCCAGGGTGCTCCTGCTCGACGAGCCCCTCGGGGCTCTGGACCTGAAGCTGCGCGAGCAGATGCAGCTCGAGCTCAAGGGCATCCAGGGACAGGTGGGGATCACGTTCATCTACGTGACCCACGACCAGGAAGAGGCCCTGACCATGTCGGACCGGATCGCGGTGTTCAACGAGGGCGGGGTCGAGCAGATCGGCGCCCCCACCGAGATCTATGAGAAGCCCGACAACGCGTTCGTCGCCGGCTTCGTCGGCGTGTCGAATCTGCTCGAGCGCGACGGACGGCAGTTCACGGTGCGCCCCGAGAAGATCTCCATGATCGAGAACGGCACGGCGCCCAGCGGACTTCACGTCGAGGAGGGGACGATCAAGGACGTCTCCTACGCGGGGATGATCACCCGCTACATCGTCGACCTCGAAGCGGGGGGATCGCTTCAAATCGTCCGCCAGAACCTGGAGACGTCCTCAGTGGACGCCCAGGCGCAACGCGGCCGGAAAGTGAAAATCGGATGGCGAGCGGATCAGACCGTCGCCGTAGAGGGAGAGGAGGAAGGAAAGTGAGCCGATTGAGAGCTCGCTCCGCCTGGCTGCCCGCCGGCATCGTCGGAGGGCTCGCCGCAACCATGTTGGTGATCGCCGGCTGCGGTGGTGGTGGTGGAAGCAGCAGTGACAACGGCACCGCCCAGAAGTCCGTCGGGCGCCGGGGAGGGCCAGCTGAACCTCGTGGCCTGGCCCGGGTACGTCGCGGACCCATGGAAGTCCGACTTCGAGAAGGAGACGGGCTGCCAGATCAAGCTGAAGGAGGCCGGCACATCGGATGAGATGGTCGACCTGATGCGCACCGGCCAATGGGATGGCGTCTCGGCCTCGGGCAACGCGACCGCGAAACTCGTCGTCTGGTGGTGACGTCGCCCCGGTGAACACCGATCTGGTGCCGAACTACGCGACCATCTTCGACGACCTCAAGAACCAGCCCTACAACACGTTCGACGGAAAGCCCTACGGGATCCCCCACGGGCGCGGGGCCGAACCTCTTGATGTGGAACTCGAACGACGTCAAGCCCGCACCGACCTCGTGGTCGGTGATTCTCGACCCGGCTCAGGCAGCGAAGTACAAGGGCAAGATCAGCGTCTACGACGACCCGATCTACATCGCGGATGCCGCCGTCTATCTGAAGGCCCATCAGCCCGACCTGGGCATCACCAATCCCTACGAGCTCGATGACGACCAGTTCAACGCGGCCGTCAACCTGCTCAAGCAGCAGCACCCGTTCGTCGGGCAGTACTGGGCCGCTCGCCACGCCAAGCAGATCAACTCGTTCACCAACGGTGACTCCGTGGTGGGCACGACGTGGCAGTACCAGTACTTCGCGCTGAAGGCCGACAAGGTTCCGGTCTCCGCGCCTGGCGCGAGCACCGGGTTCCTGCCGTCGGAGGGCGCGACGGGATGGTCCGACACCTGGATGATCGCCAAGAACGCGGCGCATCCGAACTGCATGTACAAGTGGATGAATTTCATCACTTCGCCGATGGCGAACGCCGAGGTGGCTCAGTACTTCGGTGAGGCACCCGCACAGAGCAAGTCGTGCGATCCATCCACGTTGACAGCAGCGGCCAAGGCCGACGACCTGCCGCCCGATCCCCAGTTCTGCAACGAGTACCGCGCCGCAGACCCGAATTTCTGGAAGCGGGTCTACTACTGGCAGGTTCCGTTGGCGGATTGCGGCGATAACCGCGGCGACACATGCAAGGACTACAACGACTGGTCCGCCGCCTGGACCCAGATCAAGGGGTGATCGGGCGGATCGCGATCAGATCGTGATTGAGGTGCCATGGAAGCGGCCGGCGTAGCAGCCGGACCGTCCAAGAGGTCGGCGGGCCGCAGGCTCGCCGACCTCTTCCATGGCCGCCCGCGCCTCCAGGTGGGGGCGCTGCTGTCAGGGCCGCTGGGCTGGCTGGTGATCCTCTACCTGGGATCTCTCGCGGTCCTGCTGGTGGCCTCGTTCTGGAGCGTCGACGCCCTCAGCGGCGAGCTGATCAAGGGCTTCACGTTCGACAACTACAAGGAGCTCTGGAACACCGACGTCTACCGGACGGTCGCCTTCCGGACGATCGGCATCGCCTCGGCGGTGACCGTCACTGACGCCCTGCTCGCCTTCCCGATCGCCTTCTACATGGCCAAGCTGGCTTCCCGGCGGGTCAAGGGCATCCTGATCGTCGCGGTCCTGATGCCGCTCTGGTCTTTCTATCTGGTCAAGGTCTACGCCTGGCAGACGATGCTGGGGGACAACGGCATCATCAACTGGGCACTCGACCCGCTGGGGGTCAAGGGCCCGGGCTTCGGTACCACCGCCGTCTGGATCGTGGAGAGCTACCTCTGGCTGCCGTACATGGTCCTGCCGATCTACGCCGGCCTCGAGCGCATCCCGGACTCCCTCCTCTCCGCATCCGAGGACCTCGGTGCCAAGCCGTTCGAGACCTTCCGCCGGGTGATCCTGCCGATGGCCTTCCCCGCCGTCGTGGCCGGCTCGATCTTCACGTTCTCGCTGACACTGGGCGACTACATCACGCCCTCGCTCATCTCGCCGAGCACCCAGTTCATCGGCAACGTGGTCTTCACCAGCCACACCAATGACCTGCCGCTGGCCTCCGCCTTCGCGATCGTGCCGATCCTGGTCATGGTCGTCTACCTGCTGATCGCCCGCCGGCTCGGGGCGTTCGAGCACCTCTAGGCCGATGACCTTCTCGGCCCGCACCAAGAGCCTTCTCCGCCTCGGCACGGGCATCACGCTCGCCTTCATCTACATCCCGCTGCTGGTGATCGCGATCTATGCGTTCAACGGAGGGACCACCCTGAAGTGGCCACTGGAGAGCGTCACCACGAAGTGGTTCAGCGAGGCGATCCACGACTCCGACGCCCGCAATGCCTTCGTCACCTCCATCAAGGTCGGAGTGGCTGCGACGGGGATCGCTCTGATCCTGGGAACGCTCGCCTCCTTCGCGGTCGCCAGGCACCGCTTCTTCGGACGGGAGACCGTCTCGTTCCTGGTGGTGATCCCGATCGCCCTGCCGGGGATCGTCACCGGGCTGGCACTGAGCGACACCTTCACCCAGGTGCTCGGCGTGACGCTCGGCCTCTTCACCGTGATCGTCGCGCACGCCACCTTCTGCATCGTGGTCGTCTACAACAACGTGATCGCGCGGCTACGGCGCGTCTCCGCGAGCCTCGAGGAGGCGTCGGCCGACCTCGGCGCCCACACCTGGCAGACGTTCCGTCACATCACGCTGCCCAACATGCGGACCGCGCTGGTCGCCGGCGCGCTGCTCGCCTTCGCGCTCTCCTTCGACGAGATCATCGTCACCACGTTCACCCTGGGGGCCGGCGACCAGACTCTGCCGATTTGGATCTTCAACAACCTCTTCCGCGGACAGCAGCTGCCGATCACCAACGTGGTCGCCGTGATCGTCGTGCTGATCTCGATCATCCCCGTCTACCTTGCCCACCGGCTCACCCGCGAGGAGGGCGTCACCGCGCGTGGCGGCGCGGCGCCGGCGGCGGCAGCCGAGAGCGCCGTCGTCGTCAACTGACCGCGGGGGGTCCGCTGCGCCGGGTCAGCCCCCGCCGGGTTGGCTCGAGACGCCCGGGCCGTCGTCCAGGAGCGAGGACGGGTCGGGCAAGGAAAGAACCGGAACCTGGACCGACACGGCGGGCGTCGGCGGGGAGGTTGAACTGCCGCTGTCCACCACGGGGGTCTCGCCGGAGGCTCCAGGGGCGGGCGAGGCCTCGGGGGCGCCGCCCTGCTCCCCCCCTCGAGCCCCCTCTCCTGCGCCGGTTCGGGTACCCGCGCCGCCGGTCCGCGAGTTGATTCGGTCACCGCCGGCACGATCTGCGCCGGGGGGGCCCTCTGCGGCCGTCGGGCTTTTCCTGGCAGCCCGGCCTCGACTCGAGGAAGTTGGGGGCGTGAGCGCTCCGGGCTGCGCGCTGCTCAGCGCATTCGCCGGAGCTGAGCGAACCTGGCTCGGGCCCGCGGGGCTCGGCCCGCTTCCGTTGGTCACCGCGGCTGCGGCAGTCCCGATCGCACCGATCGAGAAGACCGCAATGGCCGATAGCAGGCGGGCGTGCGGGCGACGGCGAACCCGGCCGGACCGTCGGTAGAGCTCGGGCCGCACCGCCCTCGCCAAAGCGTCGACGACTCTCGGATCGAACTGCGTTCCCGAGCAGCTCCGGATCTCGGCGAGCCCCTCGGCAGGCGAGGCACCGCGACGGTAGGGACGATCGGCGCAGATCGCGTCGTAGGCATCGGCGCAAAAGATGATTCGGCTGACCAACGGGATCTGTTCGCCGGCCAGGCCATCGGGGTAGCCCTTGCCGTCCCAGCGCTCGTGTGCGTGACGGACGTAGCGGGCCACGGCATCCATGTCGCTGCCGCCCCTCAGGATCTCCTCGCCGAAGACGGTGTGGTCGCGCATCATCTGCCACTCGTAATCCGAGAGTGGGGCGGTCTTCTCGAGTACCGAACTGGGAATGGCGGACTTGCCGATGTCATGGAGGCGCGCCGCCAACCCGACAGTCCTCCTGAGCTCACCGTCGAGACGGAGATGATCCGCGATGCGCAAGGCCAGGCGCTCGACCGCGTGCGAGTGCTCCGCCGTGCCCGCCCCGGTCTCGTGCAGCAGCGAATTGATTTCGGCGGCATGCTGTCCGGCGGTGCGCCGTCGGGCATGCTCGCGATTTGATGGACGTAGTGGGTTCCGTGCCATCCCTAACCCCTAACCGGCTGCGCGAGCTGGAACCGCCGTGCCGGAAATGAACTTCTAACGCTTATTCAGTGCCAGGTCAATGAACACTAGCCCTAACTAGACTGGTGTCGCGATGCGCGTTCGCCAGGGGACCGCAGCAATCGTTGTGCTCTGCCTCTCGGCTGCCTTTGCCGTCACGGCTCACGGCGCCGGCGAGCCCGCGTTTGACTGCAAGAAGATTCACCGCGGCACCGCAGCCGTGGGTCCCAGGGGCAAGGCCCCGGTCGCGATCGGCGACTCCACGATGATCCTGCCGATCCCGAACCTGAACGCGGTCGGCTACACGGTGAACGCCCGTGGGTGCCGCGGCTTCAAGGAGGCCACGAACATCGCGGCGCGGCTGAAGGCCAGGCACCGCCTCCCCCACCTCGTCCTGATCAACTCCTACGGCAACGGCGGAGTCAATCCTGGGCTCATCTCTCGCGCGCTTGGCGTGCTCGGAAAGAGGCGGGTGCTCGGCCTGATCACGGGCTACAACGCCGACACCGGGGCTCCGCCCGCACCCGACACCGACATCCTCTTCAGAGCGGCCAAGCAGCACCACCATCAGATCTTCGTCCTGGACTGGGTGAAGTACAGCCTCTCCCACCACGCCGCCGAGCCCGCCGCCGGCGCCTGGTTCCTGCCCGACCTCTTCCACCCGAACTACACGGGCGCCCAGGCCTACGCGGACTTTCTCGCTCAGGCGCTGCCCTTAGCGCGGAACGGCAAGTTCCCCTAGACGGCTTCGCCGTCAGATCGCGGCTGCAGCGGCCGCCCCAGCTCGAGTCGCTCGGGGTTTGCCCTTCGCTCCTGGATGCTGCGGCCTGGCAGCCGCTAGCGGGATCAGCTTCTTCAGCAGCCGCGCGAAGGCCTTGGCGCCGGAGAAGGTCAGGTGCAGCCCGTCGGGCTGGAACCAGCTGCCGTGGCCGGCGCTGTAGTGGACCCAGTCGAGGACCTTGATGTGCTCCGGGTCTCGCTGGCCCGCGTTGCGGATCACCCTGGCGTCGTTCGACTCGCCCCCGCCCAGCTCCCGGGGCGTGACCAGTCCAAGCTTCCGCTTCGGCCCCAGGATCTTCTTCGCCTGCTGGATCTGGCCGCCGGTCACCGAGGCGTCGGCGCCGAGCGCCAGCACAACGAGGTGGGGCAGCTGGTGGCCGCGGCGCGCCTGCCGAAGCAGCCGCAGGCCCTCGGCGAACTGGCGGCAGCCGCGAGCATTGACCTTGTAGCCGACCCGCGCCAGCGCCGGCAGTGCAAGGAGCATCGATGAGTCGCCGATTGCGAGCGGCGGCCGCGGCGCGACCTTGTGCTTGGGGCGGGCCGTCTCGACCCCTCCGCAGCCAGCTCGCGCCGCGGGCGCCCAGAGCATGGAAAGCAGAATCGCGAGCGCGAGACCGAGTCCGATCGCTGCCCGAGCGGCGCCTCCGTTCATCCGCCGGGATTCTCTAGCATCGCGCCTCGCCGCGGGCGGGAGTCGAGAGAGAGGCGGCAGGTGCTCTTCCCAACAGTCGAATTCGCGATCTTTTTCCCGGTCGTCCTGGCGATCTCCTGGGCTCTGATGCCCAGGCAGCATTGGTGGAAGCCGTTCATCGTGGTCGCGAGCTACGTCTTCTACGCGGCCGCGGACCCCCGCTTCTGCCTGCTACTCGGCGCCATCACGCTGGTCAGCCAGGGGGCCGTGGTGGCAATTCACCGCACCGAGGACGAGCGGCTGCGCAAGCTGTTCACCGGGATAGGCGTGGCCTTCGACCTCGGGGTGCTGGCGGTCTTCAAGTACTACGGGTTCTTCGTCAGCGACGTCTCCGACGCGCTCGACTCGGTCGGCCTTGGCAGTCCGCTGCCATTGGTCACGATCGCGCTGCCGGTGGGCGTCAGCTTCTTCAGCTTCCAGGCCGTCACCTACGTGGTCGACGTGAAGCGGCGGCAGACCGAGCCGGCCAACCTGCTCGACGCGGCGATCTATTTGAGCTTCTTTCCCCATCTCGTCGCCGGGCCGATCGTCCGCGCCAGCGAGTTCCTCCCACAGCTCAAGCAGCCGCGGGACCCAAATCGCGTCGCCGTCGGCGCCGGGCTGACGCTGATCGCGCTGGGACTGGTCAAGAAGGTGATGATCGCCGACTACCTGGGACGCGAGGTGGTGGACAAGGTCTTCGCCGTGCCGCAGGCTTTCAGTGCCCCCGACGCGATCCTCGGTGCCTACGCGTACGCGGCCCAGATCTTCTGCGACTTCTCGGGCTATACCGACCTGGCGATCGGACTGGCCCTGCTGATGGGCTTCGTCTTCCCACAGAACTTCAACAGCCCTTACCGGGCGACCGGCTTCCGCGACTTCTGGCGGCGCTGGCACATGACCCTGTCGCGGTTTCTGCGCGACTACCTCTACATCCCGCTCGGAGGCAACCGCAAGGGGCGGGTGCGTACCTACATCAACCTGCTGGCGACCATGACGCTGGGCGGCCTCTGGCACGGCGCTGCCTGGAACTTCGTCGCCTGGGGCGCCTACCAGGGAACCGGGCTGTCGGCCGAGCACGCGATCAAGGGGCGCCTCGGCCGCATCTTCCCGGGCTGGCTGCGCTGGTTCGTCACCTTCAACCTGATCGTGGTCGGCTGGATCCTGTTCCGCTCTACCAGTCTGGCCAACTTCGGCGACTACATGTCGGCGCTGGTCAGGTCAGGCCCGGCGACGCTCTACTCCGTCCCGGTGGTTGGGGCGATCGTCCTGGTGATCGGCCTCCAGCTCCTGCCGGAGCGTCCGATGGAGGGCATCGAGCTGCGCCTCGGCCGCCTGCAGCCGCTGCTGCTGGGAGCCGCGCTCGCACTCGTGGTCCTGATCGTGGGCGCGACCGTGCCGAGCCAGGGCGTCCCCCCATTCATCTATTTCCGCTTCTGATGACCGAGCCACGGCAAGAGAACGCGCTGGAACGGCTGGTGCCGGAGGACTTCGAGTCCATCGCCGAGATGGAGGCCGAGGCCCGCCCCGGGCGCGAGGGCGAGCCGCACGGCGACGACAGCCTGATGGAGCGCTTCGATCGCTGGGGATTGCGGCGCTTCAGCGCGTGGGATGGGGTGAAGGCCATCGCGCTGACCACCTTCCTGCTCCTGCTCTTCGCCGGCGGCGCGGTCCACAAGGCAGCCGACGAGCTCAAGCCCGGGCTTGGCAGGGACATCATCAAGGCGATCGCCAGCCCCGCCGGCTGGGTGGCCGATGAGCTTCCGTTCGCCGGCACCCGCAGGGACCTGACCTCCTGGCTCTCGCCCGACCAGAAGCTGACCGGCCGAGGCTTCCAGGCCAGCGGGGGCGCTCCCTCGCCGTCCGGGCTCGCTCCGGTGCCGACCACACCACAGCCGCTGCACAGGCTGCTGGTCACGGGAGACTCGCTCTCCACCCCCCTGGACATCGAGATCGCCCGCAAGCTGGCCGACCAGGGCGCCGGCGTGCAGGTCATCCGGGATCCACACCTGGCCACCGGCATCTCAAACACCGGCCTGGTGGACTGGGGCAAGCTCTCCTCGACGCAGGCCTCATCGGACGATCCCGATGCCGTCGTCCTCTTCATCGGCGCCAACGAGGGCTACCCGATGCCGGGGCCCAATGGAAAGCAGGTGAACTGCTGCGGCCCCGACTACGAGGCCATCCTCCGCTACCGGGTCGGCCTGATGATGGACAACTACCTGCGAGGGGGTGTGCAGCGGGTCTACTGGCTCACGGTGCCGACCCAGCGCGACCCGGCCCGCAAGCCGATCGCCGACGACGTCAACGAGGCGGTCCGCCAGGCGGCCGCGCGCTACGGCGGCGCGGTCCGGGTGATCGACCTGCAGCCGACCTTCACGCCGGGCGACTCCTACCGGGACTCGATCTCGATCGACGGCAAGCAGACCATCGTCCGCATGCCCGACGGCATCCACCTGAACGAGGACGGCTCCTCCGTCGCCGCCGACCTCGTCCTGCAGGCCGTCGACCGCGATTTCGACTACTGACCGCTCCTGCATCTGTGGGTCCGGGCACACAACCCGGCTCTGTGCAGCAGATCACGGTCGCGGCGGTATCGCCCCGCCTAGGGTCGGCTCATCGCACGACGAGGGGAGATCAGAATGGATTCCGGTTTCAACTACAGGCACACACAGGTTCACGCGGCCGAGCTGCACCGCCGCGCCGAGCTGCATCGACAGGTCGCGAAGGCCCGCCGGCCCCGGCAATCGGCCCGGTCCACGAGGCCCTCGCTGCTGGCGCCGCCCAGCTTGATCGAGACGGTGCAAGCGACGTTTGCCCGGCTCACGCACGCACGGCACACTCCGGCCCTCGGCTCGAAGGCCCCACGCGCCTAGCCCCCCGCGGGTGAACCAGCGCTAGGTGTTCTGCGTGTAGGTGCTCTTCAGCCGCTTGGACGGGTTCGTGGCCTTGCGGCACTTCGCGGTCGCGTTGTATTGGACGTTGGGCACCCCGGTCCGCTTGCCGTCCTTGCAGGAGAAGCCCAGGACCTTGTGATCGCAGTTGCCCGCGGGGCCGCCCGCCTGGTGGCGACACTGGTGGTAGGCCTTGATCACCTTCTCGGCCTTGGCGCAGGAGACGCCCTGGACCTTGAGCGAGGTGACGTACGAGGCGCCGAGGTCCTGCTGCTGGCCGCTGATGTCGCAGGGCGCGAAGCTGGCGGCGTGCGCGATCGGGGATGCGCCGCCCGCCTGGGCGAACAGCCCGGTCATCAGCCCCGCGACCACGATCCCTCCCGCTATCGCCCTCCGCAAGATCAGCGAAGAATAGACTGGCGCCCTCGTGAAGGCCAGAAAGACGTCTCTCATCCTCCCGGCCGTCCTGCTCTGCGTCGCGGTGGTCGGCGGCTGCGGAGGCGGTGGCTCGGACAACAGCACGAGCACCACCGCACTCAGCACCTGCAACATCAACGGTAAGCAGCAGAACCTGGGTGCGTCGTACGTCACCTCGATTCAGGTCTCCGGAGTGAGCTGCGCTCAGGCGGAGAAGGCGGTCGTGGCCTACCACCACTGCAGGCTCGCCAACGGCGGCGCCGGCGGCACCTGCAAGTCACCGGTGCAGGGATTCACGTGCACCGAGGGCGCCCGCGAGTCCGTGCCGGGTGTCCAATACAACGCCACGGTCGAGTGCCGCAAGGGCACCACCGAGATCAAGAGCTCCTACACGCAGAACTTCTAGCGGTGGCCAGGCCGCACCATTTCGGAGCGAAGCGCAAAGCGCGAAGCGACTTATGGCGAGCGGCCGCTGCCACCGCGATCTGATGGCGAAGCCGCTGCTCGCACTTGTTGGCTTGATCCTGTTCGGGCTCTGGCAGGCGAGCGGAGCGCTGGCGGTCGGCGAGCCGGAGTTCGGCTGTGGCCACGTCCACACCGCCAAGGCCCAGCGCAATCCCTTCGGCAGCGGCCACGGCCCCCCACCGATCGCAATCGGCGACTCGACCATGCTGCTCCCGATCCCTGATCTGACGCGAGTCGGGTTCGACGTCAACGCCAAGGGCTGCCGCGGTTTCAAGCAGAGTGTCTGGGTGGCACGCGACCTCCGCAACCAGGGCAAGCTCCCCAAGCTGATCCTGATCAACGCCTATGGCAATGGCGGCGTCAACGACGACCTGATCAAGTTCGCCCTCAAGGTGATCGGGCCCAAGCGGACGCTGGTCCTGGTCACCGCCTACGACGCGGACACCGGCCACCCGCCGGCCCCGGACACCGATGTGATCGTCAAGGCTGCCCGGGATCATCCTGACCAGATCAAGCTGCTCGACTGGGTCCGCTACTCCCTGCCGCATCACCGCACCGATCCCGCACCCGGGGCCTGGTTTCTGCCCGACCTCTTCCACCCGAACTTCCCGGGCGCCCACGCATACGGGAACTTCCTGGCGCAGGTGCTGCCGGGCGGGGTCCCGTCGAGCACGACGAAGTCCTCGGGCGATGGCGTACCCTGGTGGCCCTTCGCATTGGGGGGTGCGGTGCTGATCGGCGCTTTGGCGCTCCTTCTTCGCCGCAGGCGTGTTGGTTAGCCGATCATCACCATGAAACGCGTCCTCGTCTCGATACTCATGCTGGTCGCCGCGCTCGCACTCTCGAGCAGCGCGATGGCGCGTGGCGGCGCCGGCCACAACCCGGCGACCAAGAAGCTGGAGGACGCCTTCAAGGCGGCGCTCTACTTCCGCTCGGTGAGCCCCGACGGGTGCTACCCATCCGCCCCGCAGCTCGCGCAGGACATCGCCTCGCGAAAGAAGGACCTGCGCACAGGGGTCGCCCGCAGTCCCGGTGCGGTCCATCGCCGGAACATCGTCTACGTCCTCCGCAGCGGCTCCGCGTGCAACCACATCCGCATGGCCCTGCTCAGCTCGTCCGGCCTCTATGTCCTCAATTCAGCCCAGGGCAACATCAGGGTGCAGGGCCGCCGCGGGCCGCGCAGCGATCCGGGGCAGAGCGGCCCGGCACGCGGCGTCTCACTGATCAGCAACAGCTTCCGGATGCGCAACAACAACGAGCTCGAGCGCCTCGAGAGCGTCTGCCCCGGCGGCCGGTTCCCGATCGGAGGCGGCATGACCTCCTCGCCCGCCCCGTCCCCCGACGGTGAGGGGGTCTACCCGCACTCCTACGAGCGGCTCGGGGCGCAGCGGGGTTTCCACATCAGCGAGGTCCTCTTCGACCCCACAATCGCCTCCACCACCCCGCGGAACGTCACTCTGCAGACCGTTTGTGCCCGCGGCCTCGTGCCCGCGAACCCCTCACCGCACAAGACCGTCTTCATCCGCACCGGCGAGACCAAGACCGCCACCGCCCGCTGCCCGAAGGGCCAGTACCTGATCATGGGCGGCTTCCAGCGCACAGACTTCACGATCTATGGCGGCAACTACATCACCGACTCGCGCGCCGCCGGGCCGCGGGCATGGCAGGTGACCGGCTCCGCGTTCCACGGCAGTGGGGAGCTCACCGCGATCGCCTACTGCGTCAGGCACAAGGGCAAGATCCTCACCGAGGTCTCGTCGGCCTCGGCGCCGGTCCCGGCGGGCCAGAACGCCTCGGCGACCACGCCACCGTGCCCCGCTGGCCTCAAGCTGAGCTCCGCCGGTTTCAGCCTGAACCGCTCATCCAACGCCTTCTACGCGGGCAGCTCGCTCAACCCGGACGGCACGACCACGGCCAACGCCTTCGGCTACTTCGGCGACGCGCCGAGCCTCACCGCTTACGGCTACTGCCTGCGGGCGAAGTAGCGCCGCGACGTCTGAGTCAAGACGCGGACTATCGGTGAGTTCCTTCGGATATACCGAAGGAACTGACCAGATCCTCGTTTGCTGCGGTCGCTAGGCGCCTCAGGCGTGGTTCAGCATCACGTGCTTGATGTGCGTGTAGTCCTCACAGGCGTAGACCGATAGATCCTTGCCGTAGCCGGACTGCTTGTAGCCGCCGTGCGGCATCTCGGCCACAATCGGGATGTGATCGTTGACCCAGACGCAGCCGAACTTGAGCGCCTTCGAGACACGCATCGCCCGGCCGACGTCCTTGGTCCACACCGATGACGCGAGGCCGTACCGGACCCCGTTGGCCCACTCGATCGCCTTCGCCTCGTCGTCCACGGACTGGACCGTGATCACAGGGCCGAAGATCTCGTCCTGGATCATCCGGTCGTCCTGGTTCGGGCCCGCGACGACCGTCGCCTCGAGGAAGTAGCCCGGCAGGTCCGGACGCTTCCCGCCCGTGACGATCTCGGCGCCGTTCGCGTCCTTGAGGAAGCTCTCGACGCGGTCGCGCTGGCTCTCGGAGTTGACCGGCCCCAGCACGGTGTCGGGATCGAACGTGTCGCCAGTCTTGTAGTCCTTCGCCTGCTCGGCGAGGCCCGAGACGACGTCGTCGTAGACGTCCTTCGAGGCCAGCACGCGCGTCGCCGCGGTGCAGTCCTGGCCCGCGTTGAAGTAGCCGGTCCCGGCGATCGTCTCCATCGCCAGCTCCATGTCGGCGTCGTCGAAGACGATCACCGGCGCCTTGCCTCCGAGCTCGAGGTGAACCCTCTTCAGGCTGTCCGCCGCATGCTCGGCGATCCACTTGCCGGTCGCCGGTGAGCCCGTCAGCGAGACCATGTCGACCTCGGGGTGCGTGACCAGCGAGGAGCCCGCGGGGTCGCCATGGCCGCCGATGAAGTTCATGACTCCGGGCGGGTAGATCTCGGCAGCCAGCTCCGCCAGAATCTTGAGAGTCGTCACCGGGGTGGTTTCGGCCGGCTTCAGAACGAGGGTGCACCCGGTGGCGAGCGCGGGGCCGATCTTCCAGACGGCCATCATCAGCGGGTAGTTCCAGGGGGTGATCTGGCCCACCACGCCAGCCGGCTCGCGACGGATGTAGGAGGTGTGGTCCTCCATGTACTCGCCCGCGGCCCGCCCTTCCATAGTCCGCGCGGCTCCCGCGAAGAAGCGCAGCTGGTCCACCATCGGCGGAATCTCCTCATCGAACATCGCCTGCCGCGGCTTTCCGGCGTCCCTGGTCTCCCAGTCGGTGATCTCCTCAGCCCGCTCCTGGAACGCGTCGGCGAGCTTCAGCAGCAGTTGCTGGCGCTCGCTGGGCGTCGTGTACTGCCAGGTCTCGAAAGCCTTGCGCGCTGCCTTCACCGCCCGGTCGACGTCCTTCTCGGTGGAGAGGGGTGAGTGCGCGATCACCTCGCCCGTCGCCGGGTTGAACACGTCCTCGGTCTTGCCCTCGGTCGGATCGACGAACTCACCGCCGATCATGTTCTTGAGATCGAGGACCTCGGTCGAATCCTTCTTCTGCTTCTCCGCGGTTGCGGTGGCCATCTCTCCTCCTTGGTCAGACTTTCTGTTTGCTGCCGAGCACGTCCTCGACCGGCGTGTGGTCCGTGCCGACGGCTTCAGCGACGGCCGGATGAGTGACAGTACCGCCGCTGACGTTGATCCCCAACCTGAGGCCGGGATCTCGGCGGGCCGCCTCCGCCACGCCGTGGTCCGCGAGGGCCAGGACGTAGGGAAGCGTGGCGTTGGTAAGGGCGTAGGTCGAGGTGATCGGCACGGCGCCGGGCATGTTCGCGACGCAGTAGTGGGTGATCCCCTCCACCTCGAAGACGGGATCGCGGTGCGTGGTCGGGTGTGAGGTCTCGAAGCAGCCCCCCTGGTCTATCGCCACGTCCACCAGGACGGCGTTCTTCTTCATCAGCTTGAGCTGCTCGCGACGCACCACATACGGCGCCTTGGCCCCATGGACCAGGACGGCCCCGATCACCAGATCGGCCCGCGGCAACATCTCCTCGATCGCGAGGGTCGAGGAGTAGACGGTCGAGGCCCGACCACCGAATGCGGTGTCGAGCTCCCGAAGCTTGTCAATGGAGACGTCGTAGACGAAGACGTCGGCCTCCATCCCGATCGCGATGAACGCGGCGTTCATCCCCACCGCTCCGCCGCCGATCACCATCACCGTCGCCGCGGCCACTCCGGGGACACCGCCGAGCAGGATCCCCCGGCCCCCGAGCGGCTTCTCGAGGAAGAAGGCGCCGGCCTGGGTGGCGATCTTGCCCGCGACCTCGCTCATCGGCGCGAGTAGCGGCAGTCCGCCGTGCGCATCCTCGACGGTCTCGTAGGCGACGCAGGTTGCGCCACTCTCCTGGAGCGCCCGGGTGAGCTCCGGCGCCGGGGCCAGGTGCAGGTAGGTGAACAGGGTGTGCTCGGGCCGGAGCATCTCGACCTCGTCCGGCTGCGGCTCCTTGACCCCGAGGATCATCTCCGAGCGGTCGAAGACGGCGGCGGCGTCCGGCAGGATCTGCGCGCCCTGGGCGGCGAAGGCGTCGTCCGGGATCGCGCTGCCCTCGCCGGCGCCCGCCTGGATCAGGACCTCGTGGCCGTGCTCCAACAGCTCGCGCGCCCCGGCCGGAGTGAGGGAGACGCGGTATTCGTCCTCCTTGATCTCCGTGGGCACGCCGACGCGCATCAGGCCGTCCTTGTCGAGAGCGCCTGCGCCTTGTCGAGCGGGTGGCTGCTGACGTCGAAGCGGACGCCGCGCGCCTCGAGCTCGCCGAACATCTCATCGGGGTCGATGCAGCTCTCGGGTGGGAGGGCCCCGCGCGCCGTGATGCTTCCGCGGGCCAGCAGCCTGACCGCCGCGGCCGCCGGTGAGGCCGTGGAGATGATGCCACCGCCGAGGCCCCAGGCCTCGTTCGGGGGAGTGACGCTGCGCGCCCGGATCACCGTCTCCGGCCCGGCGACCTCGACGATGTGAATGGAGAGCGTGTTCGCTGAAGGGGGCGATGCAGAGCGGGCAACTTCGGCTATCCGCTCCTCGCTCGCCCCCGACAGCTCCTTGAGGCTCTCGAGCACCTTCGGTGACAGCGAGAGCGCAAAGGTCACGTTCGGAGCCTTGAAGGAATCTCCGAACGTGAGGACCTCCGAATGGAGGGTGAAAATCGTGTCGGCCACCCCAATCGGGTCGCCGAAGTCCGCGCTGGGCCCGTCCTGCAGCGGCTTCATCTCCTGCGGGCGACCGTTGATGAGCGCCATCGGCGCCATCGTGATCTCGTCGAGCAGCGTCCGCACGGCATACGGGAAGCTCTGCCCCTCGGGCGGGTCGAGGTCGCGGCCCGCGGCGAGCACCGAGATCGAGACGGGCTTCCCGGGCAGCTCGCGCACCGCGCGGGCCGCGAGCAGGTTGGTCTTGCCCGGCGCCGATCCGATGCCCAGCAGGGCCAGGCGGCCGCGCTGCTCGAACTCCGCGGAGAGCTTGAGCTGCTCCGCGGTGACGTGATAGAGCCCGCCGAGGTCCATGTAGTGGCAACCGGCGTCGAGGCAGGCGCGCATCGCGGCCAGGTTGATCCGATAGGCAGCCGAGTTGACCATGACCTCCATGCCGTCGAGCTGCTCGGCGAGGTCGCCGGTCGCATCGGCCTGGCGCGCCTGGGCCTTGCCGCCTCCGTGCTCCACCGCCACGGCCTCGGCGCGGCGCAGGTCCAGGTCGAGGAGCCGTAGCGCGGTCACCTCCTCCGAGGAGGCAAGGTCGCGGACGATCGCCGGGGCTATCGTCCCGCCGGCTCCCAGCACGGCGACCCTCACGCGATCAGCTCCTTCGCACGCAATGCCAGCCAGAGCTCGACGCGGTCGTTGGCGCGGCTCAGATCCCGCCCGGTGAGCTCCTCGATGCGCTTGATCCGGTAGCGGAGCGTATGCCGGTGGCAGTAGCAGTCGCTTGCCGCGCGCTCCCAGTGCCCGTTACGGTCGATGTAGGCCTCGAGGGATCGCAGCAGCTCCCCGGCATAGCGCTCGTCGGAATCCTCGATGGGTCCGAGGACGCTCTCGCAATAGAGGCGCAGCGCCTCGCCGTCCTGCACCGAGAGCAGAAGCGTGAACGCGCCGAGGTCGCGGTGCGAGGCCACCTCGGGAGCGGCGCCGTTGGCGAAGCCGGTCGCCTCGAGGGCGCAGCGCGCCTCGTGGAAGGAGTGGCGCACACGCTCGCTGGGCAGTGAGCGGCTGGCAGCGGCGCGCGTGGGGCCGTGCGAGGCCTCCAGGGCCACACGTGCCTCGCTCGCCAGCTGGAGAGGGTCGCCCTTCGCACCATCGACCACCGCGCAGAGGAGCTCGCGGCGCCCCGCTGGGTGCGGCGCGACCAAGGCCGCGCGGCCCTGGCCCGAGAGATGCTCGGCGAGGGTGGCCTCGGCCGCCGCGGCGTCATCGAGCTGGAAGGCCAGCACCACCGCCCGCTCGCCGACGCCGAACGGCGCGAGCCGGTCGCGAATGTCGTCGGGCGCCAGCCGCCCCGACAAGGTCGCCGCCAGGACCTCACCGGAGAGGCGGCGCTCCGTTTCCCGGGCCACCCGCTCACGCATCAGCTCGAGCGCCACGACGATCGCTGCCTGCTGCACGCAGAGGCGCTCGAAGTCCCCGAGCTCCCCGGAGCGCCGCACCACGACCAGCCAGGCCTCGGCGGACCCGGCGCGCGGCGAAACCGGGTGTGCCAGGGCCCGGCCGCGCAGATCGGGCTGACTGGGGACGAAGGGCGCGGCGGCGTTGCCGCGCGGCTGGACCTCGGCGCGAACGGCGTCGAGCAGATACTCGGGGAGCCGGCGACCCCCGCTGGCCAGCACCTCTCCGCGGGCGTCCAGGACGACCGAGCTGCCGCCGACGGCGGCGGCGATCTCGCGGGCGACCTCGTGCAGGCCGCCTCCCTGCAGGACGAGCCGCTCGAGCCGCTCGTTGACCGCGATGCCGCGAGAGAGAACGTCGTACTGCTCGTTCACGAGCCTGCTGAAGGCCGCCTCCGTTATCGCGATGAACGGCGTCTCGTAGGGGACCTCGAAGACCGGGAAACCGATCGCATTCGCCTCCGCCAGGAGCGCCTTCGGGACCTTCGCATGGTCGAAGCCGGTGCCGAAGCCGAGGCCCGCAACCCCGGCATCGGCGAGCCGGCGAATGAACGCCCGCTGCTTCTCCGCGTTCTCGAGTGGGATCCCGGTGGTCAGCAGGAGCTCACCGCCCGAGAGCCACGGTGCGGGATCCAGCAGCTCGGTGATGTGGACCCAGCGAATCTCCCGCTCGGGCGCCTCGTCTCCGCCCGCCAGGACCTTCAGGTCGAGCTCGGAGGTGAGGCTCTCGACGGTGAGCATCAGGGCGCCCGGCGCGTTCTCCGGGCGGTCCCCTGCTTTGAAGGATGACCCACGCGTCGCGATGCCTCCTCCAACACCGGGCGCAGGACGTCCACGATCTCCTCGAACTGCTCGGTGTCGGCGATCAGCGGCGGCGAGAGCTGGACGACGGGGTCTCCCCGGTCGTCGGCCCGGCAGATCAGCCCGCGCCTGTAGAGCTCGCCCGACAGATAACCGCGCAGCAGTCCTCCGACTCCTCGTCCTCGAGCGACTCCTTGGTCTCCTTGTCCTTGACCAGCTCGATCGCGTAGAAGAAGCCGTCGCCCCGCACGTCGCCGACGATCGGGATGTCGTAGAGCGACTCGAGCGCCTCGCGGAACTCGCCCTCCTTCGCGCGGACGTGCCCGCAGAGGTCCTCGCGCTCGAAGACGTCGAGGTTGGCCATCGCGGTCGCCGCCGCGACGGGGTGCCCGGCGAAGGTCGAGCCGTGCGAGAACATCGCGGTGCCCTCCGAGTAGGGCTCGAAGACCCGGTCCGAGACGATCATGCCGCCCATCGGGACGTAGGCGGAGGTGAGCGCCTTGGCGACGGTGACGATGTCCGGCTGGTAGCCGTAGCGCTGACAGCCGAAGTAGTGGCCGAGCCGACCCCAGGCACAGATCACCTCGTCCGAGACCATCAGAGGACGTCGTAGCGGTCGCAGATCTCCCGGACCCGCTGGAAGTAGCCGTCCTGGGGAGGGATGCAGCCGCCGGCGTTCTGCAGCGGCTCGAGGATCACGGCGGCGACCGTCTCCGGTCCCTCGAAGACGATCGCGCTCCTCGATCTGGTCCGCCGCCCAGAGCGGGTCGCGGTCCGGCGGGCCAGCGGTAGCTGTTCGTGTTGGGAACGTGGATGCCGCCCGGCGCGAGGGGCTCGAAGTTGGCTGCGCAGCGCCGGTGATGCCGGTGGCGCTGAGGGCTCCGAGGGTGGTGCCGTGGTAGGCGATCTCGCGGGCGATCAGCTTCGTCTTCTGCCCGTTGCCCCTGGCGCGGTGATAGCTCCGCGACAGCTTGATCGCCGACTCGACCGCCTCGGAGCCGCTGTTGGTGAAGAAGACCCGGTTCAGGTCGCCCGGCGTCAGCGAGGCGATCCGGGTCGCCAGCTCGATCGCACGCGGGTGGGCGTAGCTCCAGACCGTGATGAAGTCGAGCTCGCGGACCTGTGCCGCCATCGCGTCGCCCAGCTCCGTCCGGCCGTGCCCGGAGTTGACGCAGAAGAGCGCCGAGAGCCCGTCGAGGTAGCGGTTGCCGTGCTCGTCCCAGACGTAGCAGCCCTCGCCGCGCACGATGATCGGCACCTCATGCTCGGCGTCGAAGGAGCCCATCCGCGTGAAGTGCATCCAGAGATGGCGTTGTGCCTGCTCCTGGAGTGCATTTGCCTCAGCCTTGGCCGTTTGCGTGGCGCTCGTAGCTGCCGCCATTCACTCCTCCTCTTCTCTCTAGCCTCACCGTACAACGCTACCCCCAGCCGCTCGGCCCTACAAGCGGAATTGTGTGAAATCAGCGCTTGAGGCCGGTTGTACAAGTCGTACAACGGGCGGACCCCGCTTTTAGGGCTTTCGCCACTTGCGACGATCTGGCGCGTTACCTAGGCTCGCGCCACCGCGGTGGCCAATCGGGTCGCATCTGGGCCCGCTAGGGAAGGAGATGGATGGAGAGCGCTTCGATCGCAGCCGAGGCGACCCGCAAGGCCAGCAGCGGGTGACAAGGGTCTGAAGACCGGAGCGCTCGGCTGGGTGTCCAACCTGGTGATCGGCGTGGCGTCGACCGCGCCGGATACAGCCTCGCTGCAACGCTCGGGTTCGTAGTCGCGGTCGGGGGGATGGGGTTCCACGCGCCGGCGGTGATGATCGTCTCCTTCATCCCGATGCTGCTGATCGCCGCCGCCTACTACTACTGAACAGAGCGGACCCGGACTGCGGCACCAGCTTCACCTGGGTGACGAGAGCGATGGGCCCGCGGCTCGGCTGGCTGACGGGCTGGGCGATCGTCGTCACCGATGTATCGTGATGGCGGCCCTCGCCTACATCGCGGGTGTCTACACGTTCCTGCTCTTCGGCCTCGATGCGGCCGCCAACCACCTTCTCGACGTCAGCATCGCGCCGCGATCTGGATCATCGTGATGACCTGGATCTGCTGGGTCGGCATCGAGCTCTCAGCGCGGACACAGTACTTCCTGCTGGCGGCGGAGATCGCGGCTCTCGGGCGTGTTCGCCGCGGTCGCGCTCGCCAAGGTCTACTTCGGCGACCCGGGCGGCTTCCATGTCCAGGCGGACTGGTTCAACGCCCTTCACCCTCCATGGAGGGACCACAGCCTTGGTCGACGGAGTCCTCCTCGGAATCTTCATCTACTGGGGCTGGGACAGCGGCGTCTGCGTCAATGAGGAATCCAGGGACAGCGCCAACGGGCCAGGGCGAGCCGCAGTCATGAGCACGATCCTGCTCGTCTTGATCTACGTGGTGGTGGCCACAGCGGCCCAGGCCTACGCCGGCACGACGTTCCTGAAGCACCACGGAGACGACGTGCTCAGCGCCCTCGGCGGGCCTGTCCTCGGGTCACCGCTCGACAAGATCCTGATCATCGCCGTGCTCACCTCGGCCTCGGCATCGACGCAGACGACCATCCTGCCGACCGCCAGGACCACGCTGTCGATGGCCCGCTTCGGCTCGATCCCCAAGATCTTCGGGCGGATCCACCCGCGGTATCTGACGCCCGACGTCTCGACGATCGTGATGGGGGCCGTGTCGCTGATCTGGACACTGGTCATCATCAACGTCAGCCAGAACGTGCTCAGACGACTCGATCACCGGGATCGGCTTCGGGATCGCCTTCTATTACGGCCTGACCGGCTTCGCCTGCTGCGTCTACTACCGCAAGGAGATCTTCAAGAGCCTGAAGAACTTCATCTTGGTGGGGGTGGCGCCCTTCCTGGGCGGGGCGATGCTGACGTTCATCTTCGTCAAGGCCTTCCTCGACTACAAGACGACGAGCACCGACGTCAACTACTCGGGTGGCTTCTTGGGAGTGGGCACTCCGGTCGCGATCGGCGTAGGGGGGTTGCTCATCGGCGTCGTCGTATTGGTGTTTGCCAACCTCGCCTACCCGAAGTTCTTCAAGCGCAAGTGGGAGACGGCCGACCCCGGGATCCTCGAGGGAACTGTCAAAGGCGAAGCGTCCGTGATGTCGGACTGAGGAGGAGGAGACGATGAGCGAGATAGTCATCGGCTACGACGGACTCGACTCCTCGAAGTCGGCCTTGAACCAGGCGTTCGACTTCGCCAAGGCGCTCGGCGACAGCATCGTGATCGTCTTCGCCGCCGCCCCCGGCGGCTACGGCGGCGGCGAGGTTCCCGAGCAGCGCAGGGCGGTCGAGGAGTTCGGTGAGCAGGTGACCCAGGAGGCGGTCGAGATGGCCAAGGCGGCCAAGGTCGACGCCAAGGTCGAGATGGTCAACGAGCACCCGCACGAGGCGCTGATCAATGCCGCCGAGAAGCACGACGCTCGCATGATCGTCGTGGGTAGCCACGGCGAGAGCCCGCTGAAGGGAGCGATCATCGGGGCCACCCCGTACAAGCTCGTCCAGCTCTCCGAGATTCCCGTGCTGGTCGTCCGGCCTTGATGCGAGACGCCACTACGCAGCAGCCGCCCCTGCGTAGTCCTCGACTCCGTCACCAAGCGCTTCGGCGAGCTGACCGCGGTCAACGCGATCGACCTCGACATCGCGGAGGGCGAGTTCTTCACGATGCTCGGCCCTAGCGGCTGCGGTAAGACGACGACCCTCCGGATGATCGCCGGCTTCGAGGATGTCACCGACGGCCGCCTGGCCATCGACGACAAGGACATGCTGGGGATCCCGCCCCACAAGCGGCCGACCAACACGGTCTTCCAGAGCTACGCGCTCTTTCCGCACCTGAGCGTCAAGGAGAACGTCGCCTTCGGGCTGAAGCGGAAGGGCGCCGAGAAGAGCGAGATCGAGCGCCGGGTTCGCGAGGAGCTCGAGCGCGTCGGGCTTGCTGCGGAGGCGAACCGCAAGCCTTCCCAGCTCTCCGGTGGGATGCAGCAGCGCGTCGCCCTCGCTCGCGCGTTGGTCAACCTGCCCCGGGTCCTGCTGCTCGACGAGCCCCTCGGTGCGCTCGACCTGAAGCTCCGCAAGGGCCTCCAGGTCGAGCTCAAGAAGATCCAGCGCGAGGTCGGGATCACCTTCGTCTACGTCACCCACGACCAGGAGGAAGCGCTGACGATGTCGGACCGGATCGCGGTGATGAACCAGCGGCCGGATCGAGCAGATCGGCGATCCGGAGGAGGTGTACGACCGTCCCACGACGACCTTCGTCGCCGGGTTCATCGGCGTCTCCAATCTGATGCCCGGCACGGTGCGCAAGAGCGGCGATCAGGGCGAAGTCGAGCTCGACAGCGGGGTCCAGGTGAGCACGGACGTCAACGGCTTCCAGCCCGGCGAGCGCTGCCACGCCGTGGTGCGCCCCGAGAAGCTCGCGATCGACTCTGTGGATGGCGGGGAGCCCAGCGTCGAGGGCCTGGTTGAGAGCTCCATCTACCTGGGGACCTCGACTCAGCTGATCGTACAGCTGCCGGGCGACGTGCGGATGACCGTTCTGGTGCCGAACGCCGACGAGGCGGAGCGACAAAGACTTCCGGGAGGCGGCGCAAAGGTGAAGCTTTCCTGGGCTCCGGAGCACATGCACGTGGTCCGGGAGTCCAAATCAAATGGCGCAGTCCCGACCCAGAGGACGGCGGAGACGGCTTGAACGAGCCAGACAAGGAGGGAAACGTGGGGAGCAAGACGAGATTGCGCTCAATCGTCGCCGCGGGCGGGGCGCTGGCGACCGCGGTCGTCCTCGCCGCCTGCGGGGGCGGCGGCGACAATGTCGGCGGCGGCAATTCGGGCGACATAACCGTCGCCAAAGGCGGGCCCGCGAGCGGCTCGGTTCTGATCTCGAACTGGCCGGGCTACGTCGACCCGGGCCCGGACGGGACCGTCGCCCAGTTCGACCAGCAGTCCGGCGTAAATACCACCTACAAGGAAGACGTCAACGACAACAACACCTTCTTCAACAAGCTGAAGCCCCAGCTGGATCAGGGCAGCTCGGGCGGCCGCAGCCTCTTCGTCGTCACCGATTGGATGGCGAAGCGGATGTGGGACCTCGGCTACCTGCAGCAGATCAACCACAGCGACCTGCCCACCGTGTTCCAGAACATCCTGCCCCAGTTCGAGAAATCAACGGAGGACCCTGGCCGCAAGTACTCGATTCCCTGGCAGGGCGGCCAGACCGGCATCTGGGTCGACACGTCCAAGGCACCGGAGATCCATTCTGTCGCCGACCTGTTCAACCCGAAGTACAAGGGCAAGGTCACGATGCTGACCGAGATGACGGACACGGTCCCACTCGTCCTCCAGAGCGAGGGGATCAATGTGGATGACGCGACCAAGGACGACTGGCTCGCGGCGATCGACAAGCTCCGCCAGGCGCGGGATTCGGGACAGATCCGCCAGTTCACAGGCAACGAGTACACCGAGGACCTGACCAGCGGGAACATCGTCGCGGCGATCGGCTGGTCCGGGGACGGCTCCCTGATCGGGAACAAGAACGCCGAGTGGCGCAGGCCGACCGACGGCTGCGACCTGTTCTTCGACCAGGCGGTGATCCCGGTCGGGGCCCCGAATACACCGGCGGCGCTCGCGTTCCTGAATTTCGCGTACACGCCCCAGAACGCGGCCAAGATCACGGATTACGTCCAGTACGTGACGCCGGTCAACGGCGTCCGGCCAATTCTCCAAAAGGAGGATCCGGAGGTCGCGAACGACCCGAAGATCTTCCCGACCGAGCAGGAGATCGCCCCATGCTCCGCGGATCCACTCCCGCCGGGTAGTCCGGAGGACATCGCCGAGGTCGAGGCTGCCTTCCAGGAGGTGGTCTCCGGCTGATGACGAAGCGGGTCGCGCTGGCGCGCGCCCTCGCATATGCGCCGGCGGAGGAACAACGAGATGACCGATAAGGGACGCTCTGCCAAGACCCTCCGCCGGCGCCTGCTCCCCTACGGCCTGCTCGCGCCCGGGGTGATCTGGCTGGTCGTCTTCTTCGTCGTCCCCATGTACTTCATGGGGGAGATGTCGCTGCGCTCCGGTGTCCCCAACACGCCGGAGGGCTTCACGTTCAGCTGGGCGTTCTCCAATTACTCGGATGCGCTGGCGGGCCGCGGCGAGCAGATCGTGCGCACCTTCTTCTACGCGGGAACGGCGACGATCATCGCTCTCTTGATCGCCTACCCATTGGCGTACGCGATCGCGCTCAAAGTCAATCCGCGCTGGCGCCTTCCGCTGCTATTCGCAGTGATCGCGCCCTTCTTCACGACCTACCTGATCAGGACGGTCGCCTGGGAGACGATCCTCGCCGACGACAGCCCGATCGTGGGCATGCTCAAGTCGCTCCAGATCATCCCCGACGACGGCCGTCTGCTAGCCACCTCCGGCGCCGTCATCGCCGGCCTCACCTACAACTTCCTTCCCTTCATGATCCTGCCGATCTACGCCAGCCTGGAGCGGATCGACACGAGCCTGATCGAGGCGGGCAAGGACCTCTACGCCTCAGCGAGACAGGCCTTTCTTCGAGTCACCTTGCCCCTGACCATGCCCGGCGTCATCGCGGGTGTATTGCTGACCTTCATTCCGGCGTCCGGCGACTACATCAACGCGGAGTTCCTGGGCGGCGCAAACAACACCATGATCGGCAACAAGATCCAGTCCACCTACTTGGAGCAGAGCGACTATCCCCATGCCGCGGCGCTCTCCTTCCTGATGATGGCGGCGGTCCTCACCATCGTGTTCATCTACATCCGGATGGCGGGGACCGAGGCGTTCACTGGCAGCGAGGAAGAGGCGAGATAGGATGGAGTCTGCGACGGCCACAGCGAGGCCGGCTATTTCCGCAGGCCCGATCCGGGCAATCCGGGCGGCCTGGGCGTGGGTGAGGCGGAACGGGTTCAAGATCTACACGGGCTTCGCGCTTGCCTACATGCTCATCCCGATCGCGGTGATCGCGGTCTTCTCGTTCGCCGACGCCTCCGAGAACAGGGACCATCTCGCCTTTGCGATCAATAACGGATTCACACTCAAGTACTGGGAGCACGCTTTCTCGATACCGGACCTGAACACCGCCCTCTTCACGTCCTTCCGGCTTGCGGCGCTGGCGACGCTCCTTTCAACGATCATCGGGACCCTGATGGCGATCGCGCTCGTCCGATATAGGTTCCATGGGCGAGGTGCAGCGAATCTGTTGCTCGTCCTCCCGATGGCCACGCCCGAGATCGTGATGGGGGCATCGCTGCTCTCGCTGTTCCTGATCTACGGCGTGGCGCTCGGCTTCACCAGCTTGCTGATCGCCCACATCATGTTCTGCATCAGCTTCGTGGTGGTCGTCGTTCGCTCGCGGCTGATCGGCTTCGACCGCAGCATTGAGGATGCCGCCGCGGACCTTGGGGCGACCCCTATCGAGACCTTCAGGTACGTCACCCTGCCGCTGCTGCGCCCCGGAATCCTCGCGGCGGCACTACTCGCCTTCGCCCTCTCGGTGGACGACTTCATCGTCTCCGACTTCAACAAGGGCACAACCGAGACCTTTCCGATCTACGTCTTCGGGGCGCACTTGAGGGGCATCCCGGTGCAGGTCAATGTTCTTGCGACGATGCTGTTCGCGCTCGTGGTCGCCGCGATCTCCTTTGTGCTCTGGCAGCAGCGCCACGCCGAGCGAATGGCATCCGTGCGTCCTGAGCAGGAGGTTTGAGGGGCCTCAAATTGAGGTAGTTTCGCCGGTGTGCGGACGGGGGAGCTTGCGCTCGATCGGACCGAAGCAGGAGTAGCGGTGTTGACCATTTCTGGCGAGCATGACCTGAGCACCGCGCCGATTCTCCGGCGGCGGCTCGACGCATTGCTGGATCAGGGCGCCCCCACGGTCGTTGACCTTTCCCCCGCGACGTTCATCGACTCGTCCATCCTCGGCGTGATCCTCGATGCGCGCCGACATGCAAGCGAGGCCGATACCGGCTTTGCCGTGTTCCAGGCGAACGGAGCGGATGCGGTGAAGCGCGTGCTCGAGGTGACCGGCCTTCGGGCAGAACTGCCCGTGCACGCGCACAGGGAGGAGGCCTTCTCGGAGGTGACGAAGGACTCCGGGAAGTCGCCGGCATGACACAGGGCGGATTCGAGCTCACCCTTCCCGCCACCGCCGAGAACGTGATGGTGGTTCGCCAGGCGATCGCCGGACTTGGCGAGGCGCTCGGCCTCCCCGGCTCCCGGGTAGCCGACCTGAAGACCGTGATCACCGAGGCGTGCAACAACGTCGTCCTGCACGCCTACGAGGACGAAGCCGGTCCCCTTCACGTGAGCGCCGTTCCGCACCAGAACGGGCTCGAGGTCAGGGTCGCCGACGAGGGACACGGCTTCCACCCCCGCGCGCACGAGGGCGAGCCATCGCTCGGGCTCGGGCTCCCCCTGATCGCGGCCCTCTCGGACGGCTTCGAGATCAGCGGTGGAGCCGGCAGGGGCAGCAGCACGACGATCCGCTTCAGCTATGTCCCTCCGGAGACCGGCAACAACGGAACGCCTGTCGAGGCCCCCAGCGAGCTTGCCATGGCGCTGATACCGGGCGCGACGGTGAGGCCGGTGCTCGCCCGCGTGATGGGCGCCCTGGCGGCTCGTGCCGAGTTCTCAGTGGACCGGCTAGCCGACACCGTCCTCCTCGGGGATGCGGTCTCGGCCTCAGGCGAGGGAGACTTCTACGACGGCCGTGTGGGGATCTTCATCAAGGACGGCGACGGCACGCTCGACGTCCGTGTCGGTCCGCTGGTCGAGGGAGCGGGAGAGCGCCTGATGGCCGAGATGAATGTGCCGGGCGCGGGCTCGCTGACCAACTTGGCGAGCACGATGGAGGTCGCCAAGGGCGAGACGCCCGACGGAGAGGCGGCGGAGTTCCTGGTCTTCGAGGTATCCGCTAGCTAGAGCTCTTCATTGGGGATTCGCTGCCGCAGCTTCTCCACCGTGGCCCGCAGGATCCGCGAGACGTGCATCTGGGAGACGCCGACCCGATCGGCGATCTCGCTCTGGGTCATGTCCTCCACGAACCGCAGGTGGAGCACCTTGCGGTCGCGCTCAGAGATCTCCTGCAGCACTGGTCCGATGGCCTCGCCGTACTCGACGGTCTCAAAGGAGAGATCCTCGCTTCCGATTCGGTCGCGCAGCGGCCCGGGCTCGTCGCCATCACCCATGGTCGAGGTCGCGTCCAGGGAAACGGCGTGGTGTCCCTGCGAGGCGTGCATGGCCTCCAGGACCTCTTCGTCCGTGGCCCCGATGCGTGCCCCGATCTCCTGGATCGTCGGCGAGTGCCCGAGTTTGGCCGGCAGTTCGGCCATCGCCCGCTCGACCTTGAGAATCCGCTCCTGGACGTCGCGCGGGACATGGACCGACCAGCCCCGGTCGCGGAAGTGTCGCTTGAGCTCGCCGAGGATCGTCGGCACGGCGAAGGTCGAGAAGGCGGTGCCACGCTCCGGGTCGAAGCGATCGAGTGCCTTGACGAGCCCGACGCTCGCCACCTGGACGAGGTCGTCGAATGGCTCCGCGCCGCCGGCGTAGCGGGCGGCGAGCCGCCTGGCGAGGGGCATGAAGCGGTCGACCAGCTCTTCGCGGACCGTTGGCGAGTGGTCCTTCGAGTACCGCTCGAGCAGGCGACGTTCACCCAGCAGCTGCTCCTCTGGTCCGGGAGAGGGCGTCGAATTCATTTGGATGTCAGCCTGAGCAAGTCGCTCAATCATCGGCGCCTCGGCATCCGTGGCCATCTCGCCCCTGTGGGGTGCCGAGGTCGGGCCGCCCACCTAGCCTAGCTACCCACCTTAGGGACGATCAGAAACCTCGTTTTGCGCGACGCAGCGCGGGTACCCAGGGCTGACCGATCCAAGACACAGTCAAGGAGTGATTCGAATGCCACCCCGTGGTGTCAAGAAGGGCACGAAGCGTGCCAGGCAATACGACAAGATCAAGCGCAGTGCGCGCGGCGGCGGAGCCTCGGCGTCGCGTGCGCGCGAGTTGGCCGCTCGCACGGTCAACAAGAACCGGGCGCGCTCGGGCGAGTCACGGACCCGCTCGCGCAGCTCGACCAGTGGCGCCTCGCCCCAGCAGCGTGGCGGCCGGAGATCGGGCACCAACCGGGCGAAGGGTCAGACCAAGGAGCAGCTCTACAACCAGGCCAAGCACCTGCGGGTCGATGGCCGCTCGGGCATGAACAAGAGCCAGTTGCAACGAGCGGTCGCGGCGAAAAAACGTTGATTGATATGCAGGTTTAGGCACGCGCAGGCTGGGGTACGCGCCTTCTGAGTCGAGGCAGCGGGCGGGCGTGCGGAGACCCCCTACTCCGGCGCCCGCCCACATATTCAGATGCCTCGCCTCCGCCGGGTTTCAGCCTCGGCGCAGGCGGGCGGATAGGGCGGCCGGTTTCCTTCTCCCCCTGGCCGTCCTACCCCGCCTTGCCAAAGCGGCCACCAGGCCGCTCCACTTTGGAGCGGAGGCCAAAGGCCGGAGCGACTTATGTGGGGCGGCCGCTCGTGGCCGCGACCTCATGGCGAAGCCGTGGGTCCGCCACCGGCAGGTGTCGGCCCCAGGCGCTGATCGCCCGGCGCAGCGCACCAATACGATCGGGTTGTGGCTGATTTCGAGACTCGTCTGCTCGTCAACGGTGAGCAGGTGGGGGGGAACGGACTCCTCCTCGAAGTCGAGAATCCGTTCACCGAAGAGGTGATCGCGTCGGCTGGAAGCGCCGACGATGACCAGGTCGACACCGCGATCGCCGCAGCGCGGAATGCCTCCCGCGACTGGGCCATGACGCCGGCGGTCGACCGGGGCGAGCTCCTGCGCGAGGTGGCGACCCGCCTGCGTGCACGTACCGACGAGCTCGCCGAGGTGATGACCCTGGAGGGCGGCAAGCCCCTCGTCGGGAACTCCGACGAGGTCGGCTGGGCCGCCGCCTGCTTCGACTACTACGCAGAGATCGGCCGCGACTCCGCCGGCCGGGTGATCCCTTCGATCGAGTCGAGCCAGCTCTCGCTGGTCATCAAGGAGCCCCTGGGCGTGATCGGGTGCATCGTCCCGTGGAACTACCCGCTGCTCCTGCTCGCCTGGAAGATGGCGCCGGCGCTCGCCGCAGGCAATGCGCTGGTCGCCAAGCCATCGGAGCTGACGCCGCTCTCGACGCTGATGCTGGCACCTTGCCTCGATCACCTGCCGCCGGGCGTCGTCAACCTGATCGCGGGTGGCCCCCCCGTCGGCGAGGCGATCGCGAGCGACTCACGGGTCGACGGGGTCGCCTTCACAGGATCGGTGGCGACCGGCAAGAAGGTCGCCCGGGCCTGCGTCGACCGGGTGGCCCGCGTCAACCTCGAGATGGGCGGCAAGGACCCCTTCATCGTCTGCTCCGACGTGGCGGATCGGATCGACGTAGCTGCCAAGGGCGGCGCCTGGGCGGCTTTCCTCAACTCCGGACAGGTCTGCACCTCCGCCGAGCGTTTCTACGTACTGGACGACGTCTACGACGACTACCTCACCGCGTTCGTCGACTACACCAAGAGCCTGGTGATCGGGGACCCGATGGAGAGCGATACCGACATCGGGCCGATGGTCTCCGCCGCACAGCGACAGAAGGTCGCCGACCAGGTGAAGGCCGCAGTAAGCGCGGGCGCCGAGGTCGTGGTGGGCGGCGACGGTGCGGGTCACGAGCGCGGCCACTTCTTCGCCCCCGCGGTGGTGACCGGGGCGACCGCTGAGACGGACCTGCTGCGTGAGGAGACCTTCGGTCCGGTCGCGCCGCTGGTGCGGGTGGGGAGCCTCGACGAGGCGATCGAGCTGGCCAACTCGACGCCCTATGGCCTCGGCGCGAACATCTACACCGAGGACTTCAAGACGATCCTGCGATGCATGCGGGAGGTGAAGGCCGGGACGGTCTGGTTCAACGACCCGCTGACCGACAACGACGCGGGGCCGTTCGGCGGCTTCAAGCAGTCCGGGCTCGGCCGGGAGCTCGGCCGCGAAGGGCTGGAGGCGTTCCAGGAGACCAAGCACGTCCACATCGAGAGCGAGGTCGCCCCGAAGGAGTGGTGGTACCCGTACTCGCGCTACACGGGCGGCGAGCCGCCGCACGGGGCGTAGAGAGTGGCCGACCAGACCGAAGCCCCCTACCTCGACGCAGTCGTTGCCTACGTGGCGCGCGACCCGGGTCGCTTCCACATCCCTGGGCACAAGGGGACCGAAGCGGACCCGGGGCTGATCGAGGCCCTCGGGGAGGCTGCGGTCCTTCACGACGTCCCGCCGAGCATCGAGGGCATCGACGTCGGCCCCGAGCCGACGCCCTTCCAGCAGGCACAGCGTCTCGCCGCGGATGCCTGGGGGGCCCAGCGGAGCTGGTTCCTGGTCAACGGAGCATCGGGCGGAAACCATGCGATCTGCATGACCCTCGCCCATGCGACGGGCAAGCTCGCCACCGGGCCGCCACACCGCGGACGGGTCGTCGTCCAGCGCAACGTCCACTCCTCGATCATCGACGGCCTCGTGCTCTCCGGCCTGCGGCCGACCTTCGTCGCCCCGGAGATCGACCAGGAGCTCGGCATCGCGCACTGCGTCACCCCTGAGGCCCTCGACGCGGCGCTCGAGTCCGAGCCGGAGGCCGTCGCGGCGATGCTGGTCTCCCCCACCTACTTCGGCGCGGTCGCCCGGATCGAGGAGCTCGCCGAGGTCGCCCACGCCCGCGGTGTCCCGCTCGTCGTCGACGAGGCCTGGGGATCCCATCTCTACTTCCACCCGGATCTGCCGGCGGGCGCGCTCCGCAGCGGGGCCGACCTGGTGCTCTCCAGCACGCACAAGATCGTCGGCAGCCTCACTCAGTCGGCCATCCTCCACCTGGGTAAGGGGGGCCAGGTGGACAAGGACATCATCGACCGGTCCGTGACGCTGGTCGAATCCACTAGCCCCAATGCGCTGCTGACCGCCTCCCTGGACTCCGCTCGCCGGTTCGCCGCCACTCGCGGGGAGGAGCTCCTCTCCGGGACGCTGGAGTCGCTAGCGAGGACACGCGACCAGATCCGCGAGATACCCGGCCTGGATGTTCTCGACGAGCGGCTCGCGGGACGGACGAGCGTCGCGGCCTGGGACCCGCTTCGCCTCTCGATCGACGTCCGGGGGACCGGCGCGACCGGCCATCGGATCGCCCATCTGATGCGCGAGCGCGACGACGTCGTCCTCGAGCTCTACTCGGAGAACGTGATCGTGGCTGTCTCCGGAATAGGCGAGACGCCGACCGCGCCTTTGGAGCGGTTGGTCGAGGCGCTTCGGCACGCGGTCGAGCAGATCGGCCCCGCTGATGTCGAGGAGCGCCGGGCCTTCGCCGAACCCCCGCCCTGGGGGCCGCTCGAGCTCGCCCCGCGCGACGCCTTCCTCGGACCGCAGGAAGTGGTCCCGTTCGATGCTGCGGAGGGCCGCATCGCGGCGGAGTCGCTCGCCGCCTATCCGCCCGGCGTCCCGAACGTGCTTCCGGGCGAGCGTCTCACGGGCCCGACCATCACGTACATCGCCGACTCGCTCGCCCACGGCGGCCTGGTTCGCGGAGCGAGCGACCGCTCCCTGCAAACGATCCGGGTGGTGACCGAATGAGCGCCGAGCCCGCCTGGGGGGTCGACTCGGAATATGGGCGGCTGCTCGACGTACTGCTCTGCCCGCCGGACAGCTTCCGCTGGCGCGAGACCAGCGCGATCACCCGCGCCACCCTGGAGGCCGGGCATCGCTTCGACCCCGAGGCGGTGGCCGCGCAGCATGCCGGCCTGGTCGCCGCCTACGAGGATGCGGGCGTCCGCTGCCACTTCCTGGAGCCCGAGCCGGCGCTGCCCTACGGCGTCTTCACCCGCGACTCGAGCACGATGGGCCCCCACGGCACGGTGGTCACCCAGCCCGCGCAGTGGTGGCGGCGCGGAGAGTATGCGCCCGTGATCCGGTTCCACCAGCGAGCCGAGATCCCGATCCGCGGAATGATCACCGCGGGATCGCTCGAGGGCGGGGACGTGATGATCGTGGAGCCCGGAGCGGTGCTGATCGGGACCGGCGAGAGCCGGACCCAGGAGGTCGCCGCCAGCCAGCTGGCGGCCTGGTATCGCGAGGACGGCTGGGAGGCTCGCGTCCAGCCGTTCCCGGAGCGCTATGTGCACATCGACGTGCTGGTCGCCGTGCTGGGTGAGCACCTGGCGGCGGTCTGCTCCGAGGTGCTGCCGAACGAAGCCGTCGAGTGGCTGCGCAGCAAGGGATTCGACCTGATCCACGTGAGCGCCGAGCAGGCCTTCACGTTGGGCGTCAACGCGATCTCTCTGGGCGGCGACCGGGTGATCTCGGCCGCCGGGGCGGCGGAGCTGAATGCCGCGCTCCGCTCCCGCGGCCTCGACGTGATCGAGCTCGATCTCTCCATGTTCACGCTCGGTGGCGGCGGCCCTCATTGCCTGAGCCAGGCGCTGCGGAGGGAGCGGATTGGCTAATCCCAGGATCGACGCGGAGCGCGTGATCGCCGACCTGCGCGAGCTGCAGAAACGAACGGGCGACGAGAACGGAGCGGAGCGCCTGTGCTGGGGAGGGGGCTGGCGAGCGGCCCGGGAGTACCTGCGGGAGCTGCTCGCCGAGATCGGGCTACAGCCCGAGGTCGACGAAGCCGGCAACGCCTGGGCCTATCTCGCGGGCGACTCCGAGCCGGCCCTCGCCGTCGGTTCCCATGTCGACTCCGTCCCGAGCGGTGGCTGGCTGGACGGCGCCCTCGGCGTGATGGGAGGTTTGGGGGTGTTGCGCGCCTGGACGGCCACGGGCCGCCAGCCGCCCCGGACCCTCGCGCTGGTGGACTGGGCCGACGAGGAAGGCGCGCGCTTCGGGCGAAGCCTGTTCGGCAGCTCGGCGGCGGCGGGCACCCTCGATCCCGCCGAGCTCGTGAACGCCCGCGACGCCGATGGCCTGCGCGCCCCCGGTGTCCTGGCCGAGAACGGTGTCGAGCTGGAGCGGGTGTTGGAGTGCAGCTCGCGCTTGGAGAGGCTCGGCGCATACCTCGAGCTGCACATCGAGCAGGGGCCGGTGCTTGAGACCGAGGGGATCAAGGCGGCCGCGGTGAGCGGCTGCGCCGGGGTCGAGCGTCATCGTTTCGTGATCCATGGCCGGGCCGCGCACGCCGGCACGACCCCGATGGATGCCCGCCACGACGCCGGGCTGGCCGCGGCGTCGGCGGCGCTCCGCGTGGAGGAGATCGCGACAGCGGAGGGTGGTGTGGGGACGGTCGGCGTCGTCGACTACGAGCCCGGAATCGTCACCGCGGTCGCCGGAACCGCCTCGATGCAGGTGGACCTCCGTCACCGCGACGCCGATTCCCTGGCGCGAATGCTCGCCTCGACCCGCGAAGCGGTCTCGGACTCCGCCCAGGCGCGCGGCTGTGAGACCGCCGAGGAGCTGATCTGGAGGATCGAGCCGATCGCGTTCGACCCGAGACTGGTCGAATCGGCGCGGAATGCCTGCGAAGGGGTAACCGGGACCGCCTTCGAGCTGCCCAGCGGAGCGCTCCACGACGCTGCTTCGATGGCGGGGCGCATGCCCGCCGCGATGATCTTCTCGCCGTCCATCGGAGGCGTCAGCCACGCACGCGAGGAGGACACGAGCGAGGACGACCTGCGGGTGGCCATCGAGGCGTTCGGCAGGCTGGCGAACTCCCGCCTCTCATAAACACCTGCACAACTGCAAGAAGGTTCGCGTGTTGGTGGGTGAGGCGCCGTTAGCTTGGCGCTCTCGTCCCAGACATGGCAGGAGTCGCCACAAACCTTCGAGGGAGCGCGTCAGGACGCGTTCGCAGCGCTGTCTCGCTGATCGCGGCTGCCGGGCTGCTCGCGCTGCTTCTGGTCGCGGGAGGTGACGCGGCGCCGGCCTCGGCCGCCAAGGCGTCGCTGGCCTGCCCAGCCCCTCCCTACGGCCTCGCCCCCGATGGCCCGGCCGCGACCCGATTCACGATGCTGATCCGGATCAACACGCAGGGAAACGTCAACACCTGGACCCAGTTCAACACGGACCCCAGCCACGAGGGGCTCGCCCCGTTCGTCCGCCCACAGGACGTCTTCGTGCTCAACACCCGCTTCACCGGGAGCGGCCAGTTCCCCGCAATGACCTCCACTGTCGCCGCGGGCCTCAGCAGCCAGCTGCGCGCCACCTTCCCCTGCAACCGGATCATCGACCTGAACGGCCTGAGCCTCGACCCGACCCAGGCCGGGTGGGCGTTCACGGGGATCGACGACCCCAACGTCTTCGCCCTCATGACCGACTTCGAGCAGGACGACTGGAACTCCGGCCGGTTGACGGATCCCACCAGGCCGCCATGGAACAGCAAGTTCAAGACAGCCTTCCCGCGAATCAAGGGATGGAATCTGGGTCTGGCTTCGACCGTGGCCGCGAATCCCGTGGGGGCCGGGAAGCGCACGGGCCTCGCTCCGCAGAACTTCGCCGACTGGAACTACGGCCAGATCGCGCAGGATCTGAACAAGAAGAACCTGCGACTCGGCTCCCGCAAGCTAGGCCCGCAGAGCGTCCAGACCCAGGATGCCTGCGCGGACGGTGGCGCCGGTGCCTTCGGCGCACGGGCCAAGGCGCTGCGCTTCCAGTACACGTTCAAGTTCATCACCAAGAAGATCAAGGTCCCGGGTAAGAAGAAGAAGAGGAAGGTGACCATGCGGCTGCCGCTGAAGAAGAAGGCGAAGCCGGTGATGAGCAACCTGGCGATGGAGATCTCCTTCACCGACAGCCCCCAGGTCAGCGCGAGGCAGGCGATCCTCAGCACCTCGCCCGCTCAGGCCGCCGCCTGCGTCCGTCCGGGTCTCAAGCAGGGCGTCGGCGCGTTCTTCTTCTTCGCGGCAGAGGATGCGATGCGCGAACTCTTTCTGCAGCCCCAGGTCGCCGCGCTGCGGCCGCCGATCGGGGCCGCCTCGTCGTCCGGCGGCACCGGCGGCATCGGCAGCCCCGGCTGACCAACATCGATCGGGTTGCCGCTTACGCGGCAGCCTCGCGCAACACGACGGTCTTCGCGCGCAGGTCCGAGAGTGCCTCGGCCGCGTCGTCCCAGGGGACCTTGTTCACCGTCATCGGGTCCGGATCGAACTTGCCCTGACGCACCAGATCGAGCACTTCCGGCATCAGCTTCCGCACGTGCGGCCGGCCGGTGACGAACGTGATGCCCTGGGTGAACATGTCGAGCAGTGGCAACGGAGTCGGCTGGAAGTAGATCCCGATGCTGGTGCAGATTCCATCGGCGTCCGTGGAGCGCAGAGCGCAGGCGATCCCGGCGGGGTCGGCGCTCGCGTCGACCGTGATCGGATAGAAGCCGGCGCGGTCCGGGAACTCGTCATCGAGGACGTTCGCGCCGAGCTTCTGCGCCAGATCGCGATCGCGCTCACGTCCGCCGACCACGTCCACGCGCTCGGCGCCCAGAGCCAGCGCGATGGCGATCGAATAGAGCGCGATCGAGCCGGCACCCATCGCGATCAGGACCGGCGATCCTGGTGCCCTCTCGAGCGGACCGGCGACGGTCCGCCAGGCGTCCGGGATGTTGTCGGAGAGGCTCGCCACCGCGGTCGGCGAGACGCCGTCCGGAATCGGGACGAGCATCGCGTCGGCGTAGGGGACGTTGACCGCGTCGCTCGCGAAGCCGCCGTAGGTCTGCGGCCCGACCGGCAGGCCGTACATCGAGAGCCGCGGAACCGACTCGCAATTCCCCGAGCGCCCCGCGCGGCAGGCGGCGCAGGTCCCGCAGGAGACCTGAAACGGGATGCTGACCAGGTCGCCCGGCTTGACGGAGGTCACCGAGTCCCCGACCTCCGTCACCTCACCGACGCACTCGTGGCCGAACGCGAAGGAGTTGGCGATGGGCGCAAACCCCTGGACGAACGCGACATCGAGGTCGCAGGTAGCCAGGGCGACGGGTCGGACGATCGCCTCGCCGTCACCCCCGACCTTCGCCTCCGGCGCCTCGCGCCACTCGAGTTTCCCCTTCTCGACGAACTCGAGTTGCCTCATGCCGGGACTTCCTCACCCGCCTCCGCCGCGGCCGGCACCTTCTCCTTGCCGGAGCCCTCCTGCTCGCGCTCCGCCTTGGCGGCCTCGCGAAGCTGCTCGAAGCGGACAACCTGGCCCGCAGCGCCCCAGTTCCCGTCCGTTACCTCGTGGATCAGGGTCCAGACTCTCAGGCTGGCCTCAGCTCCCCAGCCGGTGGCCTCGAGGACGACCTTGGTCACGTCTTCGACCAGGCCGGCCTTGCGCCGCTCGCTGAGCGCACCGCTCGGGACCGTGACCTCGATGACCGCGTGGGGCTCTGCGACGCCATCGGGGGTCTGAATCGACTGAGCGGGGAGGGCGTGCACGTGTGCCCAGGTGATTGAGCGGAAGAAGTCGGTGTCGGGCGCTCCCTCCCAGTGCAGGAGCGTGGCGCCCAGCTGGCGTGCCAGCTCCCCCTGGGCATCTTCCGAGAGGGCATCGGCGGGAATGGTCAGATCGAGCTTCGGCATGGCGCGTCCTTCTCTTGGGTTCAGAAACTGGACGCAGAGCCTATAGGGTTCGGATTCCGAACGTAGCCTCGCTATGCTGGCCCGGATGCGCGCCGCGGAACTCGCAGAGCAGAATTGCTCGATCGCCAGGCCGGCCGCCCTGCTGGGCGACCGCTGGACCCTGGTGATTCTCCGCCAGGCCTTCAATGGCACCAAGCGGTTCGAGGACTTCCAGAGGGCGCTCGGCATCTCCCGCTCCCTCCTCTCCGAGCGGCTCGGGCGGCTCGTCGAGGCAGGCGTGCTGCGGCGCGAGCCGTACAAGGACGAGGTGCGGACGCGGGACCGCTACCGGCTCACCGAGATGGGCCTCGACCTCTACCCCGTCCTGATGGCGCTCCGCGAGTGGGGCGACCGCTACCTGGCCGAGGACGGCCCGCCCCTCCAGGTCCGCCACCGCGATTGCGGCGGGGAGCCGACCCTCGAGCTGCGCTGCTCGAAATGCGGCGAGCAGGTGGGCGCCCGCGACGCCGAGGCCGTCCCCGGCCCCGGCGTCAAGGCCGCAGCGTAAAGACGCCTCCTCAAACCGGAGAGCGGCCTTTCGCGTAGAGCCATGGCAGGTACGCATAGGATCATCAACTCGACTCCAAGGATGGAAAGACGATGAATGCGAACAAGGCACTATGGGAGAAGGGCGACTTCACCCGCATCGCGGAGAGCATGCGAGAGAGCGGAGAGGAGCTCGTCAACAAGATCGGCATCACCGAGGGACTCGAGATCTTGGATCTTGGCTGCGGCGATGGAACCACCGCGTTGCCGGCGGCTGAGCTGGGCGGCAACGTCCTGGGCGTCGACATCGCGAGCAACCTGGTCGCGGCCGGCAACGCACGGGCCGAGGCCCGCGGCCTGACCAACCTCTCCTTCCAGGAGGGGGACGCAACCGATCTGCACGAGCTCGGCGATGAAAGCTTCGACCTCGTCATCAGCATCTTCGGCGCGATGTTCGCTCCAAGGCCATTCGATGTGGCCAAGGAGATGGTCCGGGTGACCAAGCCCGGCGGCCGGATCGTCATGGGGAACTGGATCCCGAACGACCCGACGTTGGTCGCCCAGATCCTGAAGATCAGCTCTTCTTACTCACCCCCTCCACCGGACGGCTTCGTCAGCCCGATGACCTGGGGAGTGGAGGAAAACGTGATCGAGCGGTTCGGCGCGGCCGGAGTCCCGAAGGAGCAGATCTCGTTCGAGAGGGACACCTACACGTTCAACTACCCGGGACCGCCGTCGGAAATGCTGGGCGAGTTCAAGAGCTATTACGGCCCGACCATGAACGCATTCGAGGCGGCAGGTGCGGACGGCCGCGAGGCTGACCTCGAGGCCGAGCTGGAGACCCTCTTCGACGAGCAGAACTCCAACGGTGACACCACGTCGATACCCGCAACCTTCCTGCGCGTCTCGGTCAATCTGATCTGAGGGGCGAGTTGGCGGAGCGCTGCTACGGGTAGTTCCGGCAGGGCTCGCCGCGCAGCCCCGGACAGGGTGGCAGCGGGGTCGGCGCCGAGATCCCCGGCACGAGCGGGAGGACGAGGCGCGACTGGTGCTTGTGGGAGAAGGCGACTGTGACATTCGCGTTGTGGGTCGGAACGGTCTCCGCGAACGCCCAGACCGGCTGGTCGCCGGCGGGCGAGCTCACTGTGACGCGGATCCGCGACCCGGCTCGATAGAGGTGGCCCTCGTAATAGAGCGGGATGATCAGCTTCGTCAGCTTCCCCTTCGGCAGCTTCGCCGTTTCCCCAGGACCCTGATTCAAGACCGGCTCGAGGGGCGAGCTCAGCTTCGGGTTGAGCTTGCGGAAGCTGCTCCGCAGATAGCCGCTCTGGACGTAGGTCTCCTTGCCGTCCGGCCGCACTTCGGAGACCGTCACCTGGAGGTCCACGACCGGGACCGAGGCGCGAATCCAGGCGTAGACGGCGCCCCCTCCGATGATCGCGGCGTCGCGCGCCAGGGGCGCGCTGACGAATGAGGCGGCCGTTCCGGCGGGAGGCTGGCGCCAGTCGAAGCTCGGATGGGCGGTCCAGAGGTCACCGCCGCCGGTGTCGGTGCCGGCGAAGTCAGTGGCCGGACGTGCCCCCTTGTTCCAGGTGAAGGTGTCGCTGCCGCCCTTGCGGCCCTTCTTGGGGGGCTTGCCGACCAGCGAGCCGTTGCTGCCGAAGTAGAAGGAGCGCGCCCTCGTCTTCGGGATCGGGAAGCGGTTGAAGTCGGCCTCGAAGCTCGGGTACGGGGTCCCGGGAGCGCCGCCAGCGCCGTTGTCGAACATGACTCGGACCGACGGCAGCGCCTGGAAGGCGTTGAGTGCGGCCTGGTAGTCAGGCTGATCCTGGATCGGATCATGCGGCAGCGTCACACCGGGCACGCCCATCGCGGTCTGGTAGATCAGCGGAGCGAGCGGCGGCAGGCCGTCGGCGGTAACTGCGGTCTTCGCCCGGCGACGTAGAGCTCCAGGAAATCGAACCAGCGGTTGAACGTCTCAGGGTCGAGCGAGTCGATGTGGAAGCCGTTGGTGAAGTTGAACCACTTCCGGCGGGTCCCGGTGAACCGGTCGGCGAGGTACGGGCAGTGCGCGCCGGTCTGCTCGTCGTTGAACTGGCAGGCCATGAACACAGGCACGCGGATCCGGTTGACGAACGTGGATGGGTTGAGCGGGATCGGCGACCTTGGGCCGGTAGACGCGGTTCTTGTGGATCTTGGCGATCAGGTCCGCGGCCGCGGTGTGCAGGGTCTGGTTCGCCTTGCAGATCTGGTCGCCCTCCTGGATTCGCTTGTAGGCCCAGCCCTGACCATCCGTGGGCGTCGCCGGCTTCGCGTCGTCCACCCGGTCCTGGGCCCACTGGAGGGCGAAGCCGGTGTTGAGCAGGCCCCCGGGATAGAGGGTGGTGGCGGTGTTGTCGATCACTGAGAGCGGGGTGATCGCCGCGAGGTGGGGCGGCCTGGTGGCGCCGACGAAGAGCTGGCTGATTCCGCCGTAGGAGACGCCGCGATCCCGACCCGGCCGTTCAGCACCCAGGGCTGGCGGGCGACGGTCTCCACGGCGTCGTAGCCGTCGAGGCTCTGCAGCTTCTCGAAGTAGTCGAAGGCGCCGCCCGAGCAGCCGGTGCCGCGCATGTTCACGTCGACGACCGCGTAGCCGAGCAGGTTGAGGATCGGGCTGATTCCGCTCTCAGCCCCGGCCGGATTGGCGTATCCGTAGCCCGAGTACTCGACTACGTCGGATAGGGCCCGGCGGAGGCGGGTCCCGGGAGTCTCACGTCGATCGCAAGGCTGGTCCCGTCCCGCGTGTACAGGTATCCATACCCCCCCGCGGGGAGCGTCTGGTTGTAGATCGAGGCATCCTTCGGAGCGGATCGGTCGCTCATCACTCCGACGCGGGCCGAGAGGGAGCCGTCAGCGGCGCGGACCCGATAGCCCTTGCCGGCGGGAACCCCGCGGAAGAGAAGGCCGCCCAGGAACCCAACGGGCTTCCTGCGGACGGTCTTGCCCTTACGGATCAGCCGCAGGCTCGTCCCGGGCTGAGCGCCGGTGACGTAGACCTGGTTGACGCTGCCGTGCACGGCCAGGGAGTTCGCGGCGGAGGCGCCCGACGGCAGCAGCAGGGCGATCGCAAGCGCCGCCACGATCGGCACACCGACCCGCTTCGGAATCCTCTCTCTCCCCGCGCTGCTCATCCCGCCTCTCCTTGGCCTAGGTCCCTGGGGACCGCAAAGCATATTAAGGAGGAGCGCTCGGCGGCTTGACGTCGCTACCCGGTGTGCACGGCGTCGCCGCCCATCTCCTCCAGCGTGTTCCCGATCGGCGGGATCGGGTTCTTCCGGATGATCCGGGCCATGTGGAGCAGGTTGTGCCCCACCCATGAGCTGGTCCGCTGCGTATACGGGTGCATCTCACCCCCGGCCTCCAGAAAGGAGGGACCCGGTCCGGCGTCGCCGACCCAGTAGTGTCCGCGTTGGGAGGCACCACGCAGCCGAGGTGCGTCATGTTGAAAAGCAGGGATTCGGCGCAGCTATGCGCGCCATCCTCGTTACCGGTTACGACCACGCCGGCGACCGTGTTGTAGAGCGGGTACTGGCCGACCTCGTTCCGCTCGTTGTAGGTGCCGCGAGGCGTTCGATCACCATCTGCGCGATCGAGTTCCGGTGACCGAACCAGATCGAGGTGCCGATCAGCAGGATGTCGGCCGCCTTGATCTTCTCGAGAAGCCCCGGCCATTCGTCGCCGTCGCCCTCATCTGAGGTGACGCCGAACTTGATTTGGTAATCCGCGGGCCGGTCCATCTCCGTCTCGGCGCCGTGTTCCTCAAGGATCCACAGGACGCGGTTCATCAATGCCTCCGTGTTGGACGCCTCGGGCGACTGCTTCAGCGTGCAGTTGACGCCAAGCGCCTTCAGGCCGGCGCCGGCGTCGGCGCCGAGTGACTCGGCGATTCCTTCTCCTCTCGGATTTGGACGATAAACTGGGTAAAAAAAAGTCTTCGTAATAGGCGATGGGCGCAAATCGTTACGAGACACTCCCGGGCCGGGGATCGAAGCGGTCGGTAGTGTCCGCCGCCGTGGCCAGCTACGACAAGATCAAGGACCTGCCCGCTGGAGGTCGACTCCTACGAGCTCCAGGGCCTGGAGTTCCACCCGGAGCGAACGGATTCGACCGGCTCACCACGATCATCCACCTGCAGGGCGACGACGTGGAGGGATTGGGCGAGGACGTCGTCTATGACTCGCTCGATCACATCGCCTTCCAGGACGCCGGCCCGGTGCTCGACTCGCGGGGAGGCACACGATCGCCTCCTTCTCGGAGCTCCTCGATGGACTCGATCTCTTCCCGAGTCCGCCGGAGCGCGAGGTCTCGGCCAACTACCGTCGCTGGGCGTTCGAGAGCGCCGCGCTCGACCTGGCACTCCGCCAGGCGGGCAAGTCGCTGCACGAGGTGGTCGGCCGTGAGCCGCGCCCGGTGACCTTCGTCGTCTCGATGCGGCTGACGCCGCCGGGCTCCGACGAGGTGTCCACCATCGAGCCAGTCCGCAAGCGCCTCGAGATCTACCCCACCCTGCGTTTCAAGCTCGACCCCACCAACGACTGGAGCGACGAGCTGATCGGGCAACTCGTCGAGACCGGCGCCGTCGACTCGCTCGACCTGAAGGGCCAGTACAAGGGCACTCCGGTCGACGTCGACACCGACCCGGAGCTCTACCGCAAGCTGATCGAGGCGTTCCCGGACGCCTGGCTCGAGGATCCCGACGTGAACGACGAGACCAAGCCGATCCTCGACCCGGTCGCCGACCGCGTCACCTGGGACGCGCCGATCCACTCCGTCGACGACATCAGGCTCCAGCCCTGGCCGCCGAAGATGGTCAACATCAAGCCGTCCCGCTTCGGCCCGCTCCAGGCACTGTTCGCCGCCTACGACTACTGCGACGAGAACGGGATCGGGGCGTACGGCGGCGGTCAGTGGGAGCTCGGGCCGGGGCGCGGTCACATCCAGTACCTCGCCTCGCTCTTCCACCCGGACACCCCCAACGACGTGGCGCCCTCCGGCTACAACACGGCGGGTACCGAGCCCGGCCTGCCCTCCAGCCCGCTCGAGCCGATGCCCACGGAGACCGGCTTCCGCTGGGGCGAATAGCCCTCAGCCGACTAATTGGCTATGACCGTGAACTTCTTGAACGGCTCAGTGATCTTCCATATCGATCGCGTTCCGGCGCTGAAGTAGGCGACGTCTCCAGTCCGCAGCTCGATGCTCTCCCCGGTGTCGGGAAACTCGACGGTGGCTGCGCCCTCGACGACGTGGAACGCCTCGTCGCCCTTGAACAGGTAGTCGTAGGTCGCCGGATCGGAGCGCCAGAGGGACGCATCGAGTTTGTCGGCTCTGCCCCCTCTCGGCTGGATCTGGTGGAACTCACCCACCTGCGTCCCGTCGATGATGTCCGGTTCATAGCTCTCCGCGTTGACGCGGTCCACCACGTACTCGCCCTTCGCGCTCTCCATGCTCACTCCTCCCGCTGCCGGGGTTCCGGCCGTCATTCTCCATTGGCGGCGGGGGGTGGTCAAGCAGACTCGGTATAGGCTCTGACCATGGCCGATCAGAGCTTCGCCGACGCACTCAATGCCCAGATCTCAAATGAGTTCGCCGCCTCCCAGCAGTACATCGGTGCGGCGGTCTACTACTACTCCGAGACCCTGCCGCGACTGGCCGCCTTCTTCTATCGCCAGGCGGTCGAGGAGCGAAACCACGCGATGATCATGGTCCAGTACCTGCTCGACACCGAAGCGGAGGTCCGGATCCCGGACATCAAGTCGCAGCAGACCCACTACGACGACGTGGCGGGCCCGGTCAAGATGGCGCTCGAGCAGGAGAAGCGCGTCAGCGATGAGATCAACGACCTCTTCAAGCTTGCCCGCGAGGCGGCTGACTTCCCCGCCGAGCAGTTCCTGGCCTGGTTCGTGAAGGAGCAGGTCGAGGAGGTCTCGTCGATGACGGACCTGCTCAACGTCTGCGAGCAGGCCAAGGAGAGCCCGCTGCTGATCGAGGACTTCCTGGCTCGCGAGCAGATCGGCGACGAGGGCGACGATCCCGCGATGCCTCCCGCCGCCGGCGGGGCCCTCTAGTCCAGACGGCCCGGCCGCCTGCGGCCGGCACGACGCCTCGACGCTCGCGTGGCGAGCGTCTGGCGGAGCTCGAGTATGTCCGAGCGCATGTCGTTGATCGGCGGCCGGCTGTCCTCGAGCCGGCGCGGGTGGAGCTCCACCTCCCGCGAGCCGGTATTCTCGGGGGCCACCTCCCAGACCGCCGCCCCCTCCGCGCGCTGATCGTTTCGGCCAGCTCGGTGTCCTCGAAGAGGGCCCCGGTTTGGTCCTCGAGGCCCAGGCCCGGCTTCAATTGGCCAGAGGAGATCGCGCGGAGGAAGAGGCGTCGGCGGACGGGCTCGGTCAGGTAGTGGACGCAGGCGCTTCCGGGGAGGAAGCCCAATCCGCCGGCGACCGCGGGCTCCCCCTGCGCTGTGGTGATGCCGCCATGGAACCAGACCATGGCGCCCGCGCTCTGTCCGCAGATCAGGATCCCTTCGCGCCAGCACTCCCGCAGGATGCGGTCGAGGCCATGGGCCCGCCAGATCGCTACGAGGTTGACCAGGCTCCCGCCGCCCGCGTAGATCACGTCCTGGTCCAGGAGCTCCTCGCGAAGGTCGATCGGGTTCTCGCCCAGCCTGAACAGCGAGATCACCTCCGGAACGCAGTCCCGCTCGGCGAACGAGCGGCGGAAGCGTGCGATCTGATCCTCGGGGCCCCCGCTGGCCGTCGGCAGCAGGCAGATTTTCGGCCGCGGCGACTCAGCCAACTCGACGATCAGGTCGCAGATGGCGTCATTGCCCACGCGGCGGTCGAAAGTCGTGGCCACCGAGGGCGAGGATGCGGCGGGTGCCCACCGAGGCGCCTACGCGGCCTGGGCGCACGAGGGGCACCACGTCGGCCGGCGTCTCCGCGCCCAGATATCGGGTCGCCAGCCTCGTCTCGAGGACCCGGCTCCCTCGCCGCTCCAGCTTGTAGGCCCGGGCCTCGGGCCGTGAGGCGACGACCTCGACCAGCTCGTCCCCCACGAAACGCAGGGCGGCGCCATCCTCGGCCGCGAAGCCAGCGGGCATCCCGTCGAGCAGATGGCGGTGGAAGGCGCCTCGCCGATCGCCGTCGCAGTAGTGGACGGCGTTGCTGTGGCGGAGAAAGCCCAGCGCGGGCACCCGATTGACCTCGCCGTGATAGCCGCTCACCGCTTCGGCGAACCAACAAAGTGACCCGGCACTGAGCCCGCAGAGGATCACTCCGGCCTCATGCGCCTCCCGCAGAATCGAGTCGATCCCATGCGCCCGCCAGACGCCGAGCAGGCTGATCAGGCTCCCTCCGCCGACATAGATCACGTCCTGTGCCAGGAGGTGCGAGCGGATGTCCGGCACACCCCGCTCCCGTCGGAAGAGGCTGACGTGCGATGGTCGGGCCCGGTCTCGGAAGGCGTTGTAGAACCGAACCACGTAGTGGTCCGCGTCGCCGCTCGCGGTGGGCAGGAAGCAGACGCGCGGATCAGGCGTCCCAGTGAGGCCGAGGACGTAATCGTCGAGAAGCGGGTTTCCCGACTCCTGGGAGAAGCCTCCACCGCCGAACGCAACAACCTGTCTCATCCCCCGCATGACTCCACCCCGTTCCTGGTGCGTGTGCAGGGGAATTGTCGGCGCCGCGCGGCGCTTCATGCTTGGACCGATGTCGAAAGATCGGCTCGGGGCTATCGACCGGCGGTCGAAATCCGGGAGCGCGCGGACGGGCGAAGGCGATCTGCGGCACTTCCGCTTGCCGGACTTGTGGTGCTGCTTGCGGCACTTCCGGTGCTTCGCAGATGGCGGGGAGCCGGTGGACGCCGGCGACGGTACGGGCAGCGGCGTGAGCGGATCGCCGGGGCCGATCAGGGCGCACCCGTTGGCCGGCATCACCCCGGCGTAGCGCTTCTGCATGAATGGCGAGCGTCTGCATCGAACCAGCCGATCGAGGCGACATGGTCCAGGCCGGTGTAGGTGTGGAGCTGCACGGAGACCCCTTGCCCGCAATACGCGTGCGCGAGTCCCCTCATGTCACCCGCGGGCACCACCCCGTCGCCGGTCGGGGCGGAGCCTCCGACCGCCATCAGGAAAGGGCCCCTCGGCGTGCCTGAGGCCCCCATGATGGCGTCGTTGAAGATCCGCACGGCTGGGGACCTGCTTCCAGTCCCGGTACTGCGGCTTGAGCAGGTCCTCGAAGTGGAGCCCGGGATACGCGTTCGGCGTCAGGCATCCCTTGGCGACCTGGGCGAGGACCTGCTGGCCGATCCAATTGAAGTACTGCGTGGGTCCACCCGGTAGGCGCGGACCAACCCAAGGGCGAGCGCCGGGATGACGCCCGACCAGGCCGTGCTGCCGTTGATGTAGGCGAGCAGGTGCGCATAGTCCGCCGGGATCCCACCCTCCGCCACGCCGTTGATATGGAGCTCAGGCGCGTAGCTGGACTGGAGCTCGCTGGCCCACTCGCTGGCGATGGAGCCCCCGGAATAGCCCACCAGCCCAACCGGTGAGCCGGAGGGCAGGCCGAGCTTGCTCTCAGCCGCACGGATCCCGTCGAGCGTGGCGAGGCCCGACTCGCGGCCGGCGGTGTAGTCGTCGGCCGGCCCCTCGTAGTCCGAGCTCACCACCGTGTAGCCGTCCCGCACGAAGCCGAGCAGGAGCTTGTTGTCGGCGTTCCCCGTTGGGGTGCTCGGAACACCGCCCTGCAAGGTGAAGGAGGGGCGGCAGCTGTCGTCGAGACCGTCGTAAAAGGTCTGGTACGAGAGGAGCTTGGTGGGCGCCGGCGAGCCCGCGACCGGGGGCGGGATGACGGTTGCGACGGTGGCAGTCGGCTGTCCCAGCTGGCCCTGGGTCCGGAAGAGCGCCTGGGAGGCCGGCACGAAGGGGGTGGGCAGGACACCCAGCGTCGGAACCGAGATCGATCGCGACTTCAGGACCGTGCCGGGCGGGACGCCGGCGATCGCGGCCGGGTCGTAGGAGTAGAACCGGTCCGCCGAGGGCTTGTTCACCGCGAGAGCCGGTCCGGCCAGCCCCAGTGATGACACACCGGCCAGGCAGCATGACCAGAGCCTGATCCTGCGTGCCCTGCGGCACCGATTGCGAACCACCGCTGCCTCCTCCGGTCACGTCCCCGGCTGCATCCGTTCAGCCGTAACCGGTTTCTTCCCGGTCAAATCGCAGCATACGGACAACGCGTGTAGGAGCCGCCCCTCACAGGGGGGATCTTGGGCTCAGCAGGGCCGGGCGGGCAACTGCGGGGCCGCGCTGGCGGGCGAACACCGCCACCAGCACGAGCGGGGCGAACCAGACGACGTAGGGGTAGAACCAGTGGTTTGCCGTCACCTGGACCGCGATCAGGAGCGCCGCCGCGAGGGCCGCGACCTGGACGGTCGAGCGCCGTCTGGGGACGAAGAAGAACAGGGCGGCCAGCCCGACCGCGAAGACCTTGCTGAGGGTCTGCAGGAAGTGAAGCGAGGGCGCCTGCCCCCAGACGCTGAATGGCGAGCCGCGCGAGGCCTGATAGCCGAGCGAGCGGTCGTAGAGTCCCGGAAGCCGCCGTCGGGGAGCAGGGGGATCGTCAGCACCGCCGCCGTGGCGAGGAATGCGAGCGTGAACAGGATCATCGGCCGGGCCCGTCGTTCCCCGTGCCCCGCCGCGAACAGCGGCGCCAGTATCAACGGGCCGAACTTGGTGAGCCCCGCGAGCGCCGCCAGCGCACCCCGGGCCGGGGCCGAGGAGAGCAACAGCAGGCAGCAGACCACCAGGAACGCCACCAGGCCGTCGTTGAAGCTCGAACCCAGTGTGTAGAGGGTGAAAGGGAACGCCAACCAGGCGAATGCGAGGGCGGTGCCGAGCGTCGCGCCCTCAGGTCCCGCTCGGATGGCGCGTCCGAGCCCGAACAGCGCCAGGGCGGTGAGCAGCTCGAACCCGAGCGCCGCCGCGCGCGCGGCCGAGACCTCATCCCAGCTCCCGCTCCACGGGAATGCCTGCTCGAACGGCAGGTAGGCCAGGTAGTTGACGGGGCCATAGACATCACCTCTGATCGGCATGCCGGAGGACGCCCCCTCTCCATAGATGTCTTCGCCCTTGGCCAGGCGATCGGCGCCGATCACGCCGGCCAGGCCGACGTCGATCACCTTCCCTTCGGTCGCAACGTAGGCGGTGTGGAAGGCGACCAAGGCGACAATGCCGGCCACGAGCCAGCTCCGTGGCGCCAGCGGCAGGAGCCGGTCGCGGCTCTCGGAGGGCCGGAACCCGGCGACCAGCATGCGCAGGAAGACATAGGCCAGCACCGGATAGACGAACCCGACCGCGGCTCCGATCTTCGCGTGGTTGAAGAAGGCGAGTGACACGCTGAAGCCGAGCAGCGCCAGCAGGTCGAAATGGATCAGGCGGAGCGGGCGCCTCGGGTCGACGAACGGCGCCATGAAGAGAACGCAGAGGGGCAGCCAGATCCACCAGCTGCTCGCCTTGCCCGAGACCGCGCCCGGGTATCCCCGGGCAAGCTTGGTGTCGACCTGGGTCCCAGTCCACGTTTCCAGCACACATGCCCCGCTGTCGTCGATCACCACCTGCCCGACGTCGGTGCCCTCCCCTTCGAAGTAGTCGACCTGCCACTGCCGGGGGAGGCCGGGGCCGGTCCGGGTTCGGGTCTCAAACCGACGCACCGATCCATGGGGGGTCAGAGCCTCGGTGGCGAGCGCCGTTGCCTGCCCGGGAGTGAGTCGGAAGCCCGGGACCCTCGCGCCCGGAGCCAGCGGCCTCGACAGCGTCGTCGTCTGGCCGCCGAAGGGAGGCTCAGCGGCGGGGTCGAAGGACCCCGGGTCACATGCAAGCGCGGCCGGAGCGGACACGAGCAGGATTGCGAGGGTGATCAGGGCGACTCGCGGCGCGCGCATGGCGGGCAGTCTCTCCCATAGCCACTTCTTCGATTGATCGCCACCGCCCTGCCCCCCTAAGGGTTGACGCCCGCCTAGGCGGACTGCCTGGCGATCGCCGGTGCGCACGCGGTGAACTCCTGGCCACTCGGCATGTCTCGGCGCAACATCTCGAAGGCGACGCCGCCGAGGACGAGCGGTAGCCAGAAGAGGATGATCCGGTAGGCGAGCACGGCGGCTGCCGTCGGCGCTGCAGGGGCGCCGTAGGCGATCAGGCAGCCGATCAGCCCGAGGTCGATCCCGCCGATCCCACCCGGGATCGGCAGCAGCCCCCCAAGCTGGCCGATCAGGTAGCCCATCAGGATGACCGTGAGCGGCGGGGAGACGCCGAAGGCGTGGAAGGTCGCCCAGATGACGGCGTTGTCGAAAGCCCAGTATCCGATCGACCCGCCGATTACTCCCAGGCGCCCGGCCCGCAGGATCTTTCCGGCCTCGACAGTGCCCTCGATGACCGCCCGGCGGGTCGCTGCGACCCAGCGCCGAGACCGGGAGGCATCGGGGCCCGGCTGCTCCCCCGGACCGATGCGAGGAAGGGCCGCCACGGCGACGATTGAAAGCGCCGCCGCCACGGCAGGGAGCGCCGTCAGCCAGAGCGACACGTCGGGGCCGAGCAGGCCGACCGCCATCGCGGCACCGATCAGCGCGACCGCGACGAAGTTCACTCCGCTCTTGATGATGAAGAAGGCGACCGACCGTCGCGCGATGCGCTCACCGCCCATGCCACCGCGGTGGAGCACCCAGGCGCCGAGCGCCAGCCCTCCGGCTCCGCTGGCCGGGACCAGCGAGCCCATGGCGAGCTCGGAGCCCGCGATCTGCCAGCTGCGGCGGCGGCTCAGACCCGTGCAGAAGATCGGTCCGAACATGAGCAGATACGAGGCGAAGGAGAGCCCCTCGAGCAGCGTCGCAAGGACCAGCCAACCCGGGCTCGCCTTGACCAGGAGGTCGCGCACGTCGCCGAGCCCGGGGGCCAGCAGGAAGACCGCCACCAGCAATCCGAGCAACGCGATCGCCTGCAGCGCGCGCCGCTGCAGATTGCGCGACTGGAACTCCTGCGGCAGCTCCTCGGAAGGAGGCGTCAGGTACACGACTTGGGACTCGTCGACGATGCCCTAAGCATCGCGGAGAGGCGACTTCGGCCGGCTACACGTCCATGACTCACCGTTTAGGGCGGTCTGGGAGCATCCCGCCATCGCAGTGACGCAGGACATCCAGGGACACCGGGTCACCGGAGAGCGGGTTGGGGAGCTCATGGCCGATGCCGGCGAGTTCTTCGAGGCCCATCTCTGGGAGGTCGAGAGCAGCGAGAAGGCACGCCAGGCGCTGGCCGAGCGGGGGCTCGACGAGAACGTGATTCGCGCCTTCGGCGTCGGCTACGCGCCGGTCGGTCCCGATGTCCTGATCAACCACCTGACCGGGCTCGGATACTCGGTCGAGGAACTGGAGGCCGGCGGGCTCGTGACGCTGTCGGTGCGGGGACGACCACACGCTCAATTCCGCTCCCGCCTGATGTTCCCGGTCAGGGACCGCGAGGGCCGCATCCTCGGCTTCGCCGGCCTCGGCACGCACGTGGGGCCCTCGTGGGCGCTCTGGATCACGTCGCCGGACACCGTCCTCTACCGGCGATCCGAGGCTGTTTTCGGCCTCGACCGGGCCGCGAGAAAGATCGCCGAGTCGCGGACCGTCGTCGCGCAGGCTGACTCCATCGAGGTCCTGAGAGCGCACCAGAGAGGAGAGACGAACGCCGTCACGGTGCACTCGAGCGGGATCTCGTACGAGCAGCTGCTCACGCTCGCAGCCGATGTGCCTGGAGGCGTCGACGGCCTTCGGCTCGACGCGCCTGAGGGGATGCGCATCGACTGGGACCCCGAAGAGCCGGCGCCGGGCTTGCGCGTGAGTGGGGACGGCGCGGCGAGCGCCTCGGATCCGGCGGCGGATGCCGGACGAGGTCACCACCTGAAGAGGATGCTCATCGTGATCGCCACCGCGCTGGCCGCGGTGAATCTCTGGACCGGTGCGCCGCTGCTGGCGGTCTGGGTCGGGGCCCAGGCTCAGGGCGGACGGGTGCTCAGCCTGCGCGGCGTCGTCACGGTGTTGGTGGTCCTTTCCGCCCTGGCGTTCCTGCTCGGCTGGGTGCTCTCTTTGCTGAGCGCGAAGTACGACCAGCTGATCGGCAGGCCGCCCACGCTCGCTCGTACCTCCCCCTGGCAGCGCCGCATGCGCGGCGAGCTCGACGAGCACCTCAGAACGCGCTACGCGCTGAGCGCTCCCGAGAGAGTCGTGGCCGCCTGCGTCATCGTCGGTGTGCTCGCGTTCGAGCTCTGGTTCTTCCTCCTCGCCGGCTCGTCGCTGCCGAACACGTAGCGACTCGCGAGACCCTGCTTGACCTGCACGCTGTCGAGCTGGTCGGCACAGCTGGGGCCTGCACGCACGGCCATAGACTCCGATGACACCGCCAGGGGGAGAACGTCTGAATGCCCGAGGGGCTGTCGCCACAAGAGGTTGGCAAGGAGATCGCTGAGCACGCCGAGCACAGGGGCGACGGTGAGGCTCATGAGCGTTGGGACCGTCCTGTCTCGATCGCCGAAGCCCTGCTTCTTTCGCTCGTTGCCCTGACGGCGGCCTGGTCTGGCTACGCGGCGGCGAAATAGAGCACAGAGTCGCGCGTGGGGCTGGCGGAGGCCTCGACCGCGAGGACCAAGGCGAGCCGGGCGAATCTTCAGGCCGTCGACCTACGAAACTTTGACTCCTCGACCTTTGAGGCGTGGTTCACCGCCTACACGGTCGGCAACAAACAAGCGATGACCCTCGCGGAGCGCCGCTTCCGTGCAGAGTTTCGGGTCGCGTTCGACGCCTGGCGGGCAACGAAGCCCGAAACGAATCCGAAGGCGCCGAAGGGACCGACCTACATGCCGCAGTATCGACAGCCAGGGATTCATCAGGCCAACGTGTTCGACGCTCAGGCGGACAAGGCATTCGCGAACGCCGCGGACGATGGCGAGACGTCCGACAAGTACGTCCGCACGACCGTCTTCCTCGCGAGCGTCCTCTTCCTCGTCGGTATCAGCACCCGCTTCCCGATACGTGGTGGGCGGTACGCGCTTGTCGGGCTTGGCGCAGTGCTGCTGGTCGTCTCCATCGCGCAGCTCACACAGCTGCCCGGCCCGCCCACCTGACCTCGCTTGGCCCGGCGCTTGGCGAGGTCGTCTAGGTCATGGCGACCATCTCGGAGCGGGTCATGCCGGGGTCAGCGCTCACTTGTCAGCGGTCTTCCTTGGCAAAACCTGGGCATGGGTATTTCAATTGGGAGAGTCCGCGTCGAGACCCTCCCCCCAGCGGCTCCCACCAGTTCCGTAGTCCAGCCTCAGCCCACCTCCGTGCAGAACACCGATGTCGATTTGGACCCAGGTTGGGAACCTGCCTTCCGGAGGCAGCAAATTGAGACGCGCACTTTTCATCGCACTTGCTTTGTTCATCGGGGCCGCCATGGCTACCCCGGCACAGGCCGCCCGCGTGGATCCCCAGCACACTCGCTACCGCTTCTTCCAGGACCTCAGCGTGACCCCTCCGTTTCCGGCTATTCCGGGTCGGATTTTCTTTGGCGTGCTCTTCAAGGAGAACAGTCACGGGGAGATGACCCCGCGAGAGGCCGTTAGCTACCGCATGACGCAGGTCCCGGTGAGCTGCAACCCCGGCGGCGGCTTTGGCTTCTGGAGTGGGGGAAATGCGTTCGGCAAGTACGGGTACTTCTCCGCGACGCTCACGAATGGTCGTTTCTCCCACACGTTCGGATCGGAGTGGCCGGAGGGCCATGCCCCTAAGGGCGACCTGAACGGAACGGTTCTGAAGCGGCTGAAGCGAGGAGGCCGGGTCACGCGCACCGCTCGGGTCGATGGGACATTCAACGTTGCGGACTGGGACCCGGCCGGACTCACGGGTGTCCTGGAGAACTGCACCACCTCGGGGTCGTACTCGGCCTCGACCTGCAAGACACCCCGTATGTCGCCGAGGTCACCGCACTACGATCGGTGGAAGCGCTGGAAGGTGCCCAAGTGCTACACGGCCCCGTGGTAGGCCGGGACCTGGGGTTCCACTCGGGCGAGAAGCGGCGGTGAGCGGCGGGTGACGGCGCGGACGATGTCGGAGCACTGCCATCAGTTCTGCGCCGCCTGCGTCGCATGCCACTCCTGCAGCGCCGCCATCGCCTTGTCAGTGGCCCTGTAGGCGTACCGCTCAACAGCAACTCGCCGGCTGCGCTGCGCCGTTGCTGAACGGGCTGCCACCCAGGTAGTTGTCGTTCTGGTCCTTCAGCAACCTCAACTCGCCCCAGTCATGCGGGTTGATGATCACGCCGTCCGGCTCCAAGAAGGAGTCCCGCACCACGGTCAGCCCGGCATGGATGTGGTCAGCCCGGCATGGATGTGGTCCGCACCATTGGGCTGCCTGTGCGTCCGAGGTGACGCCCTTGTTGGCGTTGGGCACCCGCCCTGCTCCGCCGCAGAAAGCCCTCGGCCCTCTAGGTCGGCGTGGTCAAGCAACTGCCGCGCCTCGTCGGCGTACTTCTCTGCTGCGTTCATGGTCGCTACCTCCTGGCGCTGTGCGCCTAGTGGTGCCGACCACGGATTGAGTTGTGCTTGCGGGGTTGCCTTGGCCTGGTGGGGCTCATCAGCTTGCCCGTATCGCCTCCGGTGGGCCATCGGCTTGGCGCGCGCTACCGGTACAGGCGGCTCATCACCTAGACCCCAGACTGCTCGAAAGCAGTCGGCGGTTTCTATGTCAGCGCCGGTTGCCCGAACGCGCAAGCCACATTCTAGGAGGACGGTCGGCCCGGCCAAAGGCCCCGTTCCCCGGGCAAGGTGTGATCTCAGACCGCTGCTTTTCGTCCAAAGCGGCTATTCGGGGAGTCCTGGTCCCCACCGGTCAGGACTCCTGCATTCACGCGAAGGCAGGCGTCACTCGTCGGCAAGTTGCGCTGCTCGAGAAGGGCAACGAGTGAGCCCGCCGTAGCGTCCCGGCCGCGGGCGCTAGCTGCGTCGGCGGAGGGCGCGACGGAGCGTGAGGTACGCCGCCACCGGAGGGATCGAGAGCGCGACGACGCTCCCGAGTGCAAGCTCGTCGCCGACGTTGCTGCTCGCCACCGGTCGACCGCGCAGCCGCTCACGCAGCGCGTCAAAGGTGTTGGCGGAGCGGTTGGCGACCCCCATCGCCTGGGTGACTAGCTCGAGGTCGGCTCGCTCGCGCTCGTCGTAGTGCCGGGCGAGCTCGGCTTCGAGCTCGTCGGGGACCGGGTCCAGATCGGCTCGGGTCCGCGCCTGCGCCCAGGCGATCGCCGCCCAGGTCCGACGGTCGAACTGCTTTGGGTCGTGACCCTCGATCGCCGCCAGTTCCTCGTCCGTGACGCCCTCGGCGAGCGCCCAACGCCGGTGCGCGAGCGTGCACAGATCGCAGGCATTTGCCTGCGCGACCGCCAGCATGACCTCCTCGCGCAGACGGGGGTCGAGGCGCCCGCGGCCCCAGACAGCAATCAGCTCCGGGGTTCGCCCCGCAAGCGCGGCCGTCTCGCGAAGTGCCTTCGCCGCCGTCGTGGTTCGAGGTTGGCGCACGGTCCAGCCAGACTAGGGGCTTCTGGGAGTCCGGCGCTCCCGGATTCACGCGAAGGGAGGCGCCACGGCCTGTAGGCTGGGCTTGCATTGGAGCGGCCTCCCGAACAGGGTCAGCGCAAGGCCCGGTGGGGGCCTCCACCCGACTCGGACCTGATCGGCATCCCCCTCGTTCTGGGCATAGTTGTTGCCCTCCTTGCCATCGCGTTGGCGTTCGTTTTCCTCCACTGGGCCGGACTGATTGTGGTCGGCGTTGTTCTGATCGCCGCCCTCGCGATCAGCTACCGCGTCGTGACCGGTTCAGAAAGCCAGGACTAGGCGTTCGGCCTCAGCAGGCGCTTCTGTGGTCCCGCCGGTCCGCGCCTCCTTTCCGCGAAAGGGAGCGCCAGATCGAAGAGCGCTCCTTTCCATGCAAAGCGGAAGGGGGAGGGGTCGAGACGCCCAGGCTGTGGCCGTAGGACCGCCGGTCGGCTCGGCGGAAACAGCTCCGCTTGTCTGTAACCGGAGGGGCGCACTCCAGAAATCCAGAGCTGGCCGAGCGCTTCGGCGAGAGCTGGCGGACGGCTCGAACCGAGTCGTCGCGGGTGAGGGGGGATCAGAACGGGGCGGTGGGAGGAGGCCGTTTGGCACACGCCGTTACGCCCAACGAATTTGCCAGGGCATCCCCTTCTGTCTCGGCGGCGAGGACCTGCCCCAGGACATGCTGAGCGTCCACATAGTTCCCGCTCTGGAGGCCGTTGGCGACGGTGTCCGCCCCATCCGCCTGTTGGTCCCAGAGGGCGGTCATACGATCGATGCTTCCCTGGTCTTCGGTTGGTGCCTCTAGCGCCCCTACCTTCTCGCTCGTGTCGCGTGCAATTCGGCCGACCTGGCGCAGGTAATCGGCGCGAGAGTTGACGTCGGCAGTCGGGGCGGGTAGCTGCCTCACGGCGTTAGTTGCGTCGCTACAGATGGGATCAACCTTGGCGGCCCACTCGGCGCGACTCGGCCCGCTGTCGCCCGAGTCCCCGGGTACGACGAAAAGGGCGAGGAGACCAGCGATCGCAACAAGCGTCACGATAGCCGTGAGGATTCCCGGCAACGAGGTCCAAAAAGCGGCGAATCGCCCTTTCCGCGGCGGCTCCGGTTCATTCATCGGCAGTGGTGCTCCTTGCTCCTTCTACATCAAACGCAAGGAGCGCGGGCCGGCGGTGATTCACCGTTCGCGCCTCGCCCAGGTCGCCCACATGAACGCGCGAGGGACCCGGCTCAGTCCGCGACGCAGCGGCATCACTGGGGCTGATGGTCGGAGCGTGGGGCGCCCGGCTCGCAGGCATGTAGCGGAGTGAGAAGCCGTTGAGATCCGTATCGCCAAGCTGACCTCAGCCGGCCGGGGCCGCTCGAGGCGGCCCTGCGGCGAGGCTCAGGCAACCTCGACCGCGCCGTGATCGTCGCAATGGCCCTCGTGCGGATGATGCAGGTGCCCGGAGACTAGGTAGTCGACGTGGTCTCCGTGCGGCACCGCCTCGTGTCCACAGCCGGGGCCGTGGGTGTGGGCGCCCTCGTGTCCGCCGCAATCGTGATCAGGCGTGCAGTCGGCGGGATGGGCGTCATCGATCGCGATTGAGTGCTCGTCGACGTGGTCCCCGTGCGGATGGTGCAGATGGCCGTCGTGGAGGTAGTCGACGTGGCCCTCGTGGCTGATTGCGACGTGTCCGCAGTCGGGCCCGTGCTCGTGGTCATGCTCCTCGTGAACCTGGTGATCGTCCATCCGGCACTTCCTTACCGAATCGCGTCGATGGGCCCGTGACCGTATCGGTGGCGCGACGTGTACGCAAGCCTCCTCGCTCCCGCTTTGCGCGAGAAGCAGGAGTGCAGCGTAGGACCGCTGCTTTCCATGCAAAGCAGCGGCTTGCAGGCGGACCGCCGCTTCTCGTCCAAAGCGGCTACTCCGACAGACCGGCGGCTTCGAGGGCGTCGGCCCGGTTCAGGTAGCCCTGGGCCTTGAGCAACTTCCCGCCGCGAACCGTCCAGATGGCCGCCCACTCGACGTCCATCTCGATGTCGGTGTGCCTCGCGGTGCCTGTAGCACGAAGCAGCATCAGGACGGTCTCCCCGTCGCCGTGAACATCAACGATCTCCTCAGGCTCCACTCGGGCGTTGTCGAATACCTCGAACACCTGGTCACGCCAGTCGCGAACGCCGTCGTGTCCATAAAAGGGGCCGCGGACCGGAAAGTCCGGCGGATTGCGAATCTCTATCTCTTCGTCGCACAGCGCAAGTGGCGGCATACCGTCCTCGTTGAATCCCGCCCACCAACGCCGCACAACCTCAACGTTCTCCTCCGACATCGCCCACGCAGTATCTCTCGGCGGAGTGCTGCTTTCCATGCAAAGCAGTAGTTGGAGCCGAGACCCTCTAGGCGTCGAAGGTAAACCGGCGGCCTTGTTCGCGGTGCTATCGCAATTGGCAATCGACTAGGGGCAAGAAGGCCGTGCTGTTATGGCGTTGTTCTGGCGTCGCGGCCCGGTCCAGCTTCTACAACCAGCGCCACCGATTAGCGCCGTTAGCAGGCACTTCTAGCAACGGGAGCGACGGGACTCGAACCCGCGGCCTCCGGCGTGACAGGCCGGCGCTCTAACCAACTGAGCTACGCCCCCGAGGGCGCCATGCAGGCTAGCCGCTCAGCTCGGAGACGTTGGTGGCGACGGGGCCCTTCGGCCCCTCCTCGGACTCGTAGCTGACCCGGCGCCGTCGTCCAACGCCCGGTAGCCGTCTCCATCAATTTGGATCTGGGGATTGACCCCCCTCTGCTGGCGCGGGAACCTAGCGAACCCTTCAGCGGGATGAGCGCAGAGACGGACTAGGGTGGCCGCCATGCGATTGGTGACCTACCGGAGCGAGGGCGACGAGCGGGCGGGAGTGCAGCGGGCGGATGGCGTGATCGACGCCGCCGCGGTTCTCGGCATCGAGGGAATCGGCGTCAGGGAGCTGATCGCCGGCGCCCGTCTCGAGGAGCTCGGGGAGGCCGTCGGCGCCACCGACGCCGTGCCCGTCTCCCCTGCCGATCTCCTGCCGCCGCTCCCAGACCCCGACAAGATCGTCTGCATCGGCCTCAACTACCGCTCGCACGCCGCAGAGGCCGGGATCGACCCGCCCGTGCAGCCCACCTTCTTCGCCAAGTTCCGCAACGCGCTGGCGCCGCCGGGCGCCACCGTGAAGCTGCCGGCGGCGAGCGAGAAGGTCGACTACGAGGCCGAGGTCGCCTTCATCGTCGGGCGCCGCTGCAAGGAGGTCGAGGCGGCCGAGGCGCTCGACGCGATCGCCGGCTACATGCTGCTCGACGACCTCTCCGCCCGAGACCTCCAGTTCGCGACGCCCCAGTGGATGCCCGGCAAGGTCTTCGACGGCTCGGCGCCCTGCGGCCCGGCGATCGTCACCCCCGACGAGGCGGGAGCTCCCGACGCGATCTCCTTCACCCTCGATCTGAACGGCGAGCGGATGCAGGAGGCCTCGACCTCCGATCTGATCTTCTCGATACCCGAGCTGCTCGCACGGCTCTCGCACTGGATGACGCTGGAACCCGGCGACATCGTCTCGACCGGGACGCCGTCCGGAGTCGGCAGCGTTCGGGATCCGCGGGTATGGCTCAAGCCCGGGGACGAGATCGTGATCTCCTCGCCGACCCTCGGCGAGTTGCGCACGACGATCGCCTAGGCGCAGCTACTCGGAGCGCTCCTCCACGAGCTCCTCGATCGAGCGGTAGACGCCCGGCGCGTCCTTCTTCAGCCTCTGGACTTCGAAGTGGCCGAGGCTGATCAGCCGCATCCGCGAAGTCGCGGTGACGGTGGCGCTGCGCATCTCGTCGTCCAGCATGCCCGCCTCGCCGAAGACGTCGCCGGGGCCGAGGTCCGCGATCTTCTCGCCGTCGCGAGTCACCTCCGCGGTTCCGTCCTCGATCGCGAGCAGCTCACGCGAGAAGCCGCCCTCCTCGACCACCACCTCGCCCTCGGGGACCTCCTTCGATTGCGCGAAGGCGGCGACCTGCTTGAGCTCCTCATCCGAGGCGTCCGAGAACAGGGGAATTTGCTTCAACTGACTTGCGTCCACGCCGCCAACGTATCCGAAAGGTCGCGGGTAGAGTGCGACGACCACCACGGATAGCGGGGAGAGGAGAGTCAAATGGGATTGATGGACAACATCAAGAAGGCTCAGGAGATGGCACAGCAGACGGCGCAGCAAGGGGGAGCCGGCCAGATGAGCCCGTCGGCCGGGGACGTGGAGTACGCCAACCTGGCGATGAAGCTGAACCAGAACGGGCTCCCGGGGGTCGCCACGATCAACTCGATCACCGAGTCAGGCGCCGGCTCCGACCCGGTCAACAAGGCGTACGACATCGGCGTCAGCGTCGAGCTCGAGGACGGCCAGAGCTATGACACCACGGTCCATCAGTACCTGACCGAGGACGCCGTCAAGGCCTACCAGCCGGGCGGCAGGTTCCAGATCAAGGCCGATCCGGACGACACCAGCAAGGTGATGCTCTACGGCGAAGCCTAGGCTCGCCTGGGCAGAGCAAAAAGGGGTCCAGGCATGACGCGTGCCTGCCGATAAGTAGCCCAGGCGTCTCTCTATGCCCCTGCCCGCATCCATCACAGACTTCTTCTTCGAGTGGTACCCGGTCTTCGGGGTCTTCTTCTCGGCCGGGCTCCTGACCGTCTTCATCATCCTGCTCCGCAACACGATGGGGACGACGCGTCCCGAGTCGGTCAAGGCCAGCAAGACGGGAACCGTCCGATGGGAGGACGTACAGGGCGTCGACGCCGCCAAGGAGGAGCTGGTCGACGTCGCCGAATGGCTCAAGGATCCCAAGCGCTTCGAGGTGCTCGGCGCAAGGGCGCCTCGCGGAGTGCTGCTCTACGGACCGCCGGGCACCGGCAAGACGATGCTGGCCCGCGCGGTCGCCTCCCATGCCGGAGTCGACTTCTTCGCCGCCTCGGGATCGAGCTTCGTGGAGATGTTCGTCGGGCGCGGGGCCGCGCGCATCCGTCGTCTCTTCAAGGAGGCGCGGAGATCCGGCCGCGCCGTGGTCTTCATCGACGAACTCGATGCGGTGGGTGGCCATCGCGGTTCGGGTGTCGGTGACGGCGGCACCTCGGAGCGCGAGCAGGCCCTCAACCAGCTGCTCGTCGAGCTGGACGGCTTCGAGCGCGACCCGGGCACGGTGATCGTGCTGGCGGCGTCGAATCAGATCGACAAGCTGGACAAGGCACTGCTCCGGCCCGGCCGCTTCGACCGCCAGGTCCTGGTTGCCCCGCCGGATCGCGACGGTCGCGAAGCGATCCTCCGCTCGCACGCCCGTGACAAGACTCTCGCCGACACGGTCGACCTCGTCGATGTCGCCCGCAAGACGACCGGTCTGACCGGCGCCCAGCTCGCCAACGCGCTGAACGAGGCGGCGATCATCGCCGGGCGGGCGGGTCGGCCTGCGATCGCGCGCGACGACCTCGACGAAGCGCTACTGCGCCAGTCCGTCGGCTCCCAGCAGTCCCGCCGGCTGACGGAGACCGAAAGGCGAATCGTCGCCTACCACGAGGCCGGTCACGCACTGTCCCGGCGGCTCTGCGGACTCGACCCGCCGGAGATCCTCAGCATCGTTCCCCGCGGGCCCGCGCTCGGGTTCGTCGGACACTCGCCGAGCGAGGACCGCTACCTACGCTCCCACAAGCAGCTGATGGACGAGATCGTGATCCTGCTCGGCGGCCGGGCGGCCGAGGAGGAGGTCTTCGGCGAGCCCTACTCAGGAGCCGCCGACGACCTCGCCAGGGTCCAGAAGATCTGCGTCCAGATGGTCACCGAGTTCGGGATGACCATCTCACACGGCCCGCCCGACAGCGCACCGCTGGCTCAGCCGACGAGCGACTACGCGCTCTCCGACCGCACCCGCCGCGAGGTCGACGAGAACGCACAGGAACTGGCCCATATGGCCTACGGGCGCGCCCGCCAGCTCATGCAGGTGAACCGTCGCTGCCTCGACGATCTCGCCAGCAACGCACTCGAAAGAGAAACCCTGACTCGTGAGGACCTCGACGAGATCTTCGACGCGCACGAGCTGCGCCGCACGCTGCTTCCGAAGGATGATGGGTCCGAGGCCCGCAAGCTGATCGCCAGGAACCGCGCGCGCTCCACCGGTGCGCTGATGCCGCAGCACGTCAAGCCAGACGAACCGGATAAGTCCGACTAGACGAGGGCGGAGCGCGCGCTCAGGTTCCTGGAGTGCTCAGACGGTGCGGGTGCCGCGTCCCATGAAAAAAACCACGAGCGCGACGATCGCGAGCGCGAACAGCACCGGGTGAATGATGGCGCCACCGGCGATCGCGATGATCAGCAGGACGATGCCTGCGATTAGCCACAGCATGAGCTCTCCTCCTTCCTTGGCCTAAACAGCTCCCGGCACGTATACCCGCGCCCTGAAGCCGCAATCCAGATCCCCTCCGGGAGGTTGAGGCTGCAAATGGGCGGTGCCGGGCTCGAACCGGCGACCTCTTCGGTGTAAGCGAAGCGCTCTCCCAGCTGAGCTAACCGCCCTGGGCGCGCTCGATTATTGCGGCTGGGGCACGCGCCATAGGGTGTGCGGCGTGAGAGTGTTGATCACCAGCTCGCGGATGCCTTTCGCGCTCGACGTGATCCGCAAGCTGGGCGAGTCCGGGAACGAGGTGTTCGCCTGCGACAGCTACGCGGCCTCCCCGGGGAGCCACTCCAAGTACCTGTCGGATCACTTCACGACTGCGTCGGCGTCGGCCGATCCGGAGCAATTCGCCTCGGACGTCGAGCGGATCGCCGCCGTCAACCAGATCGACGTCATCGTGCCGATGTTCGAGGAGGTCTTCTACCTGGCCGCACAGCACGAGCGGATCTCGGCGGTGACCCGGCTCTACGCCCCGCCGTTCCGCACCCTGGCGCAGGTCCATGACAAGGGGACCTTCCAGGAGCTCTGCGACCGGCTCGAGATCCGCACCCCCCGCACCGTGCTGGCCCACACGCGGAAGGAGCTGGACGAGGCGATCGGACGATTTCCCGAGTACTTCGCGCGGGCCGCGTTCTCGCGGGGCGGGATCGGCCTGCTCACCAACACCGGGCCGCTTGCGGGGCACCTCTCACCCGACGACTGTCACCCGACCGAGGCGAACCCCTGGCTGGTGCAGGAGTTCGTCGGCGGTCCGATGCATTGCACATATTCCGCCCTGCACGAAGGGAAGGTCGCCTCCCACATGTCCTATCGCGCTCCGCGCCAGTGGGAGCACTCGACCGGGATCCAATTCCTCTCGGTCGACCCGGAGGACACGCTTCCCACGGTCGAGCGGCTGGGCTCGGATCTGGGCTGGGACGGCCAGATGTCGCTCGACTTCATCGAGACGAGCGAGGGGCTGGTGATGATCGAGTGCAACCCGCGCCCGACGGACGGCGTGCTGCTGATGGAACCCGAGGAGCTCGAGCGAGGGCTGCTCTCGCTGGGAGAGGAGACGGTGATCGTGCCGGCTGGCCGCCAAGCGCAACTCGATTTCGCCGTCTTCGCGCAGATCTTCAAGGAGCCCCTCCGTGAGGCGCCGCAGACGATCCACGACCTGGCGGAGATCCATGGCACCGACCGGGGCTGGCGGGATGCGATGCCGAAGCTCTACTCCTTCCTCGCGCTCTGTCGCTTCGAGAAGCTCAGCCTGCGCGACCGCGAGCAGCTCTTTGTCGCCATGGCCGACGGGATCACCTGGGACGGCCAGCCGATTCCAGGGCTGCCGGCCGGCGACGCCGCTTATCTCGCCAAGCTCACCGGCGAGGACGCGCCCGCCTGAACGCCGCTGCGAGAATGGCGGGGATGGACCGCTCGATCCTCTGGAGGGCGGCCGCCGCGCAGGTGCTGGCGGTGGCGGCGCTCTCCCTGATCCTGGCCGTGACGCTGCCGCACTCGTTCTTCGACGACTGGGGTTGGATCACCGGGCCCGTCGCCTGGCTCGTCTGCGCAGCGCTGACGGCGTGGGCACTGCACCTCAACGTCCGCGGGGTCCTCCTGGGCGCCATCCTCGCCGGAATCCCCAGCGCGATCGCGGTGCTGGTGGGCGTCCACTGGCTGGGGGTGGCGATCGCAGTGGCGGCCTTCGCGGTCTGGTGTGCGTGGCTCGCGCGGCGGCCCGGAGGAGCGGTGTGGACCTAGGGATCGAGGGCCGGACCGCCCTCGTCATGGCGGCCAGCAAGGGCATCGGGCGCGGGATCGCCGATGTGCTCGCGCGGGAGGGTGCGCGCGTCGCGATCTCCAGCCGCTCCGAGGAGGAGCTGCGAAAAGCGGCCGCTGAAATCGATGGGGAGGTCGAGGCCTTTCCGGCGGACACCGGGGACCTCGACCGGCTGGGCGAACTCCCCGGCGAGGTGTCGGATGCGCTCGGTCAGATCGAAATCCTGGTCCTCAACACCGGCGGGCCTCCCTACGGCGCGGCGCTCGACAACTCGATCGAGGAATGGGAGGCGGCCTTTCGGTCGCTGGTGTTGGCGCCGCGCGTGCTGGCGGAGGCGGTGTTGCCCGGGATGCGAGAACGCGGCTGGGGCCGGATCGCCAACGTCTCCTCGACCTCGATTCGCGAGCCGATTCCCGCACTGACGCTCTCGAACGCGAACCGGCTGGCGGCACTCGGGCTGCTCAAGACGCTCGCGGACGAGGTGGCCGACGAGGGCATCACGGTCAACACCGTCGCAACCGGCATGTTCGCGACGGAGCGCCTGGCCGACCCCAAGGGATCGCTCGAGGGGGCCGAGGAGCTCGCCAGGCAACGGGTTCCGGCCAAGCGGCTCGGACGCCCCGAGGAGTACGGCGACCTGGTCGCCTTTCTGTGCTCGGAGCGGGCCGCCTATCTCACAGGAGCCGTGATCCCGCTCGACGGCGGCCTGCTCCGTTCGGTCTAGCTAGAGCTCGTCCGGCTGGTCGGACTCGTCTGTGACGTTCAGGCGGTCGCTGGTGTCAGCGTGCGCCGGTACGCCAGCAGCAGCCAGACCCCGCCGGCGATCATCATCGCCAGGCTGAGCAGCTGCGCGAAGGTGAGGCCGATGGCGACGTCGCTGTTGCGGCGGATGAACTCGACCAGGAAGCGCTCGGTCCCGGCCAGCAGCAGGTAGAGGGCGAAGAGCGTCCCGTTGGTGAACCGGTCGCGGAGCCGCCAGAGCACGAGGGCGACGATGCCCATGGTCAGCGTCTCGTAGACCGGCGTCGGGTGGACGGTCTGATCCGTCGGCTTGGTGCCGTCCGGATACGCCATCGCCCAGGGGCCATTCCAGGCCTTCCCGTAGTCGCCGTCTCCGGAGAGCTGGCAGCCGCAGCGGCCGATCGCGTAGCCGACGGCCAGCGCGGGTGCCGCCAGATCGAGAAGGGCGAGGGTCAGGAAGCCGCGCCACCAGGCCCAGAGGAAGACGCCGATGGCTCCGCCGATCACGCCGCCGTACCAGACCAGCCCCGAGCCCGAGAAGAGGTTGCCGAAGAGGTCGTGCTTGACGTCGCTGTAGTTCTCGATGATGAAGTCGAGGCGGGAGCCGACGAGACCGCCAACCAGCGCAGCGAAACCCATCTCATAGGCCCAGTCGACGGGCTTGCCGAGCTCGCCGAGGCGCCTCCAGATCACCGCGCCCGCGGCGATGAAAGCGAACGCGAAGCAGATCCCGAAGGTCTGCAGAGTGAGCGGTCCGACATGGATCTCGGGGTACACCGACGGGGAGGCTAGTCGAGCGCTCTAAATAGCCCCGGCGGGAGTCGAACCCGCGCTACGAGGTTGAAAACCTCGCGTGCTAACCGTTACACCACGGGGCCTGGGGTGATCTTAGGTCCCGGCGCCGAGCAGCCGTTCGAGCAGTGCCTTCTGGGCGTGTAGGCGGTTCTCCGCCTGATCCCAGACAGCGGAGCGCTCGCCGTAGAGGACCTCGGCGGTGATCTCCTCGCCCGGGTGCGCGGGCAGGCAGTGGAGTGCGATGGCGCGCTCGGAGGCCGCGCCGAGCAGCTCGTCGTTCACCTGGTACGGGGCCAAATCACTGCGGCGCTTTCCCGCCTCGGCCTCGTCCCCCATGCTCACCCAGACGTCGGTGTAGATCGCGTCGGCCCCGGCCACCGCCGCCCGCGGATCCTCGGCGAGCTCGGCCACTTCCTCTTCGATTCGGTAGCCCACCGGACTCGAGATGACCACCTCCACGCCGGCGATCCGGCCCAGGATCGCCAGCGAGCGTGCCACGTTGTTGCCGTCGCCGACGTAAGCGAGACGCAGCCCCTCCAACTCTCCGAAGCGCTCCTTCAGCGTGAGCAGGTCGGCAAGTGCCTGGCAGGGATGGTGCTGGGGCGTGAGGCCGTTGATCACCGGGACGGTCGCTCCATCGGCGAGTCCCCTCACCGACTCATCAGAGCCCGAGCGAATCACGATCCCGTGCAGGTAGCGGGAGAGGATGCGCCCGGTGTCGGCGATCGACTCCCCGCGGCTGAGCTGCAGCTCGTCGCTGCGCAGGACGATCGGCGCCGCGCCGAGCTCCGAAACGCCGACCTCGAAGGAGATTCGCGTCCTGGTCGAGGGCTTCTCGAAGATCAGTGCGACGGAGCGGCCGGCGAGCGAGTCACTGCCCTCACCTCGTTCCCGTCCGCGCTTGAGCTCCTCAGCCCGGTCGAGCAGGGCCAGCAGCTCGTCACGGTCGAGCTCCTCGCCGGTCAGGAAGTTGCTGGCCGGAAGATGCGCCGTCGTCGATGTCATGAAGCAGCCGATACTAGGGCGGTGCAGCTCACCGCATTGACATGGAACTTGTTCCACGGCAGGGACTGGCCACCGGAGCCCGAGCTCCAGGTCCGCGCCCACAAGGGCAACTTCCGGCGCGGCCCTCGTCTGGGGAAGGCCTACGAGCAGGTCAACTGGGACCTCTTCGACGAGTTCGCAGAGCTGATCTCGGGGACGGATTGGGACGTCGCACTCTTCCAGGAGTTTCCGCCGAGCTGGAAGGCCAACCTGGCTCGCGCCTGCGGCGCCGAGGCTCACCGCGCCCTCAGCGGGCGCAACTGGCTCCAGCCCATCACCTCGCTGATCGGCCGCTGGCGGCCGGACCTGCTCGGCGCCTGGGAGGGCGGGTCCGACACCACCCTGGCGCGACCCCGCACCGGGGGGATCGTCGAGCGACGGCGGGTCGTCCTCACCCGGCGGCCCGAGCTCCGCGTCATGGCGCTGACTCGCCTCGAGTCAGGCCCGGTCGTCGCCAACCTGCACGTCAGCACCAGGCCCTCGTCGGCCGAGCGTGAGCTGCTCGACGCCGCCCGGCAGGCGACGGAGTTCGCCGGCTCCGATCCCGTGATCTTCGGCGGGGACTTCAACGTCAGGCCCAAGGCGAGCCATGTTTTCGACCAGCTCGAGGAGCGCTTCGGCCTGTCGCCGAGGACCGCACCCGATCGACTCAGCCACCTGCTCGTACGGGGTCTGGAGGTGGTGGAGCACCCCGCCGCCTGGCCCCCGGAGGCCAGGGACGTGGTCGACTCGGAGACCGGCCTGAAGATCCGGCTCGCCGACCACAACCCCGTGATTGGAACGTTCGCAACTGTGGGATAGTGCGAACTATGGCAAGCGTGCCGCAGGAGACGGAGGAGAGCACCCGCGCCGAGCAGAGCGTGCAGGCGTTTCGTGACGCGCTCGAGAAGAGCATCACGATCTCGCGGGACCGCCTCCAGGAGGTCGTGGACGACGCCGTGCGGCGCGGCCGCATGACCCGCGGCGACGCCGAGGAGATGGTCGGCAGGCTCGCGACGCGGGGTCGCCAGCAGGCCGAGGACCTCCTCTCACAACTCGACCGGGTCCTCTCCCAGGTTCGCGAGGCACCGGACAAGGCGCGGCGAGAGGTGGGAGGCCGCGCCGAGGTGGCACGCAAGCGGACCGTCGCCGCGGTCGACAAGCCCCTTGCCGGTGCCGACCGGGTGCGCCGGGCGGCGCGGGTCCCGGGCTTCCCCATCACCGCCTACGATCAGCTCTCCAGCCGTCAGATCGACCGGCGGCTACAGGAACTCAGCCGCCAGCAGCTGCGCAACGTCCGCGACTACGAGCGCCGCAACAAGGCCCGCAAGGGGCTCCTTCGGTCGCTCGACCGCAAGCTGCAGGGCTGATGTAGTCGGAGGCGCCACGGCCGAACATCGTGTGCGTGATGAAGCGGCCGATACCCATACGCGGCTACTTCAGAGCCTTGCGGCGCTCGTCGATCTCCTTGGCGATCTCGTCAAGGGCCTCGGTCGAGCCCTGTGCGCGGACCGCGAGCTTGGCGAGCTCCTTGCGGACGTCCTGTGTCGCATCGTCCAGGGTGTCGCGCCAGTTCGAGACCTGATCCTGCGCCTTGGTGCTGGCGTCGCCGGACACGTCGCGCAGCCGCGAGACCGCGTCATCGATGCGTGACCGCACGTCTCCGGTCGCCTTCTCGCCGGCGGCCCGCAGGTCGTCGATCGCCTTCTGCACCTGATCTCGGACGCTGCCACCGCTTTCGCTTGATTCCACCATTTACCTCCTGCTCGGGGGTTTTCCCGCAAATTCCGGACAAGCCTATACGCCGCTCAGCTCCGAGGCGAGGCGATCGAAACCAAGCGATCCGCCCGTCGCCTCGGCGAGCAGCCGATCCGCATCGAGGCGCTGCCCCTGCGACCAGAGCCGGCGCAGCCATTCCCCGGCCGCTCGATCCTCGAACCATGCCTCACCGAAGCGCTCCGTCAACGCATCGCGCCAGTCCACCTCCAGGGCCCATGCGCGCAGGTAGCAAGCGACGTAAAAGCTCGAATCGACGTCCGATAGCCAGGTCTCACGGGGCCACGGCACTCCGATTCGCTCGCCCAACAGCGCTGAGTAGCGCTCCGGCATCTCGGCCAGGTCCGTCTCCGGAGCGTGCAGCTCGACCTCGTAGGCGATCTTCGCCGAGTAGCGGCGCAACATCATCAGCCTCGCCGCACGGGCGTGCTCGATCGCGGCCTCCGCCTCCTCTTCGCCGATGACGCGGGCAAGCCATTCCGCGTTCGCCGTCAGCCCCTCGAAGAGGAAGGCGAACGACTCGGTGACCGAGTTGTCGCCGAGATGGCGGAACTCGAAGGCGAGCTCCGAGTGGGTGCTGCCGTAGTGCTCCGCGTGGCCCGCCTCGTGGAAGAGCGCCGCGTAGTCCTCCCGGCCGCCGATCGGCGGCAGCACGAGGTAGACCTCCTCGGGTACCCGCGGCGTCGAGCAGAAGGCTCGTGGGCTCTTTGTCGGACGCGTCTCGGTATCGAGGGTGATGTTCGCCTGCGCATCAAGGTCGATTCCCAGGCCGGCCAGCGTGTCCCGGAGGGCGGGCACCATTCCCTCGCCCGGGAAGAGCTCATCCAGGTGTGAGGCGCGAAAGAAGCGGACGAGGTCCGACCGCCGCAACTCACCCAGCCGCCGCCCGACAGTCCGTTCCAGCTCTGGATTCACGATGTCCGCGTAACCAGCCTCCGTCGCCGAGACGAACTGCTCGAGCCGCCGCGCCAGCGCTCTCAGGTCGAGTTCACGGACATTCGAATAGGCATCCAGATACGACGGCCAGCCGAGCTCCCTGCACGCGGCGTGCGATCTCTCCAGCCCCTCGAGGTAGAGCGGATTGAGCCGCTCGTCGAGCATTGCGTTTCGTGCCGCGTCGATCTGGGCCCTGCGCTCGGCATCCGGCTCGTTCGCCTGGACCACCGGCGCCATCCGGTAGGGGATCGTCTTGCCGCCGACTTCGACCTCGAGCGATGCCTCCAGGTCGGCCGTCCGCGCCTCCAGCTCGCGCGTCTCGGCGCCGAGATGGCCATCGAGCGCGAACTGGTGCAGATAGCGGAGCCGCGCCTCGTCCTCACCCTGGGCGACCCCCCTCGCCTCGCCGATGCGCTGGACCGCCTCACGGGCGAACAGGCCCTCATGCCTCTGGTAGATCGGCTCGACGGCCAGATCGGGCTTGTGCCCGGCCCCCTGCAGGTAGTACTCGCGATCGATCTCCTCGAGGAAGACCTCCGCCTCGCGCCGGTATTCGTCGAGATCCCAGGGCACTCGCGGCTGCAACGATAGGCCGCATGAGCACGGAGGCCGCAACGCAGCAGAGACCCGGCCGGGGCGAGCTGCTCACCCTCGACGTCGAGTCGCTCGCCTTCGGCGGCAAGGGCGTGGCTCGCCGAAACGGCTACGTGGTCTTCGTCGCGGGCGCGCTGCCGGGGGACCGCGTCAGGGCCGAGGTGACCCGGGCGAAACGGGGATACGCCGAGGCCTCGACGACGGAGATCGTCCAGCCGTCTCCCGATCGGGTCCCGCCGCGCTGCGATCATGGCGGCGAGCCCTGTCCCGGCGCGCCCTGGCAGGGCCTTGCCTACGAGGAGCAGCTCCGCCAGAAGCACTCCCAGGTGGAGGACGCACTGGTCAGGATCGGCCACCTGAGCGGCTTCGAGCTCGAACCCATCGAGCCTGCCGTCGAGCGCTGGCGCTACCGCAACAAGCTCGAATACTCATTCGGCGAGCGCGACGGCGAGCTCGTCCTCGGCTTCCATGCCCGCGGTCGCTGGGACGTGATCGTCGACGCCGAGGACTGCCAGCTCGCATCGGAGCGAAACAACGCACGACGCAACGAGCTCCGCGACTGGGCGAGCTCCGCGGGCCAGCCTGCCTACGACAAGCGCAGCCGAGAGGGCGTGCTGCGGAACCTGGTGATCCGGGAAGGTCGCCGCACGGGACAGCTGCAGAGCCGGCTCATCACCTCGCCGGCCGAGATTCCCCGGCCGCCCGTCGACCTGCATACGATCGTCGAAGGGCCCGGCAGTGGCACCGACGGCCCCACCGGTGCGCTGGGTGCCGAGTACCTCGAGGAGGAGCTCCGCGGCCTGCGCTTCCGGATCTCCCACCGCGCCTTCTTCCAGACCAACACGGAGATGGCCGAGCGGCTCTACGCGATCGCCGCAGAGATGGCCGGGCTGACTGGCTCCGAGCGGGTATTCGACCTCTTCTGCGGGATCGGCACCCTCGGCCTGACGCTGGCCGGCCGGGCCGGCGAGGTCTGGGGCATCGAGATCGTCCCCGAGGCGGTCGTCGACGCCGAGGAGAATGCTCGCCTCAACGGCATTGAGAACGCGAGCTTCCGGACAGGGGACGCTCGCAAGGAGATCCGGCCACTTCTCGCGGAGGCCGGGAGCCCCGACGTGGTGGTCGTGGACCCGCCCCGTGCCGGCCTCTCCAAGAAGGTCGTCCGCCGCCTGATCGAGTGCGAGGCGCCCAGGATCGTCTACGTCTCCTGCAACCCGACCACCCTCGCTCCCAATGCCGCCCAGCTCGCGGAGGCCGGCTATAGGCTGCGCCGCGTGAAGCCGGTGGACATGTTTCCCCAGACGCCGCACATCGAGTGCGTCGCCCTCTTGGAGAAGGCGTGAGCCGACGAGGCTTCGGAGTGACCGCTGGGCTCGATCCCGAGATCGCGACCCCACTCGCGGCGCGCAGCCAGGAGCTCGGCTACAGCTCGATTTGGTCGAACGACCACCCCGGCGCCAAGGGACTGGACACGATCGCCGAGTACATGAAGGGCGCGGACCGCATCGAGCTCGGCGTCGCCGTGATCGCCCTCGACCGTCAGTCGCCGGATCAGATCGCCTCCGAGATCGATCGCCTCGGCATCGACCGCGAACGCCTCTGGCTCGGCCTCGGCGCGGGCTTCACGGAGAAGCCCCTGACCACGATGCGCGAGGCACTGCCCGGCCTGCGCGAGGCCCTTCCCGGCGTCCGGCTCGTGCTCGCGGCGATGGGCCCGAAGATGTCCGCCTTCGGTGGTGCCGAGTGGGACGGCGTCTTCTTCAACTGGATGACTCCCGAGTTCGCCGCCCTTACCCGCGAGCGGGTGGAGGAGGGCGCGCGTCAGGCCGGTCGCGACACGCCGCCCATCTTCGCCTACGTGCGGACAGCCGTCGGACCCGACGCCGAGGGCAGGCTGGCCAAGGACGAGTCCCTCTATCGCGACATGCACCAGGGCTATCGCAGCCATTTCGACCGGCAGGACGCTCCGGAGGGAACCGTAGGTGTCGCCGCGGAGAACGCCGGCGTCGCGCAACAAGAGCTCTCCCGCTACCGGGCCCTCGACACCGTCGTCGTCCGGGCTCTGGCCAGCGCCACCATCGAGGACATGAGCGCGCTCGCCGAGGCCGCAGCACCCGGCGTCTAGGCGCCGGCCTCGACGTCCTCGTCGTCCACCGGGACGACCTCCGCAGCGCAGATCTTGCAGAGGACCAACCCGCTGGGCGGTCCCTCGGTGAGGGCCGTGTCCTTCTCGGCGTCGGTGAGCGTGGCGCCGCAGTTCTGACACCGATCCGGCAGCTGCTCGATGGTCCGCTCTTCGAGCTCCACGGTCTCAGTCTATTCCCGGATTGCGAGCGTCTAATACGGAGGGAGCCGGTCGTACCACTCGCCGAGCACACGGAAGGCCGACCAGAACTGCTGCTTGGCGTCATCAGTGTCGAGTGACTCGTCGATGTCCGGCACGTAGAGCGCGTCGATCATCGGGGTGAGGCGCTGCACCTCGCCGACGAGCGGCTCGATCCGAGCGGCCAGCGGCAGCTCGAGATCGTTGAGGACCTCGAGCGCCTCAGCGCCCATCACCACCACGATCCGCGGCTGCACGATCGCGATCTCCTCGGCCACCCTGGCGATGCAGGAATCCGACGCGTGGGTCGGATCGGTCAGCGGACACTTCACGCAGAGCGTCCCGAACACCACGATCGGATCGATGGTGAGTCGCTTGAAGCTCTTCATCAGGGCATTGCCCGCCCTGCCGTAGAACGCCACCCCCTCCTCGATCTCGGAGGGCGTCGCCGCGCGCTTCAACATGAAGATGTCGGCCTGGGGATGGCCGGAACCCTGAACCGGCATCACGTTGCCGCGCGGGCAGTCCTGGCAGTCGGCCAGATCCCTGCCCAGATCGTTCAGCTCCCGGATCGCGCGCTCCAGATACTTCTCGCGGATCTCGTCGTCGGTTATGGATGACACGGCCCCTTGCCTTTTCTTCGGCCCGGCCCCGGCACCTTGCGAGTGCATCAACTCTTGCTCGCGGCGCGGCGGCGCGGCTTGCGACGACCGTCACGTTCCGCCAGGGAGCGCCCGCCGCGTCCGCCGCTCGTCTGCAGGAATTTGAGCGCCTGGACGTAGACAAGGTTCTTGTGCTTGCGGACGATGTCCGCTTCTCGCATCGACTCGAGGAACTCCTGTGCGTCGTTGAAGTCCCGCAGGCGGATCTTGACGCTGCCCAGCCCCTGCGCGACGTGGCTGTCCGACCCCGCCCCGGGGACGATCGAGTACTTGCGGGCGAAGCGCACGGCCTCCTCGTTGAAGGCGGAGAGCGTCACGCGCGGGTTGAAGACCTCGAGGATGTCAATCTGATCGACGATCTCGAGCAGGTGCTCGTAGTCGGGGACGGAGTGAAGGCGGTCGAACGGGTGGGGGACATAGACGAGGCCCCCCTGACGGCGAATCTCGGCGATCGTCTCGGCCATCGACATGCCGCGCTCGATTCTCTCGCTGAGGAAGAGGCCGATCACCTCGCCCTCGTGAGCGGTCTTCACCTCCTCGGCGAGGATCACCTTGATCCCGCCGATCCGCTTGGCGATCTCCCGGGCCTCCAGCGCTCCGGAGATCTCGTTGTGGTCGGTTATGGCGATCGCGCCGAGCCCCTGCTCCTTGGCGGTCTCCAGCAGCAGCTCCGCGGGGGTCGCGCAATCCGGCGAGTGGTCCGTGTGCATGTGCAGGTCGCAGTGGATGTAGTCCCGGTCTCGGAGACGTGCGCGGATCTCGGCATTGCCGTCCGGGTCCTGGCGCCTCCCCGCGAGGCGGCGGTAGACGGCTTCGACCTCGTCGGTCACCTCGACCCACGGCCGCGCCTCGCCGGAGCCTCGCGCGGCGACCCGGAGCCGCTCGCGCAGCGCCGCGTCGCGGCAGAGCCTCTCCAGCTGGGCGGTCAAGGTGAGCACGTCACCGAGCGGGAAGAGCAAGCCGCGTTCGCCCTCGCCGACGAGCTCACGGTAGAGCTCCAGGTCGGAGACGACGGGGACGGCGCCGGCTGCGAACGCCTTTCTGACCAGGCCGGGGGCCGCGCGGACCCCGCCGGAGGCCAGACAGGCGATGTCCGCTCCTGCAAGGAACTCGGCGGGCTCGCCATCCTGCGGCCGCACGACGCGGAGGCGGTCGCGCAGCCGCCTACTGACGCGTGCAAGCGGATCGGTGGGCCCGTCGAACCAGATAACGCCCTCCCAGTCGAGATCCTCGGGGAGCTTGCGGAGGGCCCGCAGCAGAAGACGCAGGGCGCCGCGCTCCTCCTCGGCGCAGTGCACGATCCGCAGCCGTCCGGCTGGCGCGGGCTCGAGGACCGGCTCGGCGACGTCGGCCCCCGGTCGCACGAGCTGGTACTGGCCAGGGAAGAAGCGCTGCAGGAGCTCCCCTGTGGCCTCGTTGCTGGCCAGGCGCTCGTCGATCCGGCCGAAGAAGACCTCGACCAGCATCCGGGCAACCTGAGTGGAGAGCACCCGCTCGACCGGCTCATGGAAGGTCGCCACGTTGAGGGACTGCGAGTGCCGCAGCGCCGCCGACCCGGTGCTCGGGGCGAATGGCTCATGGACGTGGAGCAGGTCGACCGGGACAGCGCCCAGCAGGCGCTCCAACGCACCGCTGATGTCGAGCGGCAGTGGCGCTGGGCGCCGCCGCGGACCGCTCGGCAGCGGGATGCTCTGTCCGATCGCCAACACGCGGGGGTTTTCACCCTTCAGCACCGCGGCCGGATTCGAGCCGGCCTCGCGGATCAGCCGCCGGCTCTCCCGGATCGCGGTCCGCGAGTCAGACGGCGCGACGATCAGGACTCGATGGCCACGTTGGGCAAGCTCTTCTGAGGTCCGCCGGATGAACTCGTTGATCTCGTGCCGCGCCCCCCACGGATGGGGGCTGACCTGCGCGATCGAGAGGGACTGCCCACTCACGCAGCCGAGCTTACGGGAGCACGGGAGTGGTCCTTGGGCCGGCGCCTGCTGCGCCGTCGGCCCTCTACTTCGCCTTCGCCTTGGCCTTCTTGGTCTTGGCCGGAACCCCGCGCTGGTACTCGGCGATGAACTCCTCAGTCATCTCGCGCGCCACCGGATCGGGCCGCTGGTTGTGCGGCGACTTCATCAGATAGCTCGACGGGCCATCGAGCTGGCCCGCGATGCCATTGTTCAAAGCCAGCTTCACGATCCGGACCGCGTCGATGACGATGCCGGCCGAGTTGGGTGAGTCCCAGACCTCGAGCTTGAGCTCGACGTTGAGCGGCACGTCGCCAAACGACCTGCCCTCGACCCTGATGTGGGCCCACTTGCGGTCGGTCAGCCACGGCACGTAGTCCGAGGGCCCGATGTAGACGTCGTCGGCGGGCAGTTCGTGGTCCATGATCGAGGTGACCGCGTTGGTCTTCGAGATCTTCTTGGACTCCAGCCGCTCGCGCTCGAGCATGTTGTAGAAGTCCATGTTCCCGCCGACGTTGAGCTGGCTGGTCCGCTCCATGCGCACGCCGCGATCGGCGAACAACCTGGCCAGCTGGCGGTGAACGATGGTCGCGCCGACCTGAGACTTGATGTCGTCACCGATGATCGGCAGCCCGGCCTCCTCGAAGCGGCGATCCCAGTAGTCCTCGCGGGCGATGAAGACCGGCAGGCAGTTGACGAAGCCGACGCCGGCGGCAAGAGCCTGCTCGACGTACCACTTGGTTGCCTGCTCGGAGCCGACCGGCAGGTAGCAGACGAGGACGTCAGTCTGCGTGTCCTGCAGGATCCCGACGATGTCGGCGGTCTGACCCGGGGCCTTGGTGATCTTCTCCTTCAGGTACTTGCCGAGTCCGTCGTGGGTCATGCCTCGGTGAACCTTGACTCCGAGATTCGGGACATCGGAGAAAACGTACGTGTTGTTCTGGCCGGAGAAGATCGCCTCCGAGAGGTCCTTGCCGACCTTGTCGGCATCGATGTCGAAGGCGGCGGTGAACTCGATGTCGCTGACGTGGTAGCCCCCCAGGTCCACGTGCATGAGGCCCGGGACCTGCTCGGCGGGATCGGCGTCCCTGTAGTACTGGACGCCCTGCACGAAAGAGCTCGCGCAGTTGCCGGCGCCGACGATCGCGACCCGGACCTTCTCGTCCTGGCCACCGTTGCGGCGGGCGCCGTTCGCTCTTCCATTCACGGTGCTCATCTGTGGGGAATCCTCCTAGATAGCCAAAGTCAGCGTTGAAACGACACTTGCGCAGCCGCGTAGTTACACGTCGTCGGTTGGAACGGCCGGCTCGACGGGCGCTCGCTGGAGATCAGCGGCGCGCGCCTTGAGCGCGTTCTTCACGTGCCAGACGCGCTGCACCACGGTGAAAGCCGTCAGCGCCGCCATAGCGTAGATCGCCGGGGCCAGCAGATCCGCATCGAACACTCCGGCTCCCTTCGCGAAGACGAGGCCAATCGAGAGTATGACTACCCGGACGGGACGCGTGGCCAACCCCACCTTGCATTCGACCCCCAGCGCCTCGGCGCGCGCCCGGGTGTAGGAGACCATCAGCGAGCCGAGCACCACGACGACACACATGGCGGCGGCGAACTCGTCGCCGGAGAGCGCGAAGCGATAGGCGACCGCCGTCAGCACGATGCCCTCCTCCACCCGATCGAGGGTCGAGTCGAGGAAGGCGCCGAAGAGCGTCCCCTTGCCCGAGGCGCGCGCGTAGCGCCCGTCGAGCGTGTCCATCACCGACCCGACGATGAAGGCGACGCCGCCGAGGAAGTAGAGGCCCTGCCAGATCAGGGCGGCGGCGGCCAGGTTGCCGATCAGGCCGGCCGTCGAGATCGCGTTCGGGGTGAGGCGGGACTCGATCAGGCGGTCACGGACCGCGGCGGAGAGCTCGGCGGCGCTGGTCGGCCGCTCCGCGGCCGCTGTGGACCCAGTCCGGGGGCGATCTCGCTGGTCAAGGGCCATTTGAGGGGCCGGGCGCTACGCGGGCGCCGCCTCGGGCTCCGGCTGAGGTTCGACGTCGGCCGACGGTGAACGACGCGGGAATCCACCGAACGACCAGTCCGGGTTGACCCGGGCGAGCAGGATAGCGACGCCCGTCGCGAGGACGGCCGTGAGCGCGCCGAGCACCGCGTCGAGGACGAAATGGTTGCCGCTGGCCACGACGACGTAGGTCATCAGCAGCGGATAGGCGAAGAACAGCGCCCTCAGCGGCCACGGCCGCACCAGCATCCCCAGCGATCCCGCCAGGATCACGGAGAGGCCCACGTGCATCGAGGGAACCGCCGCGAACGGGTTGAAGAGCGCATCGCCGGGGTGTGAGAGAAGCGGGTTGTTGCCGGTGACCGAGCTCGACGGGTCCAGACCCAACTCCGGCAGGAACCGTGGCGGTGCGGTCGGGAAGAGCGCATAGCCGATCACCGAGATCGCCATCGCGGCGAAGACGGCATTCCGGACGAAGCCGAAACTGCCCCGAAAGCCGAAGTAGAGGATCCCAAGCATCAGGCAGCTCCCCTTGAAGTGGAGGTTGGCGTAACCCCAGCGAGCCACCTCCGCGGGCCAGCCGGCATGTACGGCCCAGTGCTGGACACTCGGCTCGATCAGCAGACCGGTGGTGCGCTCCGCGCTGACCAGATCGCGGGCGTGGGAGAACGAGATGCCCATGCCTGAGTCGACCGCACCCCGCGCGTAGCGCCAGGCGGTGTAGGCCGCGGCGAGCAGGGCGAACTGGACCAGAAGGTCGAGCGGGCCGCGGGGCAGGAGGCGGCGTCGCAGCTCGCCGAGCGTCAACGCGACCCGCCCATGCGGGCGATCGCCGCGGCTCGCCCGGCCGAGGACTGCGCCGTCCCGTACTGGATCACCGGCTCCTGGTGACAACGGGGCCCGGAGCTGACCACCCGCCACGGGGTGAAGTCGATTCCGACCCGGAAACGGCCGGGGGTGGTGACGTCGATCATCGTGTAGCCGCCCGGTGCCTCCTCGACGCAGCCGGTGCCCTGCTCGATGGACCAGTAGGGCGTCCAGTGGACACGGACCAGCACGGTACCCGGCTTGCTCGCATCCACCACGAAGCCCTGGGGCGTCAGCTTGACCATCTTTCCCCCGATCGCCAGCTGCGATGGGTTGCGGACGGCGTAGACGGTCCAGTTCCTGCTGTGGAAGACCTTCTCGAGGTAGCGCGGCGGGCCCTTCTTGATCAGCCGCTTCTCGCCCAGAGCGGCGTAGTCGAGCGGCGCCCGCGGGACGGCCACATAGCCGACCCCGAGATCGTCGAGCCAGCTGCGGTACTCGGCCCCGGTCAAGGGCGCGGATTGGTAGAAGAGCGGATTGAGCTTGCGGTCGAGCTGTCGCTCCCAGCCCCGCGCTATGTAGATCCCGTTGGGGACGTAGGCCGACTCCCAATGGTGCTCCTCGGGCAGAACCTCCACCCGCTGTGAGTCTCGGTGCGGCTGGCCGCGGAGGAAGTCGATCAGAGGCGCGTAGTAGCCCGCGCTCACCGAGGGCTGCGCGCTCACCTCCTCGAGGTCCCGCACCACCGGCGACCACTGCCAGTAGACCAACACCGGCACGAGCAGGACCAGGGCGAAGCGCTGGCGGCGCCAGAGCCCGAAGGCGAGGATCGGCCCGAGCAGCAGCGATCCCATCCGGGTGGCGTTCCCGCCCATGGGGGTCTGAACCAGGAAGGCCGCCGTCAGGGCGGCGCCGTAGGCGGCGACCCCGTAGCGGAGGAGGCGTTCCTCCGGAGGCAGCGCGACGAAGACGGCGATCGCCACCAGGATGGCCGGCTCATAGCTCGAGAAGTCGAAGGGCTCGTTGCCGCCCTCGGGGAACGCCGCCGAGATCAGCACGGCGAGGCCGACGGTGACCACGGCGAGCTCGAGGCCCCTGCGGCTGCGCTCCGAGATCGCGTAGGCGACCACCCCGCAGGCCAAGAAGAGGGCCGCGACCGGGCTCGCCAGGGGCGTCGCCGCCGCGAACAGGATCGCCAGCCAGCGGTGACCCCGCTGGGCCGCCAGGACCGCACAGAGCGCCACGGCCACGCCGAGCGCGAAGGTCAGGCGCCCAGTGAACAGGCTGATCGCCGTAGCTGTCGCGAACCAGATCACGCCGAGACGGGCGCGCTCTCCGAAGCGCCCGTAGGCGATCGAGGAGAAGAGGAGTGCCGCCGCAATGGCCGCCAGGACCCCCACCAGCCGCGGCCCGATCAGGCCGCCCAGGACGGGCAGCAGAACGCCGTAGCCGGGCAGATGGTGGCCGCCGAACCAGCCGTTGTCCCAGGTCACGAGACCCTGGTTCGCGAACAGGTCCGACCGATAGATCTGGGCGGCGTGATCGGCGCTGTCGGGCTGGATGATCAGATAGGCCGCGCCGAGGGCGGCGGCCACCAGTCCCGGTTCGCCATAGCGCCGGAGCACGTCTCGGGGACTCAAGCCGTCGCTGGCCGCCAGGACCAAGCGGCGGGCCGGACGCGGGCCAGGACCTGCCGAGCGGTGACGGCCGAGAGCACTGCGACGAGCAGGCCGAAGGCGCCGTCAACCCAGAAGTGATTCGCGGTGACGATGACTACCCAGAAGACGAGCACCGGGTAGGCGCACCAGAAGATCTTGGTGATGGTGTGCCTCGAGATCAGGACGCCGGTGACGCCGATCATGGTGGAGAAGGCCACGTGCATGCTGGGGATCGCCGCGTACGGATTGATGAAGAGCTTCACCAGGCCGGAGTCGTGGTTGACCTGGGCGTACTGCGTGATCGTGTCGGTGAATTCGTCGAACATCCGGGGAGGCGCCGTGGGTAGGAGCGCGTAGCCGACCACGGCGAGCCCCATCGCGACCATGAACATGTTGCGCACGAAGTAGAAGTTCTGGTTCCTGAAGATGTAGAGCCAGACGAGGAACGCGGTGGTCACCACGAAGTGGCTGTTCATGTACATGAAGTTCGCGAAGTCGATGATCCAGCGATGATCGATGAACGCCTTCTGCAGGCCCGGCTCGAAGAAGGTGTGGATGCCCTTCTCGAACGAGATCACGTGCTCGCCGTTCGCGATCGCGGTCATCCGCTGACCGTCGGCGACGCCGCGCACGGCCTCGTAGCAGAGCTCAGCGACCACGAACAGGCTGAGCTGGCGAGCCGCGTCGCCATACCCCTGCGGTAGCCAATTGCCGATTTTGTCGATTGCGGCGCGCATAACCGGAAGATTCTAGTTAACCCGTTACCGCATCTTCGTCACGCGAAGCGGAACTCTTCCCCTGCCCGAGGAAGCCGACCACCCGGTCGACGACCTCGGGATCGTCGATCCAGGGCCAGTGTCCGGCGTCCGGCAGCTCGATCAGCTCGGAGTTCGGCAGCCCCGCCGCGAACGCGGCTCCGAAGCGTCCCGGAATGTAGCGGTCCTTCATCCCCCAGACCACGAGCGCCGGGCAGTTGATCGATCCGAGCCGCGCGCCGGCGGCGGCGAGGCGGTCCTCCGGGGCTGATCGGTAGAGGCGAAGGATCGCCTCGAAGGTGCCGCGGTCGAGGTGATCCCAGACCATGTCGATGAACGCGGGATCGTGCCGGCTCCAATCGCCTCGTGACTCGCGCAGCCCATAGTCCAGCAGGCGGCGGGAGGTGATCCGGCTGGAGAGCTCGCCAAGGCCTCGTGTCCGCCAGATGCGCGCGGTCCGGTGCCAGCGGTAGCCGGGGAGCAGGACGACCGCATTGATGACCACGAGCCGCCTGACACGCTCCGGATCCTCTTGAGCGGCGACCAGGGCGACCGAGCCCCAGTCGTGCAGCACCAGTGAGTAGTCCTCGACGGTCATCCGCTGCAGAAAGCGGCTCGTGAACCTGGCGAGACCGTCCATCGAGTAGTCGAACTCGCTCGGGGACGGACGTGCGGAGCGGCCCCAGCCGGGCAGGTCGAAAGCCAGGGCCGGACCTTCCATGCGCTCCAGAAACGGAAGCCAGTCCTCCGAGTGGGTCGGATTCCCATGGACGAAGACGACCGGCGGGCCCTCTCCATGCACCCTCCGGAAGAAGGTCGAGACCCCGTCGACCATCACGGTTCCGGTTTCGATCTCGGTCACGGTCGGCGCGGACAATATCCTCGGCCGATGCCGCTCCCGAGCAAGGTCGTACTCGCCGACGGCAGCACCGCGAGCCTCCCCTCCGGTACGCCGCCCAGGATTCCCAAGCGCGGACCCGGAGTGGCGCCGACCGTCACGGCGCCGCGTGCTCGCGATCCGTGATCGCCTCGCGAGAGCTCTATGGGCGGCCGGTCAACGAGGCTCATGGCCATCCGATCGCCGAGCTCGTCCGGGGTGTGCTCTCCCAGAACACGAACGACCACAATCGCGACGTCGCCTACGCTCGGCTCCGCGAGCGCTTCCCGACCTGGGAGGCGGTCCGCGACGCGCCGACGGAGGAGGTCGAGGCGGCCATCAAGCCGGGAGGACTGAGCCCGACCAAGGCGCCCCGCATTCAGGAGATCCTCGGCCACCTCGGAGACCCCCCCGACCTCGACTGGCTGGCCGAAGCTTCGCGAGACGAGGCGCTCGGCTTACCTCACCGGCCTCCCGGGTGTGGGACGCAAGACCGCCGCCGTGGTCCTGCTGTTCACCTTCGGGCGACCGGAGATCCCGGTGGACGTGCACGTCAAGCGGGTCGGCGAGCGACTCGGCCTATTCAGGGCGGATGCGTCCTTCGAAGAGGCGCACGACGAGATGCTCGCGATCACCCCACCGGAGGACGCCTACGAGCTCCACGTCAACCTGATCCGGCACGGCCGGGCGATCTGCCGGCCCCGCCCCCGCTGCGAAGAGTGCGGGCTGCGCCGGATGTGCCCGTGGTACCGCGACAACAGGACCAATATGCTCCGGCGCGCGAAATGAAGCGGAGCACCTTCGTCATGTTCGGGCTGGTCGTGCTCCTTCTGGGGATCGGCGTCCCGGCCTGGGCATTCACCCACCAGGGCTCGCAGAGCTCATCCCCGGAGGAGGTCTCGTCCAGCCTGCAGGCCGGAAAGGACCTGTTCGTGACCAATTGCGGCGCCTGCCACACCCTCGCCAAGGCGGGCACCGACGGTGTCATCGGCCCGAACCTCGATGACCTGCTTGCCCCGCCCAGCGCAAGCGCGCCGGCCCCCAACACAATCAAGCCGCGGGTCCTCAGCGCCATCAACAACGGGGTGGGAGGCCGCATGCCCAAGGGCGTACTGAGCGGGCAGCAGGCCGATGAGGTCGCCACCTTCGTCTCACAGGTGGCCGGCACCGGTCAGTAGCCGCTACTGAGTTCTGCGGAAGATTGCGGTTTCGCCCGCAACTCTTCCTGAATTAGCGTTGTTAGCTGCAGAGAGAGGAATTGAGGGCTCCGCACGCGCTGACGCGTGGCACAAGGACCCCTCACGGAAAGGAGTTTCTTTGAGTCACGCACATCGGCACCCGCGGACGCGGGGGCGCATGGGTCTGGCGTTGGCCCTGGGGCTGGTTGCAGCCCTCAGCCTGACGCTGCTCCCCGGCGTCGCCGCCGCCAAGGGCAAGTCAAGCAAGGGCGGTCATCAGCTCACCGTGATGAGCCGCAACCTGTATCTCGGCGCCGATCTGAGCCCGGCGCTCAACGCCACGACGGTCAACGGCGCCGTGGATGCCGCGTATCAGATCGAGCAGCAGGTGCACCGGACCAAGTTCCCCTCGGTGCGCGCCGCGCTGCTGGCGAAGGAGATCAAGAAGCAGAAGCCCGACATCGTCGGCCTCCAGGAGGCTGCCTGGTGGCGCACGGGCCCGTATGACCTGGGCGCGATCACGGGCAGTCCGAAGGCCACCCAGACCGACCCGCAGGGCGGTGACTTCCTGACGGATCTGCTCACCCAGCTCAACAAGGGCGGCAAGAAGGGGAAGAAGGGCAGCGCAAGCGCTGCTAAGAAGAAGAACAAGCCGCTGCAGTACAGGATCGCGGTCGTCAAGACCGAGTTCGACTATGAGCTGCCGGTCAACCAGGGCTCGGGCGGGCTCGGTGCGTGTCCGGCCCAGTGCCACAACGAGCGGCTCACCATGCGCGACGCGATCCTGGTCCATAAGGGCGTCAAGATCGGCAACGCGAGCAGCGGCACGTTCAACACGCTGCTGCGCGTCAAGGTCGGCGGTGTCCTCAACGTCGACGTGACCCGCGGCTGGGCCGCAGTCGACGCCAAGGTCAACGGCAAAAAGGTCCACGTCGTCGACAGCCACCTGGAGGCGTTCGACAGCGCCGCCAGCAACACCGGCAGCGACGGGCAGACCTACCCGAAGGGCGGCATCCGCGAGGCCCAGGCCAAGCAGCTGATCGCCCCGGACGGTCCGACCAGCTCGAAGCTGCCGACGCTTCTGATCGGCGACTTCAACTCCGATTCACCGGTGCACGGGGATCAGGTGGACCCCGGCGACGCGCTGGCGTACCGGGCGCTGCTGGCCGGCGGCTGGAGCGAGCGTGCGTTCACGCCGCCCCCGTTCGGTTGCTGCATCCAGGACTCGAACCTGAGCGACCCCAGCACCGCCGGGATCACTCATCGGGTCGACCACATCATGTCCAACACGAAGAAGATCAAGTTCAAGAAGGGTGGTCTCACCACCACCTACGCGAACGGCCTCTGGTCGTCCGACCATTTCGGCGTCTGGAGCCGCCTCCAGGTCAAGTAGCGCGGTCGAGATACGGAGGTGGAAGAGAGGCCCCCGCTTCGGCGGGGGCCTCTTTTTTGCGCCTCGGTTTGCATCCACGCATACATCTGCCAGAATCTCACTTAGATTTCTTCATGCAAGCGCAGAAGAAGCGCTACGCTGGAGAGGCACGTAAGAACTTGAATCGGGTTGCTCCTCGGCTTCGTCTGCGGAGCACCCTCTCCCATCTGGAGGAATGAAAGTGGCAAAGACGATTGGAATCGACCTTGGCACGACGAACTCGGCCATGGCCGTGATGGAGGGCGGTGAGCCGGAGGTCCTCGAGAACGCCGAGGGCGGGCGCACCACTCCCTCCGTCGTTGCCTTCACCGATTCGGGCGAGCGCCTGGTCGGCACGGTCGCCAAGCGGCAGGCCGTAATGAATCCTGAGAAGACCATCTTCTCCATCAAGCGCTTCATGGGCCGCAAGGAGGCCGAGGTGAAGGAGGAGGAGACGATCGTCCCGTACAAGGTCGTCGCCGGCCCGAACGGCGACGTCCGCATCGACGTGGACGGCAAGCAGTACTCCCCGCCGGAGATCTCGGCGATGATCCTGCAGAAGCTCAAGGCCGACGCGGAGGCAAAGCTCGGCGAGCCGGTCGACTCGGCCGTGATCACGGTCCCGGCCTATTTCAACGACGACCAGCGCCAGGCGACCAAGGACGCCGGCAAGATCGCCGGCCTCGACGTCAAGCGCATCATCAACGAGCCGACGGCTGCCGCGCTCGCCTACGGGCTCGACAAGGAGGAGTCCGATCAGACCATCCTGGTCTTCGACCTCGGTGGCGGCACCTTTGACGTCTCCGTCCTGGAGATCGGCGACGGCGTCTTCGAGGTGAAGGCGACCGCCGGTGACAACCACCTCGGTGGCGACAACTGGGACAAGGCGATCGTCGAGTGGTTGGTCGCCGAGTTCAAGCGCGACCAGGGCGTCGACCTCTCGCAGGACAAGAACTCCCTGCAGCGCCTCTACGAGGCCGCCGAGAAGGCCAAGATCGAGCTCTCCACCACCCAGGAGACGCAGATCAACCTGCCCTTCATCACCGCGACCGACGCCGGACCGAAGCACCTCGACATCAAGTTGACCCGGGCGAAGCTCACCGAGCTCACCTCGGATCTGCTCGAGCGCGTGGTCGGGCCTGTGAAGCAGGCCCTGGCGGACGCCGGGAGCGAGGTCGAGCACGTCGTCCTGGTCGGCGGCATGACCCGCATGCCGGCCGTTCAGGAGAAGGTCAAGGAGCTGACCGGCAAGGACCCGCACAAGGGGGTCAACCCGGACGAGGTCGTGGCGATCGGCGCCGCGATTCAGGCGGGCGTCCTGGCCGGCGACGTCAAGGACGTGCTGCTGCTCGACGTCACCCCGCTCACCCTCGGCATCGAGACCAAGGGCGGCGTGATGACCAAGCTGATCGAGCGCAACACGACGATCCCGACGAAGAAGTCGGAGATCTTCTCGACCGCCGAGGACAACCAGCCCTCGGTCGAGGTCCACGTGCTCCAGGGTGAGCGCGAGATGGCCACCGGCAACAAGAGCCTGGGCAAGTTCCAGCTCACCGGCATCCCGCCCGCGCCGCGGGGGGTGCCTCAGGTCGAGGTGACCTTCGACATCGACGCGAACGGCATCCTCAACGTCTCGGCGAAGGATCTCGGCACCGGCAAGGAGCAGAAGATCGAGATCAAGGGTGGCTCCGGGCTCGACGAGTCCGAGGTCGAGCAGATGATCAAGGACGCCGAGTCCCATGCGGACGAGGACCGCAAGCAGCGTGAGCTGGCCGAGGCCCGCAACGTCGCCGAGAACGCCGCCTACCAGGCGGAGAAGCAGCTCGGTGAGCTGGGCGACAAGGTCGATCAGAGCTCCAAGGAGGAGATCGAGGCCGCGATCAAGGACGTGAGGGACTCCCTCACCTCGGAGGACGCGGGCGAGATCCGCTCGAAGTCTGACGCGCTGCAGGCCGCCTTCCAGAAGGTCTCGGAGCAGATCTACTCGCAGGCGGCTGAGCAGCAGGCCGCGGCCTCATCCGACGGTGCCTCGCAGAACGGCGACGGCGACGAGGAGGAAGTCGTGGATGCGGAGGTCGTTGACGACGAGAAGACCTCGTAGGGAGGGCGCATGAGCGAGGATCAGGATGATGCGAGGGCGCGCGACAGCGCGACCCGTGATGTGGAGGGCGATGAGGAGGTCGTCGACGCAGAGGTCGTCGACGACCGCTCCGCCATCGAGGAGCAGGACGGAAACGGGGCGGCGGATCAGGTAGAGCGCGATCTCGACGAGCTCAGCGCGGCCAAGCGCGAGCGCGACGAGTACCTCGAGCTCGCCCAGCGAACACGAGCGGATTTCGAGAACTACCGCAAGCGGGTGGCGAAGGAGACCTCCGACGCCCTGGCTCGCGGCAAGGCGGAACTCGCTCGCGAGTTGCTGCCCGTGATCGACAATCTCGAGCGCGCCCTGCAGTCCGGGACCGACGCCTCAGCACATGAGGGACTGGTCCAAGGAGTCGGGTTTGTGCTCAAGGAACTCCGGGACAAGCTCGGCAGTGCGGGTGTCGAGGCCTTCGACCCGACCGGCGAGAAGTTCAACCCGGAACTCCACGAGGCTCTCTCTGCACGGCCCGCCGAGGGCACTGATTCGGGAGTGATCCTGGAGACCATCGAGAAGGGCTACCGGCTCAACGGCCAGGTCCTGCGGCCGGCACGAGTGGTGGTGAGCAAGTGATGGCGACCGCTCCTCGTGACTTCTACGAGGTGTTGGGCGTCTCCAAGTCAGCCTCGCAGGACGAAATCAAGAAGGCCTATCGGGAGCTCGCCCGCAAGTGGCACCCGGACCGCAACCCCGACGATGCGGACGCCGAAGAGCGCTTCAAGGAGATTCAGCAGGCCTATGACGCTCTCTCGGATCCGGAGAAGCGCAAGCAGTACGACGCCGGCGGACGCTTCGCCGGCTTCGGCGCCGGAGGCTTCCCGGGCGGCGGCGCTGGGTTCCCAGGAGGCTCTCCCGGCGGCGGCTTCGCCTCGGATCTCGGGGACATCTTCTCCACGTTCTTCCGTGGACGCCAGCAGGGCCCTCGCGAGCAGCGCGGCCGCGATCTGGAGACCGAGGTCCGTCTCTCCTTCGACCAAGCGATGCACGGCACCCAGATCGCCGTCTCAGTGCCGACGACCGGGCCGTGCTCGACCTGCGGCGGCAGCGGCGCCAAGCCCGGCACCTCGCCCCGGGTCTGTCCGCGGTGCGAGGGAACCGGCATCGACGCCCAGAGCCAGGGTCTCTTCTCGATCTCACAGCCGTGCCCGGAGTGCGGCGGCCAGGGCAGCCTGATCGACGACCCCTGCCCGACCTGTCACGGCAGCGGCATCACCGAGGAGACGAAGCGCTATCGGGTCAACATCCCTGCCGGAGTCCACGACGGCAGCCGCATCAGGCTCGCGGGCAAGGGCGAGTCCGGGTACCGGGGCGGACCGCGCGGCGATCTATACGTGACCACCCGGGTCGCCCCCTCGCCCGTCTTCAAGCAGCGTCCCGATGGGAACCTCGAGGTCGACCTGCCGGTCACTGTCGCGGAGGCGATCCAGGGTGCGGAGATCGAGGTACCCACGCTGGACGGCTCCAAGACGATCCGCATCGCACCGGGCACGCAGCACGGCTCGGTTCAGCGCCTGCGCGGCGAGGGGCCCCCGCGGCCCAAGGGCAAGGGGCGCGGCGACATCTACTACCGGATTCACATCGACGTCCCGAAGAAGCTCACCGACGAGCAGCGTGAGGCGGTCGAGAAGCTCGCGGAGGCCCTTAACGGCCAGAACCCGCGGGCCTCGCTGCTTGGGGACGCATCGACCGCCGCCACGAACACCGCGGCCGGATCATCCGGTGGAGGAGGGAGAGTTGAGGACTGATGGCTGACGGCTCCCCCAGAAGGCCAGGCGATGCAGACCGGATCGACCAGGAGCGTGGCGTCTTCATGATCTCGGTTGCCGCCGAACTCGCCGAGATGCATCCGCAGACCCTGCGCATGTACGAGGCGCGCGGGCTGATCACGCCCAAGCGCTCGCCGAAGAACACGCGCCTCTACTCGCAGGCCGACGTGGAGCGCCTCCGCAGGATCCAGCAGATGACCAGCGAGGAGGGCCTCAACCTGGCCGGCGTCGAGACTGTGCTCGAGCTGGAGCGGCGCCTGGAGCGAATGCGGGTCGATATGGCGAGGATGCGCAAGCGCGCGGCCGAGATGGAGACCCGAATGACCGAGGAGCTGGAGCGGCTCCGCAGGTCGATGGGCGGGGAGCTCGTCCCCTACGGTGCCTACGAGCCGGAGAAGCTGCGGGGCCCTTCGGGCTCAACGCGGATCCCCATCCGCCGCCGCGGCAACTAGGGCGCGAGCCAACCGCCGCGGTACGGCGGCGGCGTTGCGAGCAGACGGCGGGCGACGCCCTCGACCGCCTCGAAGCCTCCACCGCCCCAGGGCGCCTCATCGGTGAGCACGGCGAGTGCCAGACGCTCCCCGCGCCGATGCACCAGCAGGGCCGCTTGGTGGGTGACCGGGCCGCTGTTCTGCTCCCCGCCGGGCGGCCGCCAGCCACCCTTGAACCAGATCGACCAGCCGTCGCGAATCGCCTCTGGGATCCCCCAGCGCTCGACCGGAATGACCCCGGCCAGCAGCCGCTTCGCGTATGCGCGGTGCGGTCCGGGAAGGTTGGCGTCGAGCCGGAAGAAGAATCGCGCCATGTCCGCGGCGGTGATCTGGTCGCCGCCCCAGAAGCCGGGAGTCGGCTCGAAGTCCCGCATGCCGGCTCGACGGGCCACTTCCTCGAGCCCCTCATCGCCGACCTGGGCGTACACCCCGTCGGCAGCGCGGTTGTCGGAGTAGGTGATCATCGGCTCCAGGAGAGCCTTCGTCTCGTCGTCGAGCGGGAGGCCCTCGCTCTGCAACCGGCGCAGCTCAGCCGCGAGCAGCAGGGCCTTGCTGACGCTCGCGGAACTGAACCGTCGGTCGTAGTCGTATCCGCGAAGGCCGAGGGAGCGGTCGATCACCGCGAAGGAGACGTCTCCCCGCTGGGCGGCGAAGCGCTGGGCTCGACGCACCGCGCCGAGGGGCGGATAGATGGTCCGGGGCCAGGCCTTGTGCGGGTGGCGATCGGCGCCACTCCCGCGGCGGTCCGCCCCCGCCGCTGTTCCGGGGACGAGCAGCGAGAGAGCCACGGTCGCGATCAGCGCGAGGAGCGCCGCCTGGATCCGCCACAGGCTTCCCACGCGGGAAGCGTACGGCGGACTAGGGGCCCGGCTGGGTGCCGTTGCCGGCGAGCTCGGGGTCGAGGCCGGCATCCTGCAGGGCCTCGACCTGGTCCAGGTAGATCCGCCAGTAGGTGATCTTGCCGTCGCGGAAGGTGATCGTGTGCGCGTCGCGGGTCTCGACCTCGAGATCGTCCCGTCCGCCTCTGCGGTGCGTGTGGATGAGGGCCACGACGCGATCGCCCGCCGCGAGCAGCCGGAAGTCCCGGATCTCGACATCCTCGAAACCGCTCATCATCATTTCGATCACCCTGCTAACCGCCTCGCGCCCCCGGTAGGTCCCCGGCGGAAGATCCGGGTCGTAGACCTCGGCGTCGTCCCAGTAGTACGGCAGTACACCGTCCACACCATCGCGGTTGAACGCCTCGATCACGCGTTGAAAGATCTCGACGTTGGTGGCCATCGTCTTCCTTGACCTTGCGGGCTCCATGCCCCATCCTAAACCTGCCCAGCGAGGTGACGCCACCCTAAATTCGGCCACCTGGGTCAGGCTGGTACCGGAACCGAGAATCTAAGTCTAACTGACATAGATTTCTTTACTTTCCCGACTAAAGCGGCTACCATGGCCCGAGATGCAGCCTGATCGATTCACCGTCAAGTCACAGGAGGCCGTGGCGACCGCGCAGCGGCTCGCTACGGAGAACTCCAACCCCGAGGTCGGACCGCCCCACCTGCTCCTCGCCCTGCTCGAGCAGGAGGAGGGCGTCGTGGTGCCGGTGCTGCAGCGGCTCGGGGTCGACGCCGAGGACGCTCGCGGCCGGGCTCGCGAGGCGATCGGCAAGCTCCCGAAGCTGAGCGGCAACACCGTCCCGGACGTGCGGCCCTCGAGCGGGTTCGTCTGGGTGCTGCAGCAGGCCGAGAAGGAGTCAACGGGCCTCGGCGACGAGTACATCTCGACCGAGCACATCCTGCTGGCGCTTTCCGAGTCCAAGTCCGGGGTCTCCGATCTTCTCCCGGCCCGCAAGGAACTCGTCCAGGCGATCTCCGAGGTGCGCGGCCCGCATCGCGTCACCTCCCCCAACCCGGAGGAAACCTTCGGCGCGCTCGAGAAGTACGGGCGCGACCTGACCGCCGAGGCCGAGAGCGGCAAGCTCGACCCGGTCATCGGCCGGGATGAGGAGATCCGCCGAGTCATCCAGGTTCTCTCGCGGCGGACGAAGAACAACCCGGTTCTGATCGGCGACCCCGGCGTCGGCAAGACCGCGATCGTCGAGGGCCTCGCCCAGCGGATCGTCTCCGGCGACGTTCCCGAGTCCTTGCGCGACCGCAGGGTGATCGCCCTGGACATCGGCGCACTTCTGGCCGGCTCCAAGTACCGCGGCGAGTTCGAGGAGCGGCTCAAGGCCGTCCTCAAGGAGATCCAGGCCGCCGAGGGTCAGGTCGTCCTCTTCATGGACGAGCTCCATACGATCGTGGGCGCCGGCGCCGCCGAGGGCGCGGTCGACGCCTCCAACCTCTTGAAGCCGATGCTGGCGCGCGGTGAGCTTCGCGCCGTGGGCGCCACGACGCTCGACGAGTACCGCAAGCACATCGAGAAGGACGCCGCGCTCGAGCGCCGCTTCCAGCCGATCTTGGTCGGCGAGCCAGATGCCGGCGACACCATCGCGATCCTCCGCGGCCTGAAGGAGCGGTACGAGGTCCACCACGGCGTCCGCATCACCGACGCGGCGATCGTCGCCGCGGCGACCCTCTCCGACCGCTACATCGCAGACCGCTTCCTGCCCGACAAGGCGATCGATCTGATCGATGAGGCCGCCTCGAGGTTGAAGATCGAGATCGATTCGATGCCCACCGAGATCGACGAGGTGGAGCGCCGCATCCAGCAGCTCGAGATCGAGCGCGAGGCGCTGAAGAAGGAGAAGGACGAGGTCTCGAAGTCGCGCCTCGAGGCGATCGAGGCCGAGCTGGCCGACCTGCGGGAGCGCTCGTCGGAGATGAAGGCGCGCTGGCAGAACGAGAAGAGCGCGATCGACCAGATCAAGTCCGCGAAGGCCGAGCTCGAGGAGGTCACCCGGGAAGCAGAGCGCGCCGAGCGCGACGCGGACCTGGAGCGAGCCGCGGAGCTGCGCTATGGCCGCATCCCCGAGCTTGAGAAGACCGTCGAGGACGCGGAGGCGAAGCTCGCCGAGCTGCATCGCGACGGTGGATCCATGTTGACCGAGGAGGTCACCGAGGAGGACATCGCCGAGGTCGTCGCCAAGTGGACCGGGATCCCCGTCTCCCGCCTGATGGAGGGCGAGGTGGAGAAGCTCATCCATATGGAGGAGCGCCTGCACGAGCGGGTGATCGGCCAGGACGAGGCCGTCGAGGCCGTCTCGGGTGCGCTGCGCCGTTCGCGGGCCGGGCTATCCGACCCGGATCGCCCGATCGGCAGCTTCCTCTTCCTGGGCCCGACCGGCGTCGGCAAGACCGAGCTGGCTCGCGCGCTCGCCGAATTCATGTTCGACTCCGAGCAGGCGATGGTCAGGATCGACATGTCCGAGTACATGGAGAAGCACGCGGTGGCGCGGCTGATCGGCGCCCCCCCGGGCTACGTCGGCTACGAGGAGGGCGGCCAGCTCACCGAAGCTGTGCGCCGGCGGCCCTACTCGGTGATCCTGCTGGACGAGATCGAGAAGGCCCATCCGGACGTCTTCAACGTCCTGCTCCAGATCATGGATGACGGGCGCCTCACCGACGGCCAGGGCCGCACGGTGGACTTCAAGAACACCGTGCTGATCATGACCTCGAACGTCGGCAGCCAGTTCATCGCGGCTGAGTCGGTCGAGGAGAGGGCCCGGGAGCAGGTGGAGGAGGCGCTCACCCAGACCTTCCCGCCCGAGTTCCTGAACCGGATTGACGACGTCGTCATCTTCCATCGGCTCACCAAGCAGGACCTCGGCAAGATCGTCGACATCCAGGTGGCCCAGCTCTCCGAGCGCGTGCGGGAGAAGGGCATCGAGATCGAGCTCACCGAGCGGGCTCGCGAGTTGCTCGGCAACCTCGGCTTCGACCCGACCTACGGCGCCCGCCCGCTGAAGAGGGTGATCCAGAAGCAGCTCGTCGACAAGCTCGCGCTGCGTCTGCTCGAGGGCGAGTTCGCAGAGGGAGACACCGTCGACGTCGACGCCGCCGACGGCGAGCTGACCTTCACCAAGACGAAGGCGGGCAAGGCCAAGTCTGAAGCTGAAAAAGCCGTCGCCTAGGCACGGCTTCGCCTGCCCAGCACCCTCGCACCTCAATCGACCAACTTCTCAGTATCTGGCTTCCGGCTCGGCTGGACGAATAGGTCAGGGATGAACTTTCGTGCGTCAGCTGAGGACGCGGGTTGGTCGATCCGCGACGCTGCGTGGCCTCTGCAGAGGCTGATTGAGACCAGGGTCACCTGGCCGCTCGGGGACGCCCTTCGCGAGCGCAGCGGGAGGACGCGCGCCGCGATGGCCGCCGGAGCGGCGACGCTGGCTATCGCCGCGGCTGCGGGCGGGGCGATGACGGCCTCCGATCACCACCCGGCCGCGCACGCCACGCTTCCGGCCGCCTCGGTGACGGTTGTGCCGCACGGCTCCGGTGCCCTCGCCCTGCAGGGCGTCACTCCCCAGTTCCAGGCCGGGCATGCAACGCCAGCTCCCGCCCAGCCGCCCACGAAGGCCTCCGCGCCGCCGGAACAGGTGGCCTGGCAGTTCGCGCAGGCTTTCGTCGGCTACGAGGTGGGACGGTCGAGCAAGAAGACCGGCGCCGCCTTCGCGCAGACCGCCACAAAGCCGCTGGCGAAGGCGCTGGCGAAGGACCCGCCCCGACTGCCTTCGAACCGCAAGGTTCCGCAGGCCCGGGTCCTCAACGTCGTCCTCGGCGCCGCCGGCAAAGAGCAGGTGACGGCGAGTGTCTCGCTCGTCCGGCTGCGTGCTGCCAGCGAAGTCCGCCTCACCCTGACCAAGACCGGCGACGAGTGGCGGGTCGCACAGGTCCTTGGCTGATGGGACGAGTAAGGAGGGTCATCGCGGCGACGGTGGTGGGCGCGGCGATCGCCGCGCCGGTGGCGGCCGCGCAGACCACCACCACCGAGACTGAGCCCACCACGACCACCGATCCGCCCGAGCCGCCGGTTCAGTCGATCCCGCCGGCGACGGTTTTGCCGCCCACCAGGCCGGCGCCGAAGCCAAAGGGAAAGCCGCAGCACAAGGCGCCGCAAAAGCCCTCCAAGAACGGAGGCACCAAACCGAAGGGCGGCGAGAACGAGAAGGGCGCGGCCAAGGTGGGGGGCACCGCCCCGCCACCGCCCGCGCCGCTGGTTCCAACCGCATGCGGGCCGGTCGGCGTCCCCGCCTTCCTCGGCCCGATCTACCAGGCGGCCGCTCAGGCCTACGACCTCGGCCCCGCCGGCCCGTCGATCCTCGCCGCGATCAACGAGATCGAGAGCGGATTCGGCCAGAACCTCGGGCCCTCGTCGGCGGGGGCGGAAGGGTGGATGCAGTTCATGCCGTCCACCTGGGCGACCTATGGCGTGGACGCGGACCACGATGGCCTCAAGGACCCCAACAACCCGAACGATGCGATCTTCGCCGCGGCCCGCTATCTGCGCGCCGCCGGTATGCCCGAGGACCCCGAGGGCGCTGTCTTCGCCTACAACCACGCCGATTGGTACGTGGCCGAGGTCATGGCCCGCGCCGCCTGCTTCAACGGGATCGGCAATGGCGCGATCGGCGGCCTCTCGCTGATCCCGAAGAGGCAGGAGCTTGTCTGTGCGCCCGCCGCCGGCGCCAAGGAGTCGGTTCCCGAGGACTACATGAAGGCCTTCCAGGACGCCGCCGGTCGGTACGAGCTGGGGCAGACCGGTGTCTGGGCGCTCGCCGCCGTGGCCCGGATGGAGTCGAACTTCGGCAAGGGTATGAGCGCCGAGCAGCTCGCCTCGACGGGCCCGCTCGGCATCACGGAGGACAACTGGAAGCACTACGCCGTCGACGGCGATGGGGACGGCAAGGTCAAGCACTCCAGCCCGGCGGACTCGGCGGCCACCCTCGCCCGCATGATCTGGGCGGCGGGCGATTTGCGGGCCGGCCTCTTCCAGCACAACCATGCCGAGTGGTACGTGGACGCGGTCCTCAACGACGCCGAAGCGATGGCCGGCAGCTGCCAAGTGAAGACGGTCGCCTATTCGGTAGCCCTCCCTGGCCCGACGAATGCGCCGATCAACTGGGCGAACGTCGAGCTCTCCAACCAGCTCGAGATGGTCGACATACAGTCCGGTGCCATCGACCCGCGGATCCTCAACATCCTCGGCGCGATCAGCCAGCAGCACACCGTCCGCATCTCGGCCCTCCGCTCCGACCACTCCAAGTTCACCTCCAGCGGGAATGTCTCGAACCACTACTACGGCCGCGCCATGGACATTGCGGCGATCGACGGGGTCCCCTGCACCGACGTCTCCCCGGATGGCCCGTGCGGGACGATCGCCCGCCAGCTCGCTGCCCTGCCCCCCGGGCAGGAGCCGACCGAGCTCATCTACTGCTTCGACCCTGACGGCCCGGCCAACCCCAACGGCTTCGCGCAGGCTGACCACTGCGACCACGTCCACGTCGGCTTCGACGCCTAGGCAACATGTCGGGTCGTGGTCCACAGGGTTGCGGCCAAGGGATTCAGCGAGGGCGCTGAGGCGGACGGGCAAGCTGAGCAGAGCCCTCCACGCCGCCGGCGCGGAGGTGGTCGCGGTTGAGCCACTGGCGAGAATGAGGGCGCTGATCGAGCCGCTTATCCGCGCAGTCGAGGGGACGGCCGAGCATATTCCGCTGCCCGACGGCTCGGCGGACGCCGTGACCGTCGCCCAGGCGTTCCATTGGTTCGATGGAGAGTCCGCGCTCGCTGAGATCCATCGCGTTCTGCGCCCGGGCGGGAGCCTTGCCCTGGTCTGGAACGTCCGGCTCATGAATGATCCCGGCCAGGCCGCCGTCGAGGAGCTGATCGCCCCATATACGGGCGAGATCCCGCGGCACCGGTCCGGGGAGTGGCGCCGGCCGTTCGAGGCCACGACCTTGTTCGGCGGGCTCGAGGAGCGCAGCTTCCCGAATCAGCAGAGCCTCGACGCCGATGTCCTGGCCGACCGGGTGGGCTCGACCAGCGCGATCGCGGCGCTCGATCCGGGGGAGCGCGATGCTCTCCTCCAACGGGTCCGCGCCCTGGCGGGAGTGGGGCCTCTCACCCTCCGCTATCGCTGCGACGTCCAGGCGACGCGCCGCGAGCCGTAGGGTTCGGCCATCGCTCCCACCTTCGACACCGAGCGGCGTGGCCGCGTCCTCGTGGTCCGGATCGACCACCCGCCGCACAACTTCATGACGGCCGAGATGGTCCGTGAGCTGCTCGATCTGGTCCGCTCGGTGAACGGGGACGACTCGGTCGGCGCCGTTGTGATCACGGGCAAGCCGGATGATCTCTACATCACCCACTACGACGTCGGCGAGATCCTCGCGAGCGTCCAGCGGGCTGGCATCGCCGCACCACCCTGGCTCACCGGGCTGATCCTGAGAATCGCGGGTGCCGTCCGCAGGATTCCGGTCCTCCGCGATCTCGGCGCGAGGACGCCGCTCGCGGCCGTCTTCGAGCTCTTCCGAATCCACGATCTGTTCCTGGAGATGAACCGCTCGGATGTGGTCTTCATCGCGGCGATCAACGGGCCGGCGACCGGCGGGGGCTGCGAGATCTCCATCGCCTGCGACATCCGCCTGATGGCCGACACCGACATCGCGATCGGCCTGCCGGAGATGACGATCGACTTCAACCCGGGCGCTGGTGGAACGCAGCGCCTGCCCCGGTTGGTCGGCCTTGGCCGAGCGATGCAGATGATGCTCGAGGGACGGACGCTGAGCGCACGGGAGGCCCTCGACGTCGGGCTCGTGCAGGCGGTCGTGCCTCCGGACCAGGTGAAGGAGGCCGCGATCCGGACCGGCGAGCGCCTCGCGCGTCGCTCGCCGCTCGCAATCCGATCGCTGAAGCGCGCCGTCTACGAGGGGACGTCGCGGCCGTTGGCACGTGGTCTCGGGATCGAGCGCAAATGGTTCATGGTCTCCTCAGCCGGTCGCTCCTCCCAGGAGAAGATGGCCGCGATGACGAGACAGGTCGAGGCCGATGGGAGCTCGCCGTGGTCCACGGGCGAGGGCCTTCTTCCCTGGCAGGAGGGGACGGCCGCCGAGCAGGAGCCCTAGCCGGATCCGACTCCGGAGGGTCGCCTCGCGACCCCATGGATAAGCGGCCGGACCAGCGGGGGTGCCTTGGGGAGCTTGTCGCGCTCCAGGCTGTCGATCCAGAAGCCGGCATCGGCGATGGTCTGATCGGTGGGGCGATTGGGATGACAACCGCCGGCGAAGAACCCCCAGGGCCGCTGCAGCAGATCCTGCCAGCGCCCGAGCCCGGGTCGGCTGCTCCGGACGTGCTCCAGATAGAGCAGCCGACCGTCCTCGACCAGGACGCGACGGGCTTCGGCCAAAGCTCGCTGCGGGTCCTCGACCGTGCAGAAGACCAGCGTCGCCACCACCGTGTCGAAGGAGCCATCGTCGAAGGGCAGCTGCTCCGCGGGTGCCTCGACGACCGTCGGATTCCAGGGCGCGGCCGGTTCGTCCGCCAGCCGCTGGCGCAGGCGCCGGGCCATGTGCGGATCGGGCTCGGTCATGACCAGCCCGCTGACGGCGTCTGTGTAATAGGGAAGGTTGTGACCGGTCCCCGCACCGAGCTCGAGCACCCTCCCAGATGCCGAGCTGAGCAGCGCCCGCCGCATCTCGCCCAGGCCGGCGCGCTCCGTCCCGGCCGTCATGCGGTCGTAGAAGCGCGCGAAGATGGGGTGCTCGCTCACGCCCTGATGATCTCCGCTTCTTCGGACGCGCGCATCGCGAGATTGCAAGGCGCGGCTGAAAGTGAAAGAAAGTGGAGCACCAGACAGACGCGAGGGCCGCGCCGCCGGCGCGACCCGTTTCATTCAGGAGAGGAGAAGGACATGCCTACATTCGTAATGCTCACCAATCTGACCTCCGAGGGAGTCCAAACCCTGAAGAACAACCCGAGCCGCATTCAGGAGGTCAACAAAGAAGTCGAGCAGCTCGGGGTCACGGTCAAGGAGCAGTGGGCGACGCTCGGGCAGTACGACTTCATCACGATCGTCGAGGCGCCCGATGAGAAGACCATGGCCAAGGTCTCGGTCGAGCTCGGCTCTCGAGGCACGATGAGCAGCCAGACGCTGGCCGCGATCCCCGCCGAGGACTTCGCGAGCGCCCTTTGAGGGTTCTCGTCGTCGGCGGAGGGGGGCGCGAGCACGCGATCGTCCACGCGTTCGGTCGGTCTCCGCAAGGACCGGAGCTGCTCTGCGCGCCCGGCAACGCCGGGATCGCATCTGAGGCTCGGTGCCTGAACGTCGGCGCGGAGGACGTCGGCGGGCTCGTCAGGGCCGCGGCCGCTGAGCAGGTCGACCTGGTTGTCGTCGGCCCGGAGGCGCCGCTGGTGGCCGGGCTCGTCGATGCACTCGAGCGAGAGGGCGTCGCGGCGTTCGGGCCGAGCGGGGAGGCGGCCAGGCTCGAGGGGTCGAAGCTGCACGCCAAGGAGCTCATGGGGGAGGCGGACGTGCCGACGGCCTCTCATACGGTGTTGCGCTCCCGCGAGGAGGCGCTCGCTGAGATCTCGGGCGCGTCGTATCCCGCCGTGCTCAAGGCCGACGGACTGGCGGCCGGCAAGGGGGTGATCATCTGCACGACCGAGGCGGAGGCTCGCGAGGCAATCGGGGTCTTCTTCGAGGAGCGCCGCTTCGGCGACACCGAGGTGGTGATCGAGGAATTCCTCGAGGGCGAGGAGCTCTCGCTGCTCGCGCTCTGCGATGGGGAGAACGTGCTTCCCCTCGCCCCGGCTCAGGACTACAAGCGGATCCATGACGGGGACGAGGGCCCCAACACGGGGGGCATGGGCAGCTATTCGCCGGTGCCCGGATTCGATCGCGCCGAGACCGAGCGGATGACCGACCTCGTCCACCGTCCGATTGTCGAGGCGATGCGCAGACGAGGGACGCCCTACCACGGCGTGCTCTACGCGGGGCTGATGCTGACGGCGGACGGACCGAAGGTCCTCGAGTTCAACTGCCGCTTCGGCGACCCCGAGACCCAGGCGGTGCTGCCGAGGCTGGGCACCGACCTCCTGTCCCTCTGTGAGGGGTCGCGGGAGTCCGGCGGGCTGGCCGGTCAGGACGCCGAGTTCGGAGAGGACTGGGCTGTGACCGTCGTGCTGGCCTCCGCCGGGTATCCAGCGTCCTCCTCGAAGGGCGACGTGATCAACGGGCTCGACGAGGCCGCCGCCCTGGAGGGGGTGGAGGTGACCCATGCGGGCACCGCACGCCGCGACGGGGACATCGTCACGGCCGGTGGCCGTGTGCTCAACGTAACCGGCCTCGGCCCGACGGCCGCAGATGCCCGGCGACGCGCCTACGATGCGGCCGAGCTGATCAGCTTCGAGGGAAAGCAGATGCGAACCGACATTGCGGCGCGAGCGGTAGATCGCGCCGCGGCCGCCTAAACGATCGAATGGAGGAGCTGATGCCTGAGGGCGAGGTTGCCGCCGAGACGATGCCCGAGGTCGAGGAGGCATTCGAAGAGATCGAAGTCGATGCTCCCCTGGTCGGGGTCATCATGGGCTCGAAGAACGACAAGCCCAAGCTGCAGCCGGCCGGCGAAGCCCTCCACGACCACGGGATCCGCTACGAGGTCCGCGTGCTGAGCGCGCACCGCGACCCGGAGGCCACCAGCGAGTACTGCACCAACGCCCGGATGCGGGGCCTCAAGGTGATCATCGCCGGCGCGGGCATGTCCGCCGCGCTGCCAGGTTTCGCCGCCTCCAAGACGGACCTGCCGGTGATCGGCGTTCCGATCTCCGGGAAGAACCTCGGCGGTCTCGACGCCCTGCTCTCCGCCGTGCAGATGCCGCCCGGCGTGCCGGTCGGCTGCGTGGCGATCGACGGCGCGAAGAACGCCGGGCTCCTGGCCGTCAGGATCATCAACGCATAGGCCGGGGCGCACCTTGGTCGTCAGAATCAGTACGTGATCCCCCGCTACACACGCGAAGAGATTGGCGCGGTCTGGACCCAGCAGCGCCGCATGGAGACCTGGCTGCAGGTCGAGCTGGCGGCCACCGACGCCTGGGTGGCCGAGGGAGTCGTCCCCGAGGAGGCGGCGAAGGCCTCTCGCGAGCGGGCGTCGTTCACCGTCGAGGCGGTGGAGGAGCGCGAGCGGACGACCGGACACGACGTTGCCGCCTTCGTCGACGTGGTCTCGAGGTCGATCGGGGACGAGGGCCGCTGGCTTCACTACGGGCTGACCTCCTCCGACGTCCTCGACACAGCGCTCGCCCTGCAGCTCACGGAGGCGGGCGAGATCATCGTGCGGGGGGCGAAGGCGTATCGGGACGCGCTGGTCGCCCGGGCAAAGGAGTTCGGCGAGACGCTCTGCGTCGGGCGCACCCATGGCGTCCACGCAGAGCCCACCACCTTCGGCCTGCGGCTGGCGAGCTTCGCCTTCGAGGCGGATCGCAATCTGCAGCGCCTCGCCGATGCATTCGAGCAGGTGGCGGTCGGCAAGCTCTCGGGCGCCGTTGGTACATACGCATCCGTCCCTCCCTCGGCCGAGGCAAGAGTGATGGAGACGCTCGGCCTCGCCGCGGAGGACGTCTCGACCCAGGTGGTGCCGCGCGATCGCCACTCCGTGGTGCTGGCGCGGATCGCGATCGCCGGCGGTGGGCTGGAGCGCTTCGCGACCGAGATCCGCAACCTCCAGCGAACCGAGGTGCGCGAGGTCGAGGAGCCCTTCGGCTCGGGCCAGAAGGGCTCGTCCGCGATGCCACACAAGCGCAACCCCATCCTGGCGGAGCGCATCTGCGGCCTCGCCCGGGTCCTGCGGGGCTACTCGCAGGTGGGCCTCGAGAACATCGCCCTCTGGCACGAGCGAGACATCTCCCACTCTGGGGCCGAGCGGGTGGTCCTGCCCGACGCCACCATCGCGATCGACTACATGCAACACATCGCCACCCGCATCGTCGAGGGGATGGCGGTCCACACGGATCGGATGCTCGAGAACATCGAGCTCACACACGGCGCCCTCTTCAGTCAGCGGGCACTGACCGCGCTGATCGAATCGGGGATGACCCGCGATGACGCCTACCGCCTGGTTCAGGAGTCGGCCCAGCGCGCCTGGGACGAGGAGACGAGCTTCCGGGAGCTGATCGCCGCGAAGGCGCCGCAGCTCGATCTCGACGCGGTCTTCGACTATGGCGCATATCTCGAGCATGTCCCGGAGGTCATCGCGCGGCTGGATAGGCTTGCGCCGTGATCCTCTATACCTGCGGCCAGAAGGAGCGGTACGCCTCGATCGGCCATGCCTGCGGGCGCGCGGCGAAGGCGCTCGACGAGGCCGGCTACGAGTACGAGATCCGCGATCTCCCCGGCTACCGGCTGCAGCCGTGGACCTGGGGCAGCGGCGCCAGGGCCGCGAGGAGGTCAAGGAGCTGACCGGTCAGATCAACCTGCCGGTCCTGTTGCTCGACGAGGGCAAGACCGTCTTTCCCTCGAGCGAGATAGTCAAGTGGGCGAAGGCGCACCCCCACGCCCAGCAGGAGATCGGCGGCGGATGAGCACCTCCCTCGCAGACCTGAAGCTGCACGGCTCGGGCAAGGTCCGGGAGATCTACGAGGACGGCGACGAGCTGATCATGGTCGCGTCCGATCGCATCTCGGTCTACGACGTGATCCTGCCGACCGAGATCCCCGACAAGGGCAAGGTGCTCACTCAGATGTCGCTCTTCTGGTTCGAGCTCACCGACGACATAGTCCCCAATCACTTCATCTCGGAGGACGTTCCCCCGGAGGCGGCGGAGCGCGGTATGCGCGTCACGAGGCTCGAGATGTATCCGATCGAGTGCGTCGTGCGGGGCTACCTCTCTGGGTCCGGGTGGAAGGAGTACAAGGAGTCAGGCGCCGTCTGCGGCATCGAGCTGCCGGAAGGGCTTCAGGAATCGAGCAAGCTGCCCGAGCCCATCTTCACGCCGGCGACCAAGGCCGAACTCGGCGAGCACGACGAGAACATCGACTTCGACAGCGCGGTCGAGATCACCGGCAACCGGCCCCTGATGGAGGAGCTGCGCCGGATCTCGATCGAGATCTACCGGAAGGCGGCCGATCACGCGGCGGAGCGGGGAATCATCGTCGCCGACACCAAGTTCGAGTTCGGCAGCTCCCCCGGGGCGGAGATCGTCCTCGGCGACGAGGTGCTGACGCCTGACTCGTCACGCTTCTGGCCGGCCGACGACTACGAGCCCGGCCGCTCTCAGGCCTCATTCGACAAGCAGTACGTGCGTGACTACTCGGACTCGATCGGCTGGGATCACACCGAGCCCGGTCCGGAGCTGCCCGACGAGGTCGTCCAGAACACCAGGTCGAAGTACGTCGAGGCCTACGAGAAGATCACCGGCCGCAAGCTGTAAGGCGAGCCGGACTCGTAGGTACCCTGAGCGAGTGAAGGCCAAGGTCCTGATCCGCCCCAAGGAGGGCATCCTCGATCCACAGGGGAAGGCGGTCGAGCGGGCATTACCGGCGCTCGGCTTTGAGGGTGTCCACGATGTGCGCGTCGGACGGCTGGTCGAGCTCGAGACCGATGACCCGGGGAAGCTCGACGCGCTCTGCGAGAAGCTGCTCGCCAACCCGCTGATCGAGGACTTCGAGGTCGAGCTCGAGAAGTGATCGGTGTCATCCAGTTCCCGGGCTCCTGCGACGAGCGCGACGCGCTCGGCGCGGTGCAGCGGGTGGGTGAAGGGAGGCTGGTCTGGCATGAGGAAACCGACCTCTCGGACCTCGACGGAGTGATCGTGCCTGGAGGCTTCTCATACGGCGACTACCTGCGCGCTGGCGCGATCGCCCGATTCTCGCCTGCGATGGAGGTGGTTGCCCGCTTCGCCGCCAACGGCGGGGCGGTGCTCGGGATCTGCAACGGCTTCCAGGTGCTCTGCGAGGCCGGACTGCTTCCCGGGGCCCTGCTGCCGAACGAGGGGCTGCGCTTCATCTGCCGGCAGGTCGAGCTCGTGGCGGAGGACTTCATTGCGCCGTTCGGCTCGGCGATCGGGCCTGGCGATCGTCTCTCGATCCCGATCAAGCACACGAGCGGCCGCTACTTCGCGCCCGATGACGAACTCGACCGAATGGAGGCGAACGGCCAGATCGCCTTCCGCTACGCCGCCGGCGAGAACCCCAACGGCAGTGTCCGCGACATCGCCGGGGTGGTCAATGAAGCGGGCAACGTGTTCGGCCTGATGCCGCACCCGGAGCATGCGGTCGATCCCCTCACCGGGTCAGATGACGGGCTAGGCCTGTTCCGGGCGCTCTCGGGCGCAGCACAGGCCGCGGCGGCGTGAGCGAGACCGCCACCTCCCGCATGGACGTGCGGGCTCGTGCGGTTGAGCTCGGGCTGACCGATTCGGAGTACGACCGCATCACGGAGCTGCTCGACCGCGACCCCAATGAGGTCGAGCTGGCGATGTTCTCGCTGCTCTGGTCGGAGCACTGCGCCTACAAGCACTCGCGCAAGCTGCTGAGGAGATTGCCGACGGAGGGCGAGCGGGTCGTGATGGGCCCCGGCGAGAACGCCGGGGCGGTGGATGTCGGCAATGGCCACGCGGTCGCCTTCAAGGTCGAGTCGCACAACCACCCGAGCGCGGTGGAGCCCTTCCAGGGCGCGGCAACCGGCGTCGGCGGGATCCTGCGGGACGTCTTCGCGATCGGTGCGCGGCCGATCGCAGTGCTCGATTCCCTGCGCTTCGGCGAGCTCTCCTCTGAGCGTTCCCGCTACCTATTCGAGGGAGCGGTCGCGGGGATCGGTCACTACGGCAACTCGATCGGGGTCCCGACGGTGGGCGGGGAGGTCTACTTCGAGCCGTCCTACGAGCACAACTGCCTGGTCAACGCGATGTGCGTCGGCCTCGCTCGCACCGAGGAGATGATCCGCTCGGCCGCTGCCGGCCCCGGAAATCTGCTGGTGATCATGGGCGCCTCGACGGGGCGAGATGGAATCGGCGGAGCATCGGTGCTCGCGTCGGCGGAGTTGGAGGCCGGTGACGACTCGAAACGGCCGAGCGTCCAGATCGGCGATCCCTTCGAGGAGTCGAAGCTGCTCGAGTGCTGCCTGGAGCTGCTCGAGCGCGGGCTGCTTGTGTCGCTTCAGGACCTCGGCGCGGCCGGGCTGACGTCGTCGGCCGGCGAGATGGCCGCGAAGGGCGGCGTCGGGATCGACATCGACGTGGCGCGGGTTCCCCTCCGCGAACCGGACCTCGAGCCGTTCGAGGTGATGATCTCCGAGTCGCAGGAGCGGATGCTGGCGGTGGTCGAGCCCGGGCGGCTCGACGAGGTGGTGGCGACCTGCGAGCGCTGGCAGACCGGGTCCGCCGCGATCGGAGAGATCACCGACGGGGATCGCCTGCGCGTCCTCGACGATGGCGTCGAGGTCGGGAACGTGCCGGTGGCCGCCCTGGTCGATGAATGCCCGCTCTACGACCTGCAGCCGGAGGAGCCGTCCGGCTGGATGTTCGGGAACGAGGAGCGCCTCGCTGAGCAAGTTGCCGTCAGCGCAGGGCGCTCAGCCGACCCGAGCGACCCGTCGGCGGTCCTCTGCGCCCTGCTCGGGGCGCCCAACGTCGCGTCGAAGCGCTGGGCGTTCGAGCAGTACGACTCGGTGGTGGGCTCACGCACCGCGCGCCGGCCGGAGGCCGCCGACGCCGCCGTGCTCATGCTCCCGGAGTCCGACCGAGCGATCGCGGTGGCGATCGATGGCAACGGGAGGCGGGTCGCCTGCGATCCATATGCCGGCGCGGTCGAGGCGGTGCTCGAGTGCGCCCAGAATCTCGCCTGCGTCGGCGCCGAGCCCCTCGGCCTCACCAACTGCCTCAACTTCGGCAACCCGGAGAAGCCCAACGTCGCCTGGCAGCTCGATCGGGCAGTACTCGGCCTGGCCGATGCCTGCCTCGCGCTCCAGGTGCCCGTAGTCGGTGGAAACGTCTCCCTCTACAACGAGACCGAGCACGGTCCGATCTACCCCACCCCGGTTGTCGGGATGGTCGGCGAGCTACCGGACCCCGCCGTGGCGCCTGGCCTCACGCCGGGTGATGGCGACCGCCTCGTCCTGGTGGGGCCGTTCGCGCCCTCGCTGGCGGGCTCCGAGCTCGCCAAGCAGCGCGGGGAGCTCGACGCCGGGCTTCCACAGGTGCCGATCACCGAGGTGGAGCGGGCCCTCGCCCTCGTTCGCGAGGTCGTCCGCGATGGGGTCACCTCCGCCGCCCACGACGTCAGCGACGGCGGGCTCGCCTGTGCCCTGGGCGAGATGGCGATCGCCGGGGGGGTCGGCCTGGAGGTGGACCTCGACGCACTCGTCGAGCTCCGCGGAGGCTCTGGTGAGACCTGCCTGTTCGGCGAGGGGCCCGGCGGGATCGTTCTCGCGGCCGCCGATCGCGATGCGAAGGCGCTGGTCGACCGGGCGCGGGGGGCCGGCGTCGAGGCGGTCGAGCTGGGCTCGGTCGGCGGCGAGCGGATCGAGATCGCCGCGGCCGAACGGGACGTCTCGGTGGCGCTGGCCGACGCCGAGCGTGCCTGGCGCTCCCTCGCCGAGCGGATTTGATCGCCGAACACCGCGACGGGTAGGCTCGGGGCGTGTTCGGGGAACAGGTGCCCCACGCTCGTCCTGCACATCACCAGCACGGGAGGCGGCTAGGAGCTTCCGCGGTGATCGCGGCGCTGCTCGCGTCGATCGTCCTGCTGATCCTGCCGTCGCTCGCCAACGCGAACTTCGTCTATTGGGCCAGCGGCGGCCAGACTACGATCGGACGGGCGAAGCTGAACGGGACCGGCGTCAACAACGCCTTCATCTCTGGGCTCATCAACGTCGGCGGCGTTGCGGTGGACTCCAGGTACATCTATTGGACGCAGGGCACCGGCGCCACAAGCACGATCGGACGGGCCAACCTCGACGGCACCGGCGTCAATCAGAACTTCATCACGCACGCCGCCGGCGTCCAGGACTTCGATGCGCTGCCCTCCCGTGCCGCAATCGCCGTCAACTCCTCGGGGATCTTCTGGAACAACACGGGAAGTGGTTTCATCGGCAAGGCCAACCTCGACGGCAGCTCTCCGGCCGGCACCCTGGTGCAGACCGGCCCAGACCTCTCGTGCGGAATCGCCGTCGACCAGAACTTCGTCTATTGGCTGGATGTCGGCCTGGGACAGAGCGTCGGCCGGGCCACGGTCAACGGCGCCAACCGCCAGACCAGCTTCATCAATGGCGCCACGGGCGCCTGCGGCCTCGCCGTCGACGCGAACTTTCTCTATTGGGGATCGACCACCAAGGCGATCGGGCAGGCGCCGGTGGGTGGTGGGGTGGCGAACAACAACTTCGTCCCGAGTGCGGTGGCGGCTGCCAACGACGTCTGCGGCGTTGCGGTCAACTCCCAGTACGTGTTCTGGGGCAACTCCGGGGCCAGTGACTTCATTGGGCGCTCGAACCTCAGCGGTGCCTCGTCGAATCCCAGCCTCATTTTGGGGCCGACCGACCCCTGCCTACCGGCTGCGGCCCCGGCTAACAAGATCACAGTCAGCTCGATTACGAAAAAGAAGAAGAAGGGGACCGCGACGATCAACGCCAAGGTCCCGGGGCCCGGCCAGGTGACCCTCAACCAGACCAGTACGCCCCCCGATGCCAATGCAGTCGCGGCCGCGCGTCAAGCAGCAGGGGCTGACCATCACCTCCGCCTCATCCTTCAAGTTGGCCGTGAAACCTGTGGGCAAGACCGCGAAGAAGCTCAAGAAACAGATCAAGAAGAAGGGCCGCGGCAAGGTCAAGGTGAAGGTCTTCATCCACTTCGTGCCGGCGGGAGTGGCCGGCGTTCCGAACACGAAGCCGGTCACGGTCACCCTGATCAAGCAGGGCAAGAAGAAGTAGCGACCCGATTTCTGGGGCCGAAACAGGCGATTTTGCGGCGGATTGAGGGGTCTGGCCCGGCCGTGCCCGCTGCTACCCTGCGGGTGCGGGCTGCTCTCCTGTCCGCTATCCGATCTCCAGAGGTTGAGACACCTCCACAAGACGTGACCGACGCGCGTTTCGACGTTCCCGATCGCGATGGCCCGCGCGATGAGTGCGGGGTCTTCGGCGTGTACGCACCCGGCCGCGACGTCGCCCGTCTCGCCTACTTCGGCCTCTACGCGCTCCAGCACCGCGGTCAGGAGTCGGCCGGCATCGCCACCAGCGAGGGTGGCCACATCACCACGCTCCGCGAGCTCGGGCTGGTTTCCCAAGTCTTCGACGAGGACAAGCTCCGCGCGCTTGCCGGCGACATGGCGATCGGGCACGTCCGCTACTCGACCACCGGCGGTGGGGCCTGGGAGAACGCGCAACCGGTCTGGCGCGACGACGGCCGCGAGCTTGCGCTCGCTCACAACGGCAACCTGACCAACGCGGTCGAGCTCTACAACGAGCTGACCGACTCGGGGCTGCACCTGCGAGGGACCTCCGACTCGGAGATCATGGCCGCGCTCCTTTCCCGGACCGCCGGCGAGGGCGATAGATGGATCGAGGACGCCGTGGCCGAGGTGATGCCGAGGCTCGAGGGCGCTTACTCGACCGCCGTGATGACCAAGCACGCCGTGGTCGCGTTCCGCGATCCGCACGGCGTCCGGCCGCTGGCGCTCGGCAAGATGAAGCCCTCGGATGGGTTCCCGGAGTGCTTCGTGATCGCCTCGGAGAGTTGCGCCTTCGACATCATCGGCGCGCAGATGATTCGCGAGGTTCAGCCGGGCGAGATGGTCTCTCTGACCGCCGACGGCCTCGAGATGAAGCCGGTGATCACAGGGCGAGCGTCCCGCTCAGTGCGTCTTCGAGCACATCTACTTCTCCCGTCCAGACTCCCGTCTGGAGAACCGGGTCCTGCAGGAGGTGCGCGGCCGCATGGGCGAGCTGCTCGCCGAGGAGGCACCGGTGGATGCCGACCTGGTCATCTCGGTGCCCGACTCGGGCAACCCGATGGCCAACGGATTCGCGCGCGCCTCTGGTCTCCCCAAGGACGACGGGTTGATCAAGAATCGCTACGTCGCCCGGACGTTCATCCAGCCGGGACAGGAGCTGCGCAAGCACGGGCTTCGCATGAAGTTCAACCCGCTCCCGGAGATCGTCGCGGGCAAGCGGGTGGTGGTGGTCGACGACTCGATCGTTCGTGGCAACACCACGCGCCAGATCGTCGCGATGCTCAAGGACGCGGGCGCGAAGGAGGTTCACCTGCGGATCTCGGCGCCGCCGATCCGGCATCCCTGCCACTACGGGATCGACATGTCGACGCGCGAGGAGATGATCGCCCACGACCGCACCATCGAGGAGATCGCCGAGGAGCTCGGTGCCGATTCCCTCGCCTATCTCTCGATGGACGCCGTCTACGAGGCTGTGGGCACGCCGCGCGAGAAGCACTGTGACGCCTGCTTCACGGGCGATTACCCGCTCGGCGATCCCGAGTCGGCGAACGGCAAGTTCGCGCTCGAGGACATCGCGGTCGTCCCGGCGAGTCGCTAGCCGAGGGGTGGGGGCGTTTCGCATAGTCGTGCTCGCCTCGGGCGGGGGGACGAACCTGCAGGCGATCCTCGATCAGCTCCACGCAGGCCCGGAGGGAATCGAGGTGGTGGGGGTCGCCTCCGACAAGCCCGACGCGACGGCGCTTGAGCGCGCGGCGATAGCCGAGGTCGAGACCGCGGTCTTCCCGGCGGCCGACTACGAGAACCGCGGCGCACGTGACGCCGCGCTCGGAGACTGGATCGATCACCGGGAGGTCGACCTGGTGGTCCTGGCGGGGTACATGCAGATGCTGTCGCCTGATTTCGTCGAGCGGTTCAGCGGCAGGGTGATCAACGTCCATCCCGCTCTGCTCCCGTCCTTTCCGGGAATCAACGCCGTGCAGCAGGCGATCGATCACGGGGCGAAGATCACCGGGGTGACGGTGCACTTCGTCGACGAGGGGATGGACTCGGGGCCGATCATCATGCAGCGGCCGGTGCCCGTCGGCGCCCAGCAGGGAGTGGGGGGAGACCGAGAAGGCGATCCATGCGACCGAGCACGCGCTGCTGCCCGAGACGATTCGGCTGATCGCTGCCGGGCGGGTGCGGGTCGACGATGACAATCCGCGCCTCGTCCACATCGACCCCGGGACGGAAGACTGAGCCTGTGGCGGTCCGTCCTCCGCGGTCTTAGACTCGCGTCTCCGTGTCGACTCCCTCTTCCGAGATCGCCCCAGAGCCGGCCGGTGAGTCGCTGCCTGTGCGGCGGGCTCTGATCTCGGTCGCCGACAAGACGGGAGTGGCGGAGTTCGCCGCGGGGTTGGCGAAGCTGGGGGTGGAGGTCATCTCCACGGGCGGAACGCTCTCGGTGCTGCAGGAGGCGGGAGTGGATGCGCGGCCGGTCGAGGATCTGACGGGGTTCCCCGAGATCCTCGATGGACGGGTGAAGACGCTTCACCCTCATCTGCACGCCGGCCTGCTCGCCGTGCGCGACAACCCGGAGCACTCGGAAACACTGCGCGAGCGGGAGATCGAGGAAATCGACCTGGTGTGCGTCAACCTCTACCCGTTCGAGCGGACCGTGGCCCGACGGGACGTCGCGGAGGAGGAGGCGATCGAGAACATCGACGTCGGTGGTCCGACGATGATCAGGGCCGCGGCGAAGAACCACCGGTTCGTGGCGGTGGTGGTGCGGCCGGAGAGCTACGACGCGGTGCTCGACGAGCTGGAGGAGACGGGCGAACTCTCGGCGGCCACCCGGCACTGGCTGGCCAACGAGGCCTTCGCCTATACGGCGCGTTACGACGCCGCGATCAGCCGCTGGTTCGGCCGGCGCTACGAACAGTTGCCGACCTACTGGGTGACGGCCTGGGAGAAGGAGCTCGATCTCTCCTACGGCGAGAACCCGCACCAGCGGGCGGCGCTCTATGTCGAGCCGAGGGTCCGCTCGCACGTGCTCTCGCGGGTGGCGAAGCTGCACGGAAAACCGCTCTCGTTCAACAACGTGCTCGACCTCAACTCGGCCCGGACTCTGCTGGGCGACCTCGAGGGCCCCGCCTGCGTGATCGTGAAACACAACAACCCGTGCGGGGTGGCGGAGGCCGGGGAGATCCAGCCGGCCTACGAGGCGGCGTTCGCCACCGATCCGATGTCCGCCTTCGGCGGAGTGATCGCGCTGAACCGCCCGGTCGACGAAGCGCTCGCGCTGCGGCTCAACGAGCAGTTCATCGAGGTCCTTATCGCCCCCGGGTACGAGGAGGGGGCACTGCCGGTGCTCCAACAGAAAGAGTCGATCCGGATCCTGGAAGACACGGAGCGACGCACGCACCAGATCGAGCCGGACGTCAAGCGGGTGCGAGGCGGGATCCTGGTGCAGGACCCCGACGGCTCACCAGAGCCGCGGGAGCTGATGGAGGTGGCGACCAAGACCCAGCCGACCGAGGAGCAGTGGGAGGACCTGCTCTTCGCCTGGCGGGTGGTGAGGCATGTCAAGTCGAACGCGATCGTTCTGGCGCGCGACCGGGCCACGCTTGGGATCGGCGCGGGCCAGATGAGCCGCGTCGACTCGGTGCGCCTGGCGATCGAGAAGGCGAAGGAGGCGCGGGGGCCCGACGCGGAGCCCCTGCTCGGCGGCTCGGTGGTCGCCTCGGACGCCTTCTTCCCGTTCGCCGACGGTCCGCAGGCCGCAATCGATGCCGGCGCCACGGCGGTGATCCAGCCCGGCGGTTCGAAGCGGGACGCCGAGGTGATCGAGGCGTGCGACGCCGCCGGGGTCGCGATGGCCTTCACGAAGCGCCGCCACTTCCGGCACTAACGTTCAGGCCGCCTTCAAGCCCCCTCGGAACTTGGCCCCCGCCGGCGGGCTCTCGATCATCCCGGCCTCGATCTCACCATGGCAGTTGGCGCAGACCAGCACGCACTTCTTCGCCTCCTGCCGATACGCCTTCAACGCCTTTCCCCGCGACACATTCACCTCAAAGCTCTTCTTCGCTGGATCGACATGATGGAAATGCAAATTGACGACAGTTCTGTCGTATCCGCAGACCGCGCAGCATCCGCCCGCCTCGGCGACGAGCACTTGCTTCAACTTCTGATGTCGACGAGTAACAGCCTCGCCGATGCATCGCTTGCAGCACCACCTGAGTCGAGCCTTGCCATACAGCGCAAATTCGACTGGGCCATGCCGTGGACAGATTCGCATCTCGGTGGGGCACCGCCGCTTCGGATCTGGCGGCCTTCCAGTCACCTTCCGGAGCGGAACCGGGGAAGGAAGGTTCGGATCGAATCCGCGTCGTCTCGTCACGAACATATGTTCGCCCATCTAGCGGACGTATCCCCCAGGGGCCGCTGCCAGAATGCGGCTAGCGCCTCTAACTCAATTGGCAGAGTTCCGGCCTTTTAAGCCGGCGGTCCGGGTTCGATCCCCGGGGGGCGCATTGCTCGGATGGCTCTCACTAGAGTGCCGTCGGCACGAATCTCGAGAGGAGCTTTCCGTTGGTAGCCGGCACGCAAAATGACACTCCGCGCTCCCCCGTGGGCGAGAATGACCGTGGATGAGGATCTCGGCCAAGGTTGACTACGCCGTCAGGGCGGCGATCGAGCTCGCCGCCGCCGGCGGCGACCCCATCAAGGGCGAGGCGATCGCCGACGCCCAGGACATCCCGCTGAAGTTCCTCGAGAACATCCTCGGCGAGCTCAAGCACACCGGCATCGTCGCCAGCCGCCGCGGCGCCCAGGGCGGCTACTGGCTCGCCAAGCCCGCCGACGAAGTCAACCTCGCCGACATCGTCCGCGCAGTCGAGGGACCCCTGGCGAGCGTCCGCGGCCAGGGCCCGGAAACACTGGAATACAAGGGCGAGGCGGTTCCCCTGCAGAAGGTCTGGATCGCGGTGCGCGCCAACCTGCGCGCGGTGATGGAGGACACCACCCTCGCCGACGTGGTCGGCGGAGAGCTGCCGGCGGCGGTCCGTGAGCTGAGCGAGCCGGCGGAAGCCTGGAGTCAGCGTTAGCCGTCGTCCTCGGCGACGCGACCCGGTGGCGGCTGCGCCGGCTCGTTCAGCTCAGCGGAACCGGTCCTAGGCGACCTCCGGCTGCGTGGTGACCCTCGAGCCGTGGCCATCGGGCGCAAACACCCGCGTGGAGCGCGGACGCACGAAGACGATCTGGCCCTCCTTGAGCTCGAGCTGGTCCACCTCGTCGCGCGTGAGCTGAACCGAGAAACCCTCTCCGTCCGTCAGCGACAGCTCAACCCTCACCTCGAAGCCGAGGTGGACGATCCGGTCCACCATCGCCTCGATCGTCTGCCCGTTGGGCTCGTGCTTGATATCGACGTCGTGCGGCCGCACCCAGGCCTCGCCGAGGCGATGTGCCGGGCCCACGAAGCTCATCACGAACTCCGACGACGGGTTCTCGTAGAGATCGCGCGGGCCGCCGGACTGCTCCACCTTCCCGTCGTTCATCACGATGATCTGCTCCGCGACGTCCATCGCCTCCTCCTGGTCATGGGTGACGAAGATGGTCGTCACGTGCACGTCATCGTGGAGGCGACGCAGCCAGGTGCGGAGCTCCTCGCGGACCTTCGCATCGAGGGCCCCGAACGGCTCGTCCAACAAGAGCACCCGTGGCTCAACCGCCAGCGCTCTCGCCAAGGCCATCCGCTGACGTTGCCCGCCAGAGAGCTGGTTGGGAAACCGCTTCTCGAAGCCCCGCAGGTGGACCAGGTCGATCAGCTTCTTGACCCGCTCACGGATCGTGCCTCCGCCCTCACCCTTGATCTTCAGCCCGAAGGCGATGTTGTCGTAGACCGTCATGTGCTTGAAGGCGGCGTAGTGCTGGAAGACGAAGCCCACGTGTCGGTCCTGCACGCGGGTCTGGGTGTTGTCCTCGCCAGAGATCAACACCTGGCCCTCGTCGGGCTGCTCGAGCCCGGCGATCACGCGAAGCAGCGTCGACTTCCCGCTCCCGCTCGGGCCGAGAAGCGCCGTCAGGCCTCCGTCCGGCACGTCGATGGAGACGTCGTCGAGGGCGACGAAGTCCCCGAAGCGCTTGGTCACGTTCTTGACGGAGATGGCCATCAGGCCTCCTTCTCGATGGGCTGCGGGACGAAGACCCCCGGACCCGGCAGTGCGTCATCACCCTCGGAGTCGGCACTCCGTGCCGATCGCCGCTGGAGATAGTTCATGCTGAACAGCACCGCCATCGCGAGGATCGCGAGCACGATTGCGGCGGCGTAGGCCCCCGCCAGGCTGAAGTTGTCGAATTGGGTCTTGACGAAGAGCGGCAGCGTCTGCGTCTTCCCGCTGATGTTCCCGGCGACGATGCTGACCGCGCCGAACTCGCCGAGCGCGCGCGCCGTCGCGAGGACCACGCCGTACGTGACCCCCCACCGGATGGCCGGCAGCGTCACCTTCCAGAACGTCTGCCAGGGGGATGCACCCAGGGTCTTGGCCGCCTCCTCCTGATCGGTGCCGATCTCCTGGAGCACGGGCATCACCTCGCGCACCACGAAGGGCAGCGAGACGAAGATCGTCGCCAGGACCATGCCGGGTACCGAGAAGATGATCTGAATGCCCTGGTCCATGAACCAGCCGCCGAACCAGCTGTTCCGCGGCGCGTAGACCAGGAACAGGGCCAGCCCGATGACCACCGGCGAGATCGCGAACGGCAGATCGATCGCGGAGTTGAGCAGCGCCTTGCCGCGGAACTGCTGGCGGACCAGCACCATCGCCGTGATCACGCCGAAGATCGTGTTGAGAGGAACGGCGATGCCGACGCAGACGATCGTCAGCCAGAACGCGTGCAGGCCGTCCGAGCTGGTCATGGCGTCGATCGGCTCGCTGAGCCCGTGCTCGAAGGCCCGGTAGAAGATCATCGCCACCGGCACGATCAGCAGCGCCGCCAGGTAGAAGAGCGCGACAACGCGGAGCCCCCAGCGGGACGGCCGGCTAAGCGCGCTCATGCCTCGACCTCCAGCGTGCAAACAGGTTGATGGCGAAAAGCACGCTCACCGCGATCGCGAGCAGCAGGACCGAAACGGCCGCCGCACCCGAGTAGTCGCTCGTCTGCACGCGTCCGAAGATGTAGACGGAGGCCGCCTGCGTCTTGAAGGGGATGTTCCCGGTGAGCAGGACCAGCGAGCCGAACTCGCCGATCGCCCGCGCGAACGCGAGCGCACAGCCGGCGACGATCGCGGGAGTCAGGTTGGGGAGGAGGATGCTCCGGAAGATCCTGCGGTTCGAGGCACCCAGCGAGGCGGCGGCCTCCTCCATCTCCCGATCGACCTCGATGAGCACCGGCTGGACGGCGCGGATGACGAAGGGCAGCGTCACGAAGAGGAGCGCCATGACGACCGCCACCCGGGTGTACGCGGCATGGATCCCGATCGGCGAGTTCGGCCCGTAGAGGGCGAGCAGGACGAGGCTCGCGACGATCGTCGGCAGGGCGAAGGGCAGGTCGATGATGGAGTTGACGAGCCGTTTGCCGCGGAAGTCGTCGCGGACCAGCACCCAGGCGATCAGGGTCCCCATCACCGCGTTGATCGCGACGACGATCAGCGACGAGATCAGCGTGAGCTTGATCGCCGCCACCGCCTCCTTGTCGGTGATCGCATCCAAGAAATGGCCGATCCCATCGCTCGAATCCGCGGCTTACCACCGCGGCGAGAGGGAGCAGCACGATCAGGCTGATCCAGAGGATCGCTGCGCCGCGGGTGAGCGCAGCACCGCCGAGGGAGGGCCTGAGGCCCACCCTCGGCGGTCTGGCTACAGCGGTGTCGGCTGACGCCAAGGCGCGCTCCGATGCCTAGCTGGTCGGGTTGCCGAGGTCCTTCTCGGCCTGGATCACCCAGCCGTTGTCACCGAAGAACGGATCGGAGACCTTGGCCCAGCCACCGAACTTGTCGATGGTGAACAGGCCCGACGGCGTCGGGAACTTGCTGGCGTTCTTGTCGAACACGGACTTGACGACCGGGCGATAGCCCGCGTCGGCGAAGTCCTGCTGGCCCTGGTCCGTGTACAGGAAGTTCACGAACTTCTGGGCCTCGGACGGCGCGTCCTTGGTGACCGCGATCGGGTTCTCGATCAGGATCGTGTTCGCCGGCGTGACGTACTCGAGCTCGATGCCGTCCTTCTTCGCCTGGATGGCGTCGTTCTCGTAGCCGACCAGCACGTCGCCCTTGCCGCTGGAGAACGTGTTGAGCGAATCACGAGCGCTCGAGTCCTGAACGGACGTATTCGCCAGGACCTGCTTGACGAAGGCCTGAGCCTGCGCGGGGGACTTGCCCTCGGCGATCTGCGACCCGTAGATGGCCATGATGTTCCAGCGGGCGCCGCCGGAGGTGGCCGGGTTCGGGTCGATCACGTCGACATCGGGCTTGGCGAGGTCGTCGAAGCTGGTGATGTGCTTCGGGTTGCCCGGGCGGACCATCAGGGTCACGACCGAGTCGGTGACGATCCCCTTGTACTGGTTCTGGTTCCAGTCGGACGAGACGATCCCGGCATCGACCAGGCGCTGCATGTCGGGCTCCAGCGAGAACATGACGACGTCGGCCGGCTGACCGGACTCGACCGCGCGGCTCTGGTCGCCGGACGCCCCGAACGAGTTCGAGAAGTCGACGTCCTTGCCGTCTGATGTCTTCTTGAAGCCAGGCTCGAGGCTCTGCTCGTAGACCTGCTGTGGAGTCGAGTACGCCACCAGGCTGAGGGAGCTTCCGCTCGAACCACACGCGGCGATGCCGACGGTCGCTCCGAGAGCGATCACGGCAATGCCAAGTCGCGCGACGAGGCGCCCCGGCTGGCGCTTCTTCTTGGGAGTCATAGAGGCTTCCTTGTGGCCTTTCTTTATTGAGTTCGTTGACAAGGGCGGCAAGGTACCAGAGTTGTTGATTATTTGGATCAAAAACATCCTAATTCCCTACTGGATTGGGGGAAATGCCATCAAGCCGCCCGCAGCGGGCGAATCGCAGGCCTTGCGTCGCGTCGATCTAGAAGAGACTGGTCTGAACTCCGGCGGCCTCTTCGCCCTCTTCGGCGCGGCGCTTTCGCCGCGCCGCCAGCCGGGCGCGGCGGCTGTAGCGCGGATCGTCGGAGAGGTTCGGTGCGCGCACGAGAGAGCCGATCCGCTTGCGCTCGGCGTTCGGGGCATAGGCGCGGCCCTCGTAGAGCCTGTCGTAGCGCGGGACGAGATCGGGTCGAGCGGCGGAGAGCCACGACATGAAGACCTCCTTCACCCCGGGGCGCAGGTGGAGTGCGATGCCGTTGACGAAGGTCGCCCCGGCCTCCTCGGCGATCGAGGTGATCTCCTCCACCAGCGCGGGCTCGTCGTTGATCCCCGGTATCAGGGGAGCGATCAGGACGCCGGAGGGAATGCCGGCCTCGTTGAAGGCCGCCACCGCCTCGAGGCGCTTGCGGGGATGGGGCGTGTGGGGCTCGGTCTCGCGCCAGATCTTCTCGTCCAGGGTGGGCACGGAGAAGTTGACCGAGACATCGGCGACCTCCGCCAGTTCGAGATAGAGGTCGAGGTCGCGTGTGACGAGCGAGGATTTCGTGAGGATCGAGGTCGGGGTCTCCGCCTCCCGCAGGGCCTCGATCATCGGGGGCATCAGCTCGTACCGGCCCTCGGCCCACTGATACGGGTCGGTGTTCGTCCCGAAGGCAACCAGCTCCCGCTTCCAGCTCGGCCGGCCGAGCTCCGCGTGGAGCAACTCGGGCACGTTGACCTTGACGACGATCTCCCGCTCGAAGTCCCGGCCTGCGTCGAGGTCAAGGTAGGTGTGGGTGTTCCGAGCGAAGCAGTTGTGACTTACCACGCCGTTGGCGATGAAGTCACCCGTTCCGGTTGTGATGTCGAAGAGCTGGCGCTTTCCGACTGGCTGGATCGATGTGACTCGCAGCTTCGAGTCGCTCTTGATCGCCGTGTTATCGATTGACCGCTTTCGCGTGATCGCCGGATCGGTCAGGTGGAAGAAGCGCAGCACTTCGCGAAGACCCCGACGAATCCGGACATTCGTCATTGCGTTGGGCTCGCCGCTCGGCTCGACGGCGTAATCGAACCCCAGGAGACGAAGGCACCATGTTGTCCAATGGATGATCTCCGCATCGCAGTTGGCGATGCGGAACACGCCTTGCGAGTAGCAGCCCTCCGCGTCGAAGATTCCGGCCAGGAACCCCTTGCACCATTCCTCTCCAGGACTTCGAGGCCATGCGATCGCCTCAGTAACACGGTCAAAACCGTCCCTGCTCTGGTCGCGAATCGCGCGGATCTCTCGGTGAGCGCCAGCGGCAGCGGCGAAGAGAAACTCCTCGGGATGTAGATCGATTTCGGCGAGATACTCCCGCGCTCGCCGCAGCGCTTCGAAGTCGGCCAACGCCAGACGAAATCGATAGAGCGTGCTGGCCGATCGATTGGGACGTCGGTCCGGATAAGTGCTGAGGTTGCCGTCCCCTCTTATCAATCCGCACAGGTATCCCTTTCGATAGGCGGGAGCATCTGTGTCAGGGCCTCGCGCAAAGCGGCCGACGCCCATCAGCTCGTCGTTCAGGGTGAGGTGGGGCCGCTGAAGTAGGCCCTGTTGGGCGCCGATGACGTGCTTCCACTTTCCGCGCCGGCTGAGATAGCGGTGATCGCCGCTCGCGATCAGTTCGGTCCCATCCTCAAGCGTGACTCGGTATGCCTCCTTGTAGGTCTCCCAGTGGGCGAGCACCTCGGTGGGGACGTAATGCCGATACCGGCTTCCTCGGGCCGTTCCGTAGATGCGGTCGCCGACCCTCAGCTCGGCAATCGCCTTGGACCGGCCATCCGCCATCAGAACCGGTGTCTCACCGCCCTGGCAGTAGACACATGCATGGGTACAGCCGCGGAACGCATTCACCGTCCAGTTGAACGGCAGGTAGTCGCCGGGGACCTTGTTGAGCGCCGACTTGGCACGGACCTCGTGGAAGTTGATCCCGAGGGCCTCCGGAGCGTCGAAGGTGCGTACCCGCTCGACGTCCAGACCGGGCAGGCTTCGCCCCTTCTCCCTTTCGACTCTCTGTGAATCCCAGCGCATCCTCTCTCCAGTCTTGCAACTTTCCGCAGAGTGATCGAACGTATGTTCGCATATCGACCGGTCCCGACTGCACGCTTGAACGCTGGGTAGAACGATTCCGTGACTCAGCTTTCCCTGAGCGGCGAAGGGAGGAGCGGCGCTGAGGCGCTGCTCCCCGAGCACCCCACGCTGAAGTCGCTTCGAGAGGCCGCCGCCGGCTGCCGAGCGTGTCCTCTGTACGAGACCGGCACCCAGACCGTCTTCGGCGAGGGGCTCCGGCGCGCTCGCCTGATGCTGATCGGCGAGCAGCCGGGCGACCGCGAGGACATCGAGGGTCATCCGTTCGTCGGCCCGGCAGGGAGGGTGTTGGACGAGGCGCTCGCCGAAGCGAGGATCGAGCGCGGTGATGCGTACGTCACCAACGTCGTCAAGCACTTCAAGTGGACGCCGAAAGGCAAGCGACGCATCCACCAGGCGCCGCGCGCCGAGGAGATCAAGGCGTGCGCGCCCTGGCTCGAGGCCGAGCTCCGGGTGGTCGAGCCGGATCTGATGGTCTGCCTCGGAGCCACGGCGGTGAGAGCGGTGATCGGCTCCAAGGTGCGGGTGATGAAGGACCATGGAGAGCTGATGGAGTCGAGGCTCCGCCGTACCGCAATGCCGACTCTGCATCCTTCCGCCATCCTTCGAGCCGACCCGGAGGACCGCGCCGACGCGATGGCACTCCTGGTCGGCGATCTGCGAATCGCGCGCAACCACCTGCAGCCTGATTCGGAGCCGAGATGAGCGACGAGACGCCGAAACTGCATCCCGCCGAGCACCGCGCCTACAGAGAGCTGTATGCCGGGGCACGGCACCTCATCCACCGCTGGCGGCGCCTGGTGCCCGCGCTCGAGGACACGCCGGTCGGCGAGGCGATGCAGAAAGGGATCGACGATGCCGAGAGCCTGCTCACCGAGCTCAAGCCGCGAACCGAGGGCTACGGATTGCACGGCGGGCCGATGGCGCAGGGAGTCGGCGCACGGTTCGCCGACCTGCGGACGGCGGTCACCGATCGCGGCGCCGACGCCGGAATGGTGGTGCGTTTCGCTGTTCTCGACGCCGAGCACCTGACCACGCTCCTGCGCCAGCTCGCGGAGCTGGCGCGGTCGCGGCAGGACCGCGACCTGGCCGGGTTCTGCGAGGAGTGGGCGGGCCGCTTCGAGTCCGATCTGGACGCGGTCCGTGAAGGCGCCGTGGAGCTCGGCACCGATCCTGATCGCGTGGCGGCTCCCGTCGACGACTCGGTGATGAACCGCGCCGCCCACAGCGTGGGGTGGGCGTTCGGCGCCGTCGGCGAGGGAATCGACCAGATCGCGGGGCGGCGGCGCTAGCTAGGAGAGGTCCGGCTGGCCCTCGAGCGGAGTCGAGGCCTCGGCGTGCAGCCGCCGCGGCATCCGCCCGGCCTGACGGGCCGCCCAGCCCGCCTCCACCGCGGCGCGCATCGCGGTCGCCATCCCTGCCGGATCCTCCGCCCTCGAGACCGAGCTCGCCAGCAGCACGCCGTCGCACCCCAGCTCCATGGCCAGCGCGGCGTCCGACGCGGTGCCGATGCCCGCATCGAGGATGACCGGGACGCCGGCACGCTCGGCGATGATCCGCACGTTGTACGGGTTCCGGATCCCCATGCCGGAGCCGATCGGCGATCCGAGCGGCATCACCGCCGCGCAGCCCGCCTCCTCGAGCCGCCTCGCGAGGATCGGGTCGTCGTTGGTGTAGGGGAGGACCGTGAATCCGTCGTCGACCAGGGCCTCGGCGGCCTCGACGAGCTGCACGGCGTCCGGAAGGAGGGTGCGATCGTCCCCTATCACCTCGAGCTTCACCCAGTCGGTCTCGAACGCCTCCCGCGCAAGCTTGGCCGTGCGAACTGCGTCCCGGGCCGTGTAGCAGCCCGCGGTGTTGGGGAGCGCGAAGAGATCGAGTCGTCGGATCAGGTCGAGGACCGATCCCTCTGCCTCAGGGTCGACCCGCCGGAGGGCCACCGTGACGATCTCCGTGCCCGATGCGATCAGCGCCGCCTCCATCTGCTCGAGCGAGCGGAAACCCCCTGTCCCCACGATCAGCCGAGAGCCCCAGCTGCGGCCGCCGAGCTCGAAGCCGTTCTCCGCGCCACCCTGGATTGCGGCGAGCACCTCGATCCTCTGCCCCTCCCTGAGCCGGGTGGCTTCCCACGCGCTGCGCGGCACGACCTCGCCGTCGACCGCCACCGCCACGCCACGCTGCTGGGCGGGCGCGCCCGACACCTCGATCGCGATCTCGACGGTGGCTCCATCCGGGAGGGCCACGGACTTTCCGTTGAGCTTGACGTTCATGCGATCCCGACCGTGGTCTCAGAGGAGCGCCCGGCGAATCGCTGAGGCGAGAACGGGAGGAGATCCACTGGAGGATCCTCACCGCCGAGCAGGGCGGCGACGCAGTCGGCCGTCAGCGGAGCCTGGAGCACTCCGTTCCGGAAGTGCCCGGTGGCGATCAGGAGGCCCTCGATCGTGCTCGGGCCGATCAGGGGGGCATTGTCAGGGCTCCCGGCCGCAGGCCGGCAGTCGCCTCGAGCAGTTCCAGCTCGGCGATCTCGGGGATCAGCCGATAGGCCTCGCGCAGCAGCTCGTGGACGCCCCCTGCCGTGACCGTGGTGTCGAAGCCGCGTTCCTCGACTGTCGCACCGACGATCAGGCGTCCGTCCCCGCGAGGCACCAGATAGACCCGCTCGCCGGCCACGATTCCCTCGCACACCGGCTCGCTCGCCGGTCCGCGAAGTGTCAGGATCTCGCCCTTGACGGGACGCACCGGCGGGCGCGCCTCCGAAGGGATCCAATCGATCCGGCCGGACCAGCAACCGGCCGTGAGCACCAAATTCGCCGCATTGAAGCTCCGTCCGTCCCGTGTCTCCACCCGCCAGGCGGAGCCCTCCCGATTGGCCGAGGCGACCTCCGCCCCGGTGTGAACCGCTACGTCCTCTCCCTCCAGCGCCGCCAGCAGCGCCGCGGACACACGCCTGGGGTCGACGCTGGCCTCACCGGGAACGCGTGCTCCGCCTCGGACGGCGGTGGCGAGCCCGGGCTCGAGCTGGCGACAGGCGCGGCCCGGCAGCCATTCGGAGGAGAGCCCAAGGCCCCGGTGGAGCTCGTAGCGGCGGCGCAGCTCCTCGGCCTCGTCACGATCCAACGCCACGTGAAGGGCACCGCGATCCGCGAAGCCCACCTCGATCCCGGAGAGATCCTGCAGCCGATCCGCGAAGTCCGGCCAGCGACGCAGGGACTCCAGATTGAAGCCGAGTAGATGCTCCTCGCCCCAGGAGGCCTCGCCCGCCGGCGCGAGCATTCCGGCGGCGACCCCAGTCGCGCCCGCGGCCGGGTGGTCGCGCTCAAGCACGCAGACGCGCGCGCCGCGCCCGGCGGCCCGCCAGGCGGAGGCCAGCCCGATCACGCCACCGCCGACGAAGATCGCGTCGTATTCGTTGTCTCTGTCTTGAGCCATCGCGCTTGATGCGGGGGGCTCCGCAAGGAGCAACCGTTTGATCATCGGCCGAGGCGCTCCAACCTCCCTGCGCCGGCATTACCCGGATCAGGTTCAGACGGTCGGCGGCGCTTCAGCCGCCCTCTCAGCCCGTTGGTGGGCTCCCGTTGCCCAACCATCGTACCCGCTGATCTACGCTCCTCCATGGAGTGAACGACGCGCGCGGCCCGACTCGTCTTGCGCCCCCCGAGGCAATCGGCGGTCTGCGCCGGCAGCGGCTGCAGTGGGCTCGGCTCTACTTCGTCTGCGACGCCCTGCCGCACGAGAAGGATCCGGAATCGATGCTGAACGCCGCGATGACCGGCGGGGCGGGGTTGATCGAGTTGCGCGACCGAGAGCGCCCGCGCCGGGTCATCGAGCGCTCAGGCCACACCTTCCGGCGACTGGCAAATACATATTCGGCGCTCTTCATCGTCAACGACGATCCCTATGTCGCGCTAAGCTGCGAGCGGATGGGGTTCACGTCGGCCAGGACAACATGGACCCGGCCGAGGCACGCCCGGATCATGGGACCAGACGCGATCATCGGCCTCTCCACGCATACTCGCGAGCAGATCGAGGCGGCCGCCGAGAGCCCCGTCGACTACATCAGCGTCGGCCCGATCTGGGAGACGCCCACGAAGGAGGGGCGACCCGCAACCGGTCTCGGGCTGATTCGCGAAGCCGCCGAGGCGGCCCGCAAGCCGTGGTTCGCGATCGGCGGCATCGACACCGGCAATGTCGATCAGGTCGTCGATGCAGGGGCCTCGCGACTCTGCGTGGTGAGGGCGATCCGGGATGCCGAGGACCCGCGAGCGGCGGCCACGACCCTCTTCGACGCGGTCGACCCTGCCGCCCGCGAGGAGATCGGGAGCTGATGGCCGGAGCGCGGGACAGAAAGCGCGCCGAACGCCAGAAGAGAAAGCGGCGATCGACCGACCGCACGCCCGCTCCGGTCGAAGCGGCCGAGCCGAGCGCCGAGCTCGCCGAAGCGAATGGGGACGTCCCAGCGCCGGAGACCTTCCAGGAGCGCATGGCGCGGCGCTACGAGGAGCGCAACGACGAGGCCCGCGCCAAACTGGAACCCCTGGAACAGGGGGAGAGGCCGGCGGTGGTGACCGTCGGAGCGGTCGTGTCGGCCGTGCTGGCGATCGTCTTCACGGTCTCCGCCGGTCTCGCGATCGCCGGGGTGGACGCCGGAGGACGTCACATCAAGCCGCTGCCCATCATCTTCTTCGGGATCGTCCTCTGGGCGATGACGATCGGCATGTGGAGAGCGCGATACTGGGCCGTGCTCGGCTTCCAGACGGTCCTCCTGCTGGTGATGCTGGCGAGCGCCTTCGGGCTGGTCGTCGTCACCTCGGTCTTCCAGGCAGTGGGAACCGTGCTGCTGCTGCTGGGGTCGGGAACGCTCTTCTATTTCATGATCCGGGCGATGGCACGGATCCAGATGCCCTCTCCTCCCGGAGCGGACTAGAGACGAAGTCGCAAATACCGCTCCGATAGAGTCGATGGGGATGGCCGAGTACGACGTGATCGTGATCGGAGGGGGCCCCGGCGGCTACGTGGCCGCTATTCGCGCCGCCCAGCTCGGGCAGAAGACCGCCGTCGTGGAGCGCGACAAGGCCGGCGGCCGCTGCCTGAACTACGCCTGCATCCCGGCCAAGACCGTGCTCCACACTGCCGAGATCTTCGCCGCCGTGACCGGGGAGGGCGCCGACCTCGGCATCAAGGCGAGCGGGACCTCGATCGACTGGAAGGCGCTGCAGGAGCGCCGCGCCAAGGTCTCCAAGACCCTCGAGGACGGCGTCCAGTTCCTCTGGAACAAGAACAAGGTCGAGTTCCTCCACGGCGAGGCGTCGCTGACGGGCGGCGGCAAGGTCAAGGTCGCTGACGACGAGCATCAGGCCAAGGCGATCGTCCTCGCCACCGGCTCGGTGGCGCTGCCGATTCCGGGCGTCGACTTCTCGGACCGGGTGATCGATACCTGGGGCGCCTATTCCCTCGAGTCGATGCCGAAGTCGCTGGTGGTCGCCGGAGCCGGGGCGTCGGGATCGGAGATCGCCTCCGCGTACTCGCGGCTTGGCACCGACGTGGCCCTGATCGAGATGCTCGACCAGATCCTGCCGCTCGAGGACAAGGACATGGCCCGTGTGGTGGAGCGTCAGTTCAAGAAGGACGGCATGGAGGTGCTGACCGGTACCAAGGTCGAGGGCGTCGAGGAGCAGAAGTCGGGCGTCAAGGTGAAGGCCGGAGAGAAGGAGATCAAGGCCGACTATCTGGTGATCGCCGGTGGGCGGCGGCCCGACACCGATCCCCTCAACCTCGACGCCGCCGGGGTGAAGACGAACGACCGCGGCCAGGTCGAGGTCGATGACTTCCAGCGCACCTCAGCGGATGGTGTCTTCGCAATCGGCGACCTGGTCCGGGGGCCCGCCCTGGCCCACAAGGCCCAGGAAGAGGGGGTGGTGGCCGTCGAGACCGCCGCCGGAGCGGAGACCGAGGCGGTCAACATCGACCTGGTGCCCGGCGCGACCTTCACCCACCCGCAGGTGGCGAGCGTCGGGATGACCGAGGAGCAGGCGAAGGAGGCCGGCCGCCAGATCAAGGTCGGCAAGTTCAAGCTGGGCGGCGCCGGGGCCTCGGTGGTCTACGACGACCGCGCCGGGCTGGTGAAGATCGTCGGCGACCCCGAGTACGGCGAGATCCTGGGCGCCCACATCGTCGGCAACATCGCCTGCGACATGATCAGCGAGATCTGCAACGTGATGGCGCTCGAGGGCGGCTATCCGGAGCTGCAGCGGATCATCCACCCGCACCCGACGATGTCGGAGGCGGTGCTCGACGGCGCCCGCGCCGTCGACGGCTGGGCGATTCACGCCTAGATCGCGGTGAAGACCAGCCGCCTCGAGGCTTTCAGCGACGGGGTCTTCGCGGTCGCGATCACCCTGCTGGTCCTCGAGATCAATGTCCCCAGCGGCGAGCACCTCTGGCACAGCTCAAGGACGAGTGGCCCTCCTTCGCCTCGTTCTTCGTCAGCTTCTGGGTGATCGGGATCATCTGGGTCAACCACCACGGTGTCCTCGACCACCTCAAGCGCGCGGATCGACCGCTGATGTACCTCAACCTGCTGGTGCTGATGACGGTGGTCTTCATCCCGTTCTCGACGGCGCTGATGGCCGATCACTTGAAGTCGGGCGCCGATGAGACCGTCGCCGCAGTCGTCTACAGCGGGGCGTTCCTGGGCCTGGCAATCGCCTTCGGTCTCCTCTGGACCTACATCACCCGGCACCGCAAGGAACTCGGCGTCGAGCTATCCGACGACCAGATCCGCAGGACGTCGCTGACCTTCCTGATCGGCAACCCGTTCTACGCGGTGGCCGTCGTCGTCGCGTTCATCAGCCCGGCCGTCGTGCTGGTGATCATCGCGCTGCTGGCCGTCTACTACATGGTCATCGGCATCCGGAGCCCGGATTCCGTGGTGGAGCCGCCATGAGCGACCGGCCGGCGGCCTTCTACTACGACTTCAGCTCGCCCTACTCGTACCTGGCGGCGGAGCGGATCAGCGGCCTCTTCGCCGAGGCCGGCGTCGAGCAGCCCGAGTGGCAGCCGATCTCCTTCGGGCATGTGCTGAAGACGACCGGCAGGCGTCCGTGGTCGTTCGAGGAGGACCGCAGCGTCGACTTCGCCGAGATCCAGCGGCGGGCCGAAGAGCGGGGCCTGCCCGAGGTCGTCTACCCGGAGGGGTGGCCGATCGAGAACTACTCCCTCAACCCGGCCCGAGCAGCCATCTACGCGAAGGAGTCCGGGCGGGTCGTCTCGTTCACCCTGGCCTGCTTCCGGCAGGTGTTCGCCGCGGGCCGGGACATGAGCGACGTGGACAACGTCCTCGTCGCCGCCGCGGCCTGCGAGCTCCATCCGAATGCAGTGCTCAAGGGGATCAAGACGCAATCCGTGAAGGACAAGCTTCGAGCGGCGACGGACGAGGCGATCGAGCGGGGGGTGGAGGGCATTCCCACGATCGCCGTCGGCGACCGGCTCTTCTGGGGGGACGACAAGCTCGAAAAGGCGGTCAGAGCTTCAAGACAGGAGTAGGGTGCCGGGCTTCCTGAGCTTCGTCGCAGCGAGATCTCGACCGGCCGCAGCCCCGGGAGTAGGCTGAGCCCGTGGCCCAGAGCAAGACGAAGACGACGCGACGGGCGACCGGATCGTCCGACGGCAAGGCGCCGGCGCGCAAGACGAAGCTCCCGGACGAGGCGACCTGCCGCGAGTTGCTCACCCTGATGGTCCTCATCCGGCGGTTCGAGGAGGAGGCAGGGCGGCAGTACCAGCGCGCCAAGGCCGGCGGCTTCCTGCACCTGGCGATCGGTGAGGAGGGGACCATCGTCGGCACGACCTCGGTGATGCGGCCGGACGACTACCTGATCGGCACCTACCGGACACACGGCCACGCGATCGCGCGCGGAACCGATCCCAAACGGGTGATGGCGGAGCTCTTCGGACGCGTGGACGGCACCTCGGGCGGCCGGGGCGGCTCGATGCACATCTTCGACGCCGAGCGGCGCTTCATGGGCGGCTACGGGATCGTCGGCGGCAACCTGCCCCTGGCCGCGGGATTGGCGCTCTCTTCCGACTACCGCGGGACCGACGAGGTCACCGTCTGCATGTTCGGCGACGGAGCGTCAAACACCGGCAACTTCGGCGAGACGATGAACCTGGCGGCCCTCTGGAGCCTGCCGGTCGTCTTCCTGGTCGAGAACAACCTCTACGGGATGGGCACAGCGCTGGAGCGGCACTCGGCGGTCCCCGACCTCTCCCACAAGGCGGAGGGCCTCGGAATCCCAGGCGTCCGTGTCGACGGGATGGACGTGATGGCGGTTCGCGAGGTGGTCGCCGAGCACATCCGGCTCGCGCGCGAAGAGCGCAAGCCGACCCTGGTCGAGGCGTTCACCTACCGCTACCGCGGTCACTCTGCAGCCGATCCCGAGGTCTACCGGGAGAAGGAGGAGGTCGAGGAGTGGCAGCGCAAGGATCCGATCGAGAGCTTCGCCCGCCGCTTGATCGAGGGAAACGTCCTTTCCGAGAACGAGATCCAGGCGATTCGGGACGAGGCGGACAAGGTCGTCACCGAGGCGGTCGAGTTCGCCGACAACTCGCCCGAGCCGCCGCTCGACTCGCTCTATGACCACCTCTATGTGCTCGGCGACCAGGTGCCGGGCTGGTACGGGGTCGACGAGCGCTCGCCCGACTCGCACGCGGCCGAGGAGGAGCGCGGTGCGACTGAGCGGGCTCGTCAGCTCGCCGAGCGTGGCGCGGAGTACGCGGAGGACGAGGAGCTGCGGGAGGCCGAAGGTGACCAACCGGACACTCGGCCGGAGGACGTGCACTGATGGCGACGATCCGGATGCGCGAGGCGCTGCGCGACGCCATGGCGGAGGAGATGCGCCGCGACGAGGACGTCTTCGTGATGGGCGAGGACGTGGCGGTGTTCCAGGGCTCCTTCAAGGTGACAGAGGGACTGCTCGACGAGTTCGGGGAGAAGAGGGTCCGCGACACGCCGATCTCCGAGAACTCGATCGTGGGAATGGGGGTCGGCGCCGCGATGGGCGGCATCCGCCCGATCGTCGAGATCATGACCGTCAACTTCGCGCTGCTGGCGATGGACCAGATCGTCAATCACGCCGCCGCGATCCCATACATGTTCGGCGGCCAGGTGCGGGTGCCGCTGGTGATCAGGATGCCCGGCGGCGGCGGACACCAGCTCGGCCCGACCCACTCCCACAGTTTCGAGGCGCTGTTCCTGCAGATCCCGGGCGTGCTCGTCGCCTGTCCGTCGACCCCGGCCGATGGGAAGGGGCTGCTGAAGGCCGCAATCCGCGATGACAACCCGGTGATCTTCATCGAGCACGAGACGCTCTACGGGATCCGCGGCGAGGTGCCGAAGAACGGCGACGAGGTGGTCAACTTCGGCGAGGCCGCAATCCGCCGCGAGGGATCCGACGTGACGATAGTGGGGATCCTGCGCATGGCCGAGGTCGCCCTGCAGGCCGCGCGCACCCTCTCCGAGGAGCACGGCGTCGAGGCCGAGGTGATCGATCCGCGGACCCTGCGGCCGCTCGACCTCGACACCATCCTCGAGTCGGTGCGGAAGACGAACCGGGCGGTGATCGTCGAGGAGGGCTGGCCGCACGGAGGTGTCGGCGCCAACCTCGCCGCTCTGATCCAGGGCCAGGCGTTCGACGATCTGGACGCACCGATCGAGCGCGTCACCGGCGCCGACGTGCATATGCCCTACTCGAAGCGAATGGAGCAGGCGGCGATCCCCCATGCGGAGAACGTCGTCAGCGCGGCGCTGCAGACGCTCGAGGGGAGCCGCTGATGGTCGACATCGTGATGCCGCGTCTCTCCGACTCGATGGAGGAGGGCACGGTGCTGCGCTGGCTCAAGGGCGTCGGCGACGAGGTGGCGGTCGGTGAAGAGCTCGTCGAGATCGAGACCGACAAGGCGAACATGGTCTACGAGTCGGACACCGCCGGGACGGTCGTTGAGATCCTGGCCCAGGAGGGCGACACGCTGCCGGTCGGGGATCCGATCGCTCAAGTTGGGGATGCCTCTGAGGTGGTTGAGGGTTCCCGGGGCGGGACCGGGTCCGCCGCCCGGGGACAGGCACCATCTACAGAAGAGCAGGGCGCCAATGGTTCGGATGGCGCAACGTCCTCGGTCACCGCCCCCGGTCCCGCCCCGGCCGCCACGCCGTCAGCTCCTGCTTCCCCAGCCCCATCGACCGCAGCGCCGGCGGCGCCTCCTTCACCGGCAGCACCCGGGGGCGACGGCCGCGTCAAGGCCTCTCCGATCGCCAAGCGCATTGCCCGTGATCGCGGACTCGATCTTCAGGGGCTCCAGGGCTCCGGCCCTGGCGGCCGCATCGTCAAAGCCGACGTCGAGAAGGCCCTCGCCGCTGGGGTGGCGGCACCTGCCGCTGCACCGGCGCCGGCCGCACCGGCCGGGCCCACCCCCGGAGTCTCCGAGAAGCCCGAAACCGCCAAGGGCCAGGTCGAGGTCGTCGAGCTCACCAAGCTGCAGCAGACTGTCGCGCGTCGCATGGCCGAGTCGAAAGCGACGGCACCGCATTTCTACCTGCAGGCCGAGTTCGACCTGACCGCCGCCGTCGAGGGCCGCAAGCGTCTCAAGGCGATGGCGAAGGAGGGCGAGGCCGTCCCCACCTTCAACGACATGGTGGTCAAGGCCTGCGCCCTCGCTCTGCGCGAGTTCCCCCGGGCGAACGGCGCCTACCGCGACGGCCGCATCGAGCTCTACTCGCGGATCAACGTCGGCGTGGCCGTGGCGGCGCAGGACGCCCTGGTCGTCCCCACCGTCTTCGATGCGGACGTGAAAGGCCTGCGGCAGATCTCGGCCGAGACTCGCGCACTGGCCGCGCGCGTTCGGGACGGCTCGATCACCCCGCCCGAGCTCTCCGGCGGCACCTTCACCGTCTCCAACCTCGGCATGTACGGGATCTCCAACTTCGCCGCCGTGATCAACACGCCGCAGGCCGGCATCCTGGCCGTCGGCGAGCTCAAGGCCAAGCCGGTGGTCAGCGAGTCCGGCGAGTTCGAGGCGCGCCAGCTGATGGGCGTCACCCTGGCCTGCGATCACCGCATCCTCTACGGCGCCGACGGGGCCCAGTTCCTGGCCCGGGTACGCGCGCTCCTCGAGGAGCCGCTCGGACTCGCCCTCTGAGCGGCGGGCGCTCTCTAGGCTGGTCCTCGCGAGTGGACCGCGCGGAGCTCACCGACTGGCTCGGGCGATACGAGCGGGCCTGGCGCTCGGCCGGGACGGATGCGTTGGCCGAACTGTTCACTGAGGACGCCACCTACTCGACCGCTCCTTACGAGAGACCCGCACCGCGGCCTGGCGGCGATCCGGGAGATGTGGGAGGCGGAGCGCAGCGGACCCGACGAGGATTTCGAGATGAGCAGCGAGGTCGTCGCCGCGGAGGGCGACACAGCCGTCGCCAGGGTTGTGGTCAATTACCTGACGGCGAAGGAAAAGGAGGGGCGGCGTCACCGTCAGCGTCGGGAGTACCGGGATCTCTGGATCGTCCAGCCTGGACGAGTCCGGGCTCTGTTCGCATTTCGAGGAGTGGCCGTTCTGGCCTCCCGATCAGGAGGGCGCCCCGGCAGCCGGTGCATGACGCATGTGACAATGGGGCTGTGGATGAGGTCCTGATCGTCCGACTGCGGGCTGGTTCCCTACGAGGAGGCCCGCCGGATGCAGAAACGCATCGAGGCGGCCCGCCAGACCGACCGGGTGCCAGACGTTCTGCTTCTGCTCGAGCACCCGCCCGTCTACACGAAGGGCCGCCGCACGGAGCCGGGTGAGCTGGGCATGGGCGAGGACTGGTACCGGATGCAGGGAATCGAGGTCTGCGAGACCGACCGCGGCGGCCGCGTCACCTACCACGGGCCCGGCCAGCTGGTGGGCTATCCGATCGTCTCGCTGCGGCCCTACGGGGACAACGTCCACGAATACGTCAGGCGGCTGGAGCGGCTGACGATCGAATCGCTCGGTGCGTTCGGGGTCGACGCCGAGGTGATCGATGGCCTCACCGGTGTCTGGGTCGGCGGCCGTCCACCCGAGGGACGCAAGGTCGGCTCCATCGGGGTGCACGTCAATCGTGGCGTCACCACCCACGGCTTCGCGGTCAACGTCAACAACGACCTGCAGCCGTTCGACTGGGTCGTGCCCTGTGGCATAGAGGACTGCCGGATGACATCGGTCTGCCGGGAACTGGGCGCCGAGCAGGAGATGGACGACTACATGGACACCATCGCCGAGCACTTCGCGGAGATCTACGGGCGGGAGCCGATCCCGGTCGACCCCGATGCTCTGGCCGAGCTGCTCGGCGAGGCGGCCCCGATACGGTAGGAGCGATGGCGACGAACCAGATCGCGGACCGGATTCACGTCACCCGCTCCCGGGCCAACCCGGGCGGGCGCACCCCGGACACTGACGGGAAAATCGACTTCCGCTCCCGCAAGCCGCCCTGGCTCAAGGTCCCGGCGCCCGGCGGGCCGACCTACCGCCGCCTGAAGAAGTCGATCGAGCAGGACAACCTCCACACGGTCTGCCAGGAGGCCAACTGCCCCAATGTCGGCGAGTGCTGGGAGCGCGGCACCGCCACGTTCATGATCCTGGGCGACGTCTGCACTCGGCGCTGCGGCTTCTGCAACGTGCAAACCGGCAAGCCGAGTTGGCATGACCCGCTCGAGCCGCTGCGGGTCGCGAACCAGGTCAAGCGGATGGGGCTGCGCCACGCGGTGATCACATCCGTCGATCGGGACGATCTGCCCGACTACGGCGCCGGGGCCTTCGTCGGCGTGATCCGCTCGATCCGCCGGATGGCGCCGGACTGCAGGGTGGAGGTCCTGACCCCGGATTTCCGCGGCCAGGAGATGCCCCTCGCCAAGGTGATCGCCGAGCGACCCGATGTCTTCAACCACAACGTCGAGACCGTGCAGAGGCTGTATCCGATGGCTCGCCGCGGATCGGACTTCCTGCGCTCGGCGCGGGTCCTGCGAACGGCAAAGGAGATGGCGGGGGACGAGGTCGTCACCAAGTCCGGCCTGATGGTCGGGCTGGGCGAGGAGTTCGACGAGATGGTCGAGGCCTTCTCGATCCTCCGTGACCACGGAGTCCAGGTGCTGACCGTCGGGCAGTACCTGCGCCCGACCGAGAGGCACCTGCCGGTCGACCGCTATTGGCACCCGGACGAGTTCGCGGCACTGGAGAGGGCCGCCTACGAGCTGGGCTTCGAGTCGGTCGCGTCCGGGCCGCTGGTCCGCAGCTCGTACCACGCGGACGAGCAGCTGCCCTCCGCCGCGGCGGGCGTTTAACCCAACGCACCTTTACTTGCGGAGGCGTGTTTCGGGGTCCGTAGCCTCGCCACCATGCGTGCCCGCCGACGCAAAAAGCTCGTTCTGATCGCCGCGGCAGCCGTCCTGGCCCTCGCCGCCGGCCCGATGACCGGTGGTGCTTCCTCCCAGACCAGCACCAGCGGCGATGGGCACAAGAACCCGCTGGCGGGCAATGGCATGTGGATCTGGTATCTGAGCCATTCCTCGCACGGCAGGCTGGGCGCGATCGCGAAGAAGGCGAAGGCGCACGGGATCGACACCGTGTTCATCAAGTCGGGCGACGGGACGACCTACTGGAGCCAGTTCTCACCACGGGTGGTGAGCGCGCTCCATGCCCGCGGCCTGAACGTCTGTGCCTGGCAGTTCATCTACGGGAGCAAGCCCGGCAAGGAAGCGCGGGTGGGCGCGGCGGCGGTCGCCAATGGCGCCGATTGCCTGGTGCTCGACGTCGAGGGCCAGTACGAGGGCAAGTATTCGCAGGCCTCGTACTACATGTCCTCGCTGCGCTCGCAGATCGGCCCGGACTACCCGGTCGGGCTGGCCAGCTTCCCGTACGTCGACTACCACCCGGCGCTGCCCTATTCGGTCTTCCTGGGTCCAGGCGGCGCGCAGTACAACGTCCCCCAGCTCTACTGGAAGGACATCGGCACCACGGTCGACCAGGGATACATCCACACCTGGGTCTGGAACCGGATCTACGGACGTCCGATGGCGCCGCTCGGGCAGGTCTACAACAAGCCGAAGGCCGGCCAGATCCGCCGCTTCCGGGCGCTGGCGATGTCGCATGGCTTCGACGGCGTCAGCTGGTGGTCCTGGCAGTCGGCGGGCAAGCGCCAGTGGAAGGCGGTCGGCTCTCCCGTCTCGCCTGCCGCGGCCGGTCCGTACCCGAGCTATCCGTTCCTGCGCCTCGGCTCGAAGGGCGACTTCGTCGCCTGGGCGCAGCAGCTCCTCGCAGGCGGCGGGTATTCGGTCCCGATCAACGGCTATTTCCAGGCCCCAACTCAGGCCGCTGTCTACACCTTCCAGGCGAGCCATGGGCTACCCCAGACCGGCAACCTCGACGTCCCGACCTGGAGCCTGCTGGTGCAGAACAAGCCGCTCGCCGTGACCTGGACCAAGGGCGGGGCGGTCGCTGCCAGATCGAACGGCCGAGTCATCCTGCCCACTCCCAAGTCGGCCAAGCTGCCGGCGGTGAGGGACGAGATCCCGCCGGTTCGTGAGCGCCGCTAGGACTTAGTCGCGGCACGTAGGCTTCGCGGCGCCCGGTGCTGCCGCTGAAGGACAACATTCCGACCTCGCGGTTTCCGATCGTGACGGTCGGGCTGATCGTCGCCTGCGTGATCGTCTTCGTCTGGCAGCTCAACTTCCCGACCGACAAGCGACTGGACCAGGCGGGGTTCGGGTCTATCGACCAGAGCTCGCTCGATTACGGCGCGATCCCCTATCGGATCACCCACACCGGAACCGGAGACTGCAGCATCGGCGCGGTGAGCGAGCCGGCTCCGAACGAGTTCGAGGCCGGGGTCGTCTGTCCCGGCACGAAGGACTACTCAGAGGCTGTGGCGCGGAGCCAGGCGAACCCGAACTCCGGGCTCGGACCGTTCACTATCGACCAGAAGCCGTGGTGGGTGACGCTCTTCACCTCGATGTTCATGCACGGCGGCTTTTTGCACATCGCTGGGAACATGCTGTTCCTCTGGGTCTTCGGCAACAACATCGAGGATCGGTTGGGGCCCGTGAAGTTCCTGCTCTTCTACCTGCTGGCGGGGTTGATCGCCGTCTACACGCAGGCGCTGATCGATCCGGGATCGACCGCTCCCACCATCGGCGCCAGCGGTGCGATCGCCGGCGTGCTCGGCGCGTATGCGTGGCTCTTCCCTCGGGCCCGGGTGTTGACCCTGATCTTCATCATCTTCTTCGTCACGGTCGTCGAGATACCGGCGTTGATCCTGCTGGCTCTCTGGTTCATCCTTCAGTTCGTCCCGGCTCTGGGACAGGTCGCGGTCGGCTCGGGGGGCGACCAGGGGGTCGCCTACTTCGCGCATGTGGGCGGGTTCGTCTTCGGTTCGGCCGTGGCGGGGGCCATGCTCTACGCGATGCGAAGACGCCGAACCGAGCCACGCTTACCCGGCTACTGAGCCAAATTGGATCCAGGTCTCAGGACTGCCCTGCTGTTGCTCGGACTGATCTTCTGCGGGTTCTTCGCTGTGGTGACCATCTACGTGATCGTCGATACCGGGCTGCGGCTGAGGACCTACGGGGACATCGGCGCCATCGCCCTATACGGGGTCTCGCTGCTGATCGTGGCGATGATCGCCGCGGGCCTGATCGGCGCCCTGCGCAACCCGCCCGATGACTAAGCGGATCGCGGCCATCGTGGGGGTCCTGCTGGTCTTGGGCGCGACCGCCGTCGTCGCGGTGGCGATCTGGCCGGAGCGCGCCGGGGACGAAGGGGCGACATCGACCAGTCAGGCGCGGATGCGCCCGAGCGGGACAGGCGCCACAGATTCCGATGCGGCGTCCCAGGTGGGAATCCCGTCCGTCACCGCGCCGGACATCGGGACCGCCCCGCTCACGGTCGACACACGCTTCGCGCTTCTGCCACTGACCGGGCGGCTGCCCGTTCACTACACGTTCAAGCATCCTCCGCTGGCGGGTGTCCTCTTCGACGTGAAGACCGGAAAGGTGCTCTGGCAGAGGCATCCGCGCCTGGAGCACCCGATCGCCAGCCTGACCAAGATGATGACGGCGCTGATGGTGGCGAACCGGAATCGGCCCAACGAGCGCGTCCGAATCAGCCGAAACGCGGCCCACACCTCTGGCTCGGCGACCGGTCTGCTGCCGCGGGGGAGGAAGGTGCCGCTCGAGCCGTTGCTGCAGGCGCTGATCATGATCTCGGCCAATGACGCAGCGGTCGCGCTCGCCGAGCATGACGGCGGCACGGTGCCTCGGTTCGTCAAGCAGATGAACTTCCAGGCGAAGTCGATGGGCCTCAAATGCACCCACTACTCGACGCCGAACGGCCTCCGCGACCGTGACAACTACTCCTGCCCGCTCGACCTGGCGGAGCTGGCGCGGGCGGATCTGGCGAATCCCCGAATCGCGCGGATCGCGCGGACACGCAGCGCCGAGCCGGCCTTCCCCATCAAGGGCAAGCGCCTCTACCTCTACAACAATCACTACTTCCTGCAGCACGGTCTGCCCGGGCTGCCGCAGGCTCAGGTCACCGGGTTGAAGACGGGTTTCACGGATCCGGCGGGTCGCTGCTACGTGACGACGGCGCGCCTCGGCGGCCACCAGCTCGGGGTCGTGCTGCTCCACTCGCCCGATCCGATCACCCAGGTGCCGGCGCTGCTCCGGGCGGGGTTCGTGGCGGAGGGGGCCGTGGCGCCGCTGCCGGCACCCCATAAGCCCAAGCAGCCGCCGAACGACTAGGCGTCTCGATGGGAGAGCTGACGCCAGCATCCAGGCCGACGCTCGCGTGCACCGCGCTCTGCCTGTTGATCCTGATCGCGGCGGGCGCGGACCTCGCGCATACCGAGTCGCGACTGCCGGACTTCCCCGACCGTGCCTGTCAGCCGAATCAGGCGAGCTGCTTCAACGCACAGCTCAGCGAGGGTCTCGCTCGTGACCGGGCGTCGGACCCGCTCCAGCGGCAGTACGACTCGCGGGCGTGGGTCTACGGCTTCGCGATTCTCGCCACCGTCGCGATCGCGACCGCCTGGAGCCTGCGCTCGAGGCCTCGGACCGAGTGGTTGCGGATCTTCACCAACCTGGGCGTGATCGGCGTCTGGCTTGGGATCGCGGCAATCGTTCTGCTGCTGCTCACCGACGGCAACTCGATCGAGCCCCCGCCGGGCCCGGTGCTGATGCTGCCGATCGTCCTGCTGGTCGCCGCTGGCGCCGGGACGCTCATCGGCCGCTCGGAGGACTGGGCCGAGCAGGCCCAGAACAGGGTGCGGGAGAGGGTTATCCAGATCGGAAAGCTGGCGATCCACGTCGGTACCGCCGGGCAGGTGAAGCGGTCGCGGATGGAGGAGCTGGGGCGATGGTTGGCCAACACGGCGCTGGGCCTGACCGTGATCACGGGCGTGCTGGCGCTTGTCTTCGTCCTCGCCCAGCCCGATTGCAGCACCGGCGGCGGTCCGCCGCATTGGACCGACCCGATCGACTCCGTGGCGGCGGTCGCTGCGGTCGCGGCGATGGCGGCGGGGGTGGGCGCCCTGATCCTGCGTCGCTGGATCGCCGCGCTGATCTGCCTGGTCGTCTGCCCGGTGGCCCTGCTCTCGGTGCTGCTCAGCACCTGCGCGCTCTCCTGATCGCGTCCTCCGCCTTTGCGGAGCGAGATCGCGGGTATATGAATGTGGGGCGATGACCTCGGTTCTCCACACGCTGGCGATGCAGAACACCACGCAGCAGTCGGGTGGGAGCCTGGGTGTGTCGATCGAGATCATCGGGGCGACGGTGTTGGCGTGCGTCCTCTTGACCGCCACCGTGCTGCTGCTCAGCAGGTACAAGCGCCGCCGCGAGGCGATGGTGCTCCGTGAGCGCCAGGCGCGCAGGGAGATGCAGGAGCTCTGCCCCGACGGCTGGGCCGCCCGAATCGTGCTCTACGGGGACGGCGCTCCGCTGCCCGACGACGCCCCGGGGGAGAGAAAGGTCTGCGTCGAGTGGACCGAGTACCAGTCCGATTCCGCCGGCCACACCGTCGTCGCCGTGGCTCGCCGAATGTGGGCCCGGACGCTCACGGGCGCGCTCCGCGGCATGCTTGCCGACCGGCGGCTGGACCTCGAGCTCGAGAAGATCGAACAGAAGGTGATGAGGGACGTCTCCGACGGCGGCGGAACCGGACCGCCGGCGGCCGGCCCGCAGGCAGGTCCGGGCCGCTAACGGGCGGGCACCATCGTCTGATCCATTCGAGCATCCCGAGGCCCGGCTCCCTGTAGGTTCGGCCGACAAAATCGTCTTGACGGAAGGAAGCGCTATGACCGAGATCGTGTTCGCCATTCCCATCATGCATGGGAAGGAGGATCTTGATCGCCAAACGAGGGACGAGATGGCGGGTGCTCGCCGAGATGAATATGAGGCCGCGCTGAAAGACGCCGGCATCACGCGCCAAGCCGTCTGGCATCAGCGGACGCCGGACGGCGGCACCCTCGCCATCGTTTACATCGAGGCAACCGATCCTGATGCCCACCAGCGCTTTGTCTCATCTGATGCTGACATCAGCCGGTGGTTCGTGGAGCGGATGCAGGAAGTACATGGACGTGATGTCTCGCAGCCGCCTCTCCCGGTCGAGCTGATCCTCGACTTCCGGGTCTAACGGCTGAGCGTTGCCGCTTCTCGTCCAGAGCGCCGGTCTGCGCGATTCCTAGTCCTCGTCAGCGGGACGGCAAATCATCACGGGGAGATTCGCATGGTGTGCAACGGAAGTCGCGACGCTCCCCAGGACCGCCGAGCCGACCGCTCCGCGCCCGTGCGACCCGAGAACGATGATCCCGGCACCGGCCTCCTTGGCGGCCGCGAGGATGGCTTTCCAGGGACGGTCCTCTTCGCGGACCGTAGAAGTGGCGTCGAACCCCGCCGAGTTCGCCAGCTCGGCGCCCTCAGCTGCCGTCTTGGCCGCTTCCTTACCGGCTTCCTCGATCAGCTCGTCGGGCACGATCCCAGCGGGACGGCCCCAGAAGGGGAGCGCTTCGAGCGGTTGATACGCGGCCACTACGACTGCTTTCCTGGGCATTCGCAGCTCGGCTCCAGCCTGCTCGATCGCTTGCTTTGCATGGTCTGAACCGTCGTAGGCGATCAAGACTGGCATCTCATCGGCGGCCATATGGCATCTCCTTTCGGCGGCGGGATGAAGAGGTGGAGCCAGCGGGATTCGAACCCGCGACCTCTTCCGTGCAAGGGAAGCGCTCTCCCAACTGAGCTATGGCCCCAGGGGATGGGTCGATTGTAGGCGCGCAAATCCCGCCCCCGGGAATGCCCTTGTGAGAGACTGGCGATGCTGGCGCAAGGGCCCAGCATCGGCAATGGCAACCAGGGCCACACAACCTGAATCGGCGGGGAATGGGGCCGCCACCGAGAAGTCGGGCCCCGCACGCCACGCGGAGATGTCCAACCTCGACATCGTCCGTCACTACTTCGACCGTGCCGTCGAGCGCCTCGAGCTCCCCGACGACATCCGCACCGTCTTCTGGACGCCGTACCGAGAGGTGACCGTCCAGATCCCCGTGAAGCTCTCCGACGGCAAGATCCACACCTTCTCGGGCTACCGGATCCAGCACAACGGCGCGCGCGGCCCCTACAAGGGCGGCATTCGGTACCACCCCGAGGTCGACGTCGACGAGGTCCGCGCCCTCGCCTCGCTGATGACCTGGAAGACGGCGGTGGCGAACATCCCCTTCGGCGGCGCCAAGGGCGGGGTCAACGTCCCCGCCGAGCAGCTGGATCGCTCGGAGCTGCAGGCGATCACCCGCTCCTTCATGGACAAGATCCAGAAGGTCCTCGGGCCGACGCGCGACATCCCGGCGCCCGACGTCAACACCGACGCCCAGGTGATGGCCTGGATGATGGACGAGTACGGCAAGCTCCACGGCCACACTCCCGCGATCTGCACCGGCAAGCCGATCGCGCTCGAGGGCTCCTATGGTCGTGAGCAGGCGACCGGTCGCGGCTGCATCTACATGTTCCGCGAGGCGGCTCCCCAGCTCGGCCTCACCCCCGCCGACTGCACCTTCGTCGTCCAGGGATACGGCAACGTCGGCTCCTGGGCCGCACGCATCCTCCAGCAGCTCGGCGCGAAGATGATCGGCGCCTCCGATGCGACCGGCGCGATCCACGGCGAGGCAGGCATCGATGCCGACGACCTCGCCCAGCATCTGCGGGAGGGCGGCAAGCTGACGGAGTTCCCGGGGACGGAGGTGATCAGCCCTGACGATCTCCTCGCGATCGAATGCGACGTCCTGATCCCAGCGGCGCTCGGCGGCATGATCCATGAGGGCAACGCCGATCGAATCAACACCAGGATGATCATCGAGGGTGCCAACAGCCCAACCACACCGGCCGCCGACGAGATCCTTCAGGAGAAGGGCATCCACGTGATCCCGGACGTGATGGCAAACGCAGGTGGGGTCGTCTGTTCCTACTTCGAGTGGGTGCAGAACCTCCAGCACTTCCGCTGGTCCGAGCGCGAGGTCAACGACAAGCTGGGCGGCGTGATGCGCAGGGCCTATCGCGACGTCGACGCGCGCTCGAAGGAGGAGCGCATCTCGCTGCGCGAGGCGGCCTATCTGGTCGGGATCGAGAGAGTGGTGGAGGCAAGCCGCACGCGCGGTTATGTGTGAGGGCGAGTCGAGGGCGCTCCGCCAGGAGCGACCCGTTTAACCGAGCGCGACCCGTTTAATCATCGAAGTCGAAGTCCTTCGGCGGGCCCTTCTCGAACCACAGGCCCTCCTCGGACTCCTCCTCTTCCCAGGACTCCTCGGGATCGTCGGCACCGCCCTCGTAGGCCTCTTTGTCCTCGAGCGCTGGCCTCAGCTCCGTTCCGGGCTCCTCGACCGGCCTGTCGCTGCCGGACACCGGCTCCTCCGCGTACGGCTCCTCCTCCTCGAGGTACGGCGCCTCCTCCTCGGCCGGGCCGAGGGCCTCGAAATCATCCTCGGGCAGCGGGGGCGCTGAGGAGTCCGCCGATTCCTCGTCGGTCTCGAAGTCGTAGAGGGCCGGTCCGCCTGAGTCCGACGGTCCCTCCTGATCGGCGAAGGGTTCCTCATCGATCGGAGGAATCTCGTCGGCGGGCTCGACGTGCTCCGGCTCCGCCTCCGGCGGAGGCACCGGCGGCACACCACCGGTCTGCCCGGGGGGTGGATGCTCCTGGGTGGGCACGTCGACCCTTCCTCGTGCTCGGCCAGGAGGCTCGGGCCCCGCGTCCGGAGGTGGCGGTGGCGGGTCAGGGACGGTGCTCTCCGGCTCCGGGGTGAGCGGGCGGGCGGACTCCTCGGGGGCGACCGGCTCGGGCGGCGGCGTCAGGTCTTCTGGGGGCGCCGCGGGGGGCGCCGCGCTGTCCTCTGGAAACGGCTCCTCCTCGGCAATCAGATCTTCGAGCGACTCCGAGGGCTCGGGGGTCTCCGGCTGCTCCGCTGCTCAGAGGTCTCCGGCTTGGCTCGGGCTCGGTAGAGGGCTGGTAGCCCTCGAGCGACTCGGGCTCGATGGACGGCTCGTAGCCCTCGAGCGGATCGTCGAGGCGCTCCTGGCCCGGGATCTCATCCTGGCCGGGAAGTTCCACCTGCCCGGGGATCTGGGCCAGGCCCTCCGGCGGGCTGGTCGGCTCGGCCGGGATCTCCGACGGCGGCGGCTCAGTGCTCGGCTCGGAGGGCAGCAGCGCCTCCGGCTCGACCAGCCGCGTCGGCTCCTCGTCGCCGAGTTCGGCCTCGCTCAGGCCGCTCGGACCGTCCGCCTCCGGGGAAGAGACCTCGTTGAAGAGCTCGCCCGCGGCGAAAGGATCAGGGCGATCCGCCGAACCGAACGCGTCATCCTCGATCTCCCGAATATCGGCGTCTCGGGCGCCGTGCTTGCGCTTCAGATCGAGGTGTTCGCGAATCGCGTCGTCGAGTATGCCCATAGTGCGGGGTCAGACCGCCTCGAAGGGTCAAAGCTTAGGGGCTGCGGCCCCCATGTGATAGCTGGCCCCGTGCCTGGAACGTGCACCCAAGCGACCAATTTACGGCCGTTTGCGGCCGGTCCTCAGGTCCGAGGCCCGGAAGCGCCGGTCGCGCCCATGAGGGTCGACACTGCTGCTGGTCCCGGGGCGCGTCACCGGAGCCGTGCGTAGCTGGTTCTTCCCCGCCCTCTTCGCCCTGAGCAGGGCCCTGTCGGCCGCGTCGATCAGCGATTCGAGGTCGCTGGCGGAGTCCGGGATCGTGGCCACTCCGACGCTGATCGTGACCCCCATGGAGCCGCCGTCCCGGAGCGGAACCGTCTTCGCCCTCATCCGCTCGCCGAGGCGTTCACCGAGGATCGTCGCTCCCTCGCGCCCGGTCTCGACCAGGATCAGGGCGAGCTCGTCGCCGCCGTAGCGGGCTGCGACGTCGATCAGCCGGGTGGCCTCGCGCACCACGTCCGCGACCCGCTCGAGCACCATGTCCCCCTGCATGTGACCCTGGCGGTCGTTGATCAGCTTGAAGTCGTCGACGTCGAGGATGATCAGCGAGATCGGGTGCCCGAAGCGCAGGGCGCGGGAGACCTCCCGGTCCAGCGTCTGCCCCATGTAACGCCGGTTCCAGAGCCCGGTGAGGGGATCGGTGACCGCCTGGGCGGCGACCCGCTGATGGAGGCGTGTCAGTGTCCGTGCCAGCGCCCAGGCGAGCGCCACCGCTGCGATCACGAAGAGGACCAGGATCGCGAGCGCCGGCCCTCCGATCCCCAGCAGGCCCCCCGACTTGGGCGGACCGAGAAGGAGCAGCGTCTCTCCGTCGCGCTGGTTGAGGGTGATCGCGTGCCCCCTGTAGTCCTTGCCGCCTGTGCTCAGCTCCGCCGTCTGATCCGCGCCGACGGTCTGTGACGGGGGGGGCACCGTCGAGGCGAGAACGGAGTCCCCGTGGCTCAGAACCAGCTCCCGGCCGGTGAGCTGCCGAACCTCGGCCACGTACTGCTGGGCGGTGGTGGTCGAGACACGCAGGTCCCCGACGGGCCGCGCCTCGTCCGTGAGCCCCAACTGTGCAAAGGCGACGGCATCGGGCGAACCCGCCACGGCCATCTGGCGCCCTGCGTTGTCGAGGACGGCGACCGCCTCCACTCCCGGCTGGGCGGCCGCGCCGCTGGTGAACGAGCTCAGTGAGCTCTGATCCCCCGACCTGAGTGCCGTGGCGAGCTCCGGACCGGCCGCCAGCCGGCGCGCGTCCGCCGTGGCCTCCTGGGTCCGCCGTGTGTAGACGGAGACCGCCGTCTGCAGGCCCGCGGCGAGCCGTGCGTCCGCCTTGCCGGCCTGCGAGTCGTTGCTGACGAACAGCACGATTGCGATCAGTGCCGCGGTGGGCACGATCGCGATCAGGAGGAAGAAGAGCGCCAGGCGCCGTCCGAAGCTCACCTCAGGACAGCGTATCCTTGGCCGGCGGCCGGCATTGCACAGCCTCTGCAGGTCGAAGCGAACATATGTCCCAATTCACTAGGGGCTATAGCTCAGTTGGGAGAGCGCCTGGATCGCACCCAGGAGGTCGCCGGTTCGAGTCCGGCTAGCTCCATCTCATGACCGCCGCCTACGACGTGCTCGTGCTCGGCGGCGGCTCGGCGGGGTGCGTACTGGCCTCCCGCCTCAGCGAGGACGAGTCGCGAACGGTCTGCCTTGTCGAAGCCGGTCCGGATTACGGGCCCCACTCGACGGGCGAATGGCCCCCCGATCTCCTCGACGCGCGTCTCCCTGCGACCTCTCACGACTGGTCTGATCCCGCCGGGAGCCTGCCCGTCGCGCGCGTCATGGGCGGGTGCTCCTCCCACAACATGTGCACGCTGATGCACGGGGCGGCCTCGGATTACGACGGGTGGGCGGAGGCAACGGGCGACGACGGCCTGGACGCCGAGGCATTCGAGATCCACCTGCGCCGCGCCCGTGAGCGGATGACGCAGCGGAAGTTCGGTGAGGAGGAGCTCGATCCCTGGTTTCGCGGGCTCGCCGCGGCCACCGCCGAGCTCGGGCTTCCCGTCGTCGCCGACGGCAACGATCCGGAGGCGACCGAGGGCCTCTGCCGGCTGCCCTTCAACCTGCGCGGAACGACCCGCTGGAACGCTTCGTTTGCCTACCTGGAGCGGGCTCGGGGCCGCTCCAACCTGACGATCCTCCCCGAAGCCCTCGTCGATCGGGTGATCCTCGATGGACCTCGCGCCGTCGGTGCCGAGATCGTGGCAGCGGGCGAGCGCCTCTCGCTCGAAGCCGATCTGGTCGTGATCTGCGCCGGCGCATATGGCTCGCCCTCGATCCTGCTCCGCAGCGGCGTGGGCCCCGAGGATGAGTTGCGCAGCCTCGGCCTGAACGCGGTCGCCGATCTGCCGGTCGGCGACGGGCTTCGCGACCACTTCGGCGTTCCGGTGCGCTTCAGCCCGAGCGACACCATGGCTGCCGAGATCGCGGTCCACCGGAAGCGCTTCGACGACGCCTCGATCCAGGGGGTCTTCAAGGCCCGCTCGAGCGAATCACCGACGGACAGCTGGGACCTCCACCTGCTGGTCGCCGTCTTTCCAGCCGGCGACGGCGTCGTCCTGGCAATGAGCTCGATGCTCCTGCAGGCGGAGTGGCGGGGAACCGTTCGCCTGCGCTCCACCGATCCCGCGGCCCTTCAGGAGGTCAGCCAGCTCGACCTGGAAAGCGATCGCGACATGAGCGCGGCTCTCGAGGGAGTGTCCCTCGCCCGGCGGCTCGCCGAGACGGAGGCCCTCGCGCGAGGCGTGAGCGCCGAGCTCGCTCCGGGTGCAGATGCGACTGCAGAGGAGATCCGCTCGCGCGGGCGCGCCGGGCTGACGACCTACTTCCACCCTGTGGGAACCTGCGCGATGGGCGGGGTGACCGACTCGAGCGGCCGGGTCAACGGCTTCGAGAATTTGCACGTCATCGACGCCTCGATCATTCCCGGCCCGCTGCGGGCCTCGCCCCACCTCAGCGTGCTGGCGCTAGCGGAGCGGGCCTGCGAGCTCCTCTAGCCCGCGTCACGTCCCGGCGAGAACCTCTTTGGCGCTGGGCATTTTCTTCCGTGAAGTGTCGACCAGAAGCGGCGCACCGGGCTCCGCGGAGAGCGGGCCCGGAGCGTCTGGGATGTCTTCGGCGAGAACCGCGGAGACGACCTCAACGAACTCCTTCGGCTGATCGTGCTGGAGGTAGTGGTTCGCCGCGGGAAGCAGCCAGAACTCGTTGGCGCCCGGCTTGGTGGAGAGGTAGGTGTTCCAGATGTACGCGGCGACCCGCGGCGGCGAGACCGTGTCGTACATGCCCCAGACCAAAGCGGTCGGCACGGACGATTCGGCGAGGCCATCGAGCCACCCCTGCTCGTTCTCGGATCGCTCGACCAGATACTGGATCGTGTCGTGGAGCACGGCCACGCCGTCGTTCACGGCAAAGGTGTCGGTGAGCGCCTTGATCGCCGGATCCTCCGGCGGCCGCGCCGGAGTGAACGTTTCCTGGCCCAGCCCGGCGGCCAGGAGCTCCGGGGTCAGCGCCTCGAGGACCTGAGATGCTGTCTTTGCATCGAGCACCAGCCTCTGGAAGACGGTGAGGTTCGACAGCGGCAGGAACATGTTCCCGTTGCTGACCACCAGGTTGGTGAGCTGGAAGGGCGTCTCGCCGGCCGCACTGCGAGCCGCGAACGCCAGGGCCACGCTGTCACCGCGGTCGTGTGCGACCACCGCACCCTCCGAGGCGCCCAGGACATCACGGAGATAGAAGTCCACAAGCTCGGCGTCCCGGTCCAGCGTGTAGCTCCCGTCCCTTGGCTTGTCGGAGAACCCGAAGCCGGGGAAGTCCAGCACGCAGACCCGGCGGTCACGGCTGAGGGGACCCGCGACGTCGTACCAGTCAACGCTGCTGGTCGGGAAGCCATGCACCAGAAGCAGCAGAGGGGCCTTCGGATCGCCGAACTCGGCGTGAAAGACCCTCAGCTTGCCCACCCCGGACATGGACTCCCGCGGGACCCAGTCGAAGAACCCACCGGCGTCCAGCCATTCGCGTGCACGGCCATCCATCGCGAGTCGGACAATATGTGCTGGCTCCAATGCGCCCCACACAGATCGACACACCCTCCGGCCCGGCGCGGGCCCACCTGCACCCGGCTCCCCAGCCGAAGGGGGCGGTCGTCCTCGGCCACGGGGCGGGCGGGGGCGTCGAGGCGGTGGACCTGGTCGCGGCAAGCGAGGCCGCGGTCGAAGCGGGCTTCACCGTCGCCTTGGTCGAGCAGCCGTATCGGGTCGCCGGGCGCCGCTCCCCGGCCCCGCCGAAGCGGCTCGACGAAGCCTGGATTGCGGTCCTCGAGCACCTACTGGGCAAGGAACTGGCTGACCTGCCGGTGATCGTCGGCGGCCGCTCGCTCGGGGCGCGCGTCGCCTGCCGCACCGTCGAGGAGACCGGTGCGGCAGCCGTCCTGTGCCTTGCGTTCCCGCTCCTTCCCCCGCGACGAGGGAACAAGCCACCGCAGAGCCGCCTGCCTGAGCTGGAGGCTGTCGAGCTCCCGGTCCTGGTGGTCCAGGGAGAGAGCGACCGCTTCGGCATGCCGCCGCCAGGTGCGAAGCGCGAAGTGGTCAAGGTCCCAGGGGACCACGGGCTGAAAGCGGATACCGACGCGGTCGCCGGCGCCGTCCGTGGCTGGCTCGCGAACCTCCCGGTCGCTGCGGCGTCCGGGCGCTAGCGCACGTGGGCCAACTGCCACATCTGCAGGTAGGCCTCCGCCGAGCGGAAGAGGGATCGCATGGCCGGTCCGCCGCCGTGCTGCTGCATGTCGGCGAGCAGATCCGGAATCAGCCCGTACTGCGCGACGCCGTCGGTGTTGAGGTCGAAGGTCCTGGTGCCGCTCCGCTCGCGCTGGAAGGTCACGTTGCAGTAATAGCCCCGGAAGGGGTAGGTGACCGGCGACTGCGCGGCATCCGGCCGGGGGCCCGGAAGGGAGGAGAAACCGCCGGTGTCGGTGCCCAGGCCGACACCGAAGAAGTGGCGTCTGCTGCGGTAGTTCTTCAGCTCACCGATCCTGGCCGCGAGCGCGGGCGCCGTGTCGGCTCTGGCGGCGGCCATGCCGCCGAGTGCGTAGAGCTGCCTGAGCTGGTCAGGGGTCCAATAGCCGCCGGTTCCAGTGTGGCTCGAGACCAGCGGATAGCGGCGGCGTTTCGCCATCCGTAGGACGCTCTCCCGCGCCCACTCGCTCATGTGATCCATCTCGATCAGCATGTGATTGGCCATCAGCCGCCTGATCAGGTACGCCCCGAGCGGGGTCAGACCCTTCGCGTTGCACTGAATCCCCGCCGGATAGACCGGGAATGGCTCCTGGGCGATCGGCTTCGCGGCAGGGAAGTAGTTGGACAGGAAGCTGAGCTCGAAGGCGCTCAGGCTGCCCATCGTCTCGCCCTGGCCCGGCTCTGGACAGGGGCCCGTGCGGAAGTAGTGACCGGTCTGGAAGCGCTCCAGCACGTTGATGAAGGTGCCCCTGCCGTCTCCCTCGATCGCTGCCCCGCCGAACGCGTTGTCGGTCCAGTGCATCGGAAAGACGGTCCGGACGCCGAGCCGCCGGGCATTGCGGATGCCGCGGTCGATATCCCGCCGGCCGCATTGCGGGACGTCCATCCGCTCGCTGCAGCCGAACAGGTTGGAGGACTCGATCCCGATCAGCACCGCGAGCTTGCCGCGCTCGATCACGTCCCTCGCCTGGCGTGGGTTGTAGACGAGCCGGAACCAACCCCGGCCCTTGCCGCCGGCCTGCGCGTCGATGTAGTTCTGCAGACCACGCAGCTCCTGCACCTGCTGGCGAACCGCGGTGGTCTCATCGCAGGAATGCGTCTTCACCGTTTCGATCTCGCAGATCGGCTGGTCCTCCACGGTCTGGGCGACGACCAGGCGCTCCCCCGCCAGCCAGGCTCGCTTCAGCCAGACGTAGTAGGTCTGCTGATGCGTGATGGTGTCGTGGACCGGCCAGCCGGCGAAGGTCGGCCAGCCATGCGTGTCGTGGGTCCCGAACGGGAGACCCGTCCGCAGCAGGTTGCCTGTGATGTCGAGGCTCCCGTCGGCGCCATGGACGTCGGCATCGTGACCGAGCGCCTCGCTGATGCCGTACGGGTCGTACGGCTCGCCGGAGAGCACGGCGCCGCCGGCGCGCAGATTCGCGGTGAGGTGCACGTGCATGTCGGCGAAGCCGAAGACGTCGCCTTTGTGATTGGACCCCCGGAAGCTCCGACCCGTCGCACTCACGTCCGCCTCGGGGAACGGCGTGCAGCCCCGATCCCGGACCAGTCTGAAGATGGTGGCTCGGCCGGCGCCTGAGGACGCAAACAGGTCGCCCGAGGCGGATGCGGTGAGCCAGCGCCTCTGGGTCAGGGCGCGAACCCGTACCGATCGCCGCCCCGCTGGGAGCGCCGTCCAGTCGGATGCCGGACCGGGCGTCGCCTGGCGGCCCACCGAGCCATCGGCGTTCAGGCCGAGCAGGGAGCCGCCCTGGTCCATCGGCAGATAGCTCCGCAGGCTGCTCGGCTTCCAGAAGAAGGCGGCGGCGGTCCCCTCGGTCTGCTGGTCCGCCCGATAGCCCTGGCCACTGACCCCGACGTACCGGCCTGTCGCGGCCGAGCGCAGCGCAAAGCAGGCGTTGGCGATGTGCGGTCCCCTCGCGCCCGGCGCCGCGGCTGCACTCCCTGGGACGAGACAGCACCCGGCGATCAGGGCGGCGACGGCCAGACCTCCAGTCACGAGCCGGCGCATGCGGCACTGGAGCTTATCTCTGCGCCGCTCGCTTTCGGCTCGACGGACCTAGGCGTGGAGCTCGGCGAGACGGTCGGCCTCGTCGCGAAGCTCCCGCTTGGCGGCGGCGTCGAGCTTGCCGAACGGCTTCGTCTTGACCTTCCCCTTCTCGAAACTCCAGGTCCCGGCGACGCGGCCGTCGACGAAAAAGGTCGGAACTGACTGCGGCGTCTTCGTGTTGAAGACCTTGGGCCGGTGCTCCTCCGCCAGGATGCCGGTGCGGCGGGCGTGAACGAGCAGCGCCGCGTCCCAGGTGGGAAGGAACCTGACGGGCGCGGGGGTCTCGGGATCGGGCAGGGGCGCCCTGGGAAGGTCGAGCAGCTCCGCGCCGTCCTCGGCCTCGAACCGGCGCAGCTTGATTCGCTCGAGCGCCGGTTCGACCCTTCGTGGATCGAGCCCGGCCCAGTTGGCCAACTCCGCCAGCGTGGCCGGGCCGAAGGCGCCGAGATAGCGCCGCACCAGCAGATCGATGCCGTCGGCCTCCTCGATCTTCCCCGGCCGTCCCAGCCAGTGCTCGGCCGCGGCGTAGAGATCGGCGCGGCGGCGCTCCCATGTGCCTGAGGGAGGGACCCGAACCAGGTCAAGCCACAAGTTCACCCCGTTGGTGACCACGCTGTCGGACCCGAGCAGCTCGTGGATCTCCTTGCGGCTCATCGTCCCGTCGCCGAGCCGGGCCTTCAGCTTCCGCGCGGCGGCGGACATCTGCGAGGCGCTGTAGTCGCGCCTGTAGGAAGCACTGAGCCACGCATCGCGACGGGCCCTTCGGACGCCGATCGCGATCGGCCAGTAGTCCGTTTTGGAGACCAGGTGGATCGTCGCCCGCATCAGCGTCCCCTGGGCGACCTGGCGCCGCTCGAGGGCCCGGTCGAGCTGCTCCCGCTCGAATGCCTTCACTCTGGTCCAGAGCCCGATGTACATCGAAGGCGCGTACTGGGCCTGCAGGGTGCCCATCCGCTCGAGCACCTTCGGGATCGGCGCCCTCACCCGCTTGAGCAGGATCTGGCGGGCCAGGAGCGCGCGATTGAGCTCCTGCTCGGTCAGTACCCGGCGTCGCGGCACTTTGGCAGGGCTGTCTCGTTCAGCGGCGGGCTGTTCGCGGCCGGGCTCCGGCAGAACGAGGCGGCCTTCGATCCACAGAGGTCAGACGAGCTTCCGCCCATGGTGCTCGGCACCTCGATGCGGATGCACCCCGCCCCCAGGGGCGTTCCCGTCGTGCCATTCCCGCTTGTCGCAATCGCCACGATCACGGTCGCGACCGCGGCTATCGCCAACAGGGCCCAGAACACCCGCACGAGCACCTTCTCGCGCGGCGTGGTTTCCCTCAGCGGCGTGTTGACGCGGTCCCAGTGTCCTTGCAGAGGCACCGGATCAGTCTAGGGGCGCATTTCGACGAGCGGCTTCGACCGAGTGTCGAGATTGGGGACGGGGATTTCCACCGTTTGGCGGTAGGAGTCGGACCACCCGTCGGGCACCCTGCAGCGTGGCTTTACCCGTCTCGGGCGTCACTGGCGGCCAGGCGGGCAACACCAATGCTCGATACCGAACGAAAGGAGCAGGCCTACCTATGCCTACGTGGGTGCCCTATCCAGATTTTGTGAACCCGGGCGACAACGCCTGGCAGCTCACCGCGGCGACCCTGGTCGGCCTGATGAGCGTGCCCGGTCTCGTCGTGCTGTACGGCGGCGTCATGCAGAAGCGCTGGTCGGTGAACTCGATGATGATGGCCTTCGTCGCGTTCGCACTGGTGCTGATCGTCTGGGTTCTCTACGGGTTCAAGATGGCCTTCGGCAGCCCCCTGCACATCTTCGGGGCCGACAGCGGGTTCTTCAGCGCGATGTGGGGAACCCCGGGCTCGGTCCTGGGAACGGGTGCTGAGCAAACGCAGGCGGTGATCCCATCGATAACCACCGGGCGGCGTTCAATTTCAGCCAACCGACGCTGGTCTATTTCCAGTTCGTGTTCGCCGCGATCACGCCGATCCTGATGCTCGGATCGGTGCTCGGCCGGATCAACTTCCGGGCCTGGATCCCGTTCGTGATCCTCTGGTCGAGCATCATCTACACCGTCAACGCCTTCCTGATCTGGGGCGGCGGCTGGTGGGCGGCTCACGGTGCCCTCGACTTCTCGGGCGGTTACGTGATCCACCTCGCGGCCGGCGTCTCCGGGTTCGTGGCGGCGGCGGTGATCGGGCCGCGGCTCCAGCGCGATCGCGAGATCGACGCGCCCAACAACCTGATATGGTCCCACCGGCGCGGGCCTGCTCTGGCTCGGCTGGAACGCTTCAACGGCGGTGACCCGTACTACGCGGGCGCCAATGCGTCGCTGGCGGTGCTCAACACGAACCTGTCCTGTGCGATTGCGTTCCTGTCGTGGATCGCCCTCGACTACGTCACCGGGCACAAGCCGAGCCTGATCTCGAGCGTCAACGGGATGATCACCGGCCTGGTCGTGATCACGCCGTGCGCCGGCTTCGTCAACGGCTGGGGCGCTCTCTGCATCGGGCTGATCGGCGGAGTGATCGTCTACTTCGCCCTCAACTACCTGAGCCGGATGCGGCCCTTCCGGAACGTGGACGACACCCTGGGCGTGATCTACACCCACGGGATGGCGGGACTCGCCGCGGGCTCCTGCTCGGGTTCTTCGCCGACCCGAACATCATCGTCTACACGGCGACCGGCGGCGGGGCCACCGACCTGCCCGGGATCGCGGCATATTCAACGGGGGCAACGCCGAGCTCTTCAAGGACGAGCTCGTCACCGGCCACTGGGTGATCGGCTTCTCGGCGATCGGCACGTTCATCCTGCTGAAGCTGGTGGGACTGTTCGTACCGCTCCGCATGGAGGAGGCCGACATGGAGGAAGGCGACATCGCCGTGCACGGGCACGAGGTCTATCCCTCGGACGTCCCGTCGCTGGCGTATCCGTGGGAGCGAGACCTAGTCGGCTCTCCGCCTCAAACGCAGCATCTGAACGCCGTCCCCGCCGAGAGGTGGGGGCGGCGTTTCTTCTGACGACCCTCCTCGGGTCCGCGTCCCGGGGCAGGCTAGAGCTGGTACTGGCGAGCCGTGTCGCGCAGGATCTCCAGCATCGCCGCTGCCGCGGCAGCGAGAGCCCGGTTCCCGGCGTCGACACGACAACGTGCCGGACCGGGCCATCGGGTTGGAGCTCGCGGACCGCGATGTCGTAACTGACAGTCTGCGAGAGGGCCAGCTGCGGGATCAGGGCGACCCCGACGCCGGCCGCGACCAGACCCTGCACGGTCAGGTAGTCGTCGCTCTCGAACGAGACGCGCGGCTCGAATCCCGCGGCGCGACAGACGCGACCACGTGGCGCGCACAGGCACTGGCCTCGGAGGTCTGCACCCAGGCCTCGTCTGAGAGGTCCTCAAGCGTGATGCGCTCCTTGCGGGCGAGCCGGTGACCCTTCGGAAGCGCGATCCTCATGGGGTCCTCGAACAGCGGCGAGCTCTGCAGGCCCGGCCCATCTTCCCCGCCCCTCAGAACGCGAAGATCAGGCCCAGGTCGAATCGCCATCGCGAAGGCGCAGAATGAGCTCCTCCGGCTCACCCTCGACCAGGCTGAGGGCGACGTCGGGGATGCGCCAACGGAAGGCCGCGATCGCGAGCGGCATCAACATGGCGCCGGCCATCAGAAAGGAGGCCATGCGAGTTGCGCTCGCCGCCTATTGATGCCGGCAATAGCGCCGAGCTCCGCCTCCGCGACGTGGGCGGACTGCGCGTGAGGATCCGCCAGGGCGTGCTCGGCCAGGCGCTGCGCAGGGCGCTCGTCGGGGCGTAGCCCGCGCCAGTAGCGCTCGATAGAGGGCACGCCCGCCTCCGACTGGAGCCGCGATCACCTGAGAGACGGCCAATTGTCGTCCATGCGGATGCGCTCGCCGCCTCCGAGAAGGACCCTTGCGAGAGGACCTCCAGCAGCACCTTGAGGAGCTTCTGAACGTTGAACGTTCGCATCACTAACTGTTGAGGATCATGAGAAGTACTTCTGCTAATGGCAAGCACGCGGCACCATGGCGTCGAGCTTCGGCACCGCAATCGCAATGCGGGAGACCTGGAATGGCCAAGATCATAGTTTCCTACGACGGCACCAAAACCAGCGGGACGCGCTCGCCCTGGGCCGCACGCTGGGCGAGCTGGGCGGCGAGATCTCGCTTGCCTACGTACGTCACACGCAGCAGCCCGACCGCGCTCGCGAGGCGCTGGAGGAGAAGGACGCCGAGGAACTGCTCGAGCGCGGCGCCGAGGCGCTGGGCGACGAGAAGATCCCGCGGCATATCGTGGTCCCGCCTCGACCGGCGCCGGCCTCTGGGAGCTGGCCGAGAGCGAGAAGGCCGACGTGATCATCTTCGGCTCGATTACCGGACCGCGAATGGCGCCGTGATGCCGGGCACCTCCGCACAGCGGAGCTGACCAGCGGTCCCGCTGCGGTCGCCATCGCGCGCCGGCTTCCGCAACGAGAACGTCGAGATCAAGTCGGTCGCCGTGCTCCCCGAGGACGACGCGCGACGACGCCGCATTGGCGACGGCCAAGAGCATCGCCGACGCGCTCGGCGCCACGGTCGCCGACCGAGCGGAGAGCACGACCGTGGTCGTGGGCTCCTCACCGGCGTCGCCGAAGGGCCACGTCGACCTCGGCGCCCAAGCCGGCTACGCGATCGAGACGGCCAACGTCCCCGTGATCGCGGTCGCTCGCGGCACGCAGGTGAAGTTCTCCAAGCCGAGCATCGTCAAGCGGGTCGCGGCGAAGGTCTGAGCATCACAAGGCCTGCCAGGCAAGTCTCGAGCTCCGGGGCGCCCCGAGGGGCGCCCCGTTCTATTTGGTGAGCCGATCGCGCAGGGCGCAGATGTCCCTCCTCGCCGGACTCGATCGCATCGCGTCCTCGCCGGCGAGCTGAGTAGGGATGGCCGCGTCGCCGAGCTGGACGACCACTGCCCTGGCGCCGAGCGCACCCCGGGCGAGGCCCGCGTCAAACAGCCAGGACGGCGAGGGAGCGGACCCCTCTATCACCAGGACAGCGGCGAAGCCGGGTCCGTCGGCCGAGACCGGCGGACCGAGGATCCGCGCTCGAAGTTCGGCCCACGGGATGGTGCTCAGCTCGAGCCGCTCCAGCATCCGCTGGAGGTCCCTCTCGGCCGACCCGCCAGCGAGAACCGCAACGGTGGGACCACCGGCGGGCGCGGTCGCCGCCTCGACCAGGCGACGGGTGACGTTCTCGGAGACCTTCTCGGCGCTGGACCAGCCGCGGCCCAGCGAAAGATCCGTGTCGGCGAGCGCGGGCCCCTCGAGGATCACCAGCCTGGAGTCCCTCGGTTCGAAATCCTTGTCCCCCAGGGTGATCCTCCGCCCTCGGATCCACGGATCGAGGACGTCCTGCGCATGCTCGACTCGTCCAGGTTGAATGCCCGCGCGCGCTGTCTGAAGCCGCTGGAGATCTCGACATGAAGGCCAATCTCTCGACTCTATGTCGCGCTGAATACCCTTGCTGGAATGAGAATCGACGAAATGCTCGCCTCGACGCGGCCGGTCTTCTCGGTCGAGTCCTTTCCCCCCAAGACGGAGGAGGGACGACAGACCCTGTTCGAGACCATCGAGGTGCTGCGCAAGCTCGACCCGCACTTCTTCTCCGTGACCTACGGGGCCGGCGGCGCCACGCGTGAGGGCACCCTCGACACCACGAAGGCGATCCGCGACCAGTACGGATCCGGAGGCGATGGCGCACCTGAGCTGCGTTGGTGAGACGACCGAGAGCCTGCAGGAGATCATCGACCGGATCGCGGACGCCGGGATCCAGAACATCCTGGCCCTGCGCGGCGATCCGCCTCGCGGTGAGAAGGACTTCGAGCAGCCCGAGGGCGGGCTGGGCAGCGCCTCCGACCTCGCGGCACTGATCAGTGAGACCCATCCCGAGATCACCATCGGTGGCGCGTGTTTCCCGGAGGTCACCGGAGGCCGCAAGCCTGGAGGCCGACCTCGCCTACCTGAAGACCAAGGTCGAGGCGGGCGCCAGCTTCCTGATCACCCAGCTCTTCTTCGACAACAGCCTGTACTTCGACTTCGTGCCGGCGGCGCGCGCCGCTGGCATCGACGTGCCGATCATCCCGGGGATCATGCCCATGACGGGGTTCAAGCAGATCGGGCGCATCTCGGAGCTCTGCGAGGCGACGATCCCGGCCCCGCTCGCCTCGGCGATGGAGGACCTGGACGGCGACGAGCGGGCCGAGTTCGAGCTCGGCGTCGCCTACGCGACACAGCAGTGCGCCGATCTGCTGCGTCGGGGCGCACCCGGCCTGCATCTCTACGCGCTGAATCGCTGGCCCGCTGCCCGCGCCATTCTGGGAGCGCTTCACGCATCGAGGCCGTGGGAGGACCGCAGAGCCCGCCGCGGCCGGTGCCACCTGAGGCTCCGCCTACACTCAATCCCGGCCCAATGCCCGATTTCGACTTCGACAATCACCGCATCTCGTACGACGAGTACGGCGAGGGAGACAGGCCGATCGTCCTGATCCACGGGCTGCTGATGAACAGGCGGATGTTCGACCGCCTCGGTCCCGAGATGGCCCAACGGGGCAACCGCGTGATCACCCTGGATCTCCTCGGCCACGGGCGCTCTGACCGCCCGCCGGAGATGTCGCTCTACTCGATGACGTTCTTCGCCCGCCAGGTCGAGGCTCTGCTCGATCACCTCGGGCTCGACCAGGCCGTCGTGGGAGGCACCTCCCTGGGGGCCAACGCGACCCTGGAGCTGAACCATGTGGCTCCCGAGCGCGTGAAGGCGATGATGATCGAGATGCCGGTGCTGGACAACGCGTTGCTGGCAGCGGCGGTGATCTTCACCCCGATCATGGTCGGCCTGCGCTTCGGAGAGCCGGTGCTGAAGATGCTCGCGCGAGGCGCCCGCAGGATCCCACGCACAAGCCTTACTCAACATGGGCACTGGAGTGGCTCCGACAGGACACCACCCTTCCTCAGCCAACTCTGGGAGCTGTTTGCTGAGCTGCTGTTGACCCCCACCACCCGATTTTTTTCGGGTGCAGATGACCCAGCCGACGCTGGGTGATGACAGCCCCAGAAATGTGCTCATGCCTCTGGGACTCGGGGATGTTAGCAGAGGAGCTTCAGATCACACAGCCTGATAGGAGGCAACGTCCAGTCTGAGAATGGAGGCTCTGGCCGGAGCGCCTCGACAGCACATGGCGGATTTCCTAGACAGTCTGGGGACAGCGAGGACCCGGCAGTCTAGCAAAACGCACATCCCAGAAGCACTGCAAGCCCTTCGGAGTGCAGCCCCCAAGATGGCGAGCACGCACCTGCATGGTTGACGGGCTGGCTGACCTGGATGGCCTTGTAGATCGGCACTGGAGAAGGAAAAAGGGGGGCGCCCCTTCGCGCGCACACTCCTCACGCGAGGCGGGGCAGCGAGCTCCGGTGGCGCGCCAGCGCTTGAATAGCCGAGTATGTGGCAGCTCGGAGGGGCTGGCCCTGGCGGTGGTGGGTGGACCTGGTCATCGTGGTCTCGAGCGGGAGCAGCTCAAGGAGGCAGCAGCGCCTGCAGCAACGCACACATCCAGAAGCACAGGGAGACTTATCGGAGCTCACGGGGGACTGCCCGCAAGGGGACTAACCGCAGCCGCTGCAGGTCAGGAGTCTGCAGATCTCCGCCCGAAGAAGGCCGATGTGGAGGTTGAGGCTCAACCTCCCAAACCAGAGAACACCCACGTCGCGGATTCAACTTCGGTCACTGGGGAAGCGGTTCCACCCACATCGGGCGACCGGAGTTTGCCGGATTACCGGTTCGGACGGCGCATGCACGACGCCGATGAGCGCGAAAACCCAGAACCAAGGGGATGAACGCTAAACTCGAGGTCCCACGCCCATGGAGCACGGCCGGATCGAGATCCACTCCGCAGACCGACCCTGCCCGAGAGCGAACAGCTGGCGCTGAAGGGTGTCTTCGACCAGGAGCCCGACGAGCGTCCTCCTCTACCCCGAGCCCAACATGCCATACGACGTCGCGGTCACCGCGTGAACCCAGATCGCAGTGTACCCCCGCACTATGATCCGCTGGTGCTCGACGTGATCCGCAACTTCCGGGACACGTACATCGGCAACGGTCCCGAGCAGCCGTCCCGATTCACGTCGGCTAGCGGCTGTCAGGCCGCCTCTTTCGGAGCGAGGGCGTCGAGCCCGAAGCGACTGGTAGTGGGCGGCCGCTACAGCCGCGATGTGCTGGCGAAGCCGTCAGCCGCCTTGTTGGCGAAGCGTCGACCGAGACTGAAGGCGAAGCCGTCAATGGCGACCACGTCAAAGGCGATGTGTTCCACTGAACGATGGGAAGAGGGTTCTCCTGAGGGGTCCTGAAGCTGTTCACAACCTTGTCTGGGTCGTCGCGCCAGCGCTCTCGCTGCGCCCCTATCTGCAGCAGCGCGGTCGACTTCGAGCGCGCCATCCCGACGGCCAAGCGGATGGCACCGGGGGCGGTGGCGACAGCCCGATCGGCTCATCTGCAGGAGAGGGCGCGGCGCTGGATCTACCCCGCGGTCCGAGCACGGCGCCGGTTCGACCTCGTCGGTGTCGCTCGCGAGCTGCGGACGGTGCAGATCCGAGTGCGCGCCGACGACGGCGGGTGGAGCACCTGGGTCGATCAGGACGATGGAGCTCCGATCTACGTGGGGCGCGGACTACGCTCAGGTGCGCGCCCCGTTGCCGGCCGCGGGGCCAGCTGCACTTCGTGAACGTCTCCGGGACGGCGGGAGGCTTCGCCGACCGGCTGGTCAACTCCGCGCGCAGCGCCGTCAACTCCGCCTTCATCTCGGTCGCCTCCACTCCGGTGGCTCAGGCGTTCGTTCCGAAGCCTCAGATCGTCAGCCGCGCCGCCTGGAGAGCCGACCTCCCCAGCGGCGGCTGCCGGGCCGAAGGGCCGGCCGAGTACGGCACCGTTCAGGCGGCGGTCATCCACCACAGCGTGAACGCCAACGACTACACGCCCGAGGAGGCGCCATCGATCGTCCTCGGCATCTGCCGCTTCCACGTCTACGGCAATGGCTGGAACAACATCGGCTACAACGCGCTCGTCGACCGCTTCGGGACGATCTACGAGGGCCGGGCCGGGGGCCTGAAACGGCCCGTCGACGCGCGCCAGGCCCAGATCAACTCCCAGACGACCTCAATCGCCTCGATCGGCGACCACACCAGTGAGGCGCCGACCCCGCAGGCGGTGCGATCCATCATCCAGTTCCTCGCCTGGAAGATGAAGATCGCCCGCGCGATACCGACAACCGGCAGTGTGCAGCTCACCTCCGCGGGCGGCCCGGAGGATCGCTATCCGGCCGGCACGGTGATCACCGTGCCGCGAATCGTGGGCCACACCACGCTTGGCCTGACGGCCTGTCCGGGCGGCGCGATGATCCCCCTGATCCCGCAGATCACGGCGGCCGTGCAGAAGCGGATCAAGCACTTCTCCAAGGGCAAGCGCAAGAAGAAGAAGCACCACAAGCACCACGCCGGCGGCGTGCCGGGCTCAGGAGCGATATGCCCGGGGAAGAAGCCCTCGGCATCCGGACCGGCCTGTGCGGCCAGCCTCCATAGGTGGCCGAATCGCAGTCAGCTAGTGTGTGCGGAACGGCGCCTCGCCGTTGGCGAAGCCACGCTTGAAGTCATCGAGCGAGTCTCCGGGGGCCAGGCCGCCGCCGAGGTTAACCGGCAGGCCAAGCTCAGAGCCCAGCGAGATCATCGCCGCAAAAGGTTCTTCATCGGGGAATCAGCAAGCGCCTCGTCAGCAGTACCACCCAGGTAGTGGTGGAGATAACCGTCGGAGGCGACGGCGATCACGCCCGCCCCGCGGTCTCCGTCGCACATCGCGAGGACGCCAGCTGCAATGGCTGCCCAACAGCCGCTGGAAGTAGTCACTTGGGTAGAGATAGCGCTGCGCTGCGCCGGTCCGGGTCATCGTCTGCGCGTATGCCCGCTCGAACCCGGCTCGGGCATCGGCGTCGGCATCCGGCCCGGCGGTCAGAGCCAGGGACCATCCACCGCGCTCGTTGCGGCGTATCTGCTCACGCAGGCGCTTGCGGATGCCAGAGGGGCCACTGGCGACGTGGACGCGGTTGCGGACCGTGCCGCCCTCAAAAGGGGGTTCTCACCGATGCGCCCTCGGACGAAGACGCTGACCAGGCCCGTGGGGGACCAGTCGATCTGATCGGGATCGATCGGCGTCTCGGACCTTCCCGATGCGCCCGGATACCCGTAGGGCGAGATCGCGTCGCTGTGGTCGCCCTCGATCGGGCGGACGATCACCGGCAGTCGGGGCCCGCCCCCGATCGCGATCGTGTCGGTGACACCCTCGGCCGCAAGAAAGGCTGGTGAGCGGAAGAAGCTCTCGGGGTCCGCGGCGGCGGCTCCGCCGTCCGCGATCAGGCGCGCCTCCACCCGGCTCACTCCCCAGGCGGCTCGGGGAGGTCCTCGCGAAAACCGCCCCAGAGCTCGACGTCGACCAGCTCGGCACCGTGGCGGACCTGCTTCCGCAGCACGCCCTCCTGCTTCCAGCCGTTGTAGATGACCGCGTTCTTCGCCGCCTCGTTGGTGGCCGGGATCCGGCCATAGACCTTGTGCGCGCCGAACTCCTCGAACGCCTTCAGGTTCGTGAGCCTCTCAGCCTCCCTGCCGACACCCCTGCCGCGCACGCGCTCGTCTCCCATGATCGCCCCGAGCTCCGGCGCGGTCTGCCGCCGGAGGCCGTAGAGCGCCGTGTAGCCGACCGGCTCGTCGATCCCCTCCACCTCGACCGCCCACTTGCGGTCCTCGGCCTGCGGGTCCCGGGACTGCTCAATCGCGCGCTCCACCCAGCGCCTCGCGTCCTCCTCGGTGAACTCGTCGCGATGCTCCAGCAGGTTCGCTGTCGCCGCGGGGGAGTTGAACCAGCGGTGCACTACCACTGCGTCCTCCGGGCGGAAGTCCCTCAACGAGATCCCGCGCGCCATCAGCGCTCTCTCGCCTGTTCCCGCTCGGCGGCCCGGCGCAGCGGGGAATCGGCCGGGGAGCCCCCATATGGGTCGACCGCCACGCTCCCGGCTCCGCCCAGCAGAGCCCTCGGCGTCCGAGCCAGGATCCTCAGGTCAAGCCGCAGGGAGCGGTGCTCCACGTACCAGACGTCCAGCTCGATGCGCTCCTCCCAGGGAATGCCGGTGCGGCCGTGGATCTGGGCCCAGCCGGTGACGCCGGGGCGAAGGTCGAGGCGGCGCCGCTGGCGGGGCGTGTAGAGCTCGACCTGGGCGGGCAGGGTCGCCCGCGGCCCCACGATCCGCATCTCGCCACGCAGCACGTTGAAGAGGTTCGGCAGCTCATCGAGCGAGAAACGGCGCAGTAGTCGGCCGACCCTGGTTACGCGGGGATCCTCCGAGGTCACCGCCGTGCCCACTCCGACCGGATCGGCGCCCTGGCGCATGGTCCGCAGCTTGAAGAGCTCGAAGATCACGCCATCCTTGCCGACGCGGCGCTGCCGGTAGATCACCGGTCCGGGCGACTCCAGGCGGATGGCGATCGCGGCTACCAGCAGCAGCGGCGAGACCACAATCAGGCTGACGACCGCGATCGCCAGATCGGCGGCGCGGGGCAGGCCCTGTCTGGGGCGACCCACCGGCTCGGGCAGATCGAGCCGCTGCTGCGCTCCGTCGGTCGGCCTGCCGTCGGTCGCGCTCACCGGGTGCCCTCCACCTTCTCCCAGCCGATCGGCACGGTCCCCGCGCGAAGGCGGTCCCAGAGTCCCACTGCGATGGAGGCGGTCACGGTGACGTAGTAGTAGGCGATCCGGAACGGAAGGGCGGGCACGAACCGCCCGAGCAGGGCGCAGAGCAGGACCGCGAGCTGGATCGCCAGGGTGGCGGTGTAGACCCAGCCGTGGCCGAGCAGCGCGATGTTCACACCGAAGACGACCAGGTGAAGCCAGGGAGTCAGATAGCGCAGCAGCCGGTGCGAATAGATCTCGAGCGCGTAGAGGGGCCCGTAGCCGCGCGGGTTGAGCATCCCCCACCGCAGCATCACGTCCCAGAGACCCCACATCATCCGGCGCTTCCGGCGGAACTCCCCCTCGACCGTCGGCGCCATCTTCTCCTCGGCGACCGCCCCCGGCTCGTAGACGGCGCGCCAGCCACGTTTGGTGAGCTCGAAGGGAAAGCCGATGTCCTGGCCGCGGCTCGGGTCGAGCTCGATGTAGGCCTCGCGACGCACCGCGTAGATAGCCCCGTTCCCGGCGGTGATCCCTGCCAGCCGGGTCTCCCTCGAGCGGACGGCCATCTCGTAGCGCCAGTAGAGGCCTTCCTGGTTTCCGCCCTCGCCCCCCTCGAAGCGCACCTGGCCGCAGACGTAGCCGACGCGCCCGTCGGCGAACCGGCTCACCAGCCGGCGGAGGGCATCCGGGCGCCAGTAGCTGTTGGCATCCGAAAAGGCCAGGATCGCCCCGCTCGTCTCGGCGGCGGCCTGGTTGAGCGCCGCCACCTTGCCGCCGCGCGGCAGCTCCATGACCTGATCTGCCCCCGCCTCGCGGGCGAGCGCCGCCGTCCGGTCGCGCGAGCCGTCCGAGGCCACCACGACCTCGAGACGATCGGTGGGATAGTCGAGCGCCCTCGCATTGGCGATCTTCCGCTCGATCACGGCCTCCTCGTCATAGGCCGGGATGATCAGGCTCACGCGGGGGAGCTCGCCTTCCGCATTCCCGTGCACCTGGAGGGTTCTCCCGTCGCGCCCCCTCGCACCGTCCTCGCCGAGGATCGCGGCCAGCGCCCAGAGCAGCAGCGGATAGCCCAGGTGGGCGTAGATGATCAGTCCAGCGGCGACCCAGAAGACGATCTCGAGCACCATCAGCCCGGGATTATCGGAGGTCCCGGTACAGGTCCATGGTCTGCGCGGCGATGCGATCCCAGGAGTACGTGGTCGCAGCTTCCCGGGCAGCGGCGGCGCCGAGCCCCTCCCGGGCGGCAGGGTCCGCGAGCAGTTCGGCCAGCACGCCGGCCAGTGCCTCTGGGTCCTCGGGCGGGACGAGCCTCGCCGCGCCTCGCTCGGCGATCTCGGGAAATCCACCCACCGAGCTCAGAACCAGCGGTCGCCCGAACGCGAGCGCCGTGTAGAGGACGCCGGACTGCTCGATGTTCCGGTACGGCAGAACCACCAGGTCCGCGCGGCGCATGAAGGCGGGAACCTCGTCGTCGGGGATGAAGCGCTCCACGAAGCGAACCGTGCCGGGCACCCGGCGGGCCAGCTCGCGAAACCCGTCCATGGGCATCCGCGGCATCCCGGCGATCCAGAGCTCGGCGCCCTCGACCTTCCTCATCGCCTCCAGCAGGACGTCCGTTCCCTTGTAGGGGCGGATCAGGCCGAAGGCCAGGATCACCGGCCCCTCGACTTCCTGCAGCTCAGGCGGCAGGGGAAGGTCGTCCTGCTCGGTCAGGTAGGTGAAGGCGCCATGGGGGATGACCCGGAGCCGCTCGGCGGGAACGCCGAAGTCCTCCTCGAGGCGCCGCGCACCGTGCTCGGAATGGACCACGACCGCGTCCATTTCGGCGAGCAGCCGGGTGAGGGAGCGGCCTATCCGGCTGCCGGCCTCCGGCAGGCGCCAGTGCATCGTGTAGACGCGCGGGCGCTTCGGGGGAAGCAGGTGGCGGTCGAGTGCAGGAATCGGGAGCCACTGGTAGTGAACGACATCCGCCTGCTCTGCCACCCGCCGGTAGCGCCAGCATGTCGGGGACGTGCTCCGCCGCCCGCAACAGACGCCGACGACGGGCGCTGATACCCGGGCGCGAGCTTCGCCGGTAGAAGAGCTTGCGGACCCGGTAGCCCTGCTCCTCGGGCACGGAGCCGTAGGGAAAATGGCAGGTGATCAGCTCGACCTCCGCCCCAGCGCGGGCAAGTGCTCCCGCCAGGGCGTGGTCGTACGGTGGCGTGTACGCCGGTGGATCGACGATCTGGACCCGCATGGGCGAGCATTGTCGCCGTGCTGGTCTCCTATTGCGTGGTGAACACCAATGAGCGGGAGTTCCTGCTCAGGTGCCTCGAGGCGATCGAGCGGACGACTCCGCCCGATCTCGAGCACGAGGTCCTGGTGCTCGACAACGCCTCCGACGACGGTTCGGCCGACGCTGTACGCGCCCTTGGGGGCGACATCAGGCTCTTCGCCCTCGACCGCCGCGAGGGCAAGGCGGCCAACGACAGCCGCCTGCTCGAGGAGGCGCGCGGCGAGTTCTGTCTGCTGCTCAACGAGGATTCGGAGCTGCAGCCAGGTGCGGTCGCCGCTCTGCTCGGTGCTCTCCAATCGGATCGGCAGGCGGCTGCCGCCGGCGCGCAGCTCCTGACACCGGACGGCCGCGAGGTGGCGTGCGCCTGGCGACTGCCGAGCGTGGAGACCGCGCTCGCCGGTGCCGTCTTCCTGCACCGCCGCGCGACCGTGGAGAGCGGAGGGTCGGGCACACGCCCGGTGGGCTGGGTCCAATCGAGCGCGATGATGGTCCGCCGACAGGTCGCCAGTGAGATCGGCTGGCTCGATCCGCAGTTCTTCGTCTACTCCGATGAGACCGACTTCTGCAAGCGGCTCGGTGACGCCGGCTGGAGGATCCTCTACGTACCCTCGGCCCGGGCCATCCACCACGATCAGATGGCAAAGGATGCGGCAGGGGCCGAGCGGCGGATCGTCGAGTACCACCGAAACCGGGACCGCTATCTGCGCAAGCATCTCGGTCGCACCCGGGCGTTCCTGTTGCGGCCGCTGCTGGCCTGGCCCTACCTGCTGCGGGCCACCGCGGCCCTGATGCTTCCAGGCCACCCCGCGCGGCGCTACTGGCTGCACGCCCGCCAGGCGCTGCTTCCCGGACGCGGAGAGGGGATCCGCGAGGCCGCGGAGTCGTATAACCGGGGCTTAGGGTCGCGGTCATGAAGATCCTCGAGGTGACCCAGATGTGGCCCAGCCCTGAGCAGCCGGATCTGGGCAGCTTCCTGGTTCCTCTGACGAGGGAGATTCGAGCTCTGGGGCACGAGGTGGAGGTCATTTCGATCAGCCAGCGAGGCGGCTCACGGTCCAAGTACGTGCGCCTCACCCGCGAGGCTCGGGCAGCCGCACGACGATTTCGTCCCGACGTGGTCTTCGCCCACTTCCTCTTCCCCGCCGGTGCCGCCGGTGCCCTCGCCGCTCGCGCGGCCGGCGCGCCGCTGGTGGTGATGGCCCATGGGCAGGATGTCGCCAACCTGGGCCGGATTCCGGGCGTCACGACCGCCACCCGATGGGTGCTCGGCCGCTCCTCGGCCGTGATCGCGAACTCGCGCTGGCTCGCCGGTCGCCTCGCCGAGCAGATCCCGGCTGCCGAGTCGAAGATCGAGGTCGCGGACTGCGGCGTCGATCTCGAGGCCTTCTCCCCTCGTCCAGCCGAGGCGGCACGCCACGAGCTCGACTGGGACGGCGAGGGACCGGCCTTCCTCTGCGTCGGATCCCTGATCGAGCGCAAGAACGTCGTCCGTCTGGCCGAGGCCTTCGCCTCCCTCGGCCGCGGCCGATTGGCCTACGTCGGAGACGGGGGGCTGCGAACCGAGCTCGAGGGGCGACCCGGTGTCACCCTCGCCGGTCGCATCCCGCAAGCGGAGGTCCCGCACTGGGTGGCGGCGTGCGACGTGCTCTGCCAGCCCTCCCTGATAGAGCCGTTCGGGCAGGCCACGCTGGAGGCCATGGCGATGGAGCGCACCGTCGTCGCCACCACCGTGGGCGGGCCGCCCGAGTTCGTCACACCCGAAGCCGGGGTGCTGATCGATCCCGCCGACCCGGCGGCCCTGCCGGCGGCGCTGGAGCTGGCCGCAGGAAAGCCGTCACCCAACCCGGCGGCGCGCCGAGCAGCCGCCGAGCACGACGTGAAGCGGCAGGCGGCCCGGATGGCGGGGATCCTGGAGCGAGCGGCCACGGGCTAGCGGATTGCGTCCTCGTCACGCTGCTCCGCCTCGATGGTCTCCCGCGTGAGGCGCGGCGCGCGGCCCGGCGGCTCTTCTGGCTCCCCCTCCCGCTCTTCGGGCTCCTCCCGCTCAGGCGGCGCCTCGCGGAGGTTGGTGAGGGCGGCCCTGACGGTCGCCGGGCTCAGCACCCGGCGGGCCGCCTCGCGCTCCTCGTCGTTCAGGAACCCGGAGAACCAGAGCAGCAGTGGATAGGCGAGCCAGAGGGCGGTGCGGCCCGCGAGCCCGCCGATGCCGGAGGTGGGCAGGAACACCTCGCCGACGGCGACCAAGACGGCCGCCAGCCCCACGGCCTGCGCGAGCCGCGCCCATTCGTAGGGGACCTTGAAGAGCCGCTGGGTGAACACGTACATGAGCACCAGCACGACGGCGTAGGACGCGACCAGCGAGACACCGGCGCCAACGATGCCCATGGAGGGGAGCAGGAGGAGGTTGAGCCCGATGTTGACCACCATGCCCGCGCCGGTCGCCGGGAAGTTGAACTCGGTGCGGCCCGGTGCGTCCGAGCACGATCACGAGGACGAGATAGAGGGCGTAGAGCATCACCCCGGTCGAAACCAGGCCGATCGTCTTGTAGGAGTCGAAGAACTCCGGCGCGGCGAGCGCGCGCACGATCCAGCGCGAGAGCAGCCACATGCCCGCCACCAAAAAGGTCGTCACCGAGACGAACCAGGTGACGATCACCGCGTACGCCCGGCGTGCCTCGTCGTCGTCGCGAATCGAGTAGGCGAGAGGGGGCCAGGCGAGCTGGAATCCCTTGACCAGGACGTTGACGGCCTGGGCGAACTTGACCGAGAGGCTGTACAGGCCGGCAGGTCGCCCAGCCCGACGATCCGGACGATCAGCACGCGATCGATGAAGTTGAGGGAGTAGAGGGAGAGCTCCGCCGGCATGGTCGGCAGGCCCCAGCGCAGCATCCGACGCCAGAGCGCCACGGTCCGGGACGACTGCGAGGCGATGTCGCTGTGAGATCACCAGGCCCGCCAGGAAGAGCGGCGCCGGTGCCGTACTGCCCCCAGAGCAGCCCGCTGGCGCCCTTGCCCTCCCCCACGACAAGCCAGACCGTCACGGGGATCGTGACGAGGACGTTCGCCACGGTGAAGACGAAGTAGGCCTTGGCCCGCTCGTCGAGGCGGTAGAGCGCGGTCAGGAACTCGAACATCGTGAAGACCCAGAGCCCGAAGATCGCGATTCGCATCAGGCCCGCGTCCGAGTGTCCGAGCAGCAGCTGGAGAAGCGGCTCGGCGAGGGGCAGGGCGATCGCCAGGCCGATCGTGGTCGTCCAGAGCAGAGAGGCGAAGGCCGTCTTCACCACCTGCTGCGGTTCCTCGCCGGCCTGGTAGTAGAAGCGCAGCAGGGCCTCGATGATCCCCAGCCGGATGACGATGCTGGCGGCGATCACGCCGGTGACCAGCACCTCGGCCGCGCCGTAGTCGGCAGGGCGTCAGATAACGCGTGTAGAGCGGCAGCAGCGCGACCGCAATCAGCTTCGAGATCACGCTCGAAGCCGTGTAGGCGGCGCCGGTGGTCGCCAGGCGGCGGAGGTATCCGGTCATCGGATTAGGCGACTGTAGGTGGAGCCGCGGATTCGGCCGGTGGAGCCGATTCAGCGCCCCCGGTGCGCCGCGGCCAGCCGCCTGCCCCGACCTCAGCGGCGAGGACCCCAGCCACGGCGAGCAGCGCCCAGGTCAACGGGTCCGTCAGGTATGCGGCGTATCCGATCGTGTGGACGAGCAGGGCCGCAAAAGCCGCGGCTATCCCGATCCTCGCCGGGGTGAGCTCGACCCTGTCGCCCTCCGCCAGCGTCCTGAAGGGCGCTCCCAGTCCCGGTGCGGTGGAGCGCATTCCGTCGAAGACCGTCCAGAGGGCCGCCGCGAGGAGCACCAGATAGCCGGCGATGCCGATGACCCCCTGTTCTGCCGCGACGGTGACCGGCTCGGTGTGCGAGATCGTTGTGTCGCCCGGGGCCACATTCTCGGCCTTGGCGAAGGCCTTCGAGAAGGACGCCGACCCATAGCCATATAGGGGCCTATGGCGCGCGAGCTTGATCCCTCCCGAAACCAGGCTGCTGTGTCCCTCGGTGACCGTGCGCGTCGACTCCTTCGAGCCCCCGGCCACGAAGAGGACGGCGAGCACGACCGCACCGAGGGCGAGCGGCGTCCCGATCGCAGCCCAGCGGACGCTCCAGCGCAGGGCGGCGAGCACGGCCAGGCCGATGAAGAGGGCGATGAAGCTGGTCTGCGAAAACGCGAAGAGCAGCCCGGCGAAGAGGACCGCCAGCGCCGCGGCCAGGCCGAGCGCAAGCCGCCGGCTGGCGGCCCAGATCAGCCCCGTCGTCCCGAGCAGGATGGCGAGCACCAGGTAGCGGCCATAGATGTTGGGATCCCAGAAGAGCGAGTTGACCCGGAAGTAGAAGTGGAAGTCGTTCGACGCGTCCAGCTTGCCGTTCCAGAAGATGTGGGCGTCCACGAACTGGCCGATGCCGATCACCGCCAGGATCAGGCCCTCCGCGACAACCACGGCGAAGGCCCATTTGAGAAGGCGTCTGTCCCAGGTCGCCTCCGCGACCAGCGAAAAGAGGATGGCGAACGGGATCAGGAAGAAGCCCACGTTGCGCGCGGCGAAGGCGACGTCCTCGGAGTAGATCGTCTGCAGCGCATACAGGCAGATCACCAGGACAAGGGCCCAGACGAGCGGTTTGGGCAGCTTCCGCAGCCTCGTCTCGCCCCGGACGGTCGCCACGACGGTCGCCAGAATCCCGGCGCCGATCACGACGTAGAGGGGTACAGCAGGTTCACGGCCTGACCGCCCGCGACGTGCAGGCGTACCCGGAACGGCAGGGTCGCCACCACCAGCAGCGGCAGAAGGATCGGCCAACGGAGCATTGCGGCCGCGCCGATCGCCAGGACGAGGATGCCGGCGAGGACCGCCCCCGCGAATTCGAGGTGGTGCTCGCGCAAGTTGCGGATGTCGTCCCAGCCCTGCCCGGCGACCAGGGCGGCAGCGAGGATCCCGGCCAACACCACGCCCGCAGCCCGCAGGCGAGAGTCGGATGCGAGGAACGACGTGGTGAGCGCCCCGGCGGCCGCCAGACAGCCGATCACCTCGAGGGCCTCGCTCACGAGCGGACCCCCCGCCCGGCGATGGTCAGGTGCTCGCCCGGGATCAGGACGCGATCGGCACGCTGGAAGGAGAGGCGCATCCGGTAGATCCCGGCCGGGGCCGGCTGACCCGAGGCGTCCGCTCCGTCCCAGTCAAAGCAGTGGGCCCCCGCTTTCGGCTCGTCAGGGGCGCTGTCGCTCCCCGACAACGGTACCTCGGAGGCGATCACGCGCACCTGCTGGTCGGCGGCATTGACCACCGCGACCTGCACGACGTCGTCGCGGGTGAGCCTGAAGCAGATGCGGTAACCGCCGTCGCGCCGCGTCTTCAGCTTGGTGGAGCTGACGACCGGCCCCTGATCACGAAGGTGCTGCGTCTCGACGATCGCCGCCGCGGTGGCCGCCAGCAGGATCGCCACCGCCAAAGCGGAGATCAGGGCGGCCGATCGACCGTGCCTGGTCAGATCCCCGAGCCGGTCGTGTCGCTGGCCCCAGTCCCGCTTGACGCCTCTGCCTTGTCGTCCCCAAGGACAACGGCGACCGGGTCGCCTTCCGCCGCCTGCCGGACCTCGTTGTTCATCGCCTGCGTCTTCGAGACCCCGACGATCTGACCGACGATCGGGGCGCACTCCTTGCCGTCCGTCGGGTCGAACATGACCACACTGACCGGGAATGGGGTCGACGTGTTGCCCACCGGGCCGACCTTGTATTGCGCCTGCTTCAGCTGGCCCGCCGAGGAGGCGGCGAGGCCTGGCGTCGCCGTGCCGTTGAGCACGGCGACCTTGGTCTGCCCGGGCGGACAGGGCCCCTTCTTGGCCTGGCCCTGAGGCGCGGTCGACGAATCGGACCCGCCGCTCGGTGAGTCGGGTGACGACGAAAGCGACGACGGCGAGCAGGATGATCGCGCCGACCACCGCCGCCGCCAGCGAGAGTGGCTCCGAGAGCCAGGCCGGGCGCTCACGTCCTCCATTGGGGCGACGACGGCGTTGCTCGAAGCGCTGGCGGCGTTGCGCAGCCTGCCGCGCTAGCTCGGCCCTCCGGAATGCCTCGGCTTCGTTGGGGGCAGTCGCAGCGGCCGCGGCCGCGGCCTTCTCGGGCTCCTTGGTCGCCACCGCGGTCGCCGGCCTCTCCGCCGGAGCGAGGGCCTCACCGTCGTCGCCTTCAACCAGGATGCTGGCCTGTTCACGCAGACGGCGCACGTCGCGGGCCTGCGTGAAATAGAGCAGCGCGAGCAGGGCAAGACCCAGGAAAGAGGCGATGCCCGCGACTGCTCCGACGTCCTTCACGAGGGTGCTCATGGCCGCGGCGCGGGATGTTAAGGGGCGCGTCCGGCCTAGGAGGTCAGGTCGTCGACCGGAAGCACCGCGGCGCGCCTCGCCGAGATCAGCTCGACGGTCTGCGCCGCTAGGTTCGCCTCGTCCCCGTCCCTGACCAGCGCCTCAAGGCGCGCCAGCGTGCCGTTCACCCACTCCGGATCGAGCGGGGCGTTGCGAACCGCGCGGACGATCCGCTCCGACGCCGTCGGCTGCGGTCGCTCATCGGAGTTGAAGAGCTCCTCGTGGATCTTCTCGCCCGGCCTCGCCCCGACGTACTCGATCGCGATGTCGACCTCGGGCTCGTAGCCGGCCAGCCGGATCATGTTGTGCGCCAGGTCGACGATCTTCACCGGCTCGCCCATCTCGAGGACGAAGACCTCACCGCTGGCCCCGCCGAGGTCACCCGATCGAATCACGAGCTGGACAGCCTCGGGGATCGTCATGAAGTAGCGGGTCATCTCAGGGTCGGTCACGGTGACCGGCCCGCCGCGCTCGATCTGGCTGCGGAAGATCGGGACCACGCTGCCCGAGGAGGCGAGTACGTTGCCGAAACGGACGGTGACGAAGCGCGTCTGCGGGTGCTTGCGTCCCGCGGCCTCGCAGATCCACTCCGCCAGAGCCTTGGAGGCACCCATCACGGTGCGCGGGTTGACCGCCTTGTCGGTCGAGACAAGGACGAAGCGCTCGCACCCCGATGCGACGGCGGTCTCGGCGGTGATTCGGGTGGCGATCGCGTTGTTGCGGATCGCCTCGAGCGGGTTTGCCTCCATCAACGGGACGTGCTTGTAAGCGGCGGCATGGAAACACGACGTCGGGCTTGAAGCGCTGCATCACCTCGAGCATCCGGTCGCCTTCCTTGCAGTCGGCGAGCACCGACTCGACCCCGGTGAAATGCCGCTCCTCGATCATCTCCCGGTCGATCCGGAAGAGGTTGTCCTCGGCGTGGTCGAGGAGGACCAGCAGCTTTGGGCGGACCCGGGCGACCTGCCGGACCAGCTCGGAGCCGATCGAGCCGCCGGCGCCGGTGACCATCACGACCTTGTCCTGGACGTATGCGCCGACCCGGTCGAGCTCCATCCTCACCGGCTCGCGCCCGAGCACATCCTCGACCTGGACCTCGCGCAGCTGCCGCGTGAGCTGGACGCCGCCGCGGAGCAACTCGAATACCGTCGGGAGCGTCCGCACCGGCACATCGCGCTCGCGGCAAGCCGTGACTACCCGGCCGCGCAGGATGCCCGGAGCGGAGGGGATGGCGATGATCACCTCGTCTGGATTGAACTCGTCGAGGATCTCCCCCACCTCGTCGGTGGTCCCGAGGACGGTGATGCCGCCCACGCGCATGCCACGCTTTCGGGCGTCGTCGTCGAGGAAGCCGATCGCCTTGGCGCCGAGGTTCGGGTTGAGCTGCAGCTCTCGCGCCACCATCTGTCCGCCCGACCCCGCGCCTACGACGAGCACCCGCCGTGCGCCCCGGACCTCGCGGCGGGCGACCCGCTCCACCAGGACCATCCGAACCAAGAGCCGCGCTCCTCCGACCAGGAAGACCGTAAGCAGGAAGTTGGTGACCACGACCGAACGTGGGATCTGGTCGTCGAAGGGCTTCAGCAGCAGGAAGGTGATCGCCAGGATCGCCGTGGCCACGGCGCAGGCCCGCAGCACGGCGATCATGTCCGGCAAGCGGAAGTAGCGCCACCACTTCTCATAGAGGCCGAAGGCGTAGAAGACGATCAGCTCGCCGACCACGACGAAGCCGATCGAGTTGGCAAGCATGTGGTCATAGCGGTCCGGGATGCCGCCCGCTGCATCGAGGAATCGCAACCTGAAGGCCAGGTAGTACGCAGCCGCGACGAGGAGTGCGTCCGCGGCGATCTGGATCAGCTTGTGCCGGTAGACCGGGTGCTTGAGCCGCTCCACGCGGGGAGGAACTCTAGCCCCTACCATGCCGCCCCTGTGACCGGGCTCATTCTCGTCACGGGGGCGGTGACCGACAAGCTGGTCGACTTCGCCACCAACCTGATCGGGGACGCCGGCTATGCCGGTGTTTTCGTGCTGATGACGCTCGAGAGCGCCCTGATCCCCATCCCGAGCGAGGCGACGATGCTGTTCGCCGGGTTCAAGGTGGAGGACGGAACACTGACCCTGCTCGGCATCGTGGTGGCGGGTGTGCTGGGCAACCTGGTCGGCTCCTGGATCGCCTACGCGATCGGGTACTACGGCCGGCTCGAGCTGGTCGAGCGACACCGGATCTTCCACACGAATCGCCGCTACCTCGACTGGGCCGACGACTGGTTCAAGCGCCACGGTGATGCGACCGTCTTCTTCTCCAGAATGCTGCCCATCATCCGGACCTTCATCTCACTGCCCGCCGGGGTCGCCCGGATGCCCTTCTGGCGCTTCACCGGGCTCACACTGGCGGGATGCATCCCCTGGGTCCTCGCGCTGGCGCTGCTCGGCAAGGGGGTCGGCAGCAAGTGGCATGAGTGGAAGGATCATCTGCAGTACCTCGACTACGCGGTGCTGGCCGCCATCGTGGCCCTGATCGTCTGGGCGCTGATCCGGCGCAGGCGCTCCCGGGCCGCGACGGAGATGGGAGGACGCTCCGCCGCTGAAGCCGAGGAGCGACCCGCTTCATGATCAAGCGGTCGAGGGCGATCGTCCTCGGCGCCGTCCAGGGGCCGACCGAGCTTCTTCCGGTCTCCAGCTCAGCACACCTCACCTTGATCCCCTGGCTGGCCGGCTGGGATCCCGACGACCGTGATCCCGAGCTCGACAACAGCTTCGGGGTCGCGCTCCATGCGGGGGCGGCTGCCGCTCTCTTGATCGGCCAGCGAAGGGTGATCGCGGAGGAGCTGACCACCTTCGACGCCCGCAAGGCCGGGGTGGTCGCCCTCTCGTTCCTGCCCCCGGCGATCCTCGGCGTGGTCCTCGAGCGGCCGATCGAGCGGCGGCTGGGAGGACCGCTGGCGACCGCCGCCGGCCTGCTCGCCGGCGCCGCGGCGATGTTCGTTGCCGATCGCCGGCCGCAGGTGCGGGGCAAGGATCGCGCGACAGCCGCCGACGGGCTCGCGCTCGGCCTGGCCCAGGCGGCCGCACTGGCTCCTGGCGTCTCCCGGAACGGAGCCACGCTCAGCGCCGCCCGCTGGCGCGGCTTCACCCGGCAGCAGTCGAACATGCTCTCGCGCACGGTCGCCCTGCCGGTGATCGTCGGCGCGGCGGCCCTCAAGGGGATGCGACTGCGGCGACGAGGCCTTCCGCGCGAGGCGCGCGCCGGATTCGTGGCGGGCACCGCCACCTCCTTTGCCTCCACGCTTGCCTCGCAAGCACTGATCCGGCTGGTGGAGCGCGACAGGGCGCTCTGGCCGTACGCCGCCTACCGCGCCGGGCTCGCAGGAATGGTGCTGGCGAGGACGTGGCAGCAGCGCCGCCGGGGGGCGGTATATCCGCAGACCGAGGGCGTGGTTTCCGCGGCTTCCGGCAACGGCGCCGTCGCCTCCGGCAACGGCAGCCCCAGCTGGACACCCGCCAGCACCAGCCCCGAAAGACGGTCGGGTTGAGCGAGGACGCCTACGCGAAAGCCGGCGTCAGCCAGGGGGACGCCGACGCCGCGGTCGCGTCACTCGTCTCGGCGCTGGCCGCCTCGCCGCCGGTGGAGAGCCGTCAGGTCCTCGCCAGCGGCCATTACGCGAACGTCGTCAGGCTGGACGAGCGAATTGGGATAGCGCTGAGCACCGACGGCGTCGGCACCAAGCTCGTCATCGCGGAGCAGCTCGGCCGCTGGGACACCGTCGGGATCGACTGCGTGGCGATGAATGTCAACGACGTGGTCTGCGTGGGCGCCGAACCGCTGGCGATGGTCGACTACCTCGCGGTCGACCGAGCCGACCCCCAAACGGCTGGCGCGATCGGCGTCGGCTTGGCGCGCGGTGCCGAGCTCGCAAGGATCGAGATCGTGGGCGGCGAGCTCGCCCAGCTCGGCGAAATCGTCAACGGACTGGACCTGGCGGGCGCCTGCTTCGGGGTCGTGGCCCTCGACTCCCTGGTCACCGGAGAGTCGATCGAGCCCGGCGATCCGGTGATCGGGCTCCCCTCGTCAGGACTCCATTCCAATGGCTACACGCTGGCTCGCTCGGCGCTCAGTGGGATCCCATTCGATGACGAGCGCCTCGGTCGCCCTCTTGGGGACATGCTGATCGAGCCGACCGAGATCTACGTCAGGCCGATCGTCGAGCTGCTGCACTCCGAGGTCGACGTCCGGGGTCTCGCCCACATCACCTCCGGCGGCCTCGGCAACCTGCTCCGCCTCGAGGCTGAGGTCGCCTACGAGATCGACAACCCGCTGTCGGTCCCACCGATCTTCGATCTCATCCAGGAGCTCGGCGAGGTCAGCGACGAGGAGATGCACGAGGTCTTCAACATGGGCTGCGGCTTCTGCGCCGTTGTCGCCGCCGCAGACGAGGACGCGGCGCTCGCTCAGCTCCGCGGGCACTATCCGGAGGCGAAGCGGATCGGCCGGGCCATCGGCGCGCGACCCGAGGTTCGACGGGCCTAGCCGGACTCCCAGGTACCGCCCTGGACAGTCATCATTCGTTCGGTTGCCGGCGTTCGTCCGGGTGCAGGCTGGCAACGATGGGGGCACCCGACGGCGAAAATACACGGCGATGCAAAGGCCAATCAGTTGGAACGTTTGAGCTCCACAGTCCTGTCGGGCCGTTACCGGCTCGAGTCGAAGCTGGGCTCAGGCGGGATGTCGACCGTCTACCTGGCGCTCGACCAGGTCCTCGATCGCCCGGTGGCGATCAAGCTGCTGCACCGCGAGATCTCCGAGGAGGCCGACCAGCTCGAGCGGTTCCGCCGGGAGGCAAGGACGGCGGCGAGGCTCTCGCATCCGAATCTCGTCGGCGTGATCGACGCCGGCGAGGACGACGGTCGTCCATACATCGTCTTCGAGTACATCGAGGGACGCACGCTGAAGCGCCGCATCCAGGAGGAGGGCGGACTGCCCGTGGACGAGGCAGTCGCCTACGCGATCGAGATCGGCAGGGGGCTGACCGCTGCCCACGCTCGCAAGCTCGTCCACCGCGACGTCAAGCCCCAGAACGTGCTGATCGATCCCGACGGGCGGGCCAAGGTGACCGACTTCGGGATCGCGCGGTCGCTCGAGCAGAAGGGAATGACAGCGACCGGCAGGGTGCTGGGCACGACCGACTACGTCTCCCCCGAGCAGGCGATGGGCGAGGACGTCGACGAGCGCTCCGACGTCTATTCGCTCGGCGTCGTCCTCTACGAGATGCTCACCGGCGACGTCCCCTTCCAGGCCGAGACGCAGGTCGGGGTGGCGATGAAGCACGTCAACGAGCCGATGCCGGACGTGCAGGCGAAGCGAGCGGGGGTCTCGGCAGCGGTCGCCTCGGTGGTCGACCGGGCCACCACCAAGGACCCGCGGGACCGCTACGGCACGGTGGCGCAGATGGTTCGCGACCTCGAGCAGACCCTGGAGGTCGAGGCTGCCCGCCGGGGCGGGACCAGCGGCGAGGCGACCAGCGTGCTCGACTCGGTCCCCTCCTCTCGGAGGAGATTGGGCACCCGCCGGTCCAGGCTCGGGATCGCGATGGGAGTCATCGGCGCCGCCCTGATCGCTGCCGCGTTGATCATCGTGACCCCGCACATCCACCTGGGCGGGAGCAGCAACCCACCGAGCCAGCGGGGGCACCGAGGTCAAGCTGCCCGGCGACGCCGCCAGCGAGTTCGATCCGCCGCCGGGCGATGGCCGCGAGACCGGCACCGAGCGGCTCGCGACCGATTCGAACCCGACGGGAACCGATTGGACATCGGAGCACTACGACACGGAGGACTTCGGCGGCCTCAAGAACGGCGTCGGGCTCGCGATCGACGCCGGCAGCGCCGTGGCCCGGCGAAGTCGATCGTGATCCGCAGCCCCACCAGCGGATACGACGCCGAGATCTACGAGTCCGCCGGATCGCCGCCGAGCTCGCTCTCCGACTGGGGCCAGCCGGTGGCCACCCTCACCAACGGCGGTGCCACCGAGACAATCCGGCTGCCGGGCAAGTCCGCCAAGTCCTTCCTCATCTGGATCACCAAGCTGCCCCAGGCCAAGGACGACCCCGGCCAGTTCCAGATGGAGATCTCGGACGTGCGACTGACCAAGTGAGCCTCACACGGGCTGCGCCCTCGCATCTAGAACTCGTATTTCCGCGCCTGCTCGTATCGCTCGATCGCCAGGCCCACGAGGCGGTCGCAGAGCTCGGGGTAGGCGATGCCGTCCGCCTCCAAGAGCTTGCCGTAGACGCTGGTCTCGGTGAAGCCCGGGATCGTGTTGAGCTCATTGACCAGGACCTCGTCGCCATCGACGAAGAAGTCACAACGGGCGAGCCCGCTGCAGCCGCAGAGCATGAACACGTTGCGCGCCAGATCCCTGAGGGTCTCCGTGGCCCGATCGGAGATCGGGGCCGGCACGACGAGCTCCATTCCGCCCTCGGCGTACTTCGCCTCGTAGTCGTACCAGTCGTGCCCTTGGGTGACGATCTCCCCGGGCGGTGAAACACGCACCTCCTGGTTGCCGAGCAGGGAGCACTCGACCTCCTTGCCCGGGGCGGGCGCCTCGACGATCACGCGCGGGTCGTGGCGTCGCGCCGTCTCCACGGCAACGTCGAGCTCCTCCTCACCGGAGGCCGGTGAGATCCCGACACTCGAGCCGAGGCGTGCCGGCTTCACCCAGACCGGCTGGCCGAACCCAGAGGCGAGTACGCGCCAGCCTTCCTCCCCGGCGCGGCAGTAGTCCACCTGCGGCACGCCGTGCCGGGCGAGCAGGTCCTTGAAGACGAGCTTGTCCATGCACACCGCCGAGGCCTCGACGTCGGAGCCCGCGTACGGAACGTCGAGCACCTCGAGCAGGCCCTGCACGCTGCCGTCCTCGCCACCAGGCCCGTGGAGAACCGGGAAGGCGACGTCACAACCGAGCAGTCCGCCGCCGGGCGTGAAGCTGACCGCCTCTTCGTCCACCGACCAGCCACCGTCTCGCCCGATCATCACCTCGATCGTCTCGTGGCCCGCCTCCCGCAGCCCGCCGGCCACCGAGGCGGCGGAGCGCAGGGAGACCTCATGCTCACTGGAGATCCCGCCGCCGAGGACCGCCACCTTCATGGCGTAGGCGAGGTCGGCGGGGTGACGCCCACCGAGATCGTCACGGTGTCGCCGCGCTGGCCCCGGGACCCGGCCGGCGGGAACTCCGAGATCACCACCCCGATCTGGGTCGGGTCGGTGGTGGTCTCGTCGGTCACCGCGGGCACGAAACCGGCCTTCTTCAGCGCCGTGACCGCCGCCTTACGCGGCTGCCCGACGACGTTGGGCACGGTGATTGCGCCGGTGGAGGCGAAGATCGTCACCTGCGACCCGCGCGCCACCTGCTTGCCGGCGGCAGGACTCTGACTCAGGACCTTGCCCTGCGGCTCGGTGGAATCCCGCTGGACCTCGGTCCCCGAGAGCCCCGCATTGCCGAGCGCCGCGAGGGCCGCCTGGTCATCGAATCCGACCACGTTCGGGATCGTCACGGTGTTTGTCCCGCGCGAGATCAGCAGGGTCACAGCCTGCGCCGTCGAGAGTTGAGTGCCGGCGGGCGGCGAGGTCCCGATCACCAGCCCGCGGGGAACGGTCTTCGAGAACTGTTGCTGTGCGTTCACCTTGAAACCCGCGTTTTCCAGGCGTTTTGTCGCGTCCGCCTCAGTGAGGTTGGCGACCGTTGGGACCGCGACCACCGCCGGGCCGGAGCTCACGTTGACAGTGACCAGACATCCTTGCTCGACCTTTCCGCCTCCGCGGTCCGTCGGAATCGGGTCCTGTTCGACGACCTGGTTCTCGGGTGCCCCGCTGGGAACGGAATGGAAGTTCGCGTCGAAGCCATTGCTGTCGAGGAGCCGGGTCGCGTCGGTCGTGTTCTTTCCAATCGCATCGGGGACGGAGACGCCACCGGAATCCGCCGTCTTGCAGGTCGCCGCGGGATTGTGGGACGACCGCGTCAGCGCGAAGGCCACGAGCGCAGCGACTCCAGCCGCCAGGATCGCGAGCAAGATCCAGCGACGGCGACGGCGGCGCCGATCCTCGTCGTACTCCCCGTACTCCTCCTCTTCGCCGGGGATGTCGGTCTCCCCCTCGGGTGAGACCGCGGCGTAGGCGGCGGTGTCCTGCGCCCGTGGGGTGTCAGGCGCGCGCTCGGCCGCGTCGAGCGCCTTCAGGAACGCATCGGCGTCCTTGAAGCGCGCCTCCGGGTCCTTCGCCAGGGCCCGCATCACCACCGCGTCCAGCGCCGGCGGGATGTCCGGATTGATCGCACTTGGCCGGCGGGGCGTCTCCGAGACCTGCTTCAGCGCCACGGCCACGGCGCTGTCCCCCTCGAAAGGCACCCGCCCCGTCAGCGCCTCGTAGAGGATCACTCCGATCGAGTAGATGTCGGAGCGGGGCGTCGTGGGCTTGCCCTGCGCCTGCTCGGGAGAGAGGTACTGCGCCGTGCCCATGACGGAGCCGGTCGCGGTGATGTCGGAGTTCTCACCGCCGCGGGCGATCCCGAAGTCGGCGACGCGGGCGCGACCCTCGTCGTCGATCAGAACGTTCTGCGGCTTCAGATCGCGGTGGATGATCCCCTTGCGATGGGCGAAGCGGGCCGCATTCAGGATCTGACGCGTGAAGTTGATCGCGTCCTGCGTCCCCATCCCGCCCTTGACCAGATCCTTGAGCGATGGCCCGTCGACGTACTCCATCGCGATGAAGTAGGTGTCGTCGAAAACCCCGCGGTCGAAGATGCCGACCACGTTCGGGTGCTGGAGGCCGGCCGCCGCCTGAGCTTCGCGCTGGAAGCGTTGGACGAACTCCTTGTCCTGCGCGAAGCGGTCGTGGAGGATCTTGATCGCCACGTTGCGATCCAGCTCGGTGTCCTCCGCCAGCCAGACGTCGGCCATCCCGCCCGACCCGATCTTGCGCTCGAGCCGATAGCGCTCGTCGACCATGGTGCCCTTCTGGGGATTAGCCACCGGAGCTCCCATGCAGGATCGCCTCGGCGACCGACTTGAAGATGGGCCCGCAGGTCGGCCCGCCGAAGCCGCTGGTGTGCTCCACGATGCAGGCGATCGCGATCTGCGGGTCGTTCGCCGGGGCGAAGCCGATGAACCAGGCGTCGTTGATCCCCGTGGAGATCTCCGCGGTCCCTGTCTTGCCGGCCACGTCGATGCCCGAGACCGCCGCAGCAGTCCCGGTTCCTTCCTGGACCACGCTCTGCATCATCGTGTTGAGCTTGGAGGCGGTCTCCTCGCTCATCACGCGGCTCTGGTGGGCGGGATCCAGGTTCGTCACCCGGCCGTCGGGGTCGATCACCTTCGACCACAGGCGCGGCTCCATCAGCTCACCCTTGTTGGCGACCGTGGCGGCGACCTCGGCCATCTGCAGCGGCGTCACCCGGAGGCGCTCCTGACCGATCGCGACGCGGCCGATGTCGATCGCGTCGCTCGGGCCAAGCAGCCGGTTGCCGGAGTAGACACCGCTCGCCGCGAGCTGGAAGCTCGGGTAGTCGAGGCGGGGCTTGGCGTCGAAGCCGTAGCGGTCCATGTACTTGAACATCGTCTGCTTGCCGAGCTTCTCGCCGACCTGTGCCCAGTACGTGTTGACCGAGTTCGTCAGGGCGGTGGTCATGTCGATGTCGCCGAACTGCTCGCCCCCATCGTTTGCGAGGGGCACGCCGTCGATCACCTGCGGAGAGCGGCCGCTGAGGACCGAGCTCGTGGTGAACTGGCCGCTGTCGAGAGCAGCGGTCGCCGTCACCACCTTCATCGTCGAGCCGGGCGGGTACCCGGCCTGGGTGGCGCGATTGAAGAGTGGCGCGCTGTCCTCGGTGTTGAGCCGCTTGAACGCGTTCGCGTTCTGGACGACGTTCGGGTCGTACTCGGGAATGCTGACCATCGCCTTGACCTCGCCGGTGGACGGGATCATCGCCACCACCGAGCCGCGGCGCCCCGCGAGGCCCTCAACGGCGGCGCGCTGAGCGGCGGGATCCAGGGAGGACTGCACCCTGTCCCCCACCTGGGCGTGTCCTTGGAGCTCGTCGAGGATGGAGAGGAACTCCGTCTTGTTGCCGACGAGCTCGTCGTTGTGGGAGAGCTCGAAGCCGACCCGGCCGCGGTCGACGAAGCTGTAGCCGATCGGGTTGCCGAACAGGGAGCCCTGCGGATAGTGGCGGACGAAGATCTTGTTGTTGCCCTTGCCCACGCCCGTGGAGCGCGCGATCACGGAGCCGTCGTCGGCCAGGATGTCGCCGCGGTGGATCGTCTGCTCCTCGAGCAGCGGCCTGCGGTTGGCCACGTTCGCCTTCAGCGAGCTCGAGTCGAAGACGGACCAATACGAGGTGAACCCGAAGAGCAGCGCGTAGAGGATGAGGATGAGGCCGAAGAGCTTGACGATCTGCCGGTTCACGTCGCGGCCTCCTGCTCGAGCCGCACCCTGCGTCTCGATTTGTCGGAGATCATCAGCAGGAGCGCGAGCAGGATGAAGTTGGCGACGATCGAGCTGCCGCCGTAGCTGATGAAGGGAAGGGTCACGCCGGTGAGCGGGATCACCCTCGTGACGCCGCCGATGATCACGAAGGCCTGCAGGGCGAGGATCGTGGTCAGCCCGGTGGCGAGCAGCTTCGAGAAGCCATCCTCCGCCAACACAGCGGTCTTGAAGCCGCGCTCCGCGATCAGGGCGTAGATCAGGACGACCGCCGCGCCGCCGAAGAGCCCGAGCTCATCGACGATCACGGCATAGATGAAGTCGGTGTGGGGCGCGGGCAGGATCGCGCAGTCCGTGACGTTGGTGCAGTGGGTGGCCCCGGGTAGTTGGACCAGCGAGTTGCCGAGGCCCCTGCCGAACAGGCCTCCGTCCGCCTGGGCGAAGAGCGACTGCGAGATCTGGTACCCACTCCCTCCGGGGTCCTTGAACGGGTCGAGCCAGATCTCGAAGCGCTCGTGGATGTGCGCGGCGGTGTGGGAGAAGAACCAGGCCCCCACCACGAACATCAGAAGCCCGATGATCACGAACGAGATCCGTGCCGTCGCCACGTAGATCAGCGCGAGGAAGGCACCGAAGAACATCACCGAGCTGCCCAGGTCGCGGATGAAGACCAGCAGCACCATCGCCGCGCCCCAGACAACCAGCAGAGGCCCGAGGTGCTTGAGCGGCGGCAGCACGATCCCGGCGAATTTCCGCGCCCCGACCACGAGCACCTCCCGGCGCTCGTTCAGATAGCTGGCGAGGAAGACGACGATGCAGATCTTGGCCAGTTCGGTGGGCTGGAAGGTGATCGGCCCGAGGTCGACTGCCAGGAAGGCGTCGTTGGTCGCGTGGCCCAGGAACCGCGGCAGGATCAGCAGCACGATCCCGGCGAGCGCGATCAGATACCGGTAGCGCTCGAGAGCCTCGTAGTCGCGCAGGAAGATGATCGTCGCGGAGAAGAGAACGAGGCCGAGGACGAACCAATTGGCCTGGTCGCGGGCGAGGCCCGTGTCGAGCCGGTAGAGCATCACCATCCCGAACGCGGCGAGCAGCGCGACCAGCGGGAACAGGAACGGATCCGCGTCCGGGAGCCGGATCCGGATGATGATGTGGGTGGCCACGCAGAGGGCCAGGAAGTAGGCCCCGTAGAACAGGCTCAGGTTGCCGAGCTTGTCCGAGTTGGTGATCAGCACGGCCGTGAACCCGGCCGTGACCAGGAGCGCGACCGGGATCAGGGCGAATAGCTCGCGAGTGCGGGAGCTCAACTCTTCTTGGCCTGCTGGCCCTTGTTGCCGCCGGACTTCTTCTTGGCGGGGCGCGGAGCGGGCGGCGGGGGCAGCCCCTCCGTGGGCCTCGACTTGATGTCGTTGATGAGGTCAGTGGCGTCTCCCTTGCCCCTCAACGTGTGTCCCGTGACGGCCCTCTGGCGCTCCTCGGAGAGGGTTCCCTCCTGTATCGGGACGGAGTACTGCTTCGAGTAGAGGCTGATTCCGAGCGGCAGCGAGTACGGCAGGCCGCGATAGAGCGCGACCTCCCCCTGGTTGTCGGTGCCGAGGAAGTAGACCGACCGAACCACCAGGAACCCGCCGCCGAACACCACGATCGCGGCGAGGATGCCTAGGGCCCAACCCAGGATGCGGCGGCGGCGGCGCGGGGCAGGCATCGGGCCGCGGCCACGAATTCGGTCGGTCGCGGCGCGGACCTTCTCACCGGTCAGCCCCGCCTGCTCGGCCGTGCGGGAGATCAGGGTCGCGCTCTCCTCTCCCTCCTTGGCGTCGGCGTCCGCAACGCGGAAGGCCACCGCCGTGATGTTGTCGCGGCCGCCACCCCGGTTCGCTGCCTCCACCAGCGTGCTGACTGCGCTCCGCAGGCTCTTGGACTCGGAGAGGATCCGCCGAATCTCGTCGTCGGAGACCATCGTCGTGAGACCGTCGCTGCAGAGCAGGTAGACGTCTCCGTCCCGCGCCGGAAAGGTCATCGTGTCGACGTTCACGCTCGGCTCCGGCCCGAGGGCGCGGGTGATGATCGACCGCTGGGGATGCTCCTCGGCCTGCTCTTCCGTAAGCCGCCCCTGGCGGCGAAGCTCCTCGACCAGCGAGTGATCCTTCGTCAGCCGCTTCAGCTCGCCGTCCCGGAAGAGGTAGGCGCGGCTGTCGCCGACGTGGCCGAGGGAGACCTCGTCGTCGCGGAGCATCGCCGCGGTCAGCGTCGTACCCATGCCGGCTCGCGAGGAGTCCTCCTGGGCGAGCCGGTGGATCTCCCTGTTGGCGGCCTGGGCGATCTGCTCGAGCTGACCCTCCGCCGGGGTCTCGTCGGCGACCTGCCTGCGGCGCTCGAAGGCACCGGCGGCGATCCGGGAGGCCACCTCCCCCGCCTGTGCGCCGCCCATCCCGTCGGCGACCGCGAAAACGGGCGATCGCGCGAAGTAGGAGTCCTCGTTGGCGTGGCGCTGGCGGCCGGTGTCGGTCTTGTGAGCCTCTTCGGCGACGATCAGCATCAGGAGACCTCGAAGCGGAACTCAGTGTCCCCGATCCGGATCACGTCACCCGGGCTGAGCTCCGCCTCGCCGTGGAGCTCTCGCGAGTTCAGCAGGGTGCCGTTGGTCGAGCTGAGGTCTTCGACGAAGTAGTTGCCCGATCTGTTGAAGACCCGAGCGTGGAAGCCGGAGGCGTACCGATCGTCGAGACGGATGTCCGCATCGGCGGAGCGCCCCAGGGAGACACCGCCGAAGAGGTCGAAGTGCTCACCCCTGGGGAGGCCGCCTCCTTCCTCGACCACGAGGAAGGCGTCGGTTCCGCCGGGCTCGACGCCCGCGACGTCGTGATAGCCGGTCTCGTAGCCAGGCGATGCCGTGCCGCGCAGGTCCCGGAGCGCCATCCTCGTCACCCACAGCAGGAAGAGGTAGAGCACGGCCAGAAAGCCGAACTTGAGCGCTACCGCAAGCGGCTCGAGGTCGTTCACTGCTCGATGTCGAAGGCGAGAACCTTGGTCCCGAGGGTGATCTCGTCGCCCGGAGACAGCCGGGCGTTCGCGACCCGCCGTCCGTTGACCTTGACCCCATTGGTGGAGTTCAGGTCGACGATCTGCCAGTCCCCGACGTTCGAGCGGCGCAACTCGGCGTGGCGCCGCGAGATGTTGGGGTCGTCGATGATGCAGTCGGCCTCCTTGGAGCGACCGAGCGTCGCGGTCGGCCCGTCGAGCACGTAGCGGCGGTCGTCGACCGAGATGATCGCCCGCGTCTCCGAGAAGGCCGCATCCGGGCGGCGCTTGGAGCGGGCCTTCTGGGCCTCGGTGGCCGAGTAGACCATCGTGTGGCCGTGCTCCCCTTGCTCCGGATCCGCGCCCTGGCGTTGCGGGGGCCGCACCAGCCGGGTCTGGATCCCGAATTCCCCTAGGCGCAGGCGCTCGTCCGAGTCGAGGTTGACGACCGGCCGGGTGAGCAGGTCGTAGTCGTGGTGGCGGGCGTGCTCGAGCAGATGCCCACTGAGCTCCTGGGAGAGCGAGGACTCGTAGTCCTTGAAGCGCTCGTAGTCGTCGGGGCAGAGCCAGACGGTGTACTCGTTGGGCACGTAGACGCGCTGTACCGAAGCCGTCTTGTGGGCGTCCATCTCCTTGGAGAGCTTGCGGGCGATCTCGACCGGCTGCACGCCGGAGCTGAAGGCGCGAGAGAACACGCCCTCGACGAGGCCCTCAATGCGAGCTTCAAGGTTGCGCAGAACGCTGATCGCAGGCTCCTAGGATGGATGGGTTGGCCGCCGCCGCCTACTTGAACGGGTTGCGCTTGCGCGCACCCTCGGATTACAGGGGCGAAATGCTAGTGACTGCCAGGCCGCCCTACTTTGGAGCGTAGGTCGAAGGCCGGAGCGAATCATGTTGAGCGGGCGCCGCGGTCACGCCTGCTGTCGAAGGGATCCGACGCCTGGCAAGTAGAGCCGCGACCGCCCCAGCCAGCAGCGCCCCGAAGAGGAGCCCCGGCGGGCTGGCACCGCCCGCGACCAGGCGAAGCGCGGTGATCAGCCCTGCCGCCCAGATCAGGGCGCCGAGAGCGTCGATCAGCGGCGTCCGCCCCCGCACCAGCACGGGCAGGACGAGGGCGGCGGCGGCGAAGATTCCGGCGGCGGCGAGCACCTGGCCATCGATCAGGGGCGCCACCACGTCGGTGATCGCGGTGCTCGCTGAGCCCTTCCATCCCGCAGGGGGATCGGCGACCGGGCCGAGCAGAAGGGTTCGGTGGGCGAGCTCCTCCCAGGCGGCGATCCAGAGGTAACCGATGCCACCGAGCACGGCACGGCTGGCTGCTCCCCTGGTGAGGCCCGCCAGCGCCGGGTAGACCGGACCGAGGCCGGCGAGGCCGAGGATCGGGGCGGCACCCGGCAGTGCGATTGCCTCCGGGTCGATCGCGGGAATCAGCAGGGGAGCACCCAGCACCGCGATCAGGGCCGCCACCCCCGGCTCGCCCGCTCCGATGGTGACCCAGAGAAGAACCAGGGCGAGCTGCAGCGCATAGGCGGGACGCGCGCGACCGAAGGCGAGAACCCCGGGGACCAGAGCCGCCAGGGCGATCGGAGCCGGGGCTCCGGTCGCGACCAGGGCCGTGAGGCCGAGTGCAGCCACCCCGGCGGCCGGCAGGATTCGCGCAACCCGAGGCAACCGGCGACGCTCGAGTGCGGGCTCCCCGTCGGGCCCCTCTATCGCGGGCAGCAGCTCGCCACCGAGTTGGTTGACGTGGGCGGCGAGCACCGCCTCGAGCTCGGAGGCGAGCGGGCGGACCTCCGGGTCCGGGTCGAGTGCGCCGTCGATCGCCTCAATCAGCGCATCGGGCAGCTCAGGCCGGATGAGCCCGAGCGATGGAATCGGCTCTCCGATCGCGCGGGCTGTGGCCGCGGGACCCTCGCGGATCAGCGGGTGCTCGCCGGTGAAACATTCATAGAGCGTCAGGGCGAGGGAGTAGACGTCGGCTGAGGGTCCGGGACGCAGGCCATCTGCCTGCTCAGGCGCCATGTAGGCGAGCGTCCCCACCACGGCGCCGGTCGCCGTCAGCGTTCGCTCCCCCGCGATCCGGGCGATTCCGAAGTCCACGAGCTTCGCCTCATCGCCGGAACCGACCAGGATGTTTTCCGGCTTCACGTCGCGGTGCACGACCCCGGCTCGGTGCGCATGCGTCAGCGCCGCGGCAGAGTCGGCCCCGACGTGCGCCACCAGGCGATCCGTGAGCTCCCCACGACGTCCCATGACACGCAGGGTCTCTCCCTCGATCAACTCGGCGACCAGGAAGGCCCGCTCCCCGTCGGTGGCCAGCTCATAGAGGGTCGCGATGTTGCGGTGGGCGAGCCTGGCGACGGCCTGCGCCTCGCGCGTCACCCGCGGGGCGCCGTGCTCGCGGTCGATGATCTTGACAGCGACCGGGCGCTGCAGCCTCTCGTCCCAGGCACGGTAGACCGTGCCAAAGCCGCCGCTTCCGATCCGGTCCTCGATCCGGAATCTGCCCAGGATTCGCTCGCCCACCATGGCCTCTGCAAGTTCGCCCCCGGACGACTGTTTCCTGTAGGCACGACTAGGCACGGCTTCGCAACCAGATCGCCGCCGCGAGCGGCCGCGCCGCACAACCGCTCGGGGCTACGCCCCTTCGCTCATATGCGGGCGGCCTGGCGGCGGCTTACATGCGTCACGACCCCTGTTCATACTGAGGCGCGGTTTGGCATTCCTCGATGAGGAACAAGACGACCTGGTCGTCGCTGATGAGCCGGAGCGACCGAGGCGCAGGGTCGGGGGTCCCCAGCGGCGGCGACAGCAATTCCTGGTCCGACGCCTGATCGGCGTCGGGGTGGGTCTGGTGTTCCTGATCCTGATCGTGATCGGGATCCGCGGCTGCCTCGAGGCGCGGTCCGATCGCGCGCTGCGCAACTACGACTCGGACGTCGCGACGATCATGCAGCAGTCCGAGCAGAGCGGCAAGGACCTCTTCCAGGTCCTCGAGCACTCCGAGCGGAGCGATCGAGCTCCATCGACGTCCGCAACCAGGTCCTCGCCCAGCGCGACGCCTCCTCCACCCTTCTCGACCGCGCACGAGAGCCTCAGCACCCCCGGCCAGATGCACGACGCGCAGGCGGCAGTGGAGCAGACCCTGACCCTGCGACGAAACGCGCTCAGCGCAATCGCCTCGAACGTCACCCAGGCGGCCGCGCGAACCCAGACCGCCAGCGCGATCACGACGATCGAGAACGCGATGAGTGGGCTCTATGCCAGTGACGTGATCTGGACCCAGATCGGGGCTCCGGAGATCAAGAAGGTGCTCCAGGACGAGGGCGTCGACGGCCAGCCCCTGCCCCCCGGCAAATTCATGCCGGCGAACGCCACCGACTACCTCAACCAGGCGACGCTGGTCACCAAGCTGAACGCGATCACGGGTCAGACGACGACCACGGGCGGGGTCCACGGGCTGTCGCTGGAGTCGACCACGATCGGTGGGACGACCCTGCAACCGGACACGACCAACAACGTCCCGAGCGACGCGCAGGAGATCGACATCTCCGTCACCAACTCGGGCGACAGCGACGAGACCGGTATCACCGTCAACGTCACGCTCGGCGGCAGCTCTCTACGAGGGGCGCTCCAATCGCTGACCGCCGGCCAGTCCGGCACGGTCAAGATCCCGCTGACCAGCAAACCCTCCCCGGGGACCAACACCACGCTCCAGGTGGTCGTCAACCCAGTGCCGGGCGAGCAGCTCACCGACAACAACACGTCCACCTACACGGTCGTGTTAACGGGTAGGGCTTACCCGGGTGCGGATCGCGTACCTGGGCCCGAGAGGGACCTTCAGCGAGGATGCCCTGCGAGCTGCGATCGGAGACGCGGATGTCGACCCCGCCCCCTCAGCGTCGGTCTATGACGCGATCCTCGCCGTTCGCGAGGGAGCGGCGGACCGCGCCCTGGTCCCTTTCGAGAACTCCATCGAGGGAGCCGTCGCCGCCACGCTCGACACCCTCGCCTTCGACGCGGACGACGTCACATTGGTCGGCGAGTACGACCTCCCGATCCGGCACTGCCTGATCGCCCGCCGAGACCGTCCGCTCGAAGAGATCGAGGTGGTCCTCTCACACCCGCAGGCCAGCGCGCAGTGCGCCCGCTTCATCCGGGAGAGCCTCCCCCAGGCCGAGGTCCGAGCCGCGCCCAGCACCGCCGATGCCGTCCGGACCGTCGTCGAATCGGACGAGCCATGGGCGGCGCTCGGTGCCGAGTCCGCCGCGCGGCTCTACGGTGCCGCGGTCCTGCGCCACGGGGTTGAGGACGAGCCGGACAACATCACCCGCTTCGTCTGGGTGGCGCCGGAGGGGACGAGCGCATCGGGTTCCGGACCGTGGCGCACGTCCCTCGTCTTCTCGGAGCTCGGCGAGGACCATCCCGGCGCCCTGGTCGATGCCCTTCAGGTCTTCTCGGCTCGCGAGATCAACCTGACGCGAATCGAGTCGAGGCCGCTCCGGCGCGGCCTCGGGCGTTACCAGTTCTTCCTCGACATCGAAGGGGCGGCACGCGACGACCCCCTGTCCGCCGCCATCGAGGCGCTGCGGGCCAAGGCGGAAACCGTGCGCGTTCTGGGCACCTGGCCGATCGCCGCGCCGCCCGGGGTCCCCGGCTAGGCCGGGTATTCGCTCTACTACAATCGCGCGGGAAATGGGCAACGGGGCCACCGCAGAGCGGGTTGCGGTCAACGGCCATGAGGCCGCCCATCAGAACGGCCATGAGGCGGCTCAGGACGGTGACGTCGACGGCGAGGTAGCAGTAGCCGCCGCCCGCCGCCTGACCCGCGGACGGGTGCTGGTCCTCAACGCGAGCTACGAGCCCCTCAACGTCTGCACCGTGCGGCGCGCCCTGGTTCTCTTGCTCAAGGAGAAGGCCGAGGTGCTCGAGCGCGGTGACGGCGTTCTGCGCTCGGAGACGATGCGACTCGACCGGCCGGAGGTGATCCGCCTGATCAGCTTCGTCCGGGTCCCGCGCGACATCCATCGCCGCCGGATCACCCGCAAGGCCGTGCTGGCGCGCGACGGCTGGACCTGTCAGTACTGCGGATCGAGCAAGCCGAGTCTCACCGTGGACCATGTCATCCCCCGGAGCCGCGGCGGTGAGTCGGTCTGGGAGAACATCGTTGCCTCCTGCGCGCCCTGCAACCGCAAGAAGGGCAACCGCCTCCCCCACGAGATCCGCATGCATCCCAAGCGCAATCCGCGCCCGCCGGGGCCCACGGTCTTCATCCGCATCGCCGCGCCGCGGACCCCCGAGGCGTGGGAGCCGTACCTGCTGACGGCCTAGCGGCGACCAGGCTGCTCCACTTCGGGCGGAGGGCGAGGCCGTCTAGCGCTTGCGCTTCTTGTCGGCCTCGGCCCGCTGCTTCGCCGTCGCGGTGTGCTTCGGCTTCAGCTTGGGCCTCGCGGACTTCGGCTTCGTCGCGGAAGCGCTGCCTGACGAGCTCCGTTTCTTCGGCGCCGGCTTTGCCTTCGGCTTGGCGGCCGGCTTCGCCTTCGCAGGGCTCGCCTTGTCCTTGGCGGCCCGTTTCGTCGGAGCATCCGCGCTCGACGAGCGGCTCGGCTTCGCCTTGGACACCTTGGCCTCGCCGTTGCCGGCGGCCTCAGCCGCAGCTGCCTCCTCGGCGACGCTCCCTGCGCTCGGCGCCTCTTCCTCGACCGTTGCCCCGGGCGCGGAGGCGCCGTTGCCGTTCTGGTCGGTCGACTCGACCACCAGCGCGACGGCGCTGACCAGGTCGCCCTTCTTCAGGTTCATGACACGGACGCCCTGGGTCGGACGGCCCATCCGGGAGATGCCGCCGACAGCATTGCGTTGCACCATGCCGGTCTGGGAGATGAAGATCAGTTCCTGGCCCTCGCGGACGACGCGGGCGCCGGCGAGGCCGCCCTTCTTCGCGGTCAGCTTCGCGGTCAGCACGCCCTTCCCGCCGCGGCCCTTGACCGGGTACTCGGTGAGAGACGTCCGCTTGCCGTAGCCGTTCTCGGTGACCACCAGTAGCTCCCCCTTCGAGTCCTTGCTGCCGACCACGTCGAGGGAGAGGACCTCGTTGCCCTTGTCGGAGACGTTCATCCCCTTTACCCCCGCCGTGCCGCGCCCCATCGGCCTCGCAAGCTTCTCGTTGAAGCGGATGGCATGGCCGGACTTGGAGACCATGATGATGTCGTCCTTGCCCGAGGTCATCCGGACGCGGACGAGCTCGTCGCCCTTGCGCACATTGATCGCGATGATCCCATCGGCTCGGATCGGCGTGTCGTAGTCCTTGAACGGGGTCTTCTTGACCATCCCCTGCTTGGTCCCGAAGACGAGGTACTTGCCCTCGGAGAAGTCGCGCGTCGGGATGACGGCCATGACCCGCTCCTTGTCCTTGAGCGGCAGAACGTTGACCAGGGCGCGGCCGCGGGAGGCCCGGGTGCCCTCGGGCAGCTCGTAGACCTTGAGCCGGTAGACCTTCCCCTGGTTCGTGAAGAAGAGGAGGTAGTCGTGCGTCGAACAGACGTGCAGGTGCTCGATGTAGTCGCCCTCCTTCATGTTCATGCCCATCACTCCGCGGCCTCCACGCCGCTGCTGGCGGTACGTGGTGAGCGGGGTCCGCTTGGCATAGCCCGAAGAAGTGATCGAGACGACCATCTGCTCGTCGGCGATCACGTCCTCGATGTCGAGGTCGCCCTCAGCGGCTGTGATCTGGGTGCGACGCTCGTCGCCGTAGCGGTCGCCAACCTCGGAGAGCTCGGACTTGACCAGGCCGAGCACCTTCTTCTCGTCGGCGAGAATCGCGCGAAGCTCCTTGATCAGCTTGGTGAGTTCCTTGTGCTCCTCCTTGATCTTGCCCGCCTCGAGCGCCGTCAGGCGCTGCAGGCGCATGTCCAGGATCGCCTGAGCCTGCGCCCGCGTGAGGCTGAACTTGTCAATCAGGCCGTCGCGCGCGGTGTCCGGGTCCTTCGAGCGGCGGATCAGCCGGATCACGGCGTCGAGGTTGTCGAGCGCAACCAGCAGCCCCTCGAGGATGTGGGCCCGGGCCTCGGCGCGAGCCAGCTGGTGCTGGGTCCGCCTGGTGATGACCTCCTTCTGGTGGCCGACGTACTGCTCGACCAGCTCGCGCAGGCTAAGGGTCTTCGGCACTCCGTCGACCAGCGCGACCATGTTGATGCCGAAGGCCTGCTGCAAAGCGGTCCGCTTGTAGAGCTGGTTGAGGACCACCTGGGCCGGGTCGCCGCCGCGCTTCAGCTCGATCACGAGGCGCATCCCGTTACGGTCCGACTCGTCCCGGAGGTCGGAGATTCCGGTGATCTTCTTGTCGCGGACGAGGTCGGCGATCTTGGTGATCAGGCCGCCCTCCCCTCCCTTCTTCACCATGAAGGGCAGCTCGGTGACGACGATCGCCTCCCTGCCCCCCTTCATCGGCTCGATGTGAGCCTTGGCGCGAACGCGAACCGAGCCACGACCCGAGCGATAGGCGTCGCGGATGCCCTGCGTCCCCATGATCGTGCCGCCGCCGGGGAAGTCCGGGCCCTTGACGTGCTTCATCAGGCCCTTCATGTCGATCTCGGGATCGTCGATGTAGGCGTTGACCGCGCCGATCACCTCGCGCAGGTTGTGCGGCGGGATGTTGGTCGCCATCCCGACGGCGATCCCGGTGGCGCCGTTGACCAGCAGGTTGGGGAAGCGGGCCGGCAGCAGCACCGGCTCCCGGGTCGACTCGTCGTAGTTCGGGCCGAAGTCGACGGTGTCCGCGTCGATGTCGCGGAGCATCTCGGTGGCCAGGGAGTCGAGCCGAGCCTCTGTGTACCGCATCGCCGCGGGCGGGTCGTCGTCGATCGAGCCGAAGTTGCCCTGGCCGTCCACGAGCGGGTAGCGCAGGGCGAAGTCCTGCGCCATCCGGACCAGCGTCTCGTAGATCGCCGAGTCGCCGTGCGGGTGGTACTTACCCATCACCTCGCCGACGATGAAGGCGCACTTCCGGTACGCCCGGTTGGGCTGCAGCCCGAGGTCGTGCATCGCGTAGAGCACGCGCCGGTGGACCGGCTTGAGCCCGTCACGGACGTCGGGCAGCGCACGCCCGACGATGACGCTCATCGCGTAGTCGAGATACGAGGAGCGCATCTCCTTCTCGAGCTCGCGCTCCTCGATGTTGCCGTGCAGGGCGGCGTCCAAGGTGTTCTGGTCTCCGTCAGCCATCAGCTCTCACCTCCTCAGACATCCAGGAAACGGACGTCGCGGGCATGGCGCTCGATGAACTCCTTGCGGGGCTCGACCTTGTCGCCCATCAGATCGGAGAAGGTCTGCTCCAGACCGCTGGCGGCGGCCTCGTCGATGCTGACCTGCTGGAGGGTGCGGGTCTCCGGGTCCATGGTCGTCTCGCGGAGCTGTTCGGCGTTCATCTCACCGAGTCCCTTGAAGCGCGACAGGGTGACTCCGTGTCGGGCCAGCTCGAGGATCTCGCGACGCAGCTCGGAGAAACTCTCGGCCTCCGCCTCGCGCTCGCCGAGGCTGACCACGAACGGGGGCTTGCCCATCACCGTGACGACCTTGGCGTACGCGTCGACCAGCTCCTTGTAGGGCTGCGAGTCGAACAGCGCCTTGGGGAGGTTGTGGTCCTGCGCCAGGCCGCTGCGGCGGTGAATGCCCTTGACGAGGAGACCCGTGGTCTTCTGCTCGAGCAGCTTCGTCTCGTAGGGACGATCCTTGGGATCCCTCGCCTTGAAGAGCTTCGCCGCCGCCGCCATCGTCTTGGCGCCGGACTGGAGCAGCTGCGCGTCCGAGATGAAGTCGATCGTCTCGTGGCCGAACTCCGCCCGCAGGGTCGAAGACCAGCCCTCCACCGCCTTGAAGTGACGCTTGAAGTCGAGCCAGCGTCGCTCGGAGAGCTTCTTCTCCTTACCCGCCGAGTCCATCAGCTTGAACTCCTCGAGCTTGTCGGCGAGCAGGAGCTCCTCGAGCTCGCCCTCGCGCTCGACGTAGATCTCGCTCGAGCCGTTCTTCACCTTGTAGAGAGGCGGCTTGGCGATGTAGACGAAGCCCCCGTCGATCAGCTCCTTCATCTGCCTGTAGAGGAAGGTGAGCACGAGCGTGCGGATGTGGGCGCCATCAACGTCGGCGTCGGTCATCAGCACGATCTTGTGGTAGCGGAGGTCGTCGACCTTGAATTCGTCCGAGACCCCGGTGCCGATCGCCGTGATCAGCGCCTGGATCTCGTTGTTGGAGAGGACCTTGTCGATCCGGCTCTTCTCGACGTTGATGATCTTGCCGCGCAGCGGCAGGACCGCCTGGGTGTTCCGATCGCGCCCCTGCTTCGCCGAGCCGCCGGCGGAGTCGCCCTCGACGATGAACAGCTCCGCGAGGGCTGGGTCCTTCACCGAGCAGTCGGCGAGCTTGCCGGGCAACGTCGAATTCTCCAGCGCGGACTTGCGCCGGGTGAGATCGCGCGCCTTGCGGGCGGCGTCTCGAG
>CAVUGL010000017.1:0-138396 GCA_963740995.1 uncultured Solirubrobacterales bacterium
CGTCAACCGCGGAGAAAACGACATGAAGAAGAAGACCGGCTCGACGAAAGATGAATCTCCCGCCGAGGTCATCGATGCGAGGATCGAGGAGCTGGGCGACTGGCGCGGCAAGACGCTTTCCCGAGTTCGCGCCCTGATCAAGCAGGCGGACCCCGAAGTGGTCGAGGAGGTGAAGTGGAAAAAGGCCTCCAATCCAGGGGTCCCGGTGTGGTCACACAATGGAATCATCTGCACCGGCGAGACGTACAAGAGCGTCGTGAAGCTGACCTTCGCCAAGGGGGCCTCGCTGAAGGACCCGTCGGGACTGTTCAACTCGAGCCTCGAAGGCAACACCCGGCGCGCAATCGACATCCGCGAGGGCGAGGCGATCGACGAGGACGCGTTCAAGGCTTTGATCCGCGCGGCCGTGAGCCTGAACGAGTCGTAGGCCGCGCACGAAGAACGTAACCCCGCCGAGGGCGCACGAAGGGCACCGACGGCGCCCGCTACCTGTTCGTCACTTCAGCCAGCTGCCGCCGGGAGGGATCACGCGTGCGCGCTCGGCAAAATCCTGGATCTGCTCCGCCGGCAGGTCCGCGACTCGCTGGACGCCCGACTCCCCGAGGAGGCGGGCAAGCTCCCGCCAAGCGGTCGAGATGGGGACCGTGTGGCGTTCGAGGCCGCCACCTGAGAGGCCCGAGGTGGCGCCAGCCATCTGCTGCGCGTCCGCCGCCGTGAGCTCGCCGTAGGCCTTGTAGCCATCGCCTACATAGACCTGGCTCGTCAGCAGATCACCCTCGGTGTCGGCCATCGGATGATTATGCCGCGGCCCGGTTGACAGCAAAAATATGGAGGAGTAGGTTGGCCGGGCCTGAGCGATTCGACTGCCTCGAAAGCGATGCTCGGGCAGGAGAGTGACGCGTCGTGTGTCTTGCGATCCCAGGCCAGGTGATCGAAATCGTCGACAGCGAGAACCGCTTGGCACAGGTCGATGTCGCGGGTGTGCGGCGCAACGTCAACGTCGGGCTGCTCGATGAGGAGGGTGAGGAGGCGGTTCCCGGCGACTGGGTGCTGATACACGTCGGCTTCGCCATCTCCAAGGTCGACGAGGAGGAGGCGGTGGCCACCCGCAAGCATCCTCGAGGGAATGGGCGCCGAGTACGAGCAGGAGCTCGACGAGCTGAAGGCGAGCGTGATCGAGTGAGCAGCCGGCACTGCTACTGGACCAAGCGGCGTTTGCGGCCCGGCTGTGGGGAGAGGAACCCAGGGCGATGAAGGACGGCCTGGTCCCCAGTTGCGATCACGCCACGGGATGCATCACCTGTGGGGATGAGGCCGACGTGATGAGGGTTCTGAGGATCGACCGGGACCGCGAGCTCGCCCTCTGCGCATCCGAAGACGAGGAACGCAGGAGCTCCGTCGAGATCGCGCTTGTCCAACCTGTTGTCGAGGGCGACCGGTTGCTCGTCCATGCCGGTACCGCGATCGCCCATCATCAGGAGGGCACATCGTGACCATGAAGTTCGTCGACGAGTATCGCGACGCCGGAATCGGGCAGGCGCTCGCACAGCAGATCCTCGAAGCGGTCGAGCCCGGCCGCCACTACAAGGTGATGGAGGTCTGCGGCGGCCACACCCACTCCATCTACAAGTACGGCCTCGACGACCTGCTCCCCGAGAACGTCGAGCTGGTTCACGGCCCTGGCTGTCCGGTCTGCGTGATCCCGATGGGCAGGGTGGACGACGGGATCGCGATGGCGACTGAGAACGACGTGATCTTCACCTGCTTCGGCGACATGATGCGCGTTCCGGGGTCTGAGAAGACATTCACCGACGTGAAGGCCGAGGGAGCCGACATCCGGATGGTCTACTCGCCGCTCGACGCGCTGCGGGTGGCGAAGCAGAACCCCGACCGCGAGGTTGTCTTCTTCGCCATCGGCTTCGAGACGACGGCCCCGTCCACGGCTCTCACCCTGAAGCGCGCGAAGGCCGAGGGGGTCACCAACTTCAGCTGCATGTGCAACCACGTCACGATCGTGCCGCCGCTGAGGGCGCTGCTCGATTCGCCCGACCTGCGCCTCGACGGCTTCATCGGCCCCGGCCACGTCTCGACCGTGGTGGGGGCTCGGCCCTTCGAGTTCATCCCAGCGGATTACGGCAAGCCGGTCGTCGTCGCCGGCTTCGAGCCGCTCGACATCCTGCACGCGATCCGCATGATCCTCGCCCAGATTGCGGAGGACCGCTGCGAGGTCGAGAACCAGTACAGCCGCGTCGTACCCTACGACGGCAACCCGGCAGCGCTGCGGGTGATGTCCGAGGTCTTCGAGCTGCGGCCTCACTTCGAGTGGCGCGGTCTCGGCTTCATCTCGCAGAGCGCCCTGAAGCTGAGCGACGCCTACGCGGACCTGGACGCGGAGCTCCGCTATAGCGTGCCCGGCGTCCGCGTGGCCGACCCGAAGGCGTGCCAATGCGGCGAGGTCCTGAAGGGCGTGATCAAGCCGTACGAATGCAAGGTGTTCGGCACTGCATGCACGCCGGAGCACGCGATCGGAACCTGCATGGTCTCCCCGGAGGGCGCCTGCGCCGCCTACTACAACTACGGGCGCTTCGCTCGCGAGAAGGAGATGGTCTGATGAGTGACGCGGCGGTCTCCGAACGCGAGCAGAAGGTGCTGCGGATCATCGAGACGGCGCGCTCGAAGCGCCCGAAGTTCAAGTCCGAGACCGTCACGATGGCGCACGGCGCCGGCGGCAAGGCGACCCAGACGCTGATCGAGGGCCTGCTCGTGCCGGCCCTGGCCGGCTCGAGCGAGGCGCTCGAGGAGATGGGCGACGCCGGGACGGTGACGATCGACGGCCTCGGCCTGGCCCTGACCACCGATAGCTACGTCGTGCGACCGATCCGCTTCCCCGGCGGCTCGATCGGCGAGCTCGCCGTCAACGGGACGGCCAACGACCTCGCCGTCGCCGGGGCCCGCCCCCAGGCGCTCAGCCTCTCGCTGATCCTCGAGGAGGGCCTGCCGGCCGATCAGCTCAGGGCGGAGGTCGAGGCGATTGCCGCTGCGGCCGAGACGGCCGACGTCGAGATCGTCACCGGGGACACAAAGGTGGTCGAGCGGGGACACGCGGACGGCATGTACATCACTACGGCCGGTTTGGGCAAGATCGACGAGCGCGCAAAGCTCTCACCGCGAGGGATCAGGCCCGGGGACCGCATTCTGGTCTCCGGCACCGTCGGCGATCACGGCTCCGCGATCATGCTGGCCCGCGACGAGTTCTCGCTCGACGCCGAGATCACCTCCGACACCCAACCCCTCTGGCCGGCGGTAGACGCTCTGTTGGACGCGGGGGGCGAGGGCCTCCACTGCATGCGTGACGCCACCCGCGGAGGGGTTGCCTCGGTTCTCAACGAGCTGGCGCGCGCCTCCGGTGTCGCGATCAGCGTCCGGGAGGGCGATGTGCCGGTGAACCCGGCGGTCGTCGGCGCAGCCGAAATCCTTGGGATCGATCCGATGTATGTCGCCAACGAGGGCAAGCTGGTCGCCTTCGTCACGGCGGATCGGGCGGAAGCCGCACTGGCCTCGCTGCGCACGGTGCCGGGCTGCGAGGCGGCGGCCGAGATCGGAGAGGTGAAGACGGAGCCGCCGGGGATGGTCCTGGTGGAAACGGCGTTCGGCGGCAAGCGGGTGATGGACCAGCTGGTGGGAGACCCATTGCCCAGGATCTGTTGATGGCCTGGGCGACCAAGCGATAGGAGGAGTGATGGCCAACGGAGTCGAGTTCGTACCGGATCAGGCGAAGACGGAGGCGGTGGAGGCTCACGTCATCTGGATGACGACCGGACTGGGCTGCGATGGCGACTCGGTTGCAATGACCTCAGCCGTGGACCCCAGCCTCGAGGACATCGTCACCCAGGCGATCCCGGGGATGCCGAAGGTGATCGTCCACACCCCGGTACTCGCCTTTGAGAACGGCGATGAGTTCATGCAGGCCTGGTACGACGCCGAGGCCGGCAAGCTCGACCCGTTCGTCCTGATCGTCGAGGGCTCGATCCCCAACGAGGAGCTCAGCGGTGAGGGCCACTGGGCGGCGATGGGAGTCGACCCCTCCAGCGGCCAGCCGATCACCACAAACGAGTGGGTGGACCGCCTGGCTCCGAAGGCGGCGGCGGTGGTCGCGTTGGGGACCTGCGCGACCTACGGCGGGATTCCGGCGATGAAGAACAACCCGACGGGTGCGATGGGACTGGCCGACTATCTCGGCTGGGACTGGAAGTCCAGCGCCGGGCTCCCGGTGGTCAACATTCCGGGATGCCCCGTCCAGCCCGACAACACCACCGAGTCCCTGCTCTATCTGGCGCTGCATCTCGCGGGGCGCGCTCCGGTTCCCGACCTGGACGAGGCGCACCGGCCGACCTGGCTCTTCGGCCGCACGGTTCGCGAGTCCTGCAATCGAGCCGGATTCTCGGAGCAGGGCGAATTCGCGACCGAGTACGGCTCAGATCACCGCTGCCTGGTGAAGCTCGGCTGCAAGGGCCCCGTGGTGAAGTGCAACGTCCCGGTCCGCGGATGGCAGAGCGGCGTGGGCGGCTGCCCAAATGTCGGCGGAATCTGCATGGCATGCACGATGCCCGGCTTCCCCGACAAGTACATGCCGTTCATGGACGAGGATCCCTATGGCGCTGCGGCTGCGGGGATCATGAGCTTCACCTATGGGCGGATCGTGCGATCGGTGCGCCGCCGCAACGTGCGCAAGAAGTACGACGTCGAGCCCGATTGGCGCAAGCCGGGCGGGACTCTGTCCTCCGGCTACAAGTCCCGGTCCGCCGGCTACGCGCCCCCAGGGTCGTAGGCGAACAACTTCGAAAAGAGGAGAGAGAGCAAGAACATGGCCACCACCGAGACTCCCAGCACATCGAAGAAGGTCGCCGTCAAGGAGATGTCGTGGGATCCGATCACGCGCATCGTCGGCAGCCTCGGAATCCACACGGAGATCGACTTCGACGCCAAGAAGGTCGAGAAGGCGTACTCGACGTCGATGATCTTCCGAGGGTTCGACATCTTCATGAAGGGCATCGACCCTCGTGACGCGCACTTCATCACCAGCCGCATCTGCGGCATCTGTGGCGACAACCACTGCACCACGTCGTGCCTCAATCAGAACATGGCCTACGGGGTGAAGCCGCCGGCTCTGGGAGACCTCGGCTACAACCTGGCCGAGACGGCGGACTACATGTTCGACCACGCGATCTTCAACGACTGCATGGCGAACGTGGACTTCTGCGAGCAGATGGTCAAGGAGACGAACCCGTCATTGCTGCAGAAGGCCGAGTCGACGCCGGCGCCCGGCTCCGACGTCCACGGCTACAAGACGATCGCCGACATCATGCGGTCGCTGAACCCGTTCACCGGCGACTTCTACCTGGAGACGCTGCAAGTGGCCCGTTACACCCGGGAGATGTACTGCCTGTTCGGTGGCCGGCACACACATCCCTCGACGATCATGCCCGGCGGGGTGTCGGTGGACATCACGCACCAGACCTGCACCGACTACTACGTGCGCCTGATGCGCTACATCGACTACGTCAAGCGGGCAGTGCCGATGCACGACAACCTCTACGACTTCTTCCTTCAGGAGTTGCCGGGGTACGACATGGTCGGCTATCGCGATACGGATCTCGTCTGCTGGGGCTATTTCGACGACCCCGACTACGTGGACTACGACTACCGCAACATGACGGAGTGGGGGAGGAAGCGCTACATCACCCCGGGCGTGGTGCTCGGCGGCGAGCTGATCACGACGGACCTGGTCGAGATCAACCTGATGATCAGGATCCTCCTCGGCAGCTCGTATTTCGACGACTGGACGAACGAGGAGACGTTCGTGACGGCGGATCCACTCGGCAACCCGGTGGACAAGCGCCATCCGTGGAACAAGGTCACCCTGCCGAAGCCGCAGAAGCGCGACTTCCAGGACAAGTACAGCTGGGTGGCGTCCCCGCGGATCTATGACGAGCGGAACGACCGCTACGTCGCCTGTGACACGGGCGGCGGCCCGTTCGCCCGCTCGTGGGTCACGGCGAAGGCCGGCCTGGTCGACTTCGGCTACGCCAAGGCCACGGGCGAGAGCATCAAGATGACGCTGCCCCGGACGGCCTCGAAGCCCGAGATGGAACTCGAGTGGAAGATCCCGGAGAAGTCGAATGCGATCGAGCGCGACAGGGCCAGGACCTATCACGAGGCCTATTCGGCGCTGATCGCGCTCCACAACCTGGAGCGCGCCCTGACGGAGGTCCGCGCGGGCCGGACGAAGTCGTGGAACGACTTCAAGGTGCCGGACGAGGCGATCTCGGTCGGTTTCTGCGAGGCCGCCCGCGGCGTGCTCTCACACCACATGGTGATCCGGGACGGCAAGGTCGCGAACTACCAGCCCTACCCGCCCACTCCCTGGAACAGCAACCCGAGGGACAGCTATGGGACTCCGGGGCCATACGAGGATGCGGTGCAGAACACGCCGATCTTCGAGGAGAACGGCCCGGAGAATTTCAAGGGCGTGGACATCATGCGGGCGGTGCGGAGCTTCGACCCGTGCCTGCCGTGTGGAGTGCACATGTACAACGGCCAGGGCGGTCAGGTCCGCAAGGTGACCCATACGCCGACCGGGATGTCCTGAGCGGATCCGGGACGCAGAAGCCCATGCCCGGCGACAGAGAAGGCGCGGTCAGCCCCGAGGCCCTGATCCAGCGGGTCGAGGAGCTGACCGCCCAGGTCCAGCAGCTGCCCGACCCCGTGGCGCGCCGCGCCGCGGAGGACATGGTCGACGCGGTCATGGAGATGTACGGCCAGGGTCTGGAGAGGGTCGTGGAGATCCTCGACGGAGCGGGTAGCGCCGCGGCCGAGGTGAAGCAGCAGCTCGCCGACGACGGCATCGTCGCGAGCCTGATGCTGATCCACGATCTCTACCCGGTCCCGGTGGAGGAGCGGGTGGCGGACGCCCTCGAGGAGGTCCGCCCCTACATGGAGTCGCATGGCGGAAACGTCGAGCTGGTCTCCCTCGAGGACGGAGTCGTCCGTTTGCGCCTGGAGGGCAGCTGCGACGGCTGCCCGGCCTCCTCGTCGACCCTCGAGCTCGCCATCAAGACCGCGCTTGACGAGGCCGCCCCTGACCTGATCGGGATCGAGGTCGAGGGCCTCGAGCAGGACCTGCTGAACCCCGTGAAGGTGACGGGCACACCGCTGCCGATGGCGGGCGAGTCGGGAATCGCGAACGGCGGGGGAAGCGTCCCGGCGCCCACGGGCTCGTCCTGGCACGAGCTCAACGGGGAGGTCGACGGGCTGGCCGAAGATCAGCTCGTGCGAATCGACGTGGGCGGCACCCCGATCGTGGTTGCGATGGTGGAGGGATCCCTGCTGGCGTACGCGGATTCCTGCCCAAGCTGTGGCGGCTCGATCGCCGACGCGGATCTGGACGAGGGAATGCTGGCCTGCCCGAGCTGCTCCAAGCAGTACTTTCTGCCCAGGGCCGGGCGCTCGCTCGACGACGAGAAGCTCCATCTCGGCCCGGTTCCCCTCCTCGCTTCGGAGGATCAGGGAGTGCGGGTGGCGTTGGCGCGATGAGCCGAAACGGGCGTGCCATCGACGACGCGGTGGCGGCCCGGAGGCGGGCGAACATGGTCACGGGGCTGCGCGGACTGCGGCGCGGGCCCGAGTCCGGCCCGGGCCTCGCTCCAACCGCCGGCGGGCCGGACGCAGCAGCGGACGAAGTCTGCGACCTCTGCGGGATGGGGATCCCATCCGAGCACGAGCACCTGCTCGAGCTCAACGACAGGCGGATCCTCTGCGTCTGCGGTACCTGCTGGGCGCAGAGATCCGGGGACCCCAACCTGAGGCCCACCGGCAGTCGCGTGGTCTGGCTGGATGGCTTCTCTCTGCCGGATGAGCTCTGGGCGCGCCTCGAGGTGCCGATCGGGCTGGCCTTCTTCCTGTACAGCAGCTCGGTCGACGGCATGGTGGCGATGTACCCCAGCCCCGCCGGCGCCACCGAGTCCGAGCTGGAGCTCTCGGCGTGGCAGGACCTCTGCGCCGTCAACCCCGACCTGGAGGGGCTCGAGCCGGATGCCGAAGCGCTCGTCGTCAACCGGATGTCGGATCCCCACGAGTTCGTGATCGCGCCGATCGACGAGTGCTACGCGCTGGTCGGCGCCGTCAAGATGAACTGGGAGGGGATCTCAGGCGGAGCGGCGATCGAGCGCGCGATCCCGTCCTTCTTCGCGCGGCTGCGGACGCGCTCGGGGGCTCCGCGGTGACCGGGCCGCTGGGTGCCATCCACGGCAACGGGGCGCCGCATCCGCGGCCGCCCGGGGTCGAATCCGACACGGGCGATCGCGGTGTACCCGAGACGACGGCGATCCCCGGCCAGCCCGGCCTGCGGCTGGATGTGATGGGTGTTCGGGCCATCGAGCACGCCGCCGCTCCGACTCTCAGCTTCCAGATGGAGGTCAGCGACGACTCGGACCGCGAGATCTTCATGGCGGGGCTCAGCGTCCAAATCCAGATCGAGCCGGCGAAGCGCACCTACGACGAGGCCTCGAAGGCCAAGCTCACTGAGCTGTTCGGCGATCCGCACCGCTGGACGAAGACGGCGCAGCGCTTGCTCTGGACGATCGAGAGCGTCCTGATTCCCTCCTTCAAGGGCAGGACAACCGTTGAGATACCGGTCCTCTGCAACTACGACGTCGAGCTGGCGGCGGCCAAGTACTTCTACTCCGTCTCCGAGGGGGAGATTCCCCTCGCACTTCACTTCAACGGGAGCATCTACTACTCCGGCGACGAGGGTCGCCTACAGGTCGTCCAGGTGCCCTGGGACACGGCCGCGGACTTCAAGATGCCGATCGCTGTCTGGCAGGAGATGATCGACTCGTATTACCCGTATCGCGGCTGGGTTCCGGTCCATCTCGACACGCTCGATGCGCTGCAGCGACTGAAGGCGAAGCGGGGCGCCCCGACCCTCGACGCCGCCATCACCGAGCTCCTGGCGGAGGACGCGTTCGATGGATAGAGCGAATCGAGGAGCTGGTCCGCTCACTGCTCTACGAGGGCTACGCCCTCTACCCCTACACGCCCGGCGTCAAGAACGCGACGCCGACGCCGTTCGGCATTGCATATCCGCCCGCCTACGCCGACGCACAGCCGGCGGCGTTCTCGATGCTGAGGCTCGAGGCGGTTCTGCGCGGAGGACCCGAGACGGAGCTCGCCAGCACCGTGCTTTTCCTCCAGGCGGTCGGCGAGGAGCACAAGGCGACCGAGCGCGCGATCGAGGTGGGTCCGGCGACGCTGGCCGAGCTGGCGCGCGAGCCGCGTCGCGTGCGGTTCGAATTCGACATCGAGGACGGCCCCCGCCTCCGAGGGCGGGTGGCGATGCGGGCCGAGCTGGATATCCGACCGACCTGGCCCGAATCAGGCTCTGCGTCCACAACGAGACCGAGATTCCGGGAGACCCCTCGCGCGCCACGCGCGGAGATGCGCTCCGCCACAGCCTGATCTCCACCCACCCCGTCGTCGAGACGGTGGGCGGAACCTTCGTCTCGCCCCTGGAGCGCGACGGGGCCGAGGGCGAGGCGACGGCGGCCAGCGAATCCGTCAACACCTTCCCGGTGCTGCTCGGCGACGAGGATCGCGCCGTTCTGGGCGCGGCGATCATGCTGCCCGATCATCCCGAGCTCGCGCCCGAGAGCCTCGGCAACCTGTTCGACAACACCGAGATCGAGGAGGCGCTCCTCCTGCATGTGCACGCCCTCAGTGATGACGAACGCGAGCAGATCTCGGAGCAGGACCCGGCGGTGAGGGAGATGATCGACCGCGCTGCCGCGACGAGCGGCGAGGACATCATGAACCTGCACGGCAGGCTCACCTACACGGAGCCGGAATCCGAGCAGAGCCGCAACGGGACCAACGGCCGACCGCCCTCGCCTCCACCCGGAATGGACGAGATCAAGGGCGAGAGGGAGACCTCGGCCAATGGCGCCAGGGTCCGGCTGGGGGACAAGATCGTGCTCCGGCCGGGCACCGAGGGCGACGTCTACGACAAGATCCTCCACGGCCGCACCGCGACGGTGGAGAGGATCTACCGCGGCTACGACGACCGCGTCTATCTCGGGGTCACCGTGGACGACGACCCGGGGCAGGACCTGCTGCGCGAGACGGGCCGATACCTCTTCTTCTTCGCCGATGAGGTGGAGCCGGTCCCATCATGAGCGGGTAGGGACTACGAGCCGCAGATGCCGGACCTCGCCAGCCTCGAGGAGCCGGAGATGCCGGACATGGAGAAGCAGATCCTGGTGGCCGGCGTGGGCAATGCCTGGCTCGGCGATGACGGGTTCGGCGGGCGCGTGGTCAGCCGTCTACTCGAGATGGGCGCTCCTCCGGGAGTCCACCTGCAGGACTTCGGCTCGGGAGGTCTCGACCTCGCCTACGAGGTCATGCGCGGCTACCACGCGATGGTGCTCGTGGACGTGAGCCAGCAGGGCGGAGAGCCGGGCGACGTCTACGTGATCGAGCCCGACCCCAGCACGATCAAGCCGATCGAGGACGGCGAGCCGATCAGCCCTCACGGCATGGACCCCCAGACCGTGCTCCGCTTCGTGAAGACCGTGCACGGCTGGCCAGGGAAGGTCGTCGTCGTCGGTTGCGAGCCGGCGGACGTGGAGAGCCTCGGGATGGAGCTCTCGGAACCGGTGAGAGCGGCGGTGGAGAAAGCGGCCGGGGTGGTCCTCGAGGAGCTCAACAAGCTCCAATCGGATGCGGCGTACGAGGCGGGCTAGCCATGCATGAGCTCTCCCTGGCCACAGGAATCGTGGAAACGGTCATCAAGCACGCTGAGGGGCGCCGGGTCGAATCGGTCCAGATGCGGATCGGCACCCTGCGTCAGGTGGTCCCCGAGTCCCTCGTGTTCTACTTCGGCATCTGCTCACGCGACAGCGTCTGCGAGGGCGCCGCGCTGGAGCTGGAGATCCTCGAGGCGCGGCTGCGCTGCAACGACTGCGCCCGCGAATGGCAGCTGGATCTGCCCGACTTCCGCTGTACGTCATGCTCGGGGAGCAACGTCGAGGTGACCAGTGGCACCGAGTTCGAAGTGGAGTCGATCGAGGTCACTGAGGAAAAGGAGGCGGAATGCATCGCACCAAGGTGAAGGTCGCGGAGGACGCGCTGGATGCCAACACGACGATCGCCGAGGCGAACCGCCATGACTTCGATCACGCCGGCGTTCGCGTCGTCAACCTGATGTCGGCGCCGGGCGCCGGCAAGACGACGCTGCTCGAGGCGACTCTGCCGACCCTGGACGCGCGGGTGGGAGTGCTCGAGGGCGACGTGCAGGGCTCGATGGACGCGGACCGGATCGCGCACCTGCACATACCGGTCGTCCAGCTCAACACCGAGGCCGGCTTCGGCGGGGAATGTCACCTCGACGCCAACATGGTCCGCTCGGCCCTCGGCGATCTCGACCTGCACGAGCTCGACCTGCTGGTGATCGAGAACGTTGGCAACCTCGTCTGCCCGGCGGAGTTCAGGGTGGGGGAGGACGCCCGGGCGATGATCTGCTCCGTGACCGAGGGCGAGGACAAGCCTCTCAAGTACCCGCTCATGTTCCGAGCCTGCGAGCTGGTCGTCATCAACAAGACCGACCTCCTTCCCCATCTCGACTACGAGATCGAGAAGATGCGCAACAACCTGGAGACGGTCAACCCGACGGCCCGCGTTCTGGAGGTGAGCGCCAGGACCGGAGAGGGCACTGAGGCCTTCGCGGAGTGGCTCTCCGGGGTGGCGGCACGGGAGGCCGCCGCGGTTTGACCGTCGCTGCGGCGGGGCGGCTGGATGCCCTGCTGGCCCAGCGCACCGAGGCGAATCGGAGCTTCTTCGAGACCGAGGCCGATCGGGTGGCGCGCTGCTGCCACCGGATGGCCGAGCGATTCTCGCGCGGAGGGCGCCTGGTCGCGATCGGGACCTCCCCGGCAGCACGCTCTGATGTCCGGCACATCGCGGTCGAGTTCGTCCATCCCGTGATCGTCGGGAAACGGGCGCTGCCGGCGATCGGCCTATCCCGCGAGGGAGGTTCCATCTCGAAGCAGGTGGAGTTGATCGCCGAGCCGGACGACATCCTGATCGCCTTCGGCACCGAAGAGCCCGGTTCGGAGTCGGTTGCGGCTGCACTCGGAAACGGCCGCGAACGGGGCTGCCAGACGATCGCCTTCTCCTCCTGCGGCGCCGAGTGGGAGTTCGTGCCCCCCAGCGACGATCCGTTCGTTCGGCAGGAGCTGGCCGAGACCCTCTACCACGTGCTCTGGGAGCTCGTCCATGTCTTCTTCGAGCATCGCGGCCTGCTCGAGGGCCGTGAGGCGGGCCCGGTCCACGACACGGGCCACTCGAGCTTTCTCTACCCGTTCCTTTCGGAGGGCGAGACGGCCCTCGAGCCGGTGATCGAGGACGTGCGCTCGAACGTGCTGATGAAGGCGGAGGAGGTCGGGGAGCTTCGCGAGCGGACCCTGACCGAGGGCCGCGAGGCGCTCCTGGAAGCGGCCGGTGCTCTGCGAGACTGCTTCCAGTCGGGGCGGAAGGCGCTGATCTTCGGCAACGGCGGTTCGGCCACCGACGCGATGGATCTGGTGGCGGATCTCCGCGGCGCGCCACAGGGCTGGCCTGCCCGGGCCGCGATCGACTTGACCGAGGACCCCTCGATCCTGACCGCGATCGCCAATGACGTTGGGGTCGAGCCGATCTTCTCGAGGCAGGTGATCGCCTACGGGCGGGAGGGAGACGCTGCGATCGCGTTCTCGACGAGCGGCGGCTCCAGGAACATCATCGAAGGCCTGGTCGAGGCGAGGCGGCGGCGGATGGTGACGGTGGCCTTCGTCGGCTACGACGGTGGCCGCGTCGCCGGCGAGGGGCTGGCGGACCATGTGATCGTCACCCCCTCCCAGCACATCCCGCGTATCCAGGAGGCGCAGGCAAGCGCCTACCACACGCTTCGCGAGCTGATCGAGCTGGGATGACCGTCGGGTCGGGTGGCCGGGTGCGGGTCCGGGTGGAGGGAACCGTCCAGGGCGTCGGTTTCCGGCCCTTCGTCTATCGCCTCGCCTCCGAGCTCGAGCTGTCCGGCTGGGTGCTGAACGACTCGCGCGGGGTGCTGCTGGAGGTGGAGGGAGCTCCCGCGGCGCTCGAGGCGCTGCTCTCACGCCTGCGAGACGAGGCGCCGCCTCTGGCCGTGGTCGAGCGCATCACGCCGGAGGCGGTGGAGCCCTCGGGTGGGACCGACTTCCGGATCGTCGTGAGCGAGGAGGGGGGCGAGCCGCTGGCAGCCATCTCCGCCGACATCGCCACCTGCGAGGACTGCCTCGCAGAGCTTCGCGATCCGGCGAACCGGCGGTACCGCTACCCGTTCATCAACTGCACGAACTGCGGGCCGCGCTTCACGATCGTCCGCGGCGTTCCGTACGACAGGCCGCTGACGACGATGGCGGAGTTCGAGATGTGCCCGGCCTGCCTCGCCGAGTACGAGGATCCTCTCGACCGCCGCTTCCACGCCCAGCCCAACGCCTGCCCCGAGTGCGGGCCCTCGCTCCGCCTGCTCGATCCGGCCGGCAGGGCCGTCGCCGATCAGACCGAAGCGGCGATCGAGGCCTTCTCGCTTGCGATCGCCGAGGGCCGGGTGGTGGCGGTCAAGGGCATCGGCGGCTACCACCTGGCCTGCCGCGCCGACGACGAGGGAGCTGTTGGCGAGCTTCGGCGCCGTAAGCATCGCGAGGACAAGCCGTTCGCCCTGATGGTGCCCTCGGTGGACGCGGCGCTGGAACTGGTCGAACTGGACGACGATGCCGGCGCCCTGCTCGTCAGCCGGGAGCGGCCGATCGTGCTTGCCCCGCGCCGGCGGGAGGCCGCCGTTGCTGCGTCGGTGGCCCCGACCTCACCGGAGCTCGGCGTGATGCTTCCCTACTCGCCGTTGCACCATCTCCTCCTGGCCGACTCCGGCGTCCCCCTGGTGATGACCAGCGCGAACGTCTCCGATGAGCCGATCGCCTACCGCGACACCGACGCGCTCGAGCGGCTGGCGGGGATCGCAGACCTCTTCCTGGTCGGGAACCGCGAGATCCACACCCGTACCGACGACTCGGTCGCTCGGGTCGTCGCGAGCCGGCCGATGTTCCTGCGGCGCTCCCGCGGGTACGTTCCGTCCGCGCTTCCGCTCAGCGTGCCGCGCCAGCTGCTCGCCTGTGGGGCCGAGCTGAAGAGCACCTTCTGCGTGGCCAAGCGCGAACGCGCCTGGGTCTCGCACCACATCGGCGACCTCTCGAACTACGAGACGCTCCGCTCGTTCACCGAAGGCGTCGAGCATTTCGAGCGCCTCTTCGCTGTCGAGCCGGAGCTGGTCGTCCACGACCTCCACCCGGAGTACCTGTCGACCAAGTTCGCGCTCGAGCTCGACGGGCTCGAGGCCGTCGGTGTCCAGCACCACCACGCCCATCTGGCCTCCTGCCTTGCGGAACACCGGATCGACGGACCCGCCGTCGGTGCGATCTTCGACGGGACCGGCTACGGGCTCGACGAGACGGTCTGGGGGGGAGAGGTCCTGGTCGGCGATGCGGCCGGCTTCGAGCGCTTCGGACACCTCCACCCGGTTCGCATGCCGGGCGGCGAGCGGGCGATCGCCCAGCCCTGGCGGATGGCCTGTTCCTGGCTGCTGGAGACACTCGGCCCGGAGCCGCCCTTGCCCCCGCGGCTCGCCGGCCGGATCGATTCAGCCGAGTGGACGAAGGTCGCTGAGCTGGCCGCGAGTGGGCTGGCGTCGCCCGTGACCACCAGCGCCGGCCGGCTCTTCGACGCCGTCGCCGCGATCTGCGGAATCCGCGATGAGGTCAACTACGAAGGCCAGGCAGCGATCGAGCTCGAGGCGGCGGCGGATCCGTTCGAACGAACCTCCTACCCGCTGCCCGGGGAGGAGGTCCTCGACGCCCGCGAGGCGATCCGCGCCCTGCTCGCCGACCTTGGGGCAGGGGTCGAGCTGCCCGTCGTCGCGGCCCGCTTCCACAACGGTGTCGCCGCGGCGGCCGCGCGATCCTGCTCGGTGGCCGCAGAGCACGCGGGGGTCGAGGTGGTGGTGCTATCGGGCGGCGTCTTCCAGAACCGCCTGTTGCTCGAGCGCACCGCCGAGCTGCTCGAAAGGGAGGGCCTCCGGGTGCTTTTCCCGCGATTGCTTCCCCCCAACGACGGGGGCATCTCCTACGGGCAGGCGGCGGTGGCGGCGAGCCGCGGCTGAGCGGACGGCCGCGTCAGCCGTGGACCGGCTCGACCCCAACCGGGGCTTCCGCTGGGTGGCGGGCGGGTGCCTCCCCCCGCTTGATCGGGACGCGGACCCGGTTGTGTTCGGCCAGCAGGTATGAGCCGATCACCAGGCCGACGGCGACCGCCTGTGCAGCCAGCGTCTCCACTGTCGGGAAGATCGCCAGCCATGTCCCGATCCAACCGGGGAAGCTCACTCCTATCGAGGTTGTCCCCACCCAGCCGGCGAGCTGCATCTCCTGCACCCCTTCGCCGACCATGACGAAGAGCACAAAGCCGATGGTGACCCCCGTGGCCACCAGCATTCGCTTGTAGGGAAGCTTGCGATGTGCGACGAAGGTGAGCGCGCCCACAGCGCCGGTGAAGAGCAGCCCGAGCGCGACGCCTTCGAGGACCGTCCCTGAGCCGTATTGCAAGCGCAGGCTCTGCAGGAAGAGGACGACCTCGAAGCCCTCCCGGTAGACAATGGTGAATCCAAGCGCCAGGAGGCCGAAGACCATGCCCCCGCGGGCGCCCTGGAGGATCCTCCTCCGCCGGCGATGGTGGTGAGCTATCCAGCCCGTCCAATACACATTGTGGAAGAACCAGTTCATCACCACCAGCAGGACGAGTACGGCGAGCAGGCCGGTGGCGGCTTGTAAGTCGAGGCCGGGACCGCCCAGTGCGCCGATGAACCAGATCGCCGCGAACCAGGTGGCGACCGATGCTCCGATCCCGATCAAGAAGCCGGCCACGACCGGCCGCTGCCTGACCTTGTTGGCGCCGACGAAGCTGGCGATCACGGCGGCGAACACGAGAATCGCCTCGAGCCCCTCGCGGAAGACCAGCAGGGCGCTGTTGATCACCACGGCGCCGTGGCTCATGTGCTGGCTCTCGGTGGGGTCCGGAACTCCGCCCCTGGCGCTGAGGATCGAATAGATGATCAGCGCTGTGAAGCAGAGGGCGAGCCCGATCCAGAAGGGCGTGCGCAGGGCTGAGGGAGTGGTCTTGGGTGGAGACGCTCCGTCGATTAGGTAACCCTAACGAATTTGCCCGCCGTGTCGTCCCGTCAGGCCGTCGGGCTCCAGCGCGAGGACCGTCCCGACGCCAGGCGCTGGCGGGCGCTGACCCGTCCGCGTCGCCGCTGGACCGGATGCGGTCCCATCGCCCAGGGGTGCCAGCCGAGGGTCCCGTAGGCCTCTCGGAGATCGGCTTTGAGCTCTCCGCGGTGATCCCCACAGGCATAGCGGGCCCGCCCGTAGATCCCGTTGCCGCTCCAGATCAACCAGTGGCCGGGCTCGACGTCCAGGTACTCCCCGAAGAGCAACTCCTGCAGGAGGGCCTCGAGGCCTCGCTGAGTGTCAGGGTCGGGAGTGACCCCACAGAACTCACAGCGAAACAGAACCTTGCTCGGCATCGACCCAAAGTTAGCCGGGCTGTCAAGCGCCAGCGGGGGCTGTAATCGCAAGCCGCTTGCAATTGCAGAGCTCCGGCAATAGGGTGGCGGCGTCTGCTGGTGACCCAGGAGGTGCGGATGGAGAGCGCGACTGCCAGGCTGATCGGACCGTCTCGTTGGAGCCGAATCAGGGCCGCTCTGTCCCCCAGTGAGTGGCGGACGGTCGCGCTGATGGCGGCGGTGATCGTCGGTCTGACAGTCGCCGGCTTCTTCATCCTGATCGCCCTGGTCGTGCCCCATGGCTACAGCCTCGGTTCGAGCGGCGCCTTCGGTCTTGGGGTGGGGGTGACCGCCTACACGCTTGGACTTCGCCACGCCTTCGACGTCGACCACATCGGCGCCATCGACAACACGACGAGGAAGCTGATGAACGACGGCCAGCGTCCGCTCAGCGTCGGCTTCTTCTTCTCGCTGGGCCACTCGACGATCGTCTTCGCCCTCGGTGCCCTGGTGACGATCGGCGTCCGGGGCTTGAGCGGAGCCGTCGAGAACGACGGTTCCTTTCTCCACAAGGCGACGGGCCTGATCGGGCCGCTGGTCTCGGGCTCCTTCCTGTTCATCATCGGCATCCTCAACCTGATCATCCTGATCAGCATCTTCCGGATCTTCCGGCGGATGCGCGAAGGGCATTTCGACGAGCGCGAGCTGGAGGAGCAGCTCGAATCGCGTGGTGTCATGAACCGCTTCTACGGCCGCGCGACGAAGGCGGTCACCAAGCCATGGCAGATGTATCCGCTCGGCTGCCTATTCGGCCTCGGCTTCGATACCGCCACCGAGGTCGCACTGCTGGTGCTGGCCGGGGGTGCGGCCGCGAGCGGGCTCCCCCTCTACGCGATCATCTGCCTGCCCATCCTGTTCGCCGCCGGCATGTCACTCCTGGACACGATCGACGGGGCATTCATGAACTTCGCCTACGGCTGGGCGTTCTCCCAGCCGGTCCGGAAGATCTATTACAACCTGACCGTGACCGGGCTTTCGGTGGCAGTGGCCCTCCTGATTGGGACGATCGAGCTGATGTCGGTTCTGGCGGACAAGCTCAGCCTGACCGGGATGCCCTGGGATCTCGTCTCCAACCTGGACCTGAACCTCGTCGGCTACGCCATCGTCGGTCTCTTCCTCCTCACCTGGGGCATCGCGCTCGCGGTCTGGCATCTCGGCGACATCGAGCGAAAGTGGTCGGGGGACCTGCGTTCCAGCTCGGGGCAGGCGGGATGAGCCTCTCTCCGTTCAGACGACCGATCCGCGTGGACGACCTGAGTGGCGCGCTGCGAGGAACTGCGCGCGAGCGGTCACCGGGTCACCGCCGCGCGCCGGCTGGTGCTCGAGGCACTCTTCCGGGCAGAGGGACCGGTCTCCGCCGAGTATCTGGCCGGCGGTATGGGCGGTGACGGGGACGCCGATGGACGCTGCTTCGGTTCACCGGAACCTGGTCCAGCTCGAGGAGCTCGGCTTGGTCCGCCATGTCCATATCGGTCATGGTCCCGGCCTGTACGCGATCGTCGGAAGCGCGGAGCGCGAGTACCTGGCCTGCGAGCGCTGCGGGCGGGTGACCACCGTCGATCCGGCGAGACTCGAATCGATCAGGCGCTCCATCCGCAGGCGCTTCGGCTACGAGGCGAGATTCACCCACTTCCCTATCCTCGGTCTCTGTCGCAGCTGCTCCGCGGAGCTGCGATCCGAGCGCACGAAAGGAGGCCAGCCGGAGATGAGCCACCACCACGACGAGCACGAGCACGAAGTGGCGCACAGCCACAAGCACTCCCATGGCGAGGTCGAGCATGAGCACGCCCACACCGGCCATGACCACGAGCACACCGAGCACGAGCACGAGCACAGCCACGGCGACTACGTGCATTCCCATTCGCATGCGCACGAGAAGGGCCTAGAGGACGATCACGAGCACAGCCACTGACCGGTGCGACCGTCGTTTGACCGAGTGAGTTCCCGGGCAGGGCTACTGGGTGGCTGACGAGAAGTACCTGGGCATCTATCTGAACGATCACCTGGCGGGCTCGGTGGTGGGGAGCTCACTCGCCCGCCGCATCGTGCGCCAGAACGAGGGCAACGAGTACGGTCAGCAGGTCGCCGAGATCGCAGCGGAGATAGAAGGGGACAAGGCGAAGCTCGGCGAGCTGATGGAGCGTCTGGGCATTCGCAAGAAACAGCTCCGGCTCAGGCTGGCCTGGGTGGCCGAGAAGGGCATGCGGCTGAAGCCCAACGGCCGCCTCGTCGGCTATTCGCCGCTCAGCCGCGTCCTGGAGCTGGAGGGATTGACGATGGGCATCACCGGCAAGCTCGAGCTCTGGCGCTCGCTGCAGGCCATCGCGGATGGGGACGGGCGGCTCCCGGAAGCCGAGATCGAGGCCCTGATCCACCGGGCCGAGTCGCAGCGCGATCGGGTGGAGGATCTCCGAATCAAGGCTGCCCGCGAAGCCCTCTCGGGCGTGAACTGATCGCCTCGCGACCGTCCGCGGACGGCCCTCTCCAGCACGATCAGCGCACCGCCTTGGTCACTGGGGCGACCGGCTTCATCGGCGGGCGGCTCACCGAGGCACTCGCAGGCGGAGCTGGAACGTGCGCTGTCTGGTCCGCGATTCAGCCCGGGCGAAACGGCTCTCTGACCGCGGCTTCGAGCTCCACGTCGGAGACGTGCAGGAGGGCGAGTCGCTCGTCGGTGCAGGTGAGGGCGCATCCGTTGCCTACTACCTGGTGCACGCGATGGGCCGTGGGAGGCAAGGGCGACTTCGAGGATCAGGAGCGAAACGCCGCGCGCAACTTCGCCGAGATGGCGAAGCGCGAGGGCGTCGAGCGAGTCGTCTATCTCGGTGGCCTGGGGGACCAGCCCCGTTCCAAGCATTTGCGGAGCCGCCAGCGAACCGCCGAGCTGCTCGCCCAACACGGGCCGCCGCTCACCTACTTCCGGGCCGGGATGGTGGTCGGGGCGGGGAGCGAGTCCTACCGGACGCTCCGCTACCTGGTCCAGCGGCTCCCGGCGATGATCGCCCCTGCCTGGCTCAGCACCCCCACGCAGCCGATCGCGATCGACGACGTCGTCGAGTACCTGGCCCAGGCCACAGAACGCTTGCCGGCGCAGGGCATGGAGGTCGAGATTGGGGGCCCGGACGTCCTCTCCTACGGTGAGATGCTCGACAGGATGGCCGAGGCCCTTGGGCTGCGGCCACGCCGTCGCCTCGCTGTCCCACTGCTGACCCCGAAGCTCTCATCCCTCTGGATCGGGCTGGTCACGCCGGTGGACGCCGGAGTCGCGCGCCCCCTGATCGAGGGCCTTTCGACCCCCACCACGGTGCGGGACGCATCTGGCATGAAGCGCTTCGAGATCCGCCGATTGGGTTCATGGAGGCTCTGCTCGATGCGGTGGCGGAGGACCCCGATCTCGAGGGCGACCACGGCACTGCCGTGCGGCTGCAGCCGCAGGAGACCTATCACGCCTCCTCCCACGGACCGATCGAGAGCCTCGACACCGCCGAGCTGATCACGGGCGGTGATCGCCCGACCACTCCCGGCCAGGACCTGCTGGAGTCCGCGGCCCGCCGCTACTGGCCTTTCATCGTCCGGCGCCTGCTCGGGATCGTCCACGTCACGGAGGGGCCCGATGGGGGCATGGCGCTCAGGCTCAGGATGACCCGGCTGGCCCTGCTGCGATTCGGCCGGAGGACCTACGAGTCGCGCCCGGAGGGCGGATCGATTACCTGGCCGCTCACCGGCGGCTTGCTGGTGTCACGCCACCGCCGGGAGGGAGCGTTCCTGCGGTTGACGATCGAGCGTTCCACGGCCGGGACGGGGGCCGATCCAGCGAGCCTCTGCGCCACGATGAAGGTGCGCGACTTCTATCCCTCGCTGCGGGGGGAGGGCCGCTTCGCATGGTTCGGCGCGCGGCTCTATGGCGCGACCCAGCGGCGGATTCACCACACCCTGACGCGGGCATACCTGCGGTCGCTCACCGGCGTGCGGCAAGCCCGCCGGCCGGACGCCGAGACCGAGGGCGTGACTTAGTCTGGGGGCGTGACGGAGGAGGCAACCGAGTCGGAGCCGCGCGCCTGGCTCATGGACATGGACGGAGTGCTCGTCCATGAGGAGGAGCCGGTGCCGGGCGCCGATCGCTTCATCGCCAGGTTGAACGAGCTCGGTCGCCGCTACCTCGTCCTCACCAACAACTCCATCTACACGCCGCGCGATCTCGCCGCGCGGCTGCGGCTGACGGGCCTGGACGTGCCGGAGGAGTCGATCTGGACATCGGCGTTGGCCACCGCGAGCTTCCTGGAGCAGCAGCGGCCGGGCGGGACCGCCTTCGCCGTGGGCGAGACGGGCCTCACGACGGCACTCCACGAAGCCGGCTACACGCTCGCCGACCGGGACCCCGACTACGTCGTCCTCGGGGAGACCCGCACCTACAGCTTCGAGCGGATCACGAGGGCGATCCGGCTGATCGACGCGGGCGCCCGCTTCATCGCGACCAATCCTGATCCGACCGGGCCGAGCCCCGGCGGATCGCTTCCGGCGACGGGTTCGGTGGCGGCGCTGATCAGCAGGGCGACGGGCAGGGCGCCCTATTTCGTCGGCAAGCCGAACCCCCTGATGATGCGCTCGGCGCTCAATGCCCTCGAGGCGCATTCCGAGAACACGACGATGCTCGGTGATCGCATGGACACCGACATAGTCTCGGGCCTCGAGGCCGGCCTCGAGACGATCCTCGTGCTGACCGGGGTCACGGCGCGCGAGGAGGCCGATCGCTTCCCCTATCGCGCTTCGCGGATCGTCGACTCGGTTGCGGACCTGATAGACGACGTGGAATGAGGGTCTTGACCGAGAAGCGCTCGGCGACTTGCGCGCCTCCGTATCGTCTGATGCATGCCCGACTCGGCAACTGAGCCCATAGGGATAGGCGAACCCGAGACCCCGGAGCGCGACGGCGCCTTTCCCCGCCTCGACGAAGAGCAGCTCGGCCGGCTCCGCGATCTCGGCACCGTCCGGGAGGTAGAGCCGGGTGACGTGCTCTTCGCCGAGGGAGACGAGGGCAGCGATTTCTTCGTCGTCCAGTCGGGCTCGGTCGCGATCGTCCAGGGTTACGGCGACGAGGACCGGATCATCGCGGTCCATGGCAGCGGCCGCTTCCTGGGCGAGATGTCCATGCTCACCGGGCAGCGGCTCTATCTCACCGGTGTCGTCAGGGAAGCCGGCCAGGTCATCCAGGTGCCGATCGACGAGCTTCGAAAGCTCGTCGCCGAGGACAAGACGCTCAGCGACATCTTTCTCGGCGCCTTCATGGCCCGGCGCTCGATCCTGATCGGAGTCGGGACCGGCCTCAAGCTGATCGGCTCGCGGTTCTCGCCGGATACCCGGCGCCTGCGGGAGTACCTGGCGCGCAACCGAATGCCCCATCAGTGGATCGATCTGGAGGAGGACGAGAACGCGGAGGCGCTGCTCGACCAGCTCGGGGTCAGCCCCGCCGATACCCCGGTTGTGATTCCGGCAGGGGGCGACATCCTGAACAACCCGGTGAACGAGGACGTCGGTCGTGCCATCGGCATCGGCGCCAAGGGACCTCCGCCGGCCCTCTGCGACGTCCTTGTGGTCGGCGCCGGCCCGGCCGGGCTGGCTGCCGCCGTCTACGCGGCCTCCGAGGGCCTCGACACCCAGGGCATCGAGGGAGTCGCCACTGGTGGCCAGGCCGGCACCTCGGCCCGGATCGAGAACTACCTGGGCTTCCCGGCGGGCCTGTCCGGCACCGAGCTGACCCAGCGGGCGGGAGTGCAGGCGATCAAGTTCGGGGTCCGCCTGACCGCGCCGGCCACGGCGCTGAAGCTGCGCAGCGCCCCCGGCCATCACGAGATCGAGCTGTCCACCGGCGAGGTGGCCACCGGGCGATCCGTGGTGATCGCCACCGGTGCTCAGTACCGGCGCCTCGACGTGCCGCGCATGGACGAGTTCGAGATGGGGGGCGTCTACTACGCAGCGACCCAGGCTGAGGCGCAGCTCTGCTCCGGCGAGTCGGTGGTGATCGTCGGCGGCGGCAACTCGGCCGGCCAGGCCGCGATGTTCCTCTCCAAGCACACCGAGAGCTGCAGGCTCCTGATCCGCGGAGACGACCTCGGCAAGTCGATGTCCCGCTACCTGGTCGACCAGATCGAGCGCAACGAGAAGGTGAAGGTCTGCCGGAACACCGAGGTGATCGAGCTGGACGGGGACCGAGAGCTCGAGACCATCACGGTCGAGGACAAGCGCACCGGTGAGCGATCCACCCATCCCGCCAAGGCGCTGTTTGTCTTCATCGGGGCCTCCCCGCACACAGAGTGGCTCGACGGCCAGCTGGCGACCGACGACGCGGGCTTCCTGCTCACCGGCCGGGACGTCGAGGATCTCTCTGAATTCAGCGGAGACCGGCCCCTGTTCCTCGAGACCTGCCGGCCCGGTGTCTTCGGCGTCGGCGATGTCCGCTCGGGGTCGATCAAGCGAGTCGCATCGGCGGTGGGCGAGGGATCCATGGCTGTCAGGCTGGTCCACGAGCGTCTCGCCGCCCTAAGCTGAGCGGGAGGAGGTCCAACGATGCCCGCGTGCACACACCTCGATCAGGTCAAGATCACCCAGCTCCCCGAGTCCGTCGAAGGCTGCGAGGAGTGCCTCGCGGCCGGCGACCCGTGGCTCCATCTGCGGATCTGCCTCGAGTGTGGGAAGGTCGGATGCTGTGACGACTCGCCCAACCGCCACGCCAGCGCCCATGCCCATGAGAGCGAGCACCCGCTGATCCGCTCGCTCGAACCAGGGGAAGAGTGGTCGTGGTGCTACGTGGACGACTTCGCCATGCTGATTCCCGATGTGCACGGCGAGACACGCATCCCGCCCTCACCCCTCGGTGGGTAGATGAACGACGCGAGTCCGAACGAGTCGATTACGCCCGAGGGAATCGTCGCGCTGCGCGCAGAGCTGGAGGAGCTCGAAGGCGCCGCTCGGACCGAGATGGCCGCGCGAATCAAGACGGCCCGCGAGCTCGGCGACCTGAAGGAGAACGCGGACTACCACATCGCCAAGGACGACCAGGGCCACCTCGAGGCGCGCATCAGGCGGCTGCGGGAGAGGCTCCGCAGGGCGACGGTGGTGGAAGCGGGCGATGCTCCCGAGGGAGCGTTCGCGTTCGGCCGCACCGCTGAGGTGCTGGATGAGTCGACCGGCAAGCGCAGCATCTGGACGCTGGTCGGGTCGACCGAGGCCAACCTCGCGCAGGGAAAGCTCTCGATCGAATCTCCGGTCGGACGCGCGCTGCGCGACACCGCCGTAGGAGAAGCGGTCGCGGTCGAGACCCCTCGCGGCGAGAAGGTCTACCGCGTGGAGAGGCTGATCGGCTAGCCATGGCCTCGGCATGGCCGTCGCTCTCTTATGAAGCGTGGAGCGCGACCTGCGACACGCTGCATGCCCACACCCAGGTCCTCGGCAAGCTCTCCGTCGAGCTCGCCCCGCCGGAGCCCCAGCTCCAGCACGCCGCCCTGCGGCTTACCCCACGCGGCTGGGAGACCAACGTGCTCCCGGCACCGGATGGCTCGGGCACGCTCGCCGCGGGGCTGGACCTGCGAACTCACGAGGCCTTCGTCGAGCACAGCGCTGGAGGAGAGACCCGCATCGCGCTGACGCCGAACCGGCCGGTGGCGGAGGTGACGCGCGAGGTTCTGGAGGCGGTGGAGCGGCTGGCCGGCGCGGTCGCCATCAACCCGACGCCGCAGGAGGTGCCGTGGGAGGTTCCGCTGGACGAGGACCGGGAGCACGCTACCTACGATCCCGACAGCGTCGTCAGCTACTTCACTGCCGCGACCCAGGCAGCGCTCGTCCTCGGTGCGTTCCGGTCCTCCTTTCGGGGCCGCTCGACGCCGGTGAACGCCTGGTGGGGCACCTTCGACCTCGCGGTCGCGCTCTTCTCGGGCAAGCCGGCCGAGCCGCCCGCCCAGGACTTCATCTCACGCAACGGCGGGGACGCCGAGCAGATCGAGATCGGCTGGTGGCCCGGCGACCGCAAATACGACGGAGCCGCCTTCTTCGCCTTCGCGCATCCGGCGGCGGAGGGGTTTGCCAACGCGGAGCTCGATCCCGAGCCCGCCCACTGGGATCCCGACCTCGGTGAGTTCGTGCTCGATTGGAAGGACATCCGGGAGGCTCCTGACCCGCATGCGCTGGCCCTGGAGTTCGCCCACTCGGCTTTCCGCCATTCCTGCGACGTCTGCGGCTGGGATCCCATCCTCGCGCGAACCGCGGAGGGCGAGCCGCCCCCGTTGCACTAGCCGTCACCCCCTTCCACCTTTAGAGGTGTGATTTCGACACCGCCGCTTTCGTCCTAAGCGCTATTTCTCCGATGGCAGGGGAGCGGCTGCCAGCCCGGCTCGAAGTCCTGAACCGGTACCGCGTTCATCGTGAGCGGGGTGACGTTCCGGTTCAGACCGCGTGAATCGACGACGACGACGTTGGCAACCGTGAAGTCCGCGTTGTCACGCTCGAAGACCACCTTGGCCCCGTTTGGCGAGAAAGCCGGTGAGAGCTCCAAGTCACTGGTGTTGGTCAGCGCCCTCAGACCTGAGCCGTTTGTCCTCATCACGTAGAGATCGTCCTGGACCTGGTTGTAGCGGTCGAAGACGATCCTCTTGCCATTGGGCGAGAAGTCGGGCTGGAAGTCGTCCGTGGCGGCCGAAGGCATCGTCAGCGCCTTTTCGCCCGTTCCGTCGGGCCTGATCACCGAGATGCCGTGATAGTCGGCGCCAACCGCCCCGTGATGGTGGGAGAAAGCGATTAGCTGCCCATCGGGCGAGTAGGTGGGTCCATGGACGTGATCGCCATTGGGACCTGGAAACGTGAGCTGGGTCTGGTCGGTCCCGTCCGCCTTCATCGTCCAGAGTTGCGTAGAGCCACCGTCTCCGCGGGTGAACGCAATCCGCGTGCCATTAGGCGAGAAGGTCGTACTTTCCACCGTGGGCGAGCCGTGCGTGAGTTGCTTCTGACCGCTGCCGTCCTGGTTCATGATCCAGGCTTGGCCGACCCCGGCGCTACCTGCTGCACCGCGGGTGAAGACGATCCGCTCTCCGTCGGGCGAGTAGTTCGGAAAGGCATCATCGGCGGGGCCTTGGGTGAGCTGGATCCGGTGCCGACCCCTCGGGCTCATCGTGAAGATGTCCTGACTGCCCCCCACGGCCCCGGAAAGGTGGACGAAGGCGATCCTGCCGTTGGCGCCCGGAAAATTTGCGGAAGCGCTGCCTGGCATCAAGACGCCGGTTGCGATCACGCCGCACGCCAAGACGACACACTTGACCCTTCTCGCCATCTCTACCTCACCTCTCCCTCGGGTGGCCCGATAACGGGCCGGCTCGTTGGACCCGAGCCACCTCACACCGATCTGGTGAACCTAAACGACAAGGGATGCCCAAGACAAGTCCTAAATCTCTTCCGCTGGGGAGGGTTACGCGCGCGCTATCGTTTTTGAATCGTCGACCCGGTTGGTAAGCCTTCCGCCGAGCCCCCCGATTCCACCGACGAATCGGCGCAGCGCGTTCGCCACCGGCTGGCACTCGAGTTCGGTTCCCGCCAGGAGTGGGACGATCCGGCGCTCGAGTGGCGCAGGCTCTTCTCTGAGTTGTTGGGCACATTCCTGCTGGTGTTCGTCGCGGCGGGTGGCGGCCTGCTCCACGCGCAGGGGCAAATCAGCCTCGCTTCTGCGGTCGTCGCCCCCGGACTGATGGTGATGGCGATCATCCTCTTCATGGGCGCCGTCTCGGGCGCCCACCTGAACCCTGCGGTGTCGCTCGCGTTCGCGATGCGCGGCGACTTCCCGTGGCTGCGCGTGCCCGGCTACATCATCGTGCAGCTGGTTGGCGCGACCCTGGCGGCTTTGTTCCTGCTGGCCGTGTTCGGCGACGTCGGGCACCTGGGCGCAACTCTTCCTGGTCCGGGTTACGCAAACTGGCAGGCGCTGCTGATGGAGATCGCGCTCACCGCCGGCCTGGTGAGCGTCATCCTCGGCACGGCTTCGGCGGCCCAGAACGTGGGTGCGATCGCGGCGCTCGGCGTCGGTGGCTACATCGCCCTTGCGGGGTTGTGGGCCGCGCCGGTCAGCGGAGTGTCGATGAACCCGGCTCGCTCGTTCGGTCCGGCGCTCGTGGACGGTGACTTTTCGAGCTACTGGGTCTACTTGGTCGGTCCGCTCGCCGGTGCGCTGATCGCGGTCGGCTTCGCCTGGATCCTGCGGGGCCCGGGCGGGGACCCGGTCGCCCGCGCGGCCGGATCGGGGGTACTCAGCAGCCTCGAAGGGAAGATGAAGGCGGGCCGGCGACACCGACAGTAGTCTCCGGCCGAAGGGGCCGGCGCTAGGGCGTGAGAGGGACCGCCGCCTCGGGGGTCGCCACCTGGAAGGCGAAGCTCTCCTCGATGTAGAGCTGCACCGCCTCGGCGTCGTGGCTCTCGTATCCGATCGACAGGTCCTGCCCGCTGTCGAAGAGGAAGTCGCCGCCCCGCATGCTGACCACCGCGCCGCCCTTGACGGCGGGCGCCCAGACGATCGGGCCGCCGACGATCTCCCGGATATGCTCGAGCAGCGGGTAGCCGCCGTGCTGGCTGGTCTCCAGGACCATCGTATGGACCTCGGGACCGAGGGCGAGCCCGTACGGGCCGTCGACCCCGACCGCGCGCAGCGCGTCGACCGCCTTGGCCACGTGGTTTGGATACCGCTCGCAGTCCTTGCCGAGCGCGATCGACTTGTTGGTCGAGGCTTCGGCGACCCCCTCGATCCCGGCCGCGCTCCATCCATGAAACACCGCCGCATTCTCGGCTGCCGCAATCGCTCTGGCCGCCTCGTCGAGAGCATCCAGGTCCACGTCGACAGCGCCGCGGTCCGCGTCCTCGAGCTCCGAGCGGGACACCGAGAAGCGCGCCCTCAGCTCGACCAGCCCGAGGGTTCGCCGCTGGCGGGCGTCGACACCCTTGGAGGGGACGCCGGAGAGCTTCTCGACCCGGCCGAGGTTCGCCGCCGAGTGCTGCCAGCCGTGGGGGCCGGAGAAGTCGACGAGCTTTCTCGCGCCGAGCGCCGGCTCGAGCCGCTCCCGCGCCTCGGAGTCGAGGAGCGCCCAGCCGGCCGCCGTGATCGGCGCCTTCTCGCGCAGGAGATGGCTCATCGCGCGTCCTCGCGCAATCCGCCGATGCCCAGCGACTCGCTGCCGACGAGTGGAGCGCCCTTCGCGGCCTGGTCCTCGGTCGCCTCCTCCTCTGCCTCCTCGCCGTGCTCGACGATGTCCCCCTCCTGGAAGAGGATTCCCTGCGCGATCTCGCGCCACAGTGGGGTCTTGCGCAGCAGGAACTCGAGGTCCATGCAGAAGTGCTTGAACTCCTCGCCCTGGGCGTCGCGCATGATCGCCGTGGCCGCGTCATCGGGCTCGATCGCGAGGCGCTGCTCGTACCAGCCGATCGCCTCCGCCTCCTCGGTCAGGGAGGCGCAGAGACGGGCGAAGGTCCTGGTCTCCGCGGGGAGCTCGTCCGGGGGCTCGTGGTACTGGTCGAATCCCACAGCGACATCCTTTCAGGCTTTTCAGCCCTGGGGTGGCGGTCCCGGCGCTTCTCCTTGATCTCCCGGCTCTTCACCTTCGCCTCCTCATAGGAGCCTTGACCAGGTCCTTGCCGCCGGACCAGCCGAACACCCAAGAGACCAGGATCACGGCAAACACCACGTTCCACGCGGAGGTGATCAGCTGCTGGGAGGCTGAGTAGGCGGTTGCGTTGCCTGCGCTGGTGTCCTTCTTGAGCGCGGCGCTGTTCATCGCCTGAGTGACACCAACGCCTCCCGGCGTCAGCGAGACGCTGTTCGAGATCGAGTTCGAGGCAGTCACCGCCGCGACGTTGTGGAACGTGACCGGGATGCTGTACGCCCCGAGGAAAACGGCGATGATCCCGAGCCGTGCCAGGTAGCTCCCCAGCTCCGGCAGGACCAGGCGGGTGAGCGCCTTGCGGGGGCTGCCGAGGATCGCCCCGCCCACCAGCAACTGCTCGCGGAGCTTCGCCCAATGCCTGCGAAAGAGCCTCGTCGCAAGCGCGCAGAGGAGCACGACGCCCGCAGCGATCAGGACGGCGAGCACCCAGTGATCGGCGAGTCCGCCGAGCTTGATCGAGAAGGACCCCGCGACCGAGAGGAAGAGGTAGAGGTAGACGGCGAGGTTGAAGACCGAGAAGGGGATCTTCTGGACCGCGATGCCGGAGAGCATCGCCGTGAAGGCGGCCCCCGCGATCACGGTCGTGAACATGATGAGCATCACCCAGGTGCCGATGTTGGCCGGGAGGAAGCTGTTCATCGCGACCGCGACCGCGTAGGAGGCCAGACACCAGCCGGAACGTGATTCCGGCGCGCGGATAGGCGGCGCGCAGGATCGCCAGCCAGGCGAGCGCGGCGAGCGTCGTCTGGGCGCTCTGCAGGACCACGCCGCTGATCACGGCCCAGACCGGGACCTCGCGGATCTTCCTGAACAGGTCGCGGATCCACTCCGAGACCGGGATGCCGAGCAAATCGAGCACCAGGATCAGGAGCGCCACCGCGGCCACCCACAGGACCACCCGGGTGACCCTCGCTGTCAGAGTGTCGGCACCGAGCCGCGATGCCGGAGCGAGATTCATCGAGCCAACTTATCCGTGATGCTTCGGCTGGAACCGCACAACCGAACGGAGGAGTGAATGACCGGGAAGTCCGATTTCACCGAGGATGAGTGGAAGCTGGTGCTCGAGGCACCGCCGAGCGCCGGGTTGATCGTGATCGCGTCCGACCGCGGAGGCTCGGTCCGGGAGAGCTTCTCGATGGCGAAGGCGTACACGGAGGCCCGCAAGGAGCACGGGGAGAGCGAGCTGCTCGACGAGATCGTCAACGCGAAGCCGGAGATGGACCACACGCGGTACCACTCGCCGGAGGAGCTCAAGGAGGCATCCCTCGGGCACATCCGAGACGCGGTGAAGCTGCTCAAGGAGAAGGCGACCGCGGAGGAGGCCGACGAGTACAAGAAGTTCATCGTCGCGCTGGCGAACCGCGTGGCCGAGGCCCGCAAGGAGGGCTTCCTCGGTCTGAGCGGCGAGCGGGTCAGCGACGACGAGAAGGCGGCGATCCAGGAGGTAGAGGCTGCCCTCGGATAGGGCGGGTGCGCCCAAGCCGGCTGCCCAGCAGCGGGCTGCTGCGGTCGTGGCCGTTGTGCTGGCTCCCGTGGTCGTCCTCCTCGCCGTCTTCGTCGTCGTGCAGCAATTCCCGCGGGGATTGATCGTGTTTGCGTGTGTGGCGATCGCACTGGCCGCGGGCTGGTACGGACTGCTGCGTCGTGGTGCTGCGCGGGTGTTGGGCTTCGGGATCGCGGTGGTGGCGCTGATTCTTCCGGTTGCGCTGCTGGTCACCGATGGAGACCATGTCGCCGAAGCCGTCCTGATCCCGGTCGGGCTCATCCTCTGCCTGGGCGCAGCGCGGGCGGCGTTCCGTGTGAAGGCTTCACTGCCGCCGGCCCCGCGGCCGCTCCGCCCGGTCCTCTTCTACAACCCGAAGTCGGGCGGAGGAAAGGCTGAGCGCTTCGGGCTGGCAAAGGAGGCTCGATCACGCGGCATCGAGCCGATCGAGCTGACCCGGGGAGCCGACCTGGAGGAGCTCGCGCGCGGGGCCGTCGCCGACGGGGCGGACGCCCTGGCGATGGCAGGTGGCGATGGGTCGCAGGCGGTGGTCGCGGCGGTCGCGTCCGAGTTGGACCTCCCGTACGCGTGCGTGCCTGCGGGCACCCGGAACCACTTCGCCCTCGATCTCGGTGTGGACCGCGACGACGTCGTCGGTGCGCTGGAGGCGTTCGTGGAGGGAGGGGAACGCCGCGTCGACCTGGCGGAGGTGAATGAGCAGGTGTTCGTCAACAACGTCTCGCTGGGCCTGTACGCGGAGGCGGTGCAAAGACCGGGCTATCGGGAGGCAAAGCTCCGCACGATCCTGGACACGGTGCCGGACATGCTCGGCCCTGAGGGATCTGGACTCGACCTCTCATGGACGGGGCCCGGAGGACACGAGCACCACGCCGGGGTGGCAGTACTGGTCTCCAACAACCGCTACCGCCTCGGGAGGGCGGTCGGATCGGGCACCCGGCCACGGATCGACGACGGCCTGCTCGGCATCACGGTTGTCTCGGCGCCAGGCGGCTCGGAGCCCGGGCCGCTCGCGCAGCATCCGTGGCGCGAATGGACGGCGCCGGAGTTCGAGGTCGACTCGAACGACCCGGTTCCCGCCGGCATCGACGGCGAGGCCGTGACGCTGGAGGCGCCGTTGCGGTTCCGAATCCGTCCCGGCGTCCTGCGCGTCCGCATCGCTCGGTCGCATCCCGGCGCTTCACCCTCGGCGGCGATGCCGGACAACCTGTGGAAGGGGCTCGCAGCGCTCGTCGGGATCGCGGGGGGCAGGGCGCAGGCTCCGGGATGAACGGTCCGCACGGGTGGTTGGCCGAGGTGGATCGCCTGGACCGCTCCGTCTACGAGGCGATCGCCCGGTCGCAAACCCCGTTGCTCGACCGGTCGATGCGCGTCCTGTCCAGGGCCGCGGACCACTCGAAGCTCTCGCTCGGAGCGTCCGCGGTGCTCGCGATCGCCGGAGGGCCCGGGGGGCGCCGGGCCGCGATCAGGGGCCTGGCGTCGGTCGCCGTCACCGCCACGGTGGTGAACGTCCTGATCAAGCCGCTGGCTCGTCGGCGTCGCCCAGATCGCGCCCGGGCGCTCGTGCCGAGCGCCCGTCAGGTGGCGATGCCCCGCTCACGCTCGTTTCCATCCGGCCACGCTGCGGCGGCATTCGCCTTTGCGACCGGTGCCGGCCGGGTCCTTCCCTTGGCCGGACCGCCGCTTGTTGTGCTCGCCGGCCTGGTTGGCTACTCGCGGATCCACACCGGGGTGCACTACCCGGTCGACGTCCTGGTGGGTGCGCTCTGCGGCGTCAGCATGGCCGAGCTGACCGGGCATCTGGCTCGATCAGAGGATGTAGATCAGGCCCCTGACGATCAGGAGAATGCCGATCACCAGCGCGACCCTGAAGCCGAGCCGGCGCGAGTTCTGGCTGAACCAGTCCTTGAAGCGCTCGACCGCCCGCGGGGTCCACTCGGGCGCGAAGACGTAGCCGATCAAGGGCAGCTCGATCAGCACAAGCATGATCGCGTTGAAGGCGAGTACTGCGCCGATCGCCGCCACCGTGCTTGGGTCCGAGTCGGCGATCTTGTGCAGCCCGATCAGATAGGAGGCGCCCGGCAGCGTCAGGAGGGCACCGACCACGAAGGTCGTCCGCGCGGAGCCCTTGCTCAGCGTCTGCTGCCACTTCGGCGGTCCCTTGTCCTCCTTGGCCTCCTTCCTCCTGCGGCGCCGCTCGGCGAGCCGGCCGCCCTCCTTCGGCTCGCGGCCGGGGCGGATCATCCAGGCGACCACAAGGAGAATCGCCCCGAGGGTCAGGTCCATCGCCGGGCTCAGGGTGTGCTGCGCGGTGCTCGCCGACCCGTCCAGCGTGAACACGATCACGAGCCCCAGCGTCACACTGGTCATCAGGGCCCCCAGCAGATACCCGAGCAGCATCCGCTTGGGGTGGTCGAGGAGCAGCATCACCGTGGTCGCCCCGAGCAGGGTGGGATTGAGGGCGGCGGTCAGGGCGTAGACGAAGGCGCCGTTCACGGCTCGTTCCAATCAGGGGGAAAAGGTGAGAGCATCAACCGTGGTGATCATGCCCTGCGATCAGGACGACCCGCGTGGCTGAGCCTCTGACTCCGGGCGAGAGCGAGGCGGCCGGCAAAGCTGCCCGCCGCAGGACATCTCGCTCGGCGCTGGGTGAGTGGGCGCCGAGCCCGAAGAGGAAAAGCCCGGTGGAGATCCTGAAGGGGCAGGACAGCACCCGGGTTCCCGAGCTCGTCCCGATCCGTCACGGGCGCATGTCCGTCTCTGCTTTCACCTTCTACCGGGGCGCGGCAGGAATCATGGCGGCCGACCTCGGTGCTGCGCCGCACACCGATCTGAACGTCCAGCTCTGTGGCGATGCGCACCTATCCAACTTCGGCGTCTTCGCGGCCCCCGACAGACGGCTGATCTTCGACATCAACGACTTCGACGAGACCCATCCGGGCCCATTCGAGTGGGACGTGAAGCGGCTCGTGGCAAGCTTCGCGATCGGCGGGCGGAATCTCGGCTTCAAGGAGCGCGACCGGCGCGGGGCGGTGGCCGAGGCCGCGCGCGAGTACCGGCGCGAGATGCGTCGGCTCGCCGCGATGCGCACGATCGACGTCTGGTACGAGCGCCTCGACGTCGGGACCCTCGAGCGATATCGATCCGAGGTCACCAAGAAAACCGCGAGAAGATTTGACAAGGCGCGCGCGAAGGCCGAGAGCAAGAACAGCCTGCGAGCCTTCAACAAGCTCTGTCACTCGGTCAACGGCGAGCTCCGCATCATCAGCGACCCGCCGCTGATCGTGCCGGTCGAGGAGATGACAGAAGACGACAGTCAGATGAAGGCGGTGGTGGGACGATTGCAGGAGTTCCTGGTGGCCTACCGGCGAACGCTGGACGGCGATGTGCGCCGCCTCGCGGAGGACTACCGGTTCGTGGATCTCGCCCGCAAGGTGGTCGGCGTCGGCAGCGTGGGCACGCGCGCCTGGATCGTGCTGCTGCTCGGCCGCGACGAGGGGGACCCGCTCTTCCTGCAGGCGAAGGAGGCCGAGGCCTCGGTCCTAGAGGGCTTCGCCGGCAAGAGCAGGTTCAATCAGGAGGGCCGCCGCGTCGTCGAGGGGCAGCGCCTCATGCAAGCGGCGAGCGACATCTTCCTCGGCTGGCTGACCGCGGAGGGACCCGACGGCAAGGTTCGGGATTTCTATATCCGCCAGCTCTGGGACGGCAAGGGCTCGGCACAGGTGGAGTTGATGACTCCGACGACTATGGGGCTTTATGCCCGGCTCTGCGGTTGGACGCTGGCCCGAGCCCACGCCCGGTCCGGGAATCGCATAGCGATCGCTTCCTACCTCGGCAAGGGTGACGCATTCGAGCGCGCCATGTCCGATTTTGCCGAGGTCTACGCCGAGCAGAACGAGGCCGACTACAGGGAGTTCGAGGCGGCGATCGCCAAGGGGAGGTTGAAGGCGGTCACCGGGATCTGAGCTCGGCGCGGCGCCGCTCGAGGAAGCGGCGCTCCGCATCGGAGTGAACCAGCGCCAGAGCGCGGTCATAGGCCGCGAGCGACTCCTCCACCCGGTCCATCCGGCGGAGGAGCTCCGCCCGGGTGGCGTGCAGATAGTGGTAACGGTCGAGATCGAGCCGGTCCACCAGCTCGAGAGCGGCCTCGGGATCGCCGGCCTCGGCGATGGCGGCGGCCCGGTTGAGCTCGACGACGGGCGAGTCGGTCAGTCGGGACAGCTCGCCGTAGAGCGCCGCGATCTGGGGCCAGTCCTGGGGGTCGTCGGTGTGGAGCGCCGCGATCGCCGCCTGCACGAGGTAGGGGCCGCGCCCGCCGAGCGCGAGCGCGCGGTCGATCGCCGCCTTGCCCTGCTCGATCTCGTCAAGGTCCCAGCGGGAGCGGTCCTGGTCGCGCAGCAGGACGACCGTCCCATCCTCGAAACGGGCCTCGCGTCGCGCGTCGTTGACCAGCATCAGGCCTTGCAGCCCCTGGGCCTCGGGCTCGTCCGGCATCAGCTCGACCAGCGCCCCGCCCAGGCGGATCGCTTCCGATGCGAGGTCGCCGCGGCCGCCGTAGCCCTCGTTGAAGATCAGATAGATGACGGCGAGGACGGCGGCCAGTCGATCCGGGAGCAGATGGGGAGGGGGCACCCGGAACGGGATCCCCGCCTCCTCGATCTTCCGCTTCGCGCGGACCAGCCGCTTGGCCATCGTCGGCTCGCCAACCAGGAAGGCCCGCGCGATCTCGGCGGTGCTGAGCCCACCCAGGGTGCGGAGCGTGAGAGCGACCTGGGCGTCGAGGGCGAGCGCGGGATGGCAGCAGGTGAAGAGCAGCTCGAGCCGCTCGTCTGGGATCTCGGTGTCCTGGATCTCCATCTCAACCGGCTCCGGCACGTCGAGCAGCTTGGTCTTCTCGGCGAGGGTGCGGTCGCGGCGGATCCGGTCGATCGCCCGGTTGCGCGCGGTCGTCACCAGCCATGCGCGCGGGTTGTCCGGCGTGCCCTCTCGCGGCCAGCGCTCGGAGGCGATCGCGAAGGCCTCCTGAGCGGCCTCCTCGGCCAGCTCGAAGCTGCCGAGAAAGCCGATCAGGCTGGCGAGCACCCGCCCCCATTCGTCGCGGAAGACCTCCTCGAGGATGGTCAGCCCCCGACGATGGGACGGATCTCGATCCCGCCCCCCATCCGGGCGGCCGGGATGCGCGAGGCGAGCTCGATCGCGGCATCGAGGTCATCCGCCTCGTACACGAGCCAGCCGGCGACGGCCTCCTTGACGGAGACGAAGGGCCCGTCTGTGGTCAGCGTCTTGCCGTCCTGGACGCGGACCGTGGTGGCGGCGTCCGGGGGGCCGAGCCTGAACTCGTTCGGCGTCACCCCCGGCGTCTGGTTGATCGCCTGGTAGTCGGCGAAGATCTGCTTCTGCTCGTCCTCGGAGAGCTCGCCCCAGGCCTCGGGATCGTCCGGGTTGGCGGTGTCGCCCTGATGGATCAGCAACGCGTACTTCATGAGGGTTACCTCCTTGGTTGAAGTGTCGCCCCTGAGACGAACGGCCGACCCGGGGATGGACATCCTCGACGAGAAATCTCTGATTCCGGTCGCGCCGTAACGGGTAGAGAGGGAATCAGCGACGCAAGGAGTCGAAGATGGCGCACGCCGACCCACTGCACGAGCATGAATGGCGGGCTTCGGAGAACATGCCGCCGCTCAGCCGCGAGGACATGATCAGCATCGCGGTGGCGGCGCTGGGGACGGCGGCGGTGATCTCGATCGCCATCGTCAGCGCCGGCGGCGAGCACGGCGATTACGGACCGGTGACCATCGCCCGCGTCCTGATCGCCACCGTGATCCTGCTGATCAACATGGCCCATGTCGTGGGGATCCTCTTCTTCGAGAGCGTGGACTACCACGGGCCTTTCCAGCACTTCATCGCCCGCCTGAGTACCTTCGGGACGATCGGCGCCATCGTGCGTCAGCCTCGCGATCGGCCTGCTCTGAGAAGCGTCCTGGCGAGCGGCTAGGTTCGCTCGCATGAATCCACGAACCGCATTGATCCTGGCCGGGGTCGCCCTTGTTGTGGGCGTCGTCGGCCTCATCATCGGAATCAGCGCCAAGAACGGCAACAAGAGCGACGAGCACATCTCGCAGGTCGCTCAGACTCAGCTCGAGCAGCAGCTCGGGACCACGGCGTCCCAGGTCCAGGGCCAGGTGCAGGCTCAAGGCACCAAAGCGGCCCAGACGGCCACGAGCATCGACCGGCAGCTGCGCTCCCTGCGCACCTCCGTCAACGCGATCCAGAACAGCATCAACACGCTCAACACGACGACGGCGACCCAGGCGACCGACATCAAGAACCTGCAGAACGATGTCAACAAGCTGGACACCCGGGTCAGCAACCTCGGCGGCTAGCCCTCGAGGCCCGAAAAACGCGAAGGGCCACCTCTGGGAGGTGGCCCTTCGCTTCTCTAAACGCGGTTCTGAAACGGGCTTGGGATTGACGGTGGGCGGGACAGCTCCCACCTCCCTTCGCTCGCCGGTGCCCGGGTTGGATTCCGCCGGATGGCCGCGTTGCCATCCCTCGGTCCCCTGGGCCCTATCAAGAGACCACCCGCTTCCGGATGGACTCCCCAGCGCCCGGGCCTAGCGGCCCTGCACCTCCAGAGTCCCGTTAAGCATGGAATTCAAGTTAGGACCACCTCCTTTCTCTGGTAAGTCCTATTGAAGCACGCGCCCCGGCCGTGGCTAGAGTCGTCGGGTCCCGATGTTCCGCGACATGACGATTTCCGTCTTGGTCCTGCCATTGGTTGCGATCCTTGCGCTTGACGGTTCAGGATGTGCGGTGGGGGAAAGCAGCAGGTGACTGCCGCCGAGCTGATTCAGCAGGGCGATCAGATCTGCCGGCAGGAGCAGAGCGGCTTCAGCCAGATCCAGGCCCACCCGCCGGCCAACGCCTCGGACGCGACCGACCAGACCAAGGCCCTGGTCAAGGCCGCCGAGAGCGCTGACTCCAAGCTCTCCGACCTCCAGCCGCCGGATGAGCTGAAGGCCCAGCTGGACAGCTACCTGAGCGCCCGGGATCGAGCGGTCGACCAGTTGAAGAAGGGGCAGGACGCGGCCGAGAACCAGGATTCGGCAACGTACGGCGCGGCCCAGGCGGCCGTCGTGCAGAGCGCCCCGGAGCGCAGGAGGCTGGCTCGCGCCGTGGGCTTCAAGGTCTGCAGCGCGAACCCAGGCTCTGCCTAGGGGCTAGGACTCCATCTCCGAGAGGTAGGCGAAACCGATCGTCATCGCCAGGTTGCTGAGTCCGGCGAGCCAGAGTCCGGCGCGAGCACCCGGCCTGGAGAACGCCGGCGAGCGCGACCAGAGAATGTCCGTGGCCAGCTCCGTGCCTCGCAGCCAGGACAGCGCCCACCAGTCCTTGGCGCGGTTGCGCCGGTAGGCGACCAGGTGCGCGGCCGCAAAGGTCAGCCAGATCGGCCCACAGCGGCGGAAGAGCTCCCGTGCGTCGTCGGAGGGCTCGTCGTGGCCGAGGACGCGCAGGGTGCGCGCCGGCGCCAGCAGAGCGCTCGACCCGAGTACGAGGTCGAAGGCGATCATGTTCCGGTTCGTCCTCCGCAGCTGCCCATCGAGGCTCACGGCGACGATCCAAGCACATTCGCCTCGACGCAAGCAGGGAAACCCGGGCGGGCAGCGAAATCAGCGCCCGTGGCACGGACTGCGACCAAGACCCATCCCACCCGCAAGAGCCTGTCGGACTTCATCACGGAGCGCTTCGACGACTTCTCGCGCTCCCAGAAGGACGTGGCCCGTTACATCGTCGACCACCTCGACGAGGCGGCCTTCCAGACCGCGGAGGAGCTCGCCCGCCGCGCCAACACCTCCTCGTCGACGGTCGTCCGCTTCTCCCAGGCCCTGGGGTTCGACGGCTATCCCGAGCTGCAGCAGGCGGCGATCGAGGAGTACCGCCACAAGGTCTCCGAGGGTCAGCCGAACGGCAACGGCGGCAGCGGCGCGGCCGCCCTCTTCAACTTCGATCACTCCGAGTTCGAGGCCTCGCTCGGCGCGGACTACTCGAACATCGAGGAGACGGCCCGCAACCTGACCCGCGAGCAGATCGAGGCGTCGGTCTCGGCGCTCGCCACCTCCCGACGCGTGTTGATCGTGGGCGTCGAGCAGATGGCCTTCTTCGCCAGCTATCTGCGCCACCTGCTCGGGCTGCTCGACGTGCGAGCGGAGATCGTCGCCTCCCCGAGTCAGGACAACATCCAGAAGCTTTCGCGGATGGACGAGGACACCCTGCTGGTGGTGCTCACCGCAGGGCGTGCGCATCCGCTCATCCTCAGGGCGCTGAAGCTGGCCCGCCACCGCCGCGCCCGGACCATCTCGATCACGGACTCGACGCTCTCCGACGTCGCGGAGCACTCGGAGCTGGTCCTCTACTACTCCTCGAACGGTCCGTCCTACATCCGCTCCAACGCGGCTCTGATGGGTCTGGTACAGGCGCTCGCCCACGGTGTGTACTCCCGTGACGAGGCCGCCCATCGCGACCGCATCCGCGCCTTCAAGCTGAAATAGGAGCCGGACATAGGGCCGCAGGCCCGGGGGGCGATCCGGACCTGCAGCCGATACCGGGGTCCGGGGGAGGACCCCAAGTCAAGAACGCCACCTCGCCAGTTGTCCGAGGGTGCTCCCGTTGGAGCCTCGAAGCACGCCTCCGGTGCGGCGAGGTAAGAGCAAGTCTGCCCCGCCTCCAATGCGGCAAACGTCGTGGACGAAGTTCATCGGGACGTCGGAGAGGCCCGCCGCGGCCGCCTTCTACTATGGGGTCCGCAGTGCCCGAGCGAGCGACATTCCGCGTCAAGACCGGCCTCGCCGAGATGCTCAAAGGCGGGGTGATCATGGACGTCACCAACGCCGACCAGGCCAAGATCGCTGAGGACGCCGGGGCGTGCGCGGTCATGGCACTGGAGCGAGTGCCGGCCGACATCCGCGCCCAGGGTGGCGTCGCGCGGATGTCCAATCCCGCGGTGATCAAGGAGATCCAGGAGGCCGTGAGCATCCCCGTGATGGCCAAGGCCAGGATCGGTCACTTCGCGGAGGCCCAGGTTCTCCAGTCCCTCGAGGTGGACTACGTGGACGAGTCCGAGGTGCTCACCCCCGCCGACGAGTCGAACCACATCGACAAGTTCGCCTTCGAGGTGCCGTTCGTCTGCGGCGCCACCAACCTCGGCGAGGCGCTCAGGCGGATCGGCGAGGGCGCGGCGATGATCCGTTCCAAGGGCGAGGCGGGGACCGGCAACATCGTCGAGGCAGTCCGCCACATGCGCGAGATCACCGACGGCATCAAGCAGCTCGCGTCGATGCGGTCAGAGCAGCTCGCCGGCGCCGCCAAGGAGCATCGGGCTCCGCTCGACGTCGTGCAGGACGTCGCCGAGCGCGGTTGGCTGCCGGTGCCGCTCTTCTGCGCCGGCGGCATCGCCACCCCCGCCGACGCGGCGCTGATGATGCAGCTCGGCGCCGAGGGCAACTTCGTCGGCTCCGGGATCTTCAAGAGCGAGGACCCCGCCCGGCGCGCCCGCGCGATCGTCGAGGCGACCACCCACTTCAACGATCCCGAGCGTGTGGCTCAGGCGTCGATGGAGCTCGGTGACGCGATGCCCGGCCTCGAGATCGAGGCGCTGGCGGCCGACGGCGGGCTGCTGCAGGGCCGCGGCACTTGACGTGCGAGGGTGCTCCGTAGGCGAAGGCGAGGAGCAACCCGTTTAGTGAAGCTGCGAATCGGCGTGCTCGCGCTCCAGGGCGACTTCGAAGCCCATCGGCGGATGCTGGCGTCGCTCGGCGCCGAGGCCACCGAGGTCCGGACGGTGCCCGAGCTGGACGGCCTGGACGGCCTCGTCATCCCCGGCGGGGAGTCGACGACGATCTCGATGGGGATGGAGCGCGAGGGGCTCGACGATGCGATCCGCTCCTATCACCGTGACGGCGGGCCGATTTTCGGGAGCTGCGCCGGGATGATCGTCTGCGACCGCGGCCATCTGGGGCTGGCCGATTACATCTGCCGCCGCAACGCGTTCGGCCGCCAGCTGCAGAGCTTCGAGGAGGACCTGCGGATCGCCGGGCTCGGGGACGAGCCCCTGCGCGCGGTCTTCATCAGGGCCCCGTGGGTCGAGGAGCACGGCCCCGACGTCGAGGTCCTGGCGGAGGTGCGCGGTCACCCGGTCGCCGTCCGGGACGCCAACGTTCTCGCCGTCGCCTTCCACGCGGAGCTCACCGACGACAGCCGGCTGCATGCCGCCTTCATGGCGATGTGCACCGCGGCGCGGTCCGGGCAGCCCAGTCATCGCTAGGTTGTCCGCATGAGGGACCCACGGGTAACGGCGCTCGCGCAGATCCTCGTTCGCCACTCCACCAAGGTGAGCGAGGGGGACGTCTGCACGATCGAGGGAGAGTCCGCCGCCGAGCCGCTGCTGCAGGCGGTCTACGAGGAGGTCCTCCGGGCGGGCGGGAATCCGATCGTTCACATGGCGATGGAGGGGCAGTCGACGTCCTACTTCGAGCTCGCCTCCGACGAGCAGCTGCAATGGATCTCGCCGGTTGCGGAGTGGGCGGTCGAGAACGCGGACGTCCGCATCGCGGTGATGGCGAGCCAGAACACACGCGCCCTCTCCCAGGTGCCGCCCGAACGCCAGGCGGCTCGGCAGGCCGCGACCCAGAAGCTGATGAAGCGGGCGATGGAGCGGAGCGCCGAGGGCAACTACCGCTGGGCACTCACCCTGTTCCCGACCAACGCGTACGCATCCGAGGCCGGGATGAGCCTCGCAGCCTTCGAGGACTTCTACTACGGCGCCTGCCTGGCGACCGACGACGATCCCGTCGGGGCCTGGGCGCGGACCTCGGAGGAGACGAAGCGCCTGGCGGACTGGATCCAGGGACGCTCCGAGGTCCACGTGACCGGCGACGGCACGGACCTGCGCCTGGGAATCGAGGGTCGGACCTTCATCGCCGCCGACGGGGAGCACAACATGCCCGACGGCGAGTTCTTCACCGGCCCCGTCGAGGACTCGGCCGATGGCGAGATCACCTTCCACCTGCCCGCCACCTACGCCGGCCGCGACGTGTCCGGCGTGCGCTTTCGCTTCGAGGGCGGCAAGGTCGTCGATGCGACCGCTGAGAAGGGCGAGGAGTTCCTGATCGAGATGCTCGACACCGACGAGGGCGCCCGCCGCCTCGGCGAGCTCGGCATCGGCACGAACTACGGGATCACCGCCGGCACGGGGGAGATCCTGCTCGACGAGAAGATCGGCGGGACCGTGCATCTCGCCGTGGGCCGCTCGTATCCGGAGACCGGCGGAGTAAACGAGTCCGCGATCCACTGGGACATGATCTGCGACCTCCGCAAGGGCGGCCAGATCGAGGTCGACGGCGAGCCGCTCCAGCGCGACGGCCAGTTCGTCGTCTAGTTGAATCCCACCGCCCGATCCGTATAGGGTCGGCATATAGGGTCGGCGTCGTTGTCACAGGGGGCCTGAGGAACTGGAGGCTGTGATGCCCGGAGGGCCTGCGTTGTTGAGCGTCCTTCGCCGCAGCCTGGTCGGAGGGATCGTGGCGTCCTTCGCCCGCCCCGGCCGCGAAGAAGTGCAAGAAGAAGAAGCACGGCTGAGATGCGGCTGATAGGAATACGCGGATGGGTCTCGTCCGCCGCAGCCTGATCGGGGGGTCAGTGGCGTTGCTCGCCTGCCTGGTCGTGGCGGGCCCGGCACACGCTGAGACCACCGTTACCTTCAACTTCACCGGGGCCGAGCAGGTCTTCAAGGTTCCGACCGGGGTCTCGAGCGTGCACGTGGAGGCGATCGGAGCGCCCGGAGCGTCCCTAGGAACAGTGACGGGCGGTCTGGGCGGGTTTGCCGCGGCTGATGTGACCGTGATTCCCGGTCAGGTCCTCTATGTCGAGGTCGGCGGGGTCGGCGGCAGCCCCACAGCAACGATGGCTGGCGCCAGTCTCAAGCGTGACGGCCCTACAGAGACCAGGACGGCTGGGCCAGGGGGCTTCAACGGTGGTGGCGCAGGCGGGCCCTCGGCTGGCCCGCTGGACTTCCCGGGAGCCGGGGGCGGCGGCGGTTCCGACGTTCGCACCGTTTCCAGATCGGTTGGCGCCACCCTCTCCTCTCGTCTGGTGATCGCTGGGGGCGGCGGCGGTGCCGGTGCCGGCGACAACGGCAGCACGGTGACGGGAGGCGCGGGTGGCGCCGCCGGCGCATCCGGGTCATCGGGCAACGACACCAGTTCACACGGTGGCGGGGGAGCCGTTTCCAACTCCCCTGGCGCCGGCGGGACTGCGACGAAAGCGATGCAGAACGGCGCTGCGGGGAACTTTGGGCTCGGTGGCATCGGCGGGACCAATGGTCCGGGCGGTGCCGGTCAGGGTGGCGGCGGAGGAGGCGGCTTCCTGGGAGGGGGTGGCGGCGCCGCCGGGAGCAACGGGATGTCCGGAGGGGCCGGCGGCGGTGGCGGCTCTTCTGCGTTCGGGGTCGGCGTGACGGGGATCTTCACGGGCCTCGAGACCCGCGCCGCGTCGATCTCCATCAGCTACACGGCGGTACAAACCGCGAAGAAGTGCAAGAAGAAGAAGCACCGCTCGGCGAGCTCGGCCAAGAAGAAGAAGTGCAAGAAGAAGAAGCGCTGAGCGCCGTTCCCGGCGCAACCCTCGGCCCGAAATAGGGTTCTAGCGGGCAGGAAACGGTGGGCGCCCGACGGGGAGAGCGGGCCCTCCATCACGAAGGTGCGAATCGCACCGCAAGGAGGGACAGCATGTTCGGACGCAAGCTGGGCCTGGTGGCCGTCGCCGCCCTGAGTCTGGGTCTCGTTCTGGCGGCACCGTCAGCGCAGGCAAGGAAGAAGGTCATCAACAAGACCTACGAAGTGGGTGTCGGCGCGCCCTCCGGTGGCGTGCCGCTGAACATCCCCGATGGCGGTGGAGCGGCCATACAGCTGGTGCGCGATCCGGTCAAGGTCGGAGGCCTCAACCCGCGAGGGAAGATCAAGGACGTGAACGTCGGCGTCAGGATCAGCCACCCGTTCGCGAGCGACCTGGAGATCTACCTCGCCACGCCGCGCGGGGTGATCAACCTCTCGCACGACGTCGGCGGCAACGGCAACAACTACGGCAATGGATTCGCCGGCTGTTCGGGCGGATTGACTACGTTCGACAGCCAGACACCGACCTCGATCGCGACGCCGGGCCTGAATGCGCCGTTCGTCGGGTTCTTCGCGCCGCAGGAGAGCCTCAACCTGGTCAACGGGCTGGGCGCCAAGAAGGCGACCAACGCCGTCTGGTCCCTGCTGGTGATGGACGACAACAACCTGCACGGGACCGGCACGCTCGACTGCTTCAAGCTGAGCGTGACCGCCAGCAACCCGAAGTAGCCGTCGCCCGAGTTGGGGGAGGGGAACGGGGCGCCGGCTGGCGCCCCGTTCGCTTTCACGGGCGCCTCTTAGAATCGACGGCATGTCCGGACACTCCAAGTGGTCCTCGATCAAGCACAAGAAGGGCGCCGCCGACGCCAAGCGCGGCAAGCTCTTCACCAAGCTGGCGCGGGCGATCACGGTCGCCGCGCGCGACGGGGGCGGCAACGTCGACGCGAACCCGACGCTCGGGCTCGCCGTGCAGAGGGCCCGCGACGCCTCGATGCCCAAGGACAACATCCAGCGGGCGATCGACCGCGGAACCGGCGAGGGCGCCGATGCGGCGGCGATCGAGCGCGTCGTCTACGAGGGCTACGGCCCGGGTGGCGCCGCGATCCTGGTCGAGGCTCTCACCGACAACCGCAACCGGACGGGATCGGAGGTGCGACACGCCTTCGAGCGGCACGGCGGGAGCCTGGGCGAGCCGGGGTCCGTGGCCTGGCAATTCGAGAACCGGGGCGTGATCCTGGTGGACGGCGATCGCTACGGCGAGGACGACCTGATGCCGGCGATCGACGCCGGGGCGGAGGACGTGGCCGAGGACGGCGACCTGCTCAAGGTGACCACGGCAGCCTCCGATCTGGCCGCGGTGCGCTCGGCCCTCGAGTCCGCCGGAGTCGAGGTCCAGTCGGCCGAGCTCTCGATGGAGCCGAAGAGCACGGTCGAGGTGGGGGAGAGCGATGCCCCCGCGCTGCTCCGCCTCATGGACGCCCTCGAGGAGCACGACGACGTGGACTCCGTGCACGCCAACTTCGACGTGCCCGAGGAGATCCTGGAGAAGGCCGCCGCGGCGAGTTGAGCGCTGCTGCTCCCCTTTTTCTTCCAAGGCGCCGTTGAAGGACATCCGGGGGGCGAGTGAGAATCAAAGGGCGTGATCGTCATCGGTATCGATCCGGGTATCGCCAACACCGGATTCGGCGTCGTCCGCACCTCCGGTGAGCGAATGGTCGCGCTGGACGGTGGAGTGATCGAGATCCCCTCCGATCTCTCGCCCGAGCAGCGCTTGAGTCGCCTGCACGACTCGGTCGGAGAGCTGATCCGCTGGCACGAGCCGAAGGCGATGGCGCTCGAGGAGCTCTTCTTCGGCAGGAACGTGAGCTCGGCCGTGAGTGTGGGGGAGGCCCGCGGAGTCACCCTGCTGGCCGCCGCCAGGCACGCCCTGCCCTGCTTCGACTACACGCCGCAGGCGGTGAAGAAGGCGGTCTGCGGATCGGGATCGGCGGACAAGGGCCAGGTGCAGCGGATGGTGGCGAGTCTGCTCGGCCTGCCCGAGCCGCCCAAACCCGATCATGCGGCCGACGCCTTCGCGGTGGCGATCTGTCACGCCGGGAGCGCAGGGGCGCGGAACGCCGTCCCGCACTTCGGGGAGCCCAGGGTCGGCGCTCAGGCGGCGCTCGCGACGAGCCAGCGCCTGGCGGGCTGACGCGGGCCTCATGGATCGGGTCGCGCCTGCGGCGCGCGCCGCATAAAGGCATCCGGTCGCGTACGCAGAATCCCCAGGCATGATCGCCTCGGTCAGCGGAGAGGTCCTCGTTCGCCGTCCCGACTACGTCGTCATCGACGCCAGCGGGGTCGGCTACCGCCTGGCCGTCTCGGCGGAAACGCTCAAGGCGGTGCCCGCGCGAGGCACGCACGCTTCGCTGCACGCGCACCTGGTGGCGCGCGAGGACTCGCTCAGCCTCTACGGCTTCGCCAGTGAGGAGGAGCGTGATCTCTTCCTGCACCTGATCTCGGTCGGCGGCGTTGGGCCGAAGGTCGCGATGGCCGTCCTCTCCGGCGGCTCGGTGCGCGAGCTGCTGCGGGCGATCGCCGCCGGAGACGCGAAGCGATTTCAGGCGGTCCCAGGCGTCGGGAAGCGGACCGCGGAGCGGATCATCGTCGAGCTGCGCGAGAAGGTGGCGGGGGAGATCGAGGGCGACACGGATGAGGCGGCACTCGCCCCAGGCGAGGAGGACGCCCGTTCACTCGCCCGCGAAGGCCTTCTCAATCTCGGCTACACGCCACCCGAGGCCGAGAAGCTTCTCTCCGGCGCGGCTGGCGAGAGCCCCGAGGAGATCGTCCAGTCGGCGCTCCGCAGCGCGGCGGGGGCGAAGGCCGCATGAGCGTGGAGCCTGGGAAGGGGATCCGGACACCGGGCATCGACGGCGACGAGGAGATCGTGATCCACGATGCCCGTACCGCCGGCGCGGATGACGACTTCGATCGCTCGCTCCGGCCGCCGAAGCTCGAGGACTTCGTCAACCAGGTCCAGGTGACGGAGCAGCTCGGGATCTTCATCGAGGCGGCTCGGCGCCGCGGCGAGGCGCTCGACCACGTCCTGCTCGCCGGCCCCCCGGGGCTCGGCAAGACCTCGCTCGCCCACATCATCGCCGCGGAGCTCGGCGTCCCGATGGTGCAGACCGCCGGACCCGCCCTGGAGCGCAAGGCCGACATCGCCGCCTTTCTCACCTCCCTCGAACCGGGCAGCGTCTTCTTCATCGACGAGATCCACCGCCTCGGCAGGGCGGTGGAGGAGACCCTCTACCCGGCGATGGAGGACAGGCGCCTGCCGGTGGTGCTCGGCCAGGGCGCGGGCGCGCGCACGGTCACCCTCGACCTGCCTCCCTTCACGCTGATCGGTGCGACGACCAGGACCGGGCTGCTGACGACGCCGCTGCGCGATCGCTTCGGCGTCTCCCACCGCCTGGAGCACTACGCGGCCGCCGATTTGCAGGAGATCGTCCTGCGCTCGGCAGGCATCCTCGGCATCGAGGTCAGCCCCGACGGGGCTGAGGAGATCGCCTCTCGGGCACGCGGGACGCCTCGGGTCGCGAACCGGCTGCTGCGCAGGGTGAGGGACTTCGCCGAGGTGAGAGGGCAGGGCAAGATCGACGATCAGCTCGCCTCGGACGCGCTGGAGATGCTCGAGGTCGACCGCGCCGGACTGGACCGTCATGACCGCCAGCTGCTCGAGCTGATGGCGAGCAAGTTCGCGGGAGGGCCGGTGGGCCTCTCGACCCTCGCTGTCGCGATCGGTGAGGAGGCGGACACGATCGAGGACGTCTTCGAGCCGTACCTGCTCCAGCAGGGAATGGTGAAGCGCACCCCCCGCGGCCGTGTCCTCACCGAACGGGCCTACGAGCACCTCGGTTTGCCCGTCCCGGAGGGCATGGCAAGCCTCTTTTGACGGTGAAGCCGCCTTTGTCGGTTGGCTAGCCTTCGAAAACAGGGATGCCCTACTTCATCTGTCCGAACTGTGGGAACCGCGAGCTGAGCGGAGAGCGCACCGCAGGCTTCTCGACGCGCCCGAAGGGCTGCTCGAAATGCGGCTTCGGCTTCCTGTTCGAGCTGCTGGACGACTACATGCCCGCCCCGGGGGCTGCCTTCTTCACCTTGGACCAGCAGGCGAGGGTCCTCGACCTCGGCAAGGGCGCCTTCGAGCTCACCGGTCTGAAGGACGAGCAGGTCATCGGCCGCCCGGTCCGTGACGTTCTCGGCCTGGAGTGGATCGACCCGGGTGACGGCGGGGAGGCGGCCGACACCGACGGCAACGGCGACAGCGATCCGATCGAGACCACGCTCGAGTGGGGCGTGCGCTCGCTCGGCAAGCGGGTGGCTGTGAGGGCGGAGGGCGATTTGCCGACCGAGGCGGTGGCGGACCTGTTTCCCGCCTATGACGACGACGGCGGCCTGCTGCTCGTCCTGACGCCGGAGTAGATCCGGCGATGGGGTTTGTGGTCGCCGACGATGCTGGGGTTTAGCGACGCCGAATATGTACGCCTCATGCTGTGTTGCAATGGGGGCGGGAGATCGTGCCTCAGACCGCTAGCGTGACCACCTCAACACCGTGAGCAACCGCCGTCGCAACATCTTCGTCCTCGCCTTCGTTGGGCTGCTGATCCTGGCCTCGGGCATCGTCGTCGCGACCAAGAAGACCACGCTCGGACTCGACCTGAAGGGCGGCACCGAGCTGATCTTCCAGGCACGGCCGACGCCGCAGAACCCCTCGATCAACGGGTCGGATATCGACCGCGCGATCGAAATCATCCGCAAGCGAACAGACGCATTCGGCGTCTCCGAGCCGGAGATCTCGAGGATCGGCTCAGACTCGATCCGGGTCGGCCTACCGGACGTGAGCAACGCCGCCAGCGCGAGCCAGCAGGTCGGGCAGACCGCGCAGCTCCACTTCTACGACTGGGAGCCGAACGTCATCCCCAACCCGGTGACCACGAACGTCCCGCGCGGCGAGGCCTCATTCCCGCGCTACTACGACGCCGTCAAGGTCGCCTCCAAACAGACGCCGGAGTGTTTCCAGAACCAGTGCACGACCAACGGCCCGCAGTACTACCTCTTCAACTCCCAGACACACGCCTACATCGCGGGCCCGGCCGACAACACCAGGGACCTGTTCGCGGACCTGCCGGGGCAGAAGCAGCCGCCCAACACCCAGATCCTCACCGTTCCCCAGGGGACGCTGGTGGTCGAGAAGGAGCCTGCCCAGGGACAGTCGGCCCCGCCGGACACGGTCGCGGGCAAGAACTCGGCGGCCTGGTTCGTGATCAGGGACCGCCCGGCGCTCTCAGGCACCGACATCACGGACCCGAAGCCGAACTTCGACCAGTTCAACCAGCCGGACGTCACCTTCGGCTTCACCGACAAGGGACGGCAGGAGTTCTCGGACGTCACCAAGACCATCGCCCAGCGCGGGTTGCAGAGCGCTCCCCCAGGCGTCGCGGGGAACTCGCAGGCGGCCTCCGGCTACTCGGGCCACTTCGCGGTCGTGCTCGACCAGGCGATCAAGTCGCGGCCGATCGTCAACTTCGTCGACAACCCCGACGGGATCGACGGGCGCACCGGCGCCGAGATCCAGGGACTCACTCAGCAGGAGTCGCAGGACCTTGCCCAGATCCTCCAGATCGGCGCTCTGCCGGTCGACCTGGTGCAGATCTCCAGCTCCACGGTCTCGGCGACCCTCGGGCAGCAGGCGCTTAACCAGGGACTGAAGGCCGGGATCGTCGGGCTGATCCTGGTCTGCCTCTTCCTCCTCATCTACTACCGCTTCCTCGGGTTCGTCGCGGTCGTCGGGCTGGCCATCTACGGGCTGCTCTTCTTCGCCCTGATCAAGCTGATCCCGATCACCCTGACGCTGCCGGGCATCGCGGGGTTGATCCTGACTATCGGGGTGGCGGCCGACGCCAACATCGTCATCTTCGAGCGCATCAAGGAAGAGGCGAGGGGCGGCAAATCGATGCTGAGCGCGATCTCAGCCGGCTACCGCCGCGGCATCGCGACGATCATCGACGCGAACGTGATCACGCTGATCACGGCGTTCATCCTGTTCGCGCTGGCGACCTCGAACGTGAAGGGGTTCGCGTTCACCCTGGGCGTCGGCACGATCGCCTCCCTGTTCACGGCGGTCGTCTTCACGCAGGCGTTCCTCGGTCTGTTCGGGCGGGCCCGGTTCATGCGCTCGCCCGCCGCTCTCGGGGCCAGCACGGAGCAGCGTGTCCGCTGGCACTTCGACTTCAGCCGGGCCAGCAAGTACTTCTTCACCCTTTCGGGCTGCATCCTGCTCGTGGGCACCGTCGCCTTCGCGACCAAGCAGCTCAACCTGGGAATCGACTTCAAGGGCGGGAGCCGGATCACGGTCGGGCTTCAGCAGGCGGCGACGGTGAACGAAGTGCGCTCGACCGTCGACTCGGCGGGGATCACGGACGCCGAGATCACCGCTGCGCACAACAAGCAGCTCGGCACGAACACCTTCGAGATCGACTCGAAGGCGAGCCCGGAGGAGGTCCAGAAGATCCAGCCTGCCCTGCAGGCGAAGTACGGAATCGTGCCCAACGGCTTCAACGCCACCACCGTCGGGCCGACCTTCGGTCAGCAGGTGGCGAGGTCGGCGATCGAGGCGATCATCTTCTCGCTGCTGGTGATCTGCGCGTACGTCGCGTTCCGGTTCGAGCCGAAATATGCGGTGCCGGTGATCATCGCCGTGATCCACGACATCCTGATCACGGGAGGCGTGTATTCGCTGACGGGGAGGGAGGTGACCAGCGGCACCGTCGCCGCGTTCCTGACCATCCTCGGGTACTCGCTCTACGACACGGTCATCGTCTTCGACCGAATACGCGAGAACGTGCCGCGGCTGCCGCGCGCGACCTTCTCCCAGATCGTGAACCGCTCGATGAGCGAGGTTCTCACCCGGTCGCTGATCACCGGCCTCTCGAGCGTCTTCCTGGTGACCGTGCTCTTCATCTTCGGCGGTGCGACGCTGAGGGACTTCGCCTTCGCGATGATGATCGGGCTCCTCTCGGGTACGTACTCGTCGATCTTCATCGCCTCGCCGGTGCTCACCCACTGGAAGGAGCGTGAGCCCGCATACCGTCGCCGGCGTGAGCGAATCGAGGAGCAGATGGGTCGCGTCCCCGCCTTCCCGGAGGACAACGTGGTCGCCCGGGAGGGTGGCGGCGAGGAGCCGGTCCAGGCGGAGACGCCTGTTCCGGCCGCGCCCGCGCCGAGCCGCTCGCAGGTGCCCGGGGTCCTGCCCGAGCCGCCCCAGCCCGCGCCGCCCCAGCCCCAGCCGCCCCAGCCCGAGTCGCCCCAGCCTGCGCCGCCGCAGCAGCCCTCTGCCCCCGCGCGGCGCGAGCCACCGGCGCCGGTCGGCGCCCCTGACGGCGGTGGCGACGGCGGCCAGAGCGGCGACGGGGAGGGGGCCTCCGGCGGCAACGGCGGAGCGCAGACCGAGCGACCCGAGCTCAGCGAGGCGAGTGCCGCGGCCCTCCGCCGGGTGCGCGAGCAGGGCGGCGGGCGAAAGCGCAAGCGAAAGCACGGGAGGAATCGCTGATGGCAGCCTTGGTCTGGTTCACGATGGGCGTCGCCCTCTGGCACTTCACGGTGTTCGTCCCTGACCGGTTCTGGGGCGGCATCGTGGGCGCGTTCCTGGGCTCTGCCACCGGCGCGATGGTGAGCGGCGCGATCGCCCAGATCGCCCTCGGCCAGGGCATCGGCGACACCAGCATCGCCACGGCCTTCTACGCGATCCCGGGCTGCGTGATCGGCCTCGCGATCGTCTACGCGATCGGCGTGCGCTCAGGCGTGGAGGCGGAGCACATCTAGCCCCCGCCGGCCCCGCGTAGCCCACGCGAGGGGCGCACGCGATGCCTCGTACGCGCCGGGGGTACGGGCGCGCCGAAAACCGGCATTGAAGGGGGAGAGATCGGCGGATTTGTGACTTCCTTCGGATATGCCGAAGGAAGTCACCAAGAGGCGCCCAGATAGCGACGTCGCGAGACTCGCGGCACGGCAGCACGGCGTTGTGACGACCCAGCAACTGCTCGGCGCTGGTCTTCTCCAAAGCGGGATTTCGGATCGCGTCTCTGCCGGTCGCCTGCATCGCGTTCACCGCGGGGTGTATGCCGTTGGACATGGCGCCCTCGCCAATGAGGGCAGATGGATGGCGGCCGTCTTGGCATGTGGGCCCGGCGCAGCCCTCAGTCACAGCAGCGCCGCAGGGCTTGGCGCATGCTTCCGACCGATGGACGTGGCGGCGAAAGGGATCCGCTGGTGACCCACGTGACAGTTGCAGGAGAGGGCAGGAGTCGGCCGGGAATTCGGGTGCACCGCTCGTCCACTCTTTCCCCAGCCGATGTGGCGCTTCGCACCGCAATCCCCGTGACGAAGCCGGCAAGAACCCTGCGCGACCTGGGCCGTACGGTCCCCGGCCCGGTCTTCGCCCGGGCTCTGCGGCAAGCCGAGTTCCTCGGACTTCCGCTCGATGGCCTGGACACGGATCACACTCGCAGTGAGCTCGAAGCTCGGTTCCTGGCGCTTATTAGACGGCACCGTTTTCCCCGACCGGCGGTGAACGTCCGGGTCGAAGGGGTCGTGGTGGATTTTCTTTGGCGCGTCGAGCGACTGATCGCGGAGCTCGATGGCTGGGAAACCCACCGAACCAGATCGGCATTCGAGGAGGATCGCGCGCGTGACAATCAGCTTCGAACGAGGGGCTTCGAGGTGGTCCGCTTCACATGGAGGCAGGTGACTGACGATCCAAATGGAGTCGCGGCCACGGTCCGCTCACTGCTCACCGCCCTCTGGTGAATTCCTTCGGGATATCCGAAGGAACTCACCATTTCTCGCCAAAGGCGCCGATTCCGTCGGGGGGCGAACTTAGTTTGGGCGGATGGCCTCGACGGGACCAGCCCGAGCGTTTCAGGCGGACCCGTACGACTACGGGGAGGTCCGGCGCCTCGCTTCTGAGCTGGAGCTGGCCGAGCCCGTCGCGGTGACGCTCGTCCGCCGCGGCTACCGCACGGTCGATGCGGCGCGGCGATTCCTCGAAGCGCGCGAGTCCCACGAGCCGACCGAGTTCCGGGGGATGGAGGAAGTCTGCGAGCACATCCTCGAAGTCGCACGCCGCGGCGGCCGGATCACGATCCACGGCGACTACGACGTCGACGGGGTCTGCTCGACCGCGATTCTCGTCTCGACCCTCCGCTCCCTGGGCGCGACCTGCGACTGGCTGATCCCCGACCGGCTCGCGGACGGCTACGGGCTGACGATGTCAAGCGTGGAGCAGCTCCGGCGCCGTGGCACGGAGCTCGTGATCACCGTGGATTGCGGTATCGGATCCGTCGAGGAGGTGGCCGAGGCGCGCTCCACGGGAATCGAGGTCGTGGTCACCGACCACCACCTGCCCGGAGACCGCCTCCCGGACTGCCCGGTGATCCATCCGATCGTCTCCGAGTATCCCTTCGAGGGACTCTGTGCTGCGGGCGTCGCGCACAAGCTCGCCATCGCTCTCTGCGATGCCGCCGGACATGGGGCGGTCGAGACCGTCGCGGGCCGCCGCCACCCCTGCGACCGCGACCTCGACATGGTGGCGCTGGCGACCGTCGCGGACATGGTCCCGCTGGTCGGCGAGAACCGCCGCCTGGTCCGCGAGGGGCTGCGAGTCCTGCGCGACAGCCCGCGCCCCGGTCTCCGCGCCCTGATGGCCGCGGCCGCAGTCGATCCGCAGGCCATCGACGCCGGCGCCCTCGGCTTCCGACTCGCCCCACGCATCAACGCCGCCGGGCGCCTCTACCGGGCGGACGCCGGGGTCGAGCTGATGCTCACCGACAGCCCGGAACGGGCCGCAGCGATCGCCGTCGAGCTCGACAAGGCCAACGCCGAGCGCCGCTGGACCGAGCAGAAGGTGGTGGAGGGGGCAATGCGGGCCCGCTCGGCTCTGCCGGAGTCCCTGAGAGACGCTCCCGCGCTGGTCCTGACCGGCGAGGGATGGCACCACGGCGTAGTCGGCATCGCCGCATCGCGGATGGTGGAGCGCCACTTTCGGCCCACGGTCCTGCTCTCGGTCGACGGCGACCGAGCCAAGGGCTCCGCCCGGAGCATCCCAGGCTTCGACCTGATCGCCGCCCTCGACGCAACCTCCGAGCACCTCGGTCGCTATGGCGGCCACCGCGCCGCGGCCGGTCTCGAGCTCGATACCGCCAACCTCGAGGCCTTTCGGGAGGCGTTCATCGCGCATGCGGCGGCGGAGATCGATCCTTCGGAGCTCGTGCGCACGGACCACCTCGACGCGCTCGTCGGAGTCGGCCGCGAGGGCATCGGGATGGATCTCGCCCGCCAGCTCGAGAGTCTCGGACCCTTCGGCATGGGCAACCCCGGGCCGCGTCTGCTGGTGCCCTCCGGCCGCCTGCGCGAGGTGCGCCCGCTCGGCGATCAGGGCAAGCACTCGCGCTTCCAGCTCGAAAGCGGGGCTGGCCGCGCGGCCGGCGTGGCCTTCGGCATGAACGGTGAGATCACGCGCCGTGAGGACCAGCCGCTCGATCTCTCGGTGGAGCTCGAGGTCGACCGCTGGAACGGTGCGGAGCAGCCGCGCGTCGTCGTTCGCGAGCTCTACCCACTCGAGCAGGCGGAGATCGACTCGGGCCGACGCCCCTGTGGCGACGGCTGCCCGGCCCCCGACGACGAATGGTGGCCTCGCCTCGAGCACGAGCTGGCGAGCATCGCCGACGGCCGGCCCGCGGCGCTGCTCGGCGTCCGTGGGGCCGACGGTCCGCGGCGTCAGCTCGTCGATCGCCGCGGGGGTGCCGCCGTCGCCTCGCTGGCGGAGCTGATCTCGAGCGGCGAGTCGGTCCTCGCCGTCTGCGCAGACGCCGCCCGCCGGTCGAAGCTCGCCTCGTCCGCCGCCGACCCACGGCGCTTCGGCGCAGCGCCTCCCCGGATCGCCTGCTGTCGCTGCGGGGCCGAGTCGCTCGACGCGACCCTGCGCGAGGCGCCCGGGGCGGGCCTCGCGCTGGTGGACTGGACCGCGATCGCGCGGCGACCGGACGCCGTCCGCCTCTTCAGCCATGTGGTGGTGATCGATCCGCCGCCGAGCGAGGCCCTGGAGGGCCTCGCACTCGCAGGTCGCGGATACCTCCATCTCGCCTGGGGCCCCGGCGAGCTGGACCTGACGGAGCGGCTGCTCGCCCGGGAGTGGGAGCTGCGCGTCCCGATCGGCGAGATCTGGCGAGCGCTTTCCGAAGGCGGGGGAGAGGCGGAGGGCCCCCTCCTGCGGGCCCTACTCCAGGGGGAGTCCGAGTTCCCGCGGACGCCGGAGACCGCCGCGCGCTGCGTGCGTGTTCTCAGCGAGCTCGGACTGTGCGAGTGGGGGACCGATCGCGGCGCCCCCGCGCTGCGGGTCTTATCCTCGGAGAGGACCGATCTGGGGCGATCCAGGGCCTACGCGGACTGTCTCGCCAGACACCAGGAGGCCATCCGATTCCTGCGAAGCAGAGCACAGGCGTAGCGAACAAGGAGAACGACGACGGGACGGGCGACGGCCCGGCCGTCCGCGACGGCGATCGCCGCGGTCATACCCGTGTGGGTGAGCCCCCCGGGCGCTCGAGCGCCCCCCGTGTCGACTCGATCACACGCGAGCTGACCGCCGACCAGCGCGCCCTGCTCGGCGACCTCTTCGCGGTCATCGAGGAGCACCAGGCCGACGCCGCAGAGCCCATCGACCGCCAGGAGCTCGAGCGGGCCTTCGCCTTCGCCTGCGAGAGCCACGCCGGCCAGGAGCGCAAGTCTGGCGAGGACTTCATCACGCATCCTCTCGGCGTGGCGCGGATCTGCGCCGGCCTGCGGCTCGACACGGCCACCCTCTGCGCGGCGCTCCTCCACGACACGGTCGAGGACACCAGCGCGAGCCTCGACCAGGTCCGCGATGACTTCGGCGATGAGATCGCCCAGCTTGTGGACGGTGTCACCAAGCTCACCGAGATCACCTTCAAGAGCCGGGACGAGAGGCAGGCCGAGAACTACCGCAAGATGATGGTGGCGATGGCCACCGACGTCAGGGTGATCCTGATCAAGCTGGCCGACCGCCTCCACAACATGCGCACCATCGGTGCGCTCCCCAAGCAGAAGCAACAGGAGAAGGCGCGCGAGACCCTCGAGATCTTCGCTCCCCTCGCGCACCGCCTCGGGATCCACGCGATCAAGTGGGAGCTGGAGGATCTCTCCTTCGCCACCCTCCACCCGCGCAAGTACGACGAGATCAAGGAGCTCGTCGCCCAGCAGCGGGCCGAGCGCGAGCGCTACGTCGAGGAGGCCGGCAAGTTCCTCGCCAAGGAGCTCGCGAAGGTGGGAATCGAGGCCGAGATCTCAGGCCGCGCCAAGCACTTCTACTCGATCTACACGAAGATGACGCGCAAGGGCAGGGAGTTCAACGAGATCTTCGATCTGACCGCGATGCGCGTCCTGGTCGGCTCGGTGAAGGACTGCTACGGGGCGATCGGGATCGTCCACTCGCTCTGGAAGCCGCTGCCCGGCCGCTTCAAGGACTTCGTCGCCATGCCCAAGGCGAACGCCTACCAGGCGCTCCACACCACCGTGATCGGCCCGGAAGGCCGTCCGCTCGAGATCCAGATCCGCACCCCGGAGATGCACGAGCTCGCCGAGTACGGGATCGCCGCCCACGTGATCTACAAGGAGGGCGCCACTTCCGGCGACGCCGACAAGGAGAAGATGACCTGGCTGCGCCAGCTGATCGAGAACGAGCAGGACCAGGGACCGAAGGCGTTCCTGGAGGCGCTCAAGGTCGACCTGTTCGAGGACGAGGTGTTCGTCTTCACCCCGAAGGGCGAGGTCAAGAACCTGGCGGCCGGCTCCACGCCCCTCGACTTCGCCTATTCGATCCATACCGACGTCGGTCACCACTGCGTCGGCGCGAAGGTGAACGGCAAGATCGTGCCGCTCCACTACCAGCTGCGCAGCGGCGACATCGTCGAGGCGCTGACGGCCAAGCAGGGTCGCGGTCCCTCCCGGGACTGGCTGAAGCTCGTCCGGACCACGCGGGCCCGCAACAAGATCCGCGCGTGGTTCTCGCGCGAGGGCCGCGAGGACGCCGAGCACAAGGGCCGCGACGAGCTCGCCACCGCCTTCAAGAAGCGGAGCCTTCCTTATCCGAAGCTCGCCGGCTCGCCCCTGCTCGTCGACGTGATCCGCGAGATGGGCTTCCGCAAGGCGGACGACTTCTACATCGCCCTGGGCCAGTCCAAGATCTCGACGAAGGTCGTCACCAACAAGGTGATGCAGCGCCTCAAGCGGGGGGAGGCGGTCGAGGAGGAGCCCGCCGAGGGCCTGATCAAGGGGACCGACGACGCCCGGCGCCGCACCAAGGAGGCCACCAGCTTCGGCATCAAGGTGAAGGGCGTCGAGAAGGTCGCCGTCCGCCTCGCCAAGTGCTGCCGCCCGGTCCCCGGCGACCAGATCGTCGGCTACGTCTCACTCGGGCGCGGCATCACCGTGCACCGCGAGGACTGCCGCAATGTCGCGGCGCTGAAGAAGGCACCCGAGCGGTTCACCGAGGTGAGCTGGGACGGAGACAACGAGTCCTCCTACCGGGTCGAGCTCCAGGTCGACGCCTGGGATCGCACCCGCCTGCTCGAGGATCTCTCCCGCACCTTCGCCGAGGCCGGCCTCAACATCCTCGAAGCCCGTTGCACCACCAAGCACCCGATGGTGAAGAACAGGTTCGTCCTCGAGGTGGGGGACACCGAGCAGCTCAAGCAGTGCATCTCGCGCCTGCGTAACGTCGACTCCGTTTTCGACGCCTACCGGGTCACCCCGACCGCCTGACTCACGCGGCAATCCCGCGGAGCCGATCTGGCGTATAACTCGCTGTGGTGCACAAGTCCAGGGACGGATTGAAGCGACTGGGACTGGTCGCGGGTTTGATAGTCGGCGGCGTGCTCTTCGCCGGCGGAATCGCCTTTGCCGCTTCCCAGACGGTCGTCGGGGAGGCCGACGATACGTTCAGCGGCGGCAGTGGCGGCGCGAACCCCACTTACACGACTGATCAGGGCGAGGTGGTGCCGTTCCAGGTCAACGGCGACACCCACAACGTCACCGCGCACCAGAACGGTCCCGACGGGAAGGCGCTCTTCCGCACCCCGACGATCTCGGGCGGGACCACCGGTGTGCAGGGCACGCAGTACCTGACCGCCGGGAGCTACACCTTCTTCTGCACGATTCACCCGACCACGATGGAGGCGACCCTCGTCGTGACCGCGAACGGCACCGCCCAGGCGCGCCCGGCATCGGCACATCAAGGTGCCGCAGCAAGAAGCTCGCCAAGGTCGATCAAGAAGGGGTCCTCGTAGCGAACACCGCCGACCACCAAGGTCGACGGCGTCACCCTCACGCCAAGCTCGGCAAGGCGACGATCGGCAAGGCGACCGGCCGTCGCTCGCCGCCGGCCAGAGCCTCCAGACCGTGAAGCTCAGCAAGGCCGGGAAGAGCAAGCTCAAGGGGAAGAGCACCGCCAAGGGTCAAGGTCACCGCCGACATCCCCTTCGGCTCGCCGGTCAGCGCCAAGGCGAAGCTCAACTAGAGCTCCTCGGCGGCGCTTCCGGACCCGCTCGGCGACCTTGCGCATCTCCTCCTCCGAGGAGTATTTCGTTCGCGGCCAGAAGAACCCTCGCAGGCCATCCTTCGGCTTGCGCGGGACCACGTGTACGTGCAGGTGAGGCACGCTCTGGCTGACGACGTTGTTGAGCGCCACGAACGAGCCCGGCTTTCTCATCGCCTTCGGCACGGCGACCGAGAGCAGCCGCGCGTTCGCGAACAGCGGTCCGACCAGCTCGTCCGGAAGGTCCGCGAGCGTCTCGTGATGGTCGCGTGGAACGAGCAGCGAGTGGCCCGGGAAGAGCGGCCGGTTGTCGAGGAACGCGATCGTCCGCTCATCCTCGAAGACCAGGTGAGCCGCCTCGTCACCGGCGATGATCTGACAGAAGCGGCAGTTAGGGTCCTGGCTGGCCAAGTCCGCGATACTGTCAGAGCGCGGGGGGCCGGAGAGGAGAGCAGACCCCAGTGACGACATTTCGCAGGAAGGGGCGATTCGGGAGGGCGACCGTGCTCGTCCTCTCCCTCGGCGTGCTCGCGGCGCTCGTCGTGGTGGCGCCCGGGACCGCGGGCGCCGGGACGGCGATCAAGCGCGGCACCTATTCGGGCAAGACCGATCAGGACGCAGTCGCGACCGGATTTCGCCGGCTCCAGTTCACGGTGAGCAAGGGGAAGGTGACCCTGACCACCGAGCCGATCGTCGCCCGCGGGCTCTGCCTCTCGACCGATGTCTTCACGCAGGACGGCACCTCGAGCAAGAAGCTCGGGCGAAACCGGACGTTCACCATCACGCACACCTTCTTCGGCAACAAGATCGACAAGATCCACGGCCAGTTCGTGAGCTCGAACCAGATCGAGGGATACGCGATCTACCACTTCTTCGCGCAGGATCTCTGCTCAGAGGGCAAGACGAAGGTCAACTTCACCGCGAAGCGTCAAGTAGCGGCGCGGCCTGGTGGCCGCTACGCGACGATCGTGAGCGCTCCGGGCTCCACCGAGAAGCGCATCTCGGTGTACTCGCCCAGATAGTCGCCGTCGACCTGCACCGGGAAGGGCCTGGGCTGGTCGTCCTCGTCCATCGAGATGGAGCGGACCATCGCCTCGGCGACGCCGTCGAACTCGTCGATCTGCCGGTGCTTGGTGGCATGCATCCTGCGACTCAGGATCCGGGTCGCGATCGGAAGCATGTCCCGCTGCTTGGCGCGATGGAGCAGGGCCATCGAGAGCGTGCCGTCATCGAAGCCGATGTCCTCGCAGATCTGGATCGGGATGTTGGCGAAGTAGGTGAAGGGGTCGGAGTTCTGGGCGATCGCGGTGACGCCCTCGTGCGTCTCCCCGGCGATCTCGAGCTCGAGCTTCACCGGGTTGCGCAGGTAGTGGCGGTAGAAGCCGGAGATCGCGGCCCAGGTGTAGTACCACTGCCGCGCGCGCGCTTTGAGCAGCGGATGGGCGTCGACACGCTTGACCACCGTGGCGTCCAGCCCGACGCCGCAGGCGAAGACGAAGTGGCGGCCGTTGCAGCGGCCGAGGTCGATCTTGCGCGGCCGGAAGTCGTCGGCCAGGCCGATCAGGTGCTCGGTGGCGTCGACGACGTCGTTGGGGATCCCGAGGGTCCGGCAGACCACATTGGTGGAGCCACCGGGGAGCACGGAGACGGGCACGTCGGTCCCCGCCAGCCCGTTGGCCACCTCGTTCAGCGTCCCGTCGCCGCCGAAGGCGACGACGATGTCATAGCCGCCGTGCGCGGGCCTCCCGGCCGATCTCGATCGCGTGCTCGGCTGCCTCGGTGTCGACCGCCTCGACGTCATAGCGGGCCTGGAGCGCGTAGACCACCAGGTTCTTGAGCCGATCCGACACCGTGGTGGCGTACGGATTGACGATGATCAGCATCCTCTTGCGATCCGCATCGGGTGCGAGGGGGACGGCTTGCGCAGCGGGCTCGGGCTCTCGCTGGGCAGGGGCGATCGTCGGCGGCACGGTGTCTTCTAACCCCCGGCGGCGACCGGGTTACCGCCCGGGATGAGGTCGCCGAGCCGGTCCGCCGGGGTGTCGGAGATCGCCTCGTAGCGGACGACCTCTCCGTCCTCGACCTCGCGGACGTAGCCGGCGTTGACGAGCAGGTCGACGTGTCCGATCACCTCGGAGAGAGTCAGGAAGGCCTGCGTGACCGCCACGTCTCCCCAGATCGCCTGCGCGAGCTCGTGGCCGGTTCGCGACTCCTCCGAGATCAGCCCGTAGAGCTTCTCGGCCCGTCGCTGGTGCATCGCGAAGCGCGAATCGATCAGCGCGACGTGGTCGTTGATCGGCTCACCGTGGCCGGCGAGGACGATCTCCGCCGGGAGCTCGCGCGTCCTCTTCAGCGACTCCAGGTAGGTGACCAGCGCCTGTGTGCGCTGACCGGAGCCGTCGAGCGGCCTCGAGATCAGCGGGTTCGAGGAGATGTGCTTGATCAGATGGTCGGCGGCGAGCAGGATCCGGCGCTCTGAGTCCCAGAAGAGCGTGTCCGAGGGGCTGTGGCCCGGACGGTGCTGGACCTCCAGTCCGCGGTCGCGGAACTCGAGGACCTCTCCGTCGCGAAGTGGGCGGTCCACCTTGATCTTCGATCCCCAGGCCCGGAAGCTGCCCGTCACCTGCCGGAGCGCGCTGACCACCTCCTCGGAGATCCCGTGGCGGCGCATCAGCGCCGCGGCCTCTTCATCGTCCCGCTCGGCGTCGTCCCCGAAGTTCTCGAGGAAGGGAACCGCCACGTCGATTGCGGCCACATCGGCCCCCGACCGACTGGCGACGATGTCGACCAGCCCGAGGTGGTCGATGTGCTGATGCGTGACGATGATCAGCTCGAGGTCCTCGATCCCATGGCCGAGAGCGTCCAGCTGGTGCTCCAGCTCATCGAGCGCCTTGCCCGAATTGGGGCCGGAGTCGACCAGGGTGAGCGGCTCGTCCTCGAGCAGGTAGGTGTTGACTCGACCTACCTGGAAGGGCGTCGGGATCCGCAGCAGGCGAATCCCCGCCTCGGTTATCCGCTCCCAGACCGCCGGGTCGGTCTCGGCGGCATCAGCGCTCACGCGCGAATCAGCCCCAGGACCTCGTCCCGCTTGGCCTCCATGTCCTCGGGGGAGACCAGCGACTCGAGGTTGAGGCGCAGGAGCGGCTCGGTGTTCGAGGGCCGCACGTTGAAGTGCCAGTCGGGATAGTCGACCGAGACGCCGTCGAGGTGGCTGATCTCCGCATCGGAGAAGCGCTCCTCGATCTCCTGCATCTTCGCCTGCTGGTCCGCCACCTCCGTATTGATCTCGCCTGAGATGAAGTACTTGGAGCGGAACTCCGCCATCAGCTCGGAAAGCGAGCGCCCCTCGCGCGAGACGAGCTCGAGCATGAGCAGGGCCGGCATCGTCCCCGAGTCCGCGCAGAAGAAGTGGCGGAAGTAGTAGTGCCCGGAGACCTCGCCGCCGAACACGGCACCGGTCTCGCGCATCCGGATCTTGAAGAAGGCGTGGCCCACGCGGCTCAGGTCGGACTTCCCGCCGGCCGCCGCGACCGTGTCGGGCACGGCCCGGCTGGAGCGGGGGTCGTAGAGGATGGTCGAGCCCGGCTGCTTGGCGAGCGTCGCGCGGGCGAGCAGGGCGCAGACGAAGTCGCCGTCGCAGAAGCTGCCGCCGTCGTCGATGAAGAAGCAACGGTCGGCGTCGCCGTCCCAGGCGATCGCCAGGTCGACGCCCTGCTTCTTGACCTGCTCAACGAGCATGCGGCGGTTCTCCTCCAGGAAGGGGTTCGGTCCGGCTTCGGGGAAGTCGCCGTTCGGCTGCCAGCGGCTCGTAGTCACGTCGAGATCGAGCTGGTCGAGCAGCGGCCCGACCATCGGCCCGGCCATGCCGTCGCTGCCGTCGGCCAGGATCCGGAGCGGGCCGATCGCCTCCTTGTCGATGGCAGCGAGCATGTGCTTGTGGAAGTCGGGATAGATGTCGACCTCCTCGACGGACCCTCCGCCGGGCGGTTCGGGCAGGCCCGCTTCGATCTCCTTGCGGACGTCCTGGATCCCGGCGTCACCCGACAGCGCCAGGGCGCCCTCGCGGAGCAGCTTCACCCCGGTGTACTTCTTGGGATTGTGGGAGGCGGTGACCATCGCCCCGCCGTCGAGCTCGCGCGAGCCGACCAGGTAGTAGGTCATCTCCGTTGCGACCTGCCCGGCGTCGATCACCGTGGCGCCTTCGTCGACAAGGCCCTGGCGGACGCCGGCGGCCATCTCCGGGCCGCTCAGGCGCATGTCGCGGCCCAGGCCCACACGCAGCTCCGAGGCCTCCTTGTTCCGCAGCCTTGCGAGCACCCTGGCGAAGGCGCGGCCGATCAGGTGGGCGGTATCGGCGTCCAGCTCTTCGCCGAAGACGCCGCGGATGTCGTAGGCCTTGAAAATTCCGGCCGGGGGCGCGGTGATCGCCATCAGCCGAAGGCCTCGCGGACGGTCGCGTAGCTGTCCTCGAGCGTCTGATTCATCACGCGCGTATCGCCGAGAACGGGCATGAAGTTCGTGTCGCCACCCCAGCGGGGAACGACGTGCATATGGATGTGATGCTCGACGCCGGCACCGGCGACCCGGCCCTGGTTGACGCCGACGTTGTAGCCGTGGGGGGCGTAGCTCGACTCGAGCGCGGTCATGCCGCGCTGGGCGAGGGCCATCATCTCCGCCGTCGTGTCGGCGTCGAGGGCCTGCAGCGTGGCCACGTGCTCGAACGGAGCCACCATCAGGTGTCCGTTCGTGTACGGGAACTTATTGAGGATCACGAAGCAGCGCTCGCCGCGATGAACGATCAGGTTCGCCTCGTCGTCGTCGGTCGCGATCGCGGCGCAGAAGATGCACTGACTCTCGTTGTCCTTGGAGGCGTCCTTCACGTACTCGAGGCGCCACGGCGCCCAGATTCGCTGTGTGGTCACCGCAGAATCGTATGTAGCTAGAGCCAGCCGCGCTTGCGGAAGAAGGCGACCATGCCGACCAGCAGCACCACCATCACGCCTGCGATCACCCAGAAGGCGGTCAGGTTCTGCTCGCCGGGCACCTTCACGTTCATCCCCCAGATGCTGGCCAGCAGGGTCAGCGGCAGGACGATGACGCTGATCGATGTGAGCACCCGCAGGATGTCGTTGAGCCGATGTGAGATCACCGACTCGTTGGTCTCCTCGAGGCCCTCGACGACCTCCTTGTACCCCTCGAGCATGTCCCAGATGCGCTCGTGGGCGTCGACGATGTCGTCGAAGTAGATCTCCAGGTCCATGTCCGGCGCGAGGTAGCGCTGCTTGACCTTCTCAAGGTCCCTGAGCACTGGCCGCTGCGGCCGGATCACGGACCGGAAGTTGATGATCTCCTGCTTGACGTTGGAGAGGTCGCGCACGATCTCCTGCGACGCGTGGCCCTCGAAGATCTCCCCCTCGAGCACGTCGAGCTTGTTGCCGATCTTGCGAAGCATCGGGAAGCAGTAGTCGAACCCGTCGTCGATGATCCGGTAGAGCAGGTAACCGGATCCGCGGGAGAAGAGCTGCTCGCGCATCTCCTCCTTCTGGCGGCAGCGCTCGAAGAGGTACTCGACCGGCTGCAGCCGCTGGTTGGGAATCGTGATCAGGAAGCCCGGCCCGACGAACATGTCGAGCTCCCCGGCGCCAAGGCGCCGGGCCGTCCGGTCGAAGATCGGGAACTGGACGACGATGAAGAGGTAATCGTCGTAGACGTCGATCTTCGGCCGCTGGTTGCGGGAGAGGACGTCCTCGTAGTCGAGGGCGTGGAAGTCGAAGTTCTCCTCCAGCCAGGCCTGCTCGAGGCCGCCGGGCTGATCGATCTTCACCCAGCGGAGGCCCTCCGCCGCGATTTCCTCGACCTTCGGGGTCTGGGGCTCAGGCGGGAGCGGCGCGACGAGCTCGCCGGCGCGGGTCCTGCGCAGTCTGGGGCGAGGGAGGTTCGGCATCTTCGGGACCTTGTGGGTTCGTCGCTTCCATCTCCATGGTCATTCCACTGTACTGCGACGGGAGGGTCCTCGGCGCAGATCGATGCCCGGATTGCGCATGTGAATGCGGAATTGAGGGCATTGCTATATTCCCCGCACATACTCACCACATCAAGAGGGGTGGAGGGACTGGCCCGATGAAACCCCGGCAACCCCCTCGAACATCGTTCGAGGAAGGTGCCAACTCCAGCAGGTGTTTCACAAAAGAGCCTGGAAGATGTGGGAACGAGCGCTCCTCACGGAACCTCCGCCCACATCAAGCCCGGCGGAGGTTATTTCGTAGAGGAGCCAGATGGCAGTTCAATCGCTGAGATGCAAGGAGTGCGGGGAGAACTATCCGCTCGACGCCCGTTTCGTCTGCGAGCAGTGCTTCGGGCCGCTCGAGGTCGCCTATGACCACTCGGATCTTGATCCCGAGGAGGCGCGCAGGAAGATCCAGGCCGGGTCGCGTGGGATCTGGCGCTACTCGGACTTCCTTCCCTTCGACGGGCGCCCCGGCGACCCCCTCGAGCCGGGGCTGACGCCGCTGATCCGCGCCGACCGGCTCGCAGAGCAGCTCGGCCTGGGCGAGCTCTGGATCAAGAACGACGCCGCCAACCCGACGCACTCCTTCAAGGACCGCGTGGTCGCGGTCGCGGTTGCCAAGGCCAAGGAGCTCGGCTTCGAGACGGTCGCCTGCGCCTCGACCGGGAATCTGGCCAACGCCGTGGCGGCCCACTCGGCTGCCGCCGGGCTCGACTCCTACGTCTTCGTTCCGGCAGACCTGGAGGAACAGAAGCTGCTCGCGACCGGGATCTACGGCACGAACCTCGTCGGCATCCGCGGCACCTACGACGACGTCAACCGGCTCTGCACGGAGCTGAGCCAAAACCATCCCTGGGCCTTCGTCAACGTCAACCTTCGCCCGTACTACTCGGAGGGATCGAAGACGCTGGCCTTCGAGACGATCGAGCAGCTCGGCTGGAAGCTTCCGGACCGCGTGGTGGCGCCGATCGCCTCGGGGTCGATGTTCACCAAGGTCGCCAAGGGCATGCGCGATTGGATCGAGCTCGGATTGGTGGAGGGCGAGTTGCCCACCTTCTGCGGCGCTCAGGCGCTGGGCTGCTCGCCGGTGGCGACCGCGTTCGCGGAGGGCTGGGAGGTCTGCAAGCCCGAGCGCTCGCCCGAGACGATCGCCAAGAGCCTCGCGATCGGGGATCCCGCCGACGGTCCCTACGCGCTGGAGCTGGCGCGCGAGACCGGCGGCGCCATCGAGTCGGTCACCGACGAGGAGATTCGCGACGGGATCCGGCTGCTCGCAGAGACGACCGGAGTCTTCACCGAGACGGCGGGCGGCGTGACCATCGGCGTGCTCGCCAAGCTCGCGGAGGCTGGCCAAATCGGCTCCGAGGAGCGCGTCGTCGCCTACATCACGGGCGAGGGGCTGAAGACGCTCGACGCGGCGCGCGAAGCCTTTGAGATGCACGAGATCGACCCCACCCTCGACGCCTTCGAGGCGGAGTTCGAGGGAGTGGAAGCGTCCGCCTAGAGGGCGGGCGAGCGCGAGCGATGACTAAGATCTTCGCCCGATGAGCGTCACGGTGAAGATCCCGGCTCAGCTGCGCGCGGCCACCGGCGGTGATGGCGAGATCGAGGTCGACGGCTCGACCGTCGGCGAGGCGCTCGATGCGGTCTTCGACCAGCACGATGGGCTGCGCGAGCGGATCACCCAGGACGGTGATCTCCGCCGCTTCGTCAACGTCTACGTCTCCGGCGAGGACATCCGCTTCCAGGAGGGGCTGGACACCGCCGTCTCAGATGGCGACGAGGTGACGATCCTCCCGGCGGTCGCCGGCGGCTGATTCGCGACGAGATGGCGTCCTGGCGGGGTGTCTGGCTCTCCGCCGCCTCCGCGCTCGCCCTTCTCGCCCTCCTTGCCTCACCGGCGTTCGCGGACGTCTCCTCGGGTCAGCTGCACGCCACCGTGGAGACGGATCCCTGGCACCTGACGATCGCCGATGGATCGGGCCACGCCGTCCTCAGCGAGAATCGCGGGCTGGGGACGGGTCCGACCGGCACGCTCGGGTTCGGGACCGCGACGGGCTGGTTCCACGCCACCCGCGTCGCCTCGGGCGGCATGCAGGGGGCCGCCTACGTCGGGCAGCTCGAGACCACCGACCCTACCCGCGGGATCCAGGTACGGCTCGAACCGGACCGCGAGGGGGTGATCCACCTGTCGGCGTCGGTTACCGGGCCGACCGCCGGAGTGACGGCCATCGGCATGGGTTTCGATGCCCGCCCGGGTGAGCGCTATCTCGGCTTCGGCGAGCGCTCCAATGCGGTGGATCAGCGCGGCAACGAGGTCGAGGACTACGTCTCGGATGGTCCCTACGCCCCGGCCGACCGAGGCCTGATCGGCCTGGTCATCCCGGCGCAGGGCTGGCATCCGCGGGATGACGCCACCTACTTCCCGGTCCCCTGGCTGCTCTCCACCGCCGGCTACGGGGTCCTGCTGGGGAACGACGAGACCAGCTACTTCCGCCTGGGTAGCTCGGATCCATCCGCCTGGAGCGTCGACGCCCAGGCGACCAACCTCAGCCTCCGCTTCGTCGGAGGCCCCGCTCCCGCCGATGCCCTCCGCCGTCTGACCGAGATCACAGGCCGCCAGCCGGCGCCGGCCGGGCCCTGGGTGTTCGGGCCCTGGTACCAGCCGACCGGCAATGACCAGCTCGGCCAGGCGCGGGCGTTGCGCGCCGCCGACGTGCCCGGCTCGGCGGTCAACACCTACCTGCACTACCTGCCCTGCGGCGCCCAGCAGGGCGTCGAATCTCAGCAGCCACCGTTCACAACGGGCTTCCACGACCTCGGCTACGCGATCACCGCCTACTTCAACCCGATGATCTGCACGAGCTATCAGCCCGCCTACTCCCAGGCGGCCGCCGCGGGGGTGCTCAACACGAACCAGCTCGACCAGCCATACGTCTACAACCTGAACACCGGAAACCTGATCAGCCCGGTCTCGCAGTTCGACTTCACAGCGCCCCGGACGCAGTCCTTCTGGGACCGCCTGCTATCGGAGGCGGTCGGCCACGGATACGACGGCTGGATGGAGGACTTCGGCGAGTACACGCCATTGGACGCCAACTCCGCGGACGGCACGCCCGGGACGCGGATGCACAACCTCTACCCGACGCGGTACCACTGCGCCACCTACGCCTATTCCCGCGGCGCGCCGCACCCGGTGGCGCCGTTCGTGCGCTCCGGGTGGACCGGGACCCAAGGATGCGCCCAGATCGTTTGGGGCGGTGACCCGACCACCGACTGGGGGTTCGACGGCCTCGACTCGGCGATCAAGCAGGCTCTCTCGCTGGGGGCCTCGGGAATCTCGCGCTGGGGCTCTGACATCGGCGGCTACTTCAGTGCCTTCGCCGGGAAGCTGACCCCCGAATTGCTCGAGCGCTGGGTCGAGTTCGGCGCCGTCTCTGGGGTGATGCGGACCGAGGCGAACGGGTTCAAGCTGGCCTCCTACACGAGGCCGCAGGTGACCGACGCGGCGATGCTGCCGGTCTGGCGCCGCTACGCCAAGCTGCGCACCCAGCTCTACCCGTACCTGGTGGCCGCCGACGCGAACTACCGGCGGACCGGGATGCCCCTGGTGCGCGACCTGGCGCTCGTCTACCCGGGCGACACGACCGCGTCCGGCGAGGAGGACGACTTCATGTTCGGTCCGGACCTGCTGGCGGCGCCGGTTCACCAGCCCGGGCAGACGGAACGAGATGTCTACCTTCCGGCCGGGCATTGGATCGACTTCTGGCGGGCTCTGAGCTACCAGGCGGCGTCGGGGGCGTTTCGGTTGCGCCGCGCCCCTGCTGTGACGGGTGGGCGGAGCATCAGCGTCCCGGCGCCACTGGACCAGCTGCCGCTGATGGTCCGGGCCGGCGCGATCCTGCCGCTGCTGCCGCCCAGTACGCAGACGCTTTCGGGCTATGGCTCCACCTCGACGGTGGGTCTGGACGACGTCCGGAACCGGCTCCATCTGGTCGCCTTTCCCCGCGGGAAGTCCAGGTCCGCGTTCGGAGAGAACGGAGGGCTTCGCTCCAAGGAGCGCAGGCACTCCTGGAGGCTGACGATCAGGCGCGCGCAGAAGCACCGGATCGTCCTGGACGCTTCGCTCGGCACGCTGCGCCACAAGCTCGCCCCGTGTGAGGTCCGGCTGGACGGCCGGCGCCTTCGGCGCAGAGTCTGGTCGGCGAAGAAGGGCGTGCTGCACGTCCGCTTCCGCTCGCCCGGGAAGGTCACCCGCCTCACGGTGCTTGATCGCACCGCCTGCCGGCGGCGCTAGCTGTAAGACCCGAGCGGGTTGTTCCTCAACTCGGCTAACCGAGCTGCCGGTGGCCTTCGGCCGAGGGAGCCGTGCGGTCGCTGGAAGTTGTATCGCCAAATCCAGCCGTCCAAGGCTTTCGTCCGTTCAGCTGAGGATCGGTAAATCGCCCCATATGCCCAACCACCGAGCATCGTCCGGATGAAGCGCTCGGCCTTGCCGTTGGTCTGTGGCCGCCTCGGCCTGGTGCGCAGATGCTTCAAACCCATCGCTCGGCAAGCGATCGCGTGCACGGTCGAGACGTAGGCCGAGCCGTTGTCGGTCATCACCGCCTCCACCTCGACGCCGTGGCGGCGAAAGAAGCGTCGCGCCCTGCGCAGGAAGCCGACCGCGGTGCTCGCCCGCTCATCCGCCAGCACCTCGGCGTAGGCCAGCCGGGTGGCGTCGTCGACGCAGACGTGCACGAACTCCCAGCCAACCCGGCGGCGCCGGTGCCCCGAGCCGTCGGTCCTGCTCGGGTTGCTCCGCGGCCTGCCGGCGATCCGATGCCCAGCGCCGCCCACGATCCGCCCCAGCTTCTTGACGTCGATATGGACGAGCTCGCCCGGCCTGGAGCGCTCGTAGCGGCGAGGGGGCTCGAGCCCGAGGCGCCCGAGCCGTCCCAGCCCGACCCTGGTGAGGATGCCCGAGACGGTGGTCTCGGGCATCTCCAGGATCTCGGCGATCTCGGCACCGGTGAAGCGCAGCCGGCGAAGGGCGCAGATCGCCTCGATTCGATCGTCGGGGGTGCGATTCCAGACTCGTTGAGCTGCTGAGGAGCGGTCCAGAAGGCCGGCATCGCCCTCCTCGCGATAGCGGCGAGACCACTTGCGAGCTGTAGAGGCGCTTACCTCATGGGTGCCGACGACCCTGGTCCGTTGACCAGCCCTCCTCGTTGATCCGCCTGGCGAGCCTGCGGCGCTGGTTCAGACAGAGCGCGGCGTTAGCGTGGAGCTTCATCCGGGGTACCTCCTTGAGGCTTGGTGGCGTTAGACACCCCCAGCCTTCAAGGGGGCCCGGATGAAACAACGGGCTCAGGGATTACAGCTAGCCGTCGTTTGGGAAGCGCCGCGTCCGGGGTATCGAGCGAAGGTGAGGAGGCTGCTGCTGATAATCGTCTCCGTGGCTGCGCTGACGATCCCGCCGGCCGGCGCCGTCGCGAAGAAGCACCACAGCCACAAACCCCCCGGCGTCAAGGGAGTCGTTCTCAACAGCACCTGCCCCGGTGCCTGCGCGGAGCCGCCCCCGCCGCCACCTCCATACACCGGGCCAGTCACGGTCACCGTGAGCCGCGCCGGCGACAGGATGGTGACCGCCAGCCAGACGATCAGCGACGGGCACTTCCGGATGCGGGTGAAGCGGGGCACCTACGCCGTCAGCGCGATCCCGCCGAATCCGCCGACGTGCCAACCGACGCCCACCGCGGTCTGCCCAGCTGATGCGCAGAGCGCGGCGATCATCGCTCCGTGTCTGACTGGCGAGACGCAGACCGTCCAGGTCCACCGCCATCGCTTCACTCGAGTCGAGCTGCACGTGCGAAACGTCTGCATCGTCTGACTGCCAGGATGGACAGCCGATGGCTGCCAGGGTCGCGACCGAGGCCGACTACGAGAGGGTCGTCGGCACCATCGCCGCCGCCTTCTACGACGACCCGCTCTGGTCCTGGGTCTTCCCAGACCGCGAGGCGCGCACCGAGCAGCAGGCGACGATGTTCGGCTTCTACGTCGAGAGCGCTCTGCCCAACGGGACGGTCCGGGTCGCCGACGATCACGCCTCGGCCGCGATCGTCTACACGGCCCCCGGTAAGCCTGAGCTGAGCAAGGAGACCGAGGCCCGCATCGAGCCCTTCCTCACGGCAGCGCTCGGCCCGCGTGCTCCGGCGGTCCTGCAAACCCTCGAGCGCTTCGAGGCGGCGGTTCCGAGCGGCCCGCCCTTCTACTACGTGAGCTTTCTCGGCACCAATCCCGACGCACGCGGGCGGGGCCTCGGGATGGGCCTACTCGACGAGGTCTGCGCGCGGGCAGACGACCAAAGCGCGCCGACATATCTGGAGTCGACCAACCCGGACAACAACCGGCGCTATGAGCGACACGGCTTCGAGCGCCGCGCCGACTTCTGGACGCCAGACGATCAGCACGTCGTCACGACGATGTGGCGCGAACCGCGCTGAGCCCTCAGCGCGCCCGGCAGGATTTGAACCTGCGGCCTCTCGCTCCGGAGGCGAGCGCTCTATCCACTGAGCTACGGGCGCGAGGCGGTCAAGTCTAGGCTAGGGCCGTGGACCTTTCGGTCGTCTTTCTCGGCACCGGTGGCTCCGTGCCCTCGGCGCGGAGGGCGACCGCGTGCGTCCTGCTGCGAGCGGGCGGCTCGCGCGTGCTGGTCGACTGCGGTGAGGGCGCCCAGCGCCAGATGATCAACTCGACTGGCCTCGTCCAAGTCGACGACATCTACATCACCCACTTCCATGCGGATCACTACCTCGGCCTGCCTGGGCTGCTCAAGACGTATGACCTGCTGGAGCGTCAGGCACCCCTGCGGATCGTCGGCCCCGCGGGCCTCCACGAACTCTTCGGCGCGCTCCGCCGGATCTTCGGCCGTCTGCGCTATGAGGTCGAGCTGGTCGAGCTCGAGCCGGGGGAGGGGATCGAGCACGACGGATTCGAGATGCGCGCCTTCGACGTCAAGCACCGGATGAAGGCGCTCGGCTACGCGTACGTCGAGCCGGAGCGGCCGGGCCGCTTCGACGTCGATGCTGCCCGCGGGCTCGGCATCGCCGACGACCGCGACTTCGGACGGCTGCAGCGTGGTGAGGCGATCGCGGTGGACGGCTCCGAGGTCCGGCCGGAGCAGGTGATGGGCGAGTCCCGCGCTGGGCGCAAGGTCGTCGTCACCGGCGATACCGTCCCCTGCGAGATGACGCGCATCGCCGCCCACGCTGCCCAGCTGCTGGTCCACGATGGGACCTTTGCGGTCGAGGAGTCCGCTCGAGCAGCCGAGACCGGCCACTCGACCGCCCGCGACGCCGCTCAGCTTGCAGCCGATGCGGAGGTCGCGATGCTGGCGATCGTCCATGTCTCCTCCCGCTACAACGTCTCGGCGGTCCTCGCCGAGGCCCGCGACCTCTTTCCGAACACAACGGCCCCGCGCGACTTCGACCTCGTCGAGATCCCGTTCCCGGAGCGAGGCGACCCGGAGCTGATCCAGGACGGTGCGCGCCAGCGACCCGAGCCCGTGGCCGAGCCGGCGCCCACCGGGGAGTAGGCAATCGCCGCGCTTTGCGGCTTCGCTTCTCATCGGGGTCTGAACGCGCTGCTACGCTGGCGCGGCAAGCCCCTTTAACCCGGTCCCGCGAGGCCAGGAAGGAGCGCAGCAGTGAACGACGAGAAGGTCGTGCTCGATCACGACGATCTACGGCGGACGCTCGTCCGTATCGCCCACGAGATCGTCGAGAAGAATGAGGACACGGATCGGCTGGCGCTGGTCGGCATCCACACGCGTGGAGCCGTCATCTGCCGCCGGCTGCACGCCCTGGTCGGCGAGCTCTCCGGCGCCGAGGTCCCGCTCGGCGACCTCGACATCTCCTTCTACCGCGACGACATCGAGCGCCGTGAGCCGCGCGACGCCCCGGTCGTCCATGACTCCCACCTCGACTTCGACCTGACAGGGCGCACGATCGTCCTGGTCGACGACGTGCTCTACACGGGTCGCACGGTGCGAGCCGCGATCGACGCTCTCTTCGACTACGGCAGGCCGGCTCGGGTGCAGCTCGCCGCCCTTGCCGACCGGGGGCACCGCGAGCTCCCGATCCGCCCCGACTACGTCGGCAAGAACCTGCCGACCGCGCCCGGCGAGCGGGTCAACGTCCGCCTCGAGGAGACCGACGGCGTCGACGAGATCGCGATCACTCCCGCTGACGCGACCGTGCTCAAGGAGGACGCATGAGGCACCTGCTCGGAGTGGAGGGGCTCTCGCGGGAGGAGATGGAGCGCATCCTCTCCCGCGCCCAGAGCTTCGCGGAGGTCGGCCGTCGCGACATCAAGAAGGTCCCGACGCTTCGCGGCCGCACCATCGTCAACCTCTTCTACGAGGCCAGCACGCGAACCCTGTCCTCCTTCGAGCTCGCCGCCAAGCGGCTGTCCGCCGACGTCGTCAGCGTCAAGTCGGCTGGCTCCTCGGTCGACAAGGGGGAGTCGCTGAAGGACACCGTTGCGACGCTCTCCGCCTATGACCCTGCGGCGATCGTGATCCGCTCCCCCCACGCCGGCGCCGCCGGGCTGGTCGCCCGCTGGACCGAGGCCTCGGTGATCAACGCCGGCGACGGCAAGCACGAGCACCCGACTCAGGCCCTGCTCGATGTCTTCACGCTCCGCGAGCGGCTGGACTCACTCGAGGGGACCACCATCTGGATAGTCGGTGACGTCCTGCACAGCCGGGTCGCGCGCTCGTGCCTCCTCGCCTTCCAGACGATGGGAGCGAAGGTCACACTCTGCGGCCCACCGACCCTGATGCCGCGCGGGATCGAGGCGCTCGGCTGCGAGGTCTCCTACGACCTGGATGGGCTGGGGGAGGCCGACGTCGTGTACGCCCTCCGGATGCAGCGCGAGCGGATGACCGAGAGCTTCGTTCCCTCGCTGCGCGAGTACGCCGCGCGCTACCAGATCGATTCGCGCCGCCTCGGACCGCGGCAGCTGCTCATGCACCCTGGGCCGGTCAACCGCGGCGTCGAGCTCTCACCCGAGGTGATCGACTCGCCACAGTCGCTGATCACCGCCCAGGTGGAGAGCGGTCTGGTGGTTCGAATGGCGATCCTCTACGAACTGCTCGCGGGGAGCGACCGGGCCCGGCCCGAGCGCGGCTCGGCGCCCGCTGACACCCCGACGATCGGCCAGCCGGCGTGAATGTTGCGGCGAACGGAACGGAGGGTCGGGTCGAGGCCCCGAAGCTGATCGCCCGGCCGGGCCCGGGCGCCAACCTGGTCATCCGCGGCGCCCGCCTGTTCGATCCGAGGAGCGGCCTGGACGCGGCCCGCGACCTCGTCGTCCGGGACGGCGAGATCGCGGAGATCGCCGAGCCCGGTGAGGCTCCTGGGATCGATGGAGCGGAGATCGTGGAGGGGGAGGGGCTGCTCGCGCTCCCCGCCTTCGTCGACCCGCACGTCCACCTCCGTGTCCCCGGCCAGGAGCACAAGGAGGACCTCGAGACGGGCACACGCTCCGCCGCCGCCGGCGGCTACTGCGCGGTGATCGCGATGGCCAACACCTCGCCGTCCATTGACTCCGCCGCCGTCCTCGGCTCCGTCCGCGACCGGGCGGAGCGGGAGGCGTCGATCCCGGTCGGCTTCGTCGCCAACGTCACGCGCGGGATGGCGGGCCAAGAGCTCACCGAGATGGCCGAGCTCAGTGAGGCGGGAGCGATCGCCTTCTCCGACGACGGCCTTCCGATCGCCAACGCACGGGTACTGCGCCGAGCGCTCCAGTACCAGCGCCTGGCCGGAGGCGTGATTGCGCTCCATGAGGAGGACCCGGAGCTCTCCGCGGGAGGGGTCATGCACGAGGGCGAGGTCTCCGCGGCCCTCGGCATGGCGGGCGTGCCGGCAGTCTCGGAGTCGACCATGATCGCCCGCGACTGCTCCCTCGCTCTGTATGAAGAGGCGCGGGTCCACGTCCAGCATCTCTCCGCCCGCGCCTCGGTGGAGGAGATCGCCCGCGCGAAGCAGGCGGGCGTCCGGGTCACCTGCGAGGCGACTCCTCATCACCTCACGCTCACCGACGAGGCCGTCCGCAGCCTCGACGCCCGCTTCAAGATGAACCCGCCGCTGCGGACCGAGGATGACCGCCAGGCGCTGATCGACGGGCTGCGCGACGGCACCATCGACTGCGTCGCCACCGACCACGCGCCGCACGCCTCCGAGGAGAAGGAGGTCCCCTTCGAGGAAGCGGCCTGGGGCGTGACCGGGCTGGAGACCGCTTTCGCCGCTCTCTACACCGATCTCGTCCTGCCCGGGGTGATCCCACTCGGGCTGCTCGTCGAGCGGATGACCTGCGGCGGCGAGCCATTCGGGATCGAGGCGCCGCGCCTCGAGGCTGGTGCCGCGGCGAACGTCGCCCTGATCGATCCCGACCTCACCTGGACCGTCGGCGAGGACGGCTACGAGAGCCGCTCCTACAACAACTGCTTCGGCGGCCGGGAGCTGACCGGCCGGGTGCTGATGACGGTCGCCGCCGGGCGGGTGGCCTTCCGCCAGCGGAGCTTCGCCCTCGGAGTGGCCTCGTGAACGGCAAGCTCCAGCCAGAGCGGACGACGCTGATCGTCGTCGACGTCCAGGAGGGCTTCCGCAAGGCGATCCCCGACTTCGAGCGTGTCGCAAAGGCCACCGCGACCCTGATCGAGGGCGCCGAGGTGCTCGGCGTCCCGATCGTGGTCACCGAGCAGTACCCCAAGGGCCTGGGGGAGACCGTGCCCGAGGTGGCCGAGCACCTGCCGGAGGGAAAGGGGCCGCTCGAGAAGGTGCGCTTCTCGGCGGCGGAGGCCGAGGGCTTCTCCCTCGCTGGCCGCGACCAGGCCCTCGTCTGCGGGATCGAGAGCCACGTCTGCGTCAGCCAGACCACCATCGACCTGCTTGAAGCTGGGGTCGAGGTTCAGGTTCCACTCGACGGGGTCGGCTCGCGAACCGAGGAGAACAAGAGAGTCGGCCTTCACAAGATGGAGCGAGCGGGCGCGATCCTCACCAGCGTCGAGGCGGCGCTCTTCGAGCTGCTAGGCGGGGCGGGGACCGACGAGTTCAAGCGAATCCAGAGGCTGATCCTCGACTACACGCCGAACCCGGAGCCCGTCGCATGAGCGGCTTCGTCCTGCTCGAGGACGGGACACGGTTCGACGGGGAGCTGCTCGCCCACGGCGAGCGGATCACCGGGGAGGTCGTCTTCAACACCTCGATGACCGGCTACCAGGAGGCGGTCACCGACCCCTCCTATGCCGGCCAGATCATCACCTTCACCTATCCGCTGATCGGCAACTATGGGGTCTCCTCCGACGCGATGGAGTCCGACCGGGTCCAGGTCCGCGGGGTGATCATGCGCGAGGCGAAGAACGGCGAGGACGTGGCGACAGCGGAGGGCGGCTGGCTCGATTGGCTGCGCGACTGCGGAGTGCCCGCGATCGGCGGCATCGACACGCGGGCGCTGGTCCGCCGCATCCGCGACCGCGGCGCGATGCGGGGCGGGATCTTTTCGGCGGAGCTCGGCGAGGCCGAGGCCCGCGATCTGGTGGCGGCCGAGCCGTCGATGGATGGGGCGGACTTCGCCCGGACGGTGACGCCGGACGGGCCGGTCGAGTTCGACGGCGACGGCCCTCACGTGGTCGGGATCGACACCGGCATCAAACGCAGCATCCTGCGGCAATTCCGCGAGCGGAATTGCCGGTTGACCTTGCTTCCGTGCACAGCCTCTGCGGACGAGGTGTTGGAAAGGGACCCTGATCTCGTCTTCCTCGCCAACGGGCCGGGGGATCCCGGCGCCCTCGACTACGTCGTCGAGAACGTCCGCGAGGTCGTCGGCAAGAAGCCGGTGGTGGGCATTTGCCTCGGCCACCAGCTGCTCTGCCGGGCGGTGGGGCTCGAGACGTTCAAGCTGCCCTTCGGCCACCGCGGCGCCAACCACCCGGTCAAGGATCTGGAGACCGGGCGGATCGACATCACTTCGCAGAACCACGGTTTCGCGGTGCTCGGCCCGGGCGGCGACCGGACGATCGACGGGGACGAGCCGGTCCGCTGGCAGACGGACTTCGGCGAGGCGGAGCTCTCCCACCTGAACCTCTACGACCGCACGGTCGAGGGCCTGGTGCTGAAGGACGTGCCGGGGTGCACCGTCCAGTACCACCCCGAGGCCGGCCCGGGACCGCATGACGCCCGCTACCTCTTCGACCGCTTCCTGGAGCTGGCGACCGCCGATGCCTAGGCGCGACGACATCCAGAAGATCCTCCTGATCGGCTCGGGGCCGATCGTGATCGGGCAGGCGGCCGAGTTCGACTACTCCGGCGTCCAGGCCTGCAAGGTCCTGCTGGAGGAGGGCTACGAGGTGGTCCTCGTCAACTCGAACCCGGCGACCATCATGACCGACCCCGAGTTCGCCGACCGCACATACATAGAGCCACTCCTGCCCGGACCGGTGGCGAAGGTGATCGAGCGCGAACGACCCGACGCACTGCTGCCGACGCTGGGCGGACAGACGGCCCTCAACCTGGCGAAGGCCCTGCACGACGACGGCACCCTGCAGCGCTTCGACGTGGAGCTGATCGGCGCCAACTACGAGGCGATTCACCGCGCCGAGGACCGCGAGGCCTTTCGCCGGACGATGGAGGAGGCGGGCCTGCGTGTCCCCTGGTCGCAGATCGTCACCTCGGTGGCCCAGGCGGAGGCGGGCGTCGCCGACGGAACCATCAGCCTGCCGGCGATCGTCCGGCCGGCGTTCACCCTCGGCGGCCACGGCGGCGGCGTCGGCAACACCGAGACCGAGCTGGCCCAGGTCGTCTCCGAGGGGCTCGCCGCCAGCCCGATCAACCAGGTGCTGGTCGAGGAGTCGGTTCTCGGCTGGGGCGAGTTCGAGCTCGAGGTGATGCGGGACCGCAACGACAACGTGGTGATCATCTGCTCGATCGAGAACGTCGACCCGATGGGCGTCCACACCGGCGACTCCGTGACGATCGCACCGGCGCAGACGCTCACCGACTCGCTCTACCAGGAGCTCCGCGACCAGGCGATCCGTGTGATCCGCGCCGTCGGCGTCGAGACCGGCGGATCGAACATCCAGTTCGCGGTCAACCCGGAGAACGGCGAGGTCGCCGTGATCGAGATGAACCCCCGGGTCTCCCGCTCCTCGGCACTGGCCTCCAAGGCCACTGGCTTCCCGATCGCGAAGATGGCCGCGAAGCTCGCGGTCGGCTACGCGCTCGAGGAGATCCCCAACGACATCACCCAGGCGACCCCGGCCTCGTTCGAGCCGACGATCGACTACGTCGTCACCAAGGTGCCGCGCTTTGCCTTCGAAAAGTTTCCGGGCGCCGAGGGACGGCTCTCCACGCACATGAAGTCGGTTGGAGAGTGCATGGCGATCGGGCGCACCTTCCGCGAGTCCTTCGCGAAGGCAATGCGCTCCCGCGAGCTGGACACCGAGCCGGATATCCCGGACTCGACCGGCGAGCTGCTCGAACGGCTGGCGACTCCTTCCCCGGACCGCTTCGACCTGATCGCCGCCGGCTTCGAGCGCGGTGTGGAGCTCGAGCGAATCCAGGAGGCGACCATGATCGACCCCTGGTTCCTGCGTGAGTTGCAGGAGCTCGCCATCGAGGGCGACGGCACCGATGGCCTGGAGCGCACCTACCGATCGGTCGACACGTGCGCCGCCGAGTTCGAGGCACGCACGCCCTACTTCTACTCCGCACACGAGCGCAGCTCGATGAACGGGGCGTCCGGCGAGGTTGAGCGGGGCGAGCGCCCTTCCGTCGTGATCCTCGGCTCCGGTCCCAACCGGATCGGCCAGGGCATCGAGTTCGACTACTGCTGCGTGCACGCGGCGATGACGGCGCGGGAGCTGGAGCGCGACGCGGTGATGATCAACTGCAACCCGGAGACCGTCTCGACGGACTACGACACCTCCGACCGCCTCTACTTCGAGCCGCTCACGGAGGAGGACGTGCTCGCCGTCTGCGCGGTCGAGCGGCCCGAGGGAGTGATCGTCCAGTTCGGCGGTCAGACCCCTCTGCGTCTGGCAAAGGCCCTGGAGGACGCGGGCGTGCCGCTCCTCGGCACACCGGTCGACGCCATCGACCTGGCGGAGGACCGGGGGCGCTTCGGCGCGCTCCTGCGGCGCCTCGAGATCAAGCACCCGCCCTACGGAACGGCGCTCTCCGCCGACGAAGCGGTGGCGATCGCGGAGGACGTCGGCTTCCCGCTGCTGGTTCGTCCCTCCTACGTCCTCGGCGGCCGGGCGATGGAGATCTGTTACGACGGCGAGACCCTTGGCAACTACCTGGAAGCCAATGTCAGGGCCGACCAGGAGCACCCGCTGCTGCTCGACCGCTTCCTGGAGAACGCGATCGAGGTCGACGTCGACGCCCTGGCCGACGGAGAGCGGTGCTTCGTCGCCGGCGTCATGCAGCACGTCGAGGAGGCGGGGGTCCACTCCGGAGACTCGGCCTGCGTGCTCCCGCCGATGAGCCTCGGCGAGGAGATGCTCGAGGAGATCCGCGAGACCACCCGCAAGATCGCGCTGGAGCTCGGCGTGATCGGGCTGATCAACGTCCAGTACGCCGTTGCCGACGGTGAGCTCTTCGTCATCGAGGCCAACCCGAGGGCTTCGCGGACTGTGCCCTTCGTCAGCAAGGCGATCGGGACTCCGCTCGCCAAGATCGCCTGCCGGCTGATGCTGGGCGAGTCCCTCGACGAGCAGTCACTGGCGAGCGAGGCTCCGACCCACATCAGCGTCAAGGAGGCGGTGCTGCCCTTCGCCCGCTTCGCCGGTGCGGACGCGGTGCTCGGGCCGGAGATGCGAAGCACGGGCGAGGTGATGGGGATCGCGGAGGACTTCCCGACCGCCTTCGGCAAGGCGCAGGCGGCCGCGGGTGTCTCGCTGCCGCAGGAGGGCACGATCTTCATCTCGGTAACCGACTCCGACAAGCCGGCCGCCACCCAGCTGGCCACCCGCTTCCACGACCTCGGCTTCAAGGTGATCGCGACCTCCGGGACGGCCCAGGCGATCTCGGCGATGGGCGTGCCCGTGAAGAAGATCAACAAGATCGGCGAGGGCTCTCCGCACGTGGTCGACTGCATCCGGTCGGGCGAGGTGGACCTGGTGATCAACACGCCGACCGGCTCCGGCGCGCGGGCAGACGGCTACGAGATCCGCACGGCGGCGGTGAAGCACGGAATTCCGTGCGTGACCACGATGACCGGAGCCTCGGCCGCCTCCAGGGCGATCTTCGCCACCGCTCGCGAGGTGGCGCCGGTTCGCTCCCTCCAGGAGCTCCACGAGCCGCCGCAGGAGCGCGAGCCATCGCAGAGGTGACCGCAGGCGAGGTCCCGGGTCTCGGGGAGCGAGCGGTCGCCCCATTCGGGCGCCGCCTCTGCGAGGTGACCCGGAACCTGGCCTCGGGCGGCTATCGGATCTTCTCCGCGCTCGATCCGGCGGGCCCGGTGCCCGCCGCGGGGCAGTTCTACATGCTCGCCGCGGACGCGGGCTGGGGCGGGGAGGAGGGCCGGCCGTATCTGGCGCGTGCCTTCTCGGTCGCCGATGCGGAGCGCACCGACGGTGGGGTGAGGTTGGACTTCCTGGTGCAGGCGGTCGGCCCGGGCACCGCCAGGCTCGCCTCGCTCGAGGTGGGGGAGGGGTTTGGGTCCATGGTCCTCTCGGGCGCCCGTTCTCGGCGCCACGCGAGCTGGCCGAAGACGCGCAGGGAGCGATCCTGGTCGGTGGCGGCATCGGAGTCGCACCTCTCGCGATCTGGCGCCGCCAGCTGCTCGCCGCCGGCATCCCGGCTCGGGTGCTGCTCGGCTTCCGCGACCGCGCGAATTCCGGCGGACTCGATCTGTTCGACTGCTCCGAGATCCGCCTGGCGAGTGAGGACGGCCACACCGGGCACCGCGGCTACGTCACCGACCTGCTGGCTGTGCTGCTCGAGGGAGACGACGCCCGCAGCGCCGCGGTCTACGCCTGCGGGCCGCCGGCCATGCTCGAGGCGGTGCGCACGCTGTGCGCGGACCGTGAGGTCGCCTGCGAGCTTGCGCTGGAGGCGCCCATGGCCTGCGGGTTCGGCGCCTGCTTCGGCTGCGCCATTCCCCTCCGCTCGGGCGGCTACATGCGCCTCTGCGTGGACGGGCCGGTCGTGCGCGGCGACGAGATCGACACCGCGCTGGTCAAGGGGTCCGGCCACTAGTGGTCGAGTTCTGCGGCCTCGAGCTCCGGCACCCCGTCATCAACGGCTCGGGCACCTTCGATGCGATCGCGGCGCGCCGCGCATTCGGGGACCAGCTGCTCGACCAGTTCCCATTCTCGGCCTTCGTCTCCAAGACGATCACTCCCGAGCCGCGAGCGGGGAATCCACCGCCCAGGCTCTGGGAGACCCCCTCGGGGCTGATCAACTCGATCGGACTGCCCAACAAGGGCCTGGATGGGTTCCTCGAGCACGACCTGCCCGAGCTCGCGGAGCTGCCGGTTCCACTGATCGTCTCGGTGATGGGGACGAGCCACGAGGAGTTCGCCCGTCTGGTGGACGGCGTGGGGGGCCGTGAGGAGGTCGCAGCCCTCGAGCTCAACGTCTCCTGCCCGAACGTGAAGTCCGGGCTGATCATCGGCGAATCGCCGGAGGAGGCGCGCTCGCTCTTGCAACGGCTGCGACCCCTGACCGAAAAACCCCTGCTCGTGAAGCTCACTCCGAACATCGCCGACCCGGTTCCGGTCGCCCTCGCGGCCGAGGAGGGAGGTGCTGATGCGATCTCGTTGATCAACACGCTTCGGGCCGTCGCCTTCGACCCGGATTCGGGAGATCGATGGCTCGGCGGAGGAACCGGCGGCCTCTCGGGGCCGTCGGTCCGGACTGTTGCCCTGGCCCAGATCCACGCTGTGACGGCGGCAGTCTCGATCCCGGTCGTGGCGATGGGCGGCATCTCGAGGGGCCGTGACGCGGCGGAGATGCTCCGCGCAGGCGCAAGCATCGTCGCCGTCGGCACGGAGAGTTTCCGGGACCCCGCCGCCGGCTCGAGGATCGCGGCCGAGCTGGGCGGGGAGCTCGCACGGATCTCCGGTTAGACGGGGGTTTTTTCCACATTCCCCGAAAAGGGCTTTCCGCTCCACGCGGCCGCGGATATACTGCCGCCCCGATGCAGGCTCCGGTCCAGTCCTCCAACGCCGCGCCCGAGAGATCACTGGACCAGCGGATGGAGGCCCTCCGGAGGGCCAACGACATTCGCTCGAAGCGGGCCCAGCTGAAGCGCGACCTGAAGGGCAACAAGGTCAAGATCCAGACGCTGCTCATGGATCCGCCCGAGTACGTGCAGACCGCCAAGGTCATCGACATGCTGATGGCCGTGCCCAAGTACGGGCGGGTCAAGACGAATCGGATCCTCAATCAGTGCCGGATCTCGCCGTCGAAGACCATCGGTGGCCTCTCGGAGCGCCAGCGGGCCGAACTCGTCGCACAGCTGCGCAAGTAGCGCGACGTTCAAGGAGCTTTTCGCGGCCGTCCCGGCGGTCATGATCCATGCGCCGTGGGGAAGGTCTTCGTCATCACCGGTCCGTCCGGGGTCGGCAAGGGAACGCTGATCGAGCAGCTGCTGGAGCGCGTGCCGGAGCTCGAGCTGTCGGTCTCGGCCACGACTCGCGAGCCCCGCACCGGGGAAGAGGACGGCAGCGAGTACCACTTCCTCTCGCCGGAGGAGTTCCGGCGGCGGATCGAGGCCGGCGACTTCCTCGAGTACGCCAGCTACAGCGGCAATCACTACGGCACCCTGCGCGAGGAGGTGGAGCGGCGCCTGGCCGAGGGGCGCTCGGTCGTCCTCGAGATCGAGGTTCAGGGCGCCCGGCAGATCAGGGACGCGATGCCCGAGGCGGTGCTGATCTTCATCGCGCCGCCCAACGAGAAGGTGCTGCGCGGGCGGCTGCAGGGAAGGGGAACGGACTCGCCTGAGGCGATCGAGCAGCGTCTGCGCACCGCGGAGATCGAGCTGGGGGCACGGTCCGAGTTTCCGCACGTGGTCGTGAACGACGACCTGCAGGAGGCCGCCTCCGAGCTGGAGAAGCTCGTCCGCGACGAGCTATCCCTACACTGATCAGCCCATGTCAATGATCACACCAAGAGTCGACAAGCTTCTCGAGCACACGGACACCCACTACGCCGCCGTCCTGGTCGCGGCGAAGCGGGCGCGCCAGATCAACGCGTACTACCACTCGCTCTCCGAGGGCGCTTACGGTGAGTACACGCCGCCGATGGTCGAGGTTCCCAGCGGGAACTACCTGACCATTGCCCTGGAGGAGACGGCGCAGGGCAAGCTCAAGTACGAGTACAAGGCCTAGCTTCCAAGGAGGGCTGATGGCCCGCATCCTGCTCGGGGTGAGCGGCGGGATCTCCGCCTACAAGTCGCTTGAGCTGGCGCGCCTCGCCACCAAGGAGGGGCACGCGGTCCGGGTGCTGATGACGCCTGCGGCGGAGCGCTTCATCGGCCCGGCCTCCTTCGAGGGGATCGTCGGCGCTCCCGTCCTCACGGACGAATTCGAGCGCGATCCCGTCCGCGGCGCCTTCCCGGGTGATCCAGTGCCCGAGCACGACCCGATCGGCCACCTCGAGGTGGTCGCCAACGCGGACGCCTACCTGGTTGCCCCGGCATCGGCGAATACCGTTGCGAAGCTCGCCGCGGGAATCGCCGACTCGATGCTTACCACGTCCTTCCTGGCCTGCGAGGCCCCCCGCTTGGTCGCTCCGGCGATGAACGACCGCATGTTCCGCGACGCCGCCACCCAGGCCAACCTGGCGACGCTTCGCCAGCGTGGCATCAGTGTGATCGAGCCGGAGGAGGGCGCACTCGCCTCCAGGGGGGAGCACGGGGTCGGAAGGCTGCCCGAGCCGCGGGTGTTGCTCGACGCGATCGAGCAGGCAGCGCCCGGGCCGATCGGCCCGTGGGACGGTCTTCGCGTGTTGGTCTCCGCCGGCGGCACCCGGGAGCCGATCGATCCGGTTCGCTTCATCGGGAACCGCTCCTCGGGGCGCATGGGGCTCGCCCTTGCTGAGCGCGCGGCCCGTCGCGGCGCCCAGGTCACCATGGTGGCGGCCAACGTGTCGCTGCCCGCACCGCCAGGCGTGCGGCGGGTCGACGTCGAGACGGCGGCCGAGCTCGCCGACGCGCTGGGCCGCGAGTTCGACTCCACGGACGTGCTCGTCATGGCGGCCGCCCCGGCCGACTTCCGGCCGAAGCTGGCGGCCGGCGAGAAGATCCACCGCGAGGGCAGCGGCGGCTTCGAGCTCGACTTGGAGGCGACCGAGGACATCCTCGCCTCGCTCAGCGCTCGGCGCCGCGACGATCAGACGATTGTCGGGTTCGCCGCCGAGACCGACTCCGGCCTCTCGCGGGCCCACGAGAAGCTCGAGCGCAAGGGTGCTGACGCGATCGTCCTCAACGACGTCTCGCGCTCCGAGATCGGGTTCGAGAGCTCCGACAACGAGGTCGTGATCGTCGAGCGCTCCGGGGAACGTCATGTGCCGCTCGCCTCGAAGGAAGCGGTGGCCGACGCGATCCTCGACCGGGTCGACGTCCTGCGGTCCGAATCGACCGCCCGCCGGGCGGGCTCACAGGACTAGCAGCGGCGCTCCGGCGACTTGTTTGCGCGCCCTTTTACACTGGGTGCATGGCCCAGCATGCGCAGAAGGAGTCCCTCTATTCGCTCTACCGCCGTGGCATGGAGCTGCTCGAGGAAGGCGATTTCGAGGAGGCGACCGTTCCGCTCAAGGAGGCCGCCCGGCAGGCACCGGAGAAGAGCTCAGTGCGCGAGGCGCTCGGCCGCGCCCTCTTCCGGACGCGGCACTACGCCGAGGCGGCGACCGAGTTCGAGGCGGTGGTCGAGACCCATCCGGTCAACGACTACGCCCACTTCTGCCTCGGCCGCGCCCTCAGCAAGACCGGAGAGACGCGGCGAGCCCGCCATCACCTGGCGCTGGCGTCGAACCTCAGGCCCGAGCGCCGCGATTACCGCATATACAGAGAGCGCCTGGCCGCCGGTATCTAGCGGCACGCGATGAGCGAGATTCGGCTCCTGGCCGTTCCCTACGAGGTCGGCGCATTGCGGATGGGGGTGGGGCGCGGCCCGGAGCGGCTGCTCGACGCCGGCGCCGAGGAGGCGCTCGCCAGCCACGGCGCAAAGGTCAGCCTCGAGATGATCGAGCTCAAGGAGGACCTCAGGGAGCGAAGCGGTGCGAGCGAGGCCAAGGCGGCCTTCGAGCTGATCGGGCTCGTCTCCGCGGGGGTCAGCAGGGCGATCGACGATGGAGCCTTCCCTGTCCTGCTCTCCGGCAGCTGCTTCGCCGGCATCGGGGTGATGACGGGCCTCCCCGAGCGGTCCCCGGGCGTCATCTGGTTCGACGCGCACGGCGACTTCAACACCCCGGAGTCCACCGTCGACGGGTACTTCGACGGCATGCCGCTGGCGATCCTCACCGGCGGCGGCTGGCGCACGATGGTCAATGACAGGGAGACCAGAACGATCCCCGAGTCCGCTGTGGTGCTTGCCGGAGCCCGAGACTTCGACCCGCTCGAGCGGCTGCGCCTCGACTCGTCCTCGGTCCATCATCTGCCGCCTGCCGCGATCGACTCGGATGATGCGGTCGCCCGCGCCGTGGACGCGATGGAGCCGGCGCCGACGGGGCTCTATCTCCACCTGGACCTCGACGTGCTCGACTCCGAGGAGGCGCGGGTGAACATCTACAGCGTCCCCGATGGCCTCAGCGCCGTCCAGCTCACCACGCAGGTCCGCTCGCTGCTCGACACCCGCCCGGTTCGAGCCGTTTCGCTCACCGCATACGATCCGGAGTGCGACTCCGAGGGACGGGTGCCGCCGATCGCAATGGGATTGCTCGAGGTCGTCGCCGAGCGCGCCGCGCGAGCCCAATGAGGGCGCTCGTCCAGCGCGTCAGCCAGGCGGCGGTCGACGTCGAGGGGGAGAGGGTGGCCCAAATCGGTCCCGGTCTGCTCGTGCTGCTCGGGGTCTCCAGAGAGGACAGCGAGGGCGAGGCCGATCGGCTCGCCGAGAAGGTGCGGGCCTTGCGGATCTTCGACGACGCCGAGGGCCGGATGAACGAGCCGCTCGGGGACCGCGAGATCCTCTGCGTCAGCCAGTTCACGCTCTATGGCGACACCCGCAAGGGCACCCGGCCGAGCTACGTGCGGGCCGCACCGGGCGACCAGGCGGAGCCGCTCTATGACCGCTTCTGTGAGCGCGCGGGGGCGAAGAAGGGCGTCTTCGGCGCCTGTATGGGCGTCGCCCTTGTCAATGACGGCCCCGTCACCGTGATGCTGGAGGTCTGACCCCCCGCTCAGCCGACCTTGACGACGCCGGGCGGGCGCCAGGCGCCACTGCGGGCCGCCTTGCTGGGACCGTAGAGGCGCAGGCTCAGCCGGAATCCACCCGAAGGCGAGGGCAGCCAGTTGACGTTGGCCTCGGCCGGCGGCGTCCGCTGAATCGCGACCACGATCGATCCGTCGGGCTGACGCAGGAGCGGCGGATGGCTGGTACCGATCGAATAGCGATTGATCGGGTTCGCGACGAGGTAGCCGCTCGAGTCGTACATGGTCAGCGACCAGAAGTACTTCGCCGGCGGCTGCTGCCCCGGCGCGAAGGTGAGGCGGTAGGAGTTCGAGCCGTTGTAGAGGGAGCCGCCGGCGTCCGCGATCCCCGACGGGTAGATCGCCTCGACGGGAGTATTCGCGCCAAGCCCGACCACGGCGATCAGGGCGCGGAAGGCGTAGTCGGTGCCGTAGTTGCCGATGTTCCCCGGCGGCAACAGCCAGCCCGAGGTCTTGAGCGCCTCGGTGAAGACGGTGATGCGCGAGCTCCCGGGCAGCGCAGCCGCCTCATCGGCGACGCCCTTGTAGAGGGCCGCGAGCACGTCCGGGGCGAGACCGGCGGCTGTGGGCGACAGACCGGCGCCGATTCCGAGCGGCCGAAGCTGCGCCAGCAGGGGGTCGTCGCGCCGCGGCGGTGGGTTCTTCGCCAGCGCCGCGTTCAGTGCCTGTATGAACTCCGGCCCGCTTGTGGGGGTCGGGTACTTCTGCGGCGCACCCGGATCGCAGCTCTTCGGGAACCTCCGTCGCTTCCCGTTCAGCCGACTCAGCCGGTATTTGGCCATCAGCTTGTGCGCCTTGCGCTGATCCTTCGGACCGGTGGCCAGGGTGCGCCCTATGACCCAGACGCGGCGGTATCTCGAGGTGATCACCCGGGCCCCGGCGGGGTGCTCGCTCTTCGCCGGCTTTTTCTTCCAGCGGATCAGGAAGCTGCCGGCGTCGCCGCCGTCCTCGCGCAGGCCGGGGATGTCGATCACATTGGTGTAGGGGTCGAGCAGCTCGAAGCTGTAGTAGCGCTTGCCCATCCGCGGGTGAGTGAGCAGGATGGGGCCCTTGCCGAGATCGAGGTGGGCGATCGAGTAGAGCGTGTCCGTGTTCGGTGCGACCACGGTCCGTGCGCTGGCGTCTGCGAATCCCCTTGCATTCGAGAACGAGTTGACCGGTGCGTTGCCGAGCCCGTCTGGGCAGCGGACGCTGGTCTCCTCACGGCGCACCCTCAGGAACTCGAGCAGCGGGAAGCCGTAGTCGTAGGCTTGCTTGCCGAGCGCCTCCGCCTGGGCGGCGGTCGGCCCGGCCCCGACCTCGGCGTTGGCGGCGGTGGGCAATGCCAGCGCCAGGGTTGCGCCAATGGCGAGGATTGCGACCCGATCGAACGACATTCGTCTGCCTCTCACTGCTGTTCCAGTGCCCGGCCTGACGGGCACTCTAGTGGGACTTGTCCTGCTTTGCGCGTGCCTGAGGCGGGGCTATACTCGCCAAGGAACCTTTTTTCGCACCGAACTGCGTGTCGAAAGGTGGGCGAGCGCCCGCCTTTTTTTGGGCCCGCAGATGGACTGAGAGATGGACGCAGAACTCCACCAGATACAAGAGAAGGTCGAGACCCGGCTTCACGATCAGGAGCCGGACGTCGAGCTGCTCGCGCTCGAGCGGCCCGCCGCCGAGCGGCTGCGTCTGGTGATCGACAGCCCCGAGGGCGTCGACATTGCTCTCTGCGAGCGGGTCACCGGCCACCTCCGGGACCTGCTCGAGGATTGGTCGATCGAGGTCTCATCCCCGGGGCCCGAGCGGCCGCTCACGAAACCCGAGCATTTCCAGCGGTTTCTGGGCCGGACGGTTCGCGTGCGCACTCACGAGGAGATCCAGGGAAGACGCTCCTTCACCGGGCGTCTGGCCGATGCTGACGAGAAGCAGGTCAGCGTCGAGGGCGCGGAGGGAGCGGTCGACATCCCGCTCGCCGCGGTCCGGCGCTCGAACCTGCTGCCCAACGCGAACGGAGGGGTGAGATGACCCAGGAGATCGTCGACGCCGTCAAGATGCTCGAGCAGGAGAAGGGGATCGCGGCTGACACCCTGATGGACGCCCTTCAGGACGCGCTGCTCTCCGCATACAAGAAGACCCCGGGTGCCGCCAAGTACGCGAAGGTCGAGCTCGACCACGGGAGCGCGGACTTCCGCGTCTACGAGCTGATGGTCCCGGAGGATCTCGAGAAGCGCCTGCTCGACGAGCAGTTCGAGGAGCAGCTGCAGGCCGCCGAGGCAGCCGAGGCAGCCGGCGAGCCCGTGCCCGAGATCCAGACGGCCGGTCCGGTGATCGACCCGGAGACCGGCGAGCGCCGAGAGGCCGAGGAGGAGGAGCTCGAGCCCGAGCGCCTCGAGCCCTACATGGACCAGATCCAGAGCAGGGACGTGACGCCGGACGATTTCGGGCGCATCGCCGCCCAGACCGCGAAGCAGGTGATCCTGCAGCGGATCCGCGAGGCCGAGCGCGGCATGATGTTCGAGGAGTACAAGGACCGTGTCGGCGAGCTGGTCACCGGGATCATCCAGCAGTCGGACAACCGGTACACGCTGGTGCAGCTCCGGGAGCGAGTGGAGGCGCTGCTGCCCCGCTCAGAGCAGGTCTACAACGAGCGCTACGACCACGGCATGCGCGTGAAGGCCGTGATCACGGACGTCTCGGCCGACACCAAGGGGCCGAGCATCGTCGTCTCGCGGCGCAACCCCGAGCTGATCAAGAAGCTCTTCGAGCTGGAGGTGCCGGAGATCGCCGACAAGCTGGTCGAGATCACCGGTGTGGCCCGCGAGCCGGGCTGGCGCTCGAAGATCGCGGTCGTCTCGCATGCGGACGGCGTCGACCCGGTCGGCGCCTGCGTGGGGCCGCGCGGCTCCCGAGTGCGCATGGTCGTCTCCGAGCTGCGCGGCGAGAAGATCGACATCATCCCTTACAACGAGGAGCCCGCCCGCTTCGTGGCCAAGGCCCTCTCTCCGGCACGGGTCCGTGAGGTCCTCGTCGACGACGAGACCAAGGAGGCCACGGTGATCGTCCCCGACGATCAGCTCTCGCTGGCGATCGGCCGCGATGGCCAGAACGCCCGGCTCGCGGCGCGCCTCACCGGCTGGAAGGTGGACATCACCTCCGAGACCGAGTTCGCGCAGCACGAGGAGGACATCGAGTATGAGGGCGAGGAAGCTGCCGACGGCCGCTGCATGGCCGTGATGACGACCGGTCGCCGCTGCCCGAACGCCGCCTTGGCGGGCTCGCAGTTCTGCGGACTGCCGCAGCACCAGGCGCTGGCCCGCTTCAGCACCAACCAGGTCGCGGTCCTCGGCCCGCTGAGCGACGAGGAGGTCGCGACGCTGGCCAATGGCGACGCTGACCAGGCCGCGGTCAAGGAGATCGTCGAGAAGGCCGAGAGCCAGTTCGACGAGAGCGCCGAGGCGGAACAGGAGCCAGACGAGGAGGAGGCGCCTGCCGAGGAGGAGGAGGCGTCCTCACCCGACGAGGCCCAGGACGAGGACGCCCCGCCGGAGGACGCTGCTCCCGAGGCCGGAGCCAGGGAGGAAGAAGCTCCCGACACAGAGGTACCGGACGCCGACGAGGAGGCCGAGGGACCCGAGCAAAATCTGGAGCCTGAAACCGAGGGCGAGAACGAGCGAGGCGAGGAGGCCGAGGTCTCGGAGGACGGCGGCGAGCCGGACTCCGAGCAGAAGGCCGAGCAACCCGCCGTGGAGCAGACGACCGAGTAGGAGATGGCGAAGAAGCGCGTACACGAGATCGCGAAGGCCCAGGGCCTGACCAGCAAGGAGCTCCTCGCTGCGCTCAAGGCTGCCGGCGTTGAGGCGAAGGCCGCCCAGTCGAGCGTCGAGGAGTCGGATGCCCTGGCCGCCCTGAAGAACTCCGGCGGCGGGACCGCCACCGCGACAGCAACCCAGACGAAGGCGAAGCCGGCCGCCAAGGCGACCGCGAAGCCCAAGAGCGACGGAGCCGCGAAGGCCGCGAAGGCCGAGGTCAAGTCCGACGGAGGCGACGGCGCCGCCGCCGCGTCCGCCAGGAAGGGCCCCGCCAAGAAGCGCCGCCGCGTCGTGATCGACTCACAGGCCGCTCGTCGCGATCACATCGCCAAGACGCAGCCGCCTCCTCGCCCGCCGCGTCGCCGCGGCGGTCGCCGCCGGCGTCCGCTGCTGGAGGAACCCAGCGACAGGGAGCTGAAGCAGCCCGAGGAGCAGCCGCCGATCAAGATCAACTCGGGGGCCACCGTCCGGGAGGTCGCCGAGATCCTCGGCCTCTCCTCCGCCGAGGTGATCAAGGCTTTGATGACGGAGGGGGAGATGGCGACCCTCACCCAGACGCTCACCGACGAGTCCGTCGAGTCGATCGCCAAGCAGTTCGATCGCAAGATCGAGATCGTCACCGCCGCCGACGAGGAGGTCGAGGCGCCCGCCGTCGAGGAGGATGACGCGAAGGACCTGGTCGAGCGTCCACCAGTCGTCACCGTGATGGGTCACGTGGACCACGGCAAGACCTCGCTGCTCGACGCGATCCGCCAGACGCAGGTCGCGGCGGGCGAAGCCGGCGGGATCACCCAGCACATCGGTGCCTATCAGGTGAGCCACGACGGCAAGACCCTGACCTTCCTCGACACGCCTGGGCACGAGGCTTTCACTGCGATGCGCGCCCGGGGCGCCTCGGTCACCGACGTCGCCGTGATCGTCGTCGCCGCTGACGACGGCGTCATGCCGCAGACGGTCGAGGCGATCGACCACGCCCGCGCCGCGCACGTCCCCATCCTGGTCGCGGTCAACAAGATCGACAAGGAGGGCGCCGACCCGAACCGCGTCCGCACCGAGCTTGCCCAGCAGGACCTCAATCCCGAGGAGTGGGGCGGGGACACGGTCTACGCCGATGTCTCCGCCAAGACCAAGGACGGTCTCGACAACCTGATCGAGATGATCCTGCTGGTCACCGATCTCGAGGAGCTGGGGGCCAATCCCAACGCTCCAGCGTCCGGCGCGGTGGTCGAGGCTGAGCTCGACCCAGGTCGCGGGCCGGTCACCGGCGTCCTCGTTCAGCGCGGCACGCTCCACGTGGGTGATGCCGTCGTCGCCGGTCCGGTCTGGGGCAAGGTCCGGGCCATGCTCGACGACAAGGGCGAGCGGGTGGAGGAGGCCACTCCCGGAACCCCCGTGGAGGTCCTCGGCTTCGACGGAGTGAGCGAAGCCGGCGAGCACGTCCAGGTGGTGGAGAACGAGCGCAAGGCGCGTCAGCTCGCCCAGGAGCGCGAGACCCGCCTGAAGACCGAGCAGCTCGCCCGCCGCCAGGCGCGGAAGGTCACCCTCGAGGAGGTCTTCCAGCGTGCCAGCGAGGGCCAGCTCAACGAGCTCAACATCGTTCTCAAGGCCGACGTCTCAGGCTCGCTGGAGGCGCTCCAGGACGAGATCGCGAAGCTGCCGCAGGAGCAGGTCCCCGTCAACGTCATCCACGCGCAGACCGGCGGAATCAACGAGTCCGACGTGATGCTGGCCGCCGCCTCCGACGCCGTGATCATCGGCTTCAACGTCCGGCCGCTCGCAGAGGCCCGCCGAGCCGCCGAGCAGGAGGGCGTCGACATCCGCACCTACACGGTGATCTACAAGGTGACCGAAGAGCTGCGCGCGGCGATGGAGGGACTGCTCGAGCCCGAGGAGGTCGAGGAGGCAGTCGGCCAGGCCGAGGTCAAGCAGACCTTCAAGGCTTCGCGGGTCGGCACGATCGCCGGCTGCCTCGTCACCGATGGCAAGGTCACACGCACAGCGGGCGTCCGGCTCGTCCGCGACGGGACCATCGTCTGGAGCGGCAAGGTGGGTTCGCTGCGCCGCTTCAAGGACGACGTCACCGAGGTCGACGAGGGCCAGGAGTGCGGCATCGTGCTCGAGGGCTATGCCGACATCAAGGAGGGCGACGTCCTCGAGTTCTTCGAGACCAGGCAGGTCGAGAAGACCCTGGAGTAGGGGGCCGGCGCTAGCCTCGGCGTGTGACGCCTTTCGTCGAGCTGATCGAGGTCCGCCTCCACTTCGGTGAGGTCCAGGATCTGAAGGGCAAGCGCAAGCTCGTCAAGTCCCTGAAGGACGGGATCCGCCGGCGCTTCGGGGCCTCGGTCGCCGAGATCGAGGGCCACGACAAATGGCAGGGGTCCGTGCTGCTCTGCGCTCTGGTCGGCGACGGAGAGGTCTCGGATCGCGCCGACGGGCTGATTCGCTTCGTCGAGAGTCGCCACCCCGATGGCTGCTCCTTCGAGCGCGACCTGCTCAGCCTGCGCGACATCCGCGACTGAGGTGAGGTCGCTCACAGAAACCTTGCCCTCTGCAGGGAAATCCGTATAGGGTCGGCCCAAGAGACCGGGAGCGAGAGGGCTCCCGGAAAACCAAGGTCGCCCGCACGGCGACCCCGATCAGGGAGAAGAGATGGTCAAGAAAGCACGGAAGTTCCGGCCTAGCCCGGCGATGATCGTCGCCTGGTGGCGCTGATTGTCGCTCTCGGCGGCACCGCCGTCGCGGGTGGCGTCCTCAACAAGAAGAAGGTCAACAAGATCATCACCAACAGGGCGCCCGGTCTCTCGGTAAGAGCGCGAAGAACGCCGACAACGCGGACAAGCTCGGCGGCCATCACCGAGTGGGCTATCAGGGCTTCTGCAAGGCAGGAGCGATCAAGGGCACAGCTGGTCGTGACACGGCTCAGACTTCACGCAGTCCGACCTATTCAGAACATGCCCGGCTTCAACTGTTCCAGCCCGGGAACACAACGACCTCGGTGCAGATGAGGAAGCTCTTCGACGGGCAGTATCTCGATCCGGTTCGTCGGCAACACGGGCCCGGACAGCAACGGGATCAGCGGTCGCCTCTTTGGTGACGCCGGTTGGCAGCCTCGGCGTTTACCCAACTCGCACGACCGACACCCAGGCACCGGGAGAGACGGTGTTCCTCGTCAGGGTTCCGAGACAACGGGAGCGCCGGCGTGAACAGCCAGACATTCTCACTGCTGGCGTTCTGATCCAGCCCAGAAGGAAGATGCATCGAACGGGGCGGCCTGCGGGCCGCCCCGTTTCGTTGTGCGCGGATTGCGCCTGCGTGATCCCCGCTACCAGGCAGTGTTTGTTCTGTTAGTGCCATGTGAGTTTGTTCGAGCGACTGCTGTTATCGTCGCCGATCGATGGGGACCGCCCGGATGCGGCGCGTCAACGAGGCGATTCGCGAGATCCTCGCCGACGCGATAGCGACTGAGCTCAAGGACCCGAGAATCGGATTCGTGACCGTGACCGAAGTTGACACCACTCCCGACCTGCGCGCTGCGCGCGTCTACGTCAGCGTGCTCGGAACCCCAGAGGAGCGGGAAAGCTCGCTTGCAGGCCTGCGGTCGTCCCATGGTTTCCTCCAGGGAAAGATCGCCGGGGGGATGCGGATGAAGAGGACGCCGACCTTGACCTTCGAATACGACGAGAGCGTGGATCGCGGCGACCGAATCTCTCGGCTGCTCGAGGACGAATGACGGAAGCGACCGAGCTCTTGACCAGCGACCTCGACCTCGTGGTGGAGGAAATCCGGACGGGCGAGCGGTTCCTGCTGACCACCCACGAGAACCCCGACGGCGATGCGCTCGGCTCGCTCCTCGCCACACAGCGGATCCTCGAGGCGCTCGGCAAGGACTCCTTGATGTTCCTCGCCGCGAAGGAGTTCCCCCTGCCGGTCGAATACCGCTTCCTGCCGCTGGACGAGGTCTTCCACGAGCCGCCGGCGGACATCAGCGACCGGGTGGTGATCTTCCTGGACTGCGGCAACATCGACCGCATGCCCGTCGACTTCCTGCGCACCGACGGCACCAAGGTGATCAACATCGATCACCACCACGACAACACGCGCTTCGGCACGGTCAACCTCATCGACGTCGACGCCTCCTGCACGGCCGAGATCCTCTACGAACTCGCGGGGATGCTCGGCGTCGAGCTGACCGCCGAGATCGCCAACGCCCTCTACGTCGCGCTCGTGACCGACACCGGCAAGTTCATGTACGAGAACACCGACGCGCGCTCCCACCGCATGGCCGCGGGGCTGATCGAGGCCGGGGTGAACGTGAACGAGATCTATCGTCGCCTCTACGAGCACGCGCCGATCGAGAAGCTCAGGCTGCTCGCCCACGCCCTCGATCAGATCGAGCTGCGTGACGACGGCCGGCTCTCGATCACCTACATCTCCGCCGACGACTACGCCGCGACCGGCGCGAGCGAGGCGCTCACCGAAGGGGTCATCGACCACCTGCGCACGATCGACGGGACCCTGGTGGCAGCGGTCGTCCGCGACCAGCCTGAGAACGGCCGGGCCGCTCGCAAGGTGAGCATGCGCTCCACCGACGGGCGGGTCGACGTCTCGGCCATCGCGCGAGTCCACAGTGGCGGCGGTCACCGTCGCGCCGCCGGCTTCGGCACCGATCTTTCCTACGAGCAGATCGCGGAATTCCTGGTCGGAGAGATCAACTCGCAGCTCGACAGCTGAGCCGTGTCCTCGGGGGAGCCGACCCCCGCCCGGGGGCTGCTGGTCGACAAGCGGGCAGGGATGACCTCGCACGACGTCGTCGCGAAAGTGAGGCGAGAGCAGGGGGGCAAGGTGGGCCACGCCGGCACGCTCGATCCGTTCGCGACCGGGCTGCTGGTCCTCCTGCTCGGGCGGGCCACCCGCCTGCAGCGCTACCTGCTCGAGCTACCCAAGACCTACCGGGCCACGGCGAGACTGGGCTGGCGCTCATCGACCGGCGATCCCGACGGGGAGCTCACCGAAACCGGACGGATCCCCGACCGCCTCGAGCTGCCGACAGGCGAGATCGAGCAGCGAGTGCCGATGACCTCGGCGGTGAAGGTCGACGGAGAGCGGCTCTACCGCAGGGCGCACCGCGGGGAGTCGATCGAGACTCCCACACGGAAGGTCAACGTCCACCGAGCCGACCTGATCGAGAACGACGCAGAGCGCGCCACCTTCGAGATCGAGTGTTCCTCGGGCACCTACATCCGGACTCTGGTGGAGACGCTCGAGGACGCCTACTGCGAGTCGCTGCGGCGGACGGCAATCGGCGACCTGCAGGTGCCCGACGGCGACTCAGTCGAGGTCTCCGTGGAGGAGCTGACCCGCTTCCTTCCCGAGCGGTTGCTGAACGCGGACGAGGCGGACCGTGTGGCGAACGGGCGGCCCGTGAGCGAACCCTTCGACGTGCCACCCGCGCACGTCCGGCTCACCTACGACGGCAGGCTGCTCGCAGTCGCTCGCGTGGATGGGGAGAATCTCCGCCCCGAGGTCGTCCTCAAATGACCATCAAGGTGACAAAGCTCCCCGACGCCACTCCGCGCGACAGGCACGTCGCGATCGGCGTCTTCGATGGCGTCCACAAGGGCCACCAGGCGGTGATCGACGACGCCGACACCGTCCTCACCTTCGACCCGCATCCGCTCAGCGTGATCAACCCCGACGCGGCGCCGAAGCTGATCATGCCGTTCGACGTGAAGCGCGACGTCATCGACGGTCTCGGGGTCGACGAGCTGGTGGTGATCCCGTTCGACAAGGAGTTCATGAAGATCCCCGCCGAGGAGTTCATCTCGGAGATCCTGGTGAAGCGGCTGGGCGCCAGCAAGGTCTCAGTGGGGGAGAACTTCCGCTTCGGCGCCAAGGCGAAGGGCACGGCGCAGATGCTCGCCGAGCGGGACGAGTTCGAGACCCGCATCGTCCCCCTGGTCGAGGTGGACGGCGAGACGGTCTCCTCCAGCCGGATCCGGGGGTTGGTGGCGGCGGGGGAGGTGGACGCCGCGATGCGCTGCCTCGGGGCCCCCTTCATGGTCGAGGGCAAGGTGGTCGAGGGCGACCGCCGTGGGAGGGAGCTCGGTTTCCCCACGGCGAATCTCGTGCCAGACGACCGCCTGGTCGTCCCGGGCCACGGCGTCTACGCGGCCTTCGCCGACGGCCGCCCGGCGGCGGTGAACGTGGGGGTGAGGCCGACCTTCGAGACGGGCAGGGGCCTGCTCATCGAGTCCTTCCTGATCGACTACGACGGCGACCTCTACGGGCAGAACCTGCGCGTGGCCTTTGTCAGCCGGTTGCGCGGCGAGCGCCGCTTCCCGAGCGTCGAGGAGCTGATCGCGCAGATGAACCGGGACGTCGCCGAGGCCCGCGAGATCACCGGGCGCTACGAATCCACCGAGTAGCTACCCTTTCGCGTTCAATGCCGCTGACGAAGGACCGCAAGCAGGAGCTGATCGGCAAGTACGGCCGGTCGGGCGAGGACACCGGATCCGCCGAGGTCCAGGTCGCGCTTCTCACCGCGCGAATCAACGAGCTCACCGAGCACCTGCGCACTCACAGCAAGGACCACCACTCCCGCCGTGGCCTGCTGAAGATGGTCGGCAAGCGCCGTCGCATTCTCCGTTACCTGGAGTCGAGCGACCTGGAGCGCTACCGCTCCCTTGTCTCTGAACTGGGCCTGCGCCGCTAACGCCGGCAACCGACAATGATCGAGGCCGGCACGAAGGCACCCGACTTCTCGCTGCCGGATCAAGACGGAAACGAGGTCTCGCTCGCCGACTTCGCGGGCACCAAGTTGGTGCTCGCTTTCTACCCGCTCGATTTCAGTCCGGTCTGCACCGACCAGCTCGGCCTCTACCAGGAGGTGCTCGGAGAGATCGAGTCGAAGGGCGCCAGCCTGGTTGGGATCAGCGTGGACTCGAGCTACTGCCACAGGGCCTTTCGCGAGCAGCTCAACCTGACCATGCCGCTGCTCGCCGATTTCAACCCGAAGGGCGAGGTCTCCCGCGCGTATGGCGCCTGGATCGACGCCGTCGACCACGGCAACCGCTCCCTCGTCCTGGTCGAGGACGGCGAGGTGAAGTGGTCGCATGCGTCGCCGACCCCACTCGAGATTCCCGGCGCGAACCTGATCTTCGACGCGCTCTCCGCCTGATGCACCACACGCGGGTGCTTCGTCCCGCCGAGGGCGTGTACGCGTTCTACGACGGGCGCATCGAGGGATACCGCTTCGATGACCGGCCGAACTGGGTGGATGAGGGCGCCCTCTCGCTCGGCATCGCGAGCTATGCCGTCGTCTCCGGGGAGGAGGCCCTCGTCTATGACACGCACACCTCCGTCGAGCATGCGCGCTTCGTCCGTGACGTGCTGGAGGGGGAGGGCGTGGCGAGATTCACCGTCGTCCTCAGCCACTGGCATCTCGATCATGTCGCCGGCACCGAGGTCTTCGGGGACAGCGAGGTGATCTCGTCCGAGCGGACGGCCGAGGTGCTCACGGAGAGGGTGAGGGCGATCGAGCGGGGGGAGCTCGAGGGCCCGCCTCCGATCGACCCCCTGATCCTGCCCACGCACACCTACGCCGGCCGCCACGAGCTGCCGATCGGGGAGATGGCGGTCGAGCTGATTCACACGAACATCCACAGCGACGATGCGACCGTTATCTGGCTGCCCGGGAAGCGGATCCTGCTCTGCGGCGACACGATGGAGGACACGGTCACCTACGTCGACGAACCGGAGGCCCTCGGAACTCACCTCGCCAACCTCGAAGGACTTCGACAACTCGAGGCGGACCGCATCCTGCCCAATCACGGCGATCCGGAGACAATCGCGTCCGGTGGCTACACGGCCGCCCTGATCACGGCGACCGAGCACTACATCCGCGCCCTCCGGGCCTCAAGGGAGCAGCCGGAGCTGCGTCGGGTCAGCCTGCGCGAGTTCGTCGCCGAGCCGCTGGAGGCGGGCTGGGTGCACTATTTCGCGCCCTACGAGGCCGTGCACAGGGGGAACATCAAGACGGTGTCGGCCGGATGAGCGAGCTGACCAGTGCCTCGGTGCCGCCGGTCGGAGAGGACGACCACGTCACTGGAGACGGGGTGGAGGCGATCGTCTACGCCGACTTCGGCTGTCCGTACTGCGCCGCGGGGTGGGCGCGCCTGCGAGAGCTGCCGCTGCGGCTCTGCTTCCGGCACTTCCCGATGGGCTCGAAGCACCCGCGAGCGCCCGCGCTTCACGCCGCGGCCGAGGCCGCGGCCGCTCAGGGCGCGTTCTGGGAGATGTGCGACTCGCTCTACGCGGATCGGGGGCATGTCGACGATCCGCACCTCTGGGAGCGAGCCGAGCACTTCGGGCTCGATCTCGACCGCTTTCGCCGTGAGATCCGCTCCGAGGCCGTCCGCGTGCGCGTCGAGCGTGATTTCGTCAGCGGGATCCGCGCCGGCGTCGCCGGGACGCCGACAGCATTCGTCCAGGGCGAGCGCCTCGAAGGCGACGTCGTAGAGGCGCTCCGGGCAACTGCCGGTCGCTAACATCGTCGCGACAGAGAACGAGAGTTCTTAAGCGAAAGGCCGCCAACCGGGCGGCCGAAGGGAACAAGACATATGAGTATGTTCGACGTAACCCGTGTCTCGGTAGAGGTAGGCGGGGAGGAGATCTCCTTCGAGACCGGAAAGCTCGCCCGTCAGGCGAGCGGAGCCGTCGTGGTGCGCTCAGGCGACACGATGGTCCTCAACACCGCGACCGCGGGCAATGACCGCGACGTGGACTTCCTCCCGCTCACCGTCGACGTGGAGGAGAAGCACTACGCCGCGGGCAAGATCCCCGGCTCATTCTTCCGCCGCGAGGCGAGGGCCGGCGAGAAGGCCACGCTGACGGCGCGAATGATCGACCGTCCGATTCGCCCCCTCTTTCCGAAGGGGTGGCACCGCGAGACGCAGCTCGTCTCCCAGCCGATGTCGGTGGACCACGTCCACCCGTACGACATCCTGGCGATGAACGGCGCATCTGCCGCCCTCGCGATCTCGGACATACCGGTCGCCAAGCACGTCGGTGCGGTCCGGGTCGGAAAGCTCGACGGTGACTTCGTCGTCAACCCCGAAGAGGAAAGGCTCCAGGAGCTCGATCTCGACCTGATCGTGTCGGGCACCGACGAGGCGATCCTGATGGTCGAGGCCGGCGCCGACGGCGTCAGCGAGGCCGAGATTCTCGATGCGCTCGACATCGCCCACAGCGAGATCAAGAAGCTCGTCGCGACGATGCAGGAGTTGCGTGAGAAGGCCGGCAAGGAGAAGCTCGAGATCGAGGAGCCCCAGGTTGACGAGGCGACGCTCGAGTCCATCAAGAGCTCGCACGGCGCCAAGCTCGACGAGGCAACGCAGGTCCAGGCCAAGCTCGAGCGCCAGGACGCGATCGACGCCGTCGAGGAGGAGGTGCTCGAAGCAGTACGCGCCTCCGACCGAGGACGAGCAGCCCGACCGCGAGCGGCTCGCCGAGGTCAAGGCCGCCTTCGCCAAGCTCGAGAAGGACACCATCCGCAAGCGCATCGCCGTCGACAAGAAGCGCCCCGACGGCCGCGCCCAGGACGAGATTCGCCCGATCGAGACCGAGATCGACATCGCACCGCGCTCGCACGGCTCTGCCCTGTTCACGCGCGGTGAGACGCAGATCCTCTCCAACGTGGCGCTCGGCACCACCCGCATGGACATGAAGGTCGACAACCTCGGCCTGCAGGAGACCAAGCGGTTCTGGCACCACTACAACTTCCCGCCGTTCTCGGTGGGAGAGGCCGGCTTCATGCGCGGCCCGAAGCGCCGCGACATCGGCCACGGCGCGCTCGCCGAGCGGGCGCTCCAGGCCACGATCCCCGACGAGGAGGAGTTCCCTTACGTGATTCGAGTGGTCTCCGACACGCTCGAGTCCAACGGGTCCTCGTCCATGGGCTCGGTCTGCGCCTCCTCCATGGCGCTGCAGGCCGCCGGAGTGCCGGTCTCTGCACCGGTCGCCGGCGTTGCGATGGGCCTGATCAAGGAGGGCGACGACTACACCGTCCTCACGGACATCGCCGGCGTCGAGGACCACCTGGGCGACATGGACTTCAAGGTCGCCGGGACATCCGAGGGCATCACCGCCCTGCAGATGGACATCAAGATCACCGGCGTCACACTGGAGATCCTCAGGGACGCCCTGGACCAGGCGAATAAGGGCCGGATGTTCATCCTCGACAAGATGGCCGAGTCGATCGATCATCCGCGCGAGGAGCTCTCGCAGTTCGCGCCCAAGATCACCTCGATCAAGATCGACCCCGAGAAGATCGGGGCCCTGATCGGCAAGGGCGGCGAGACGATTCGCGGCCTCTCGGACGAGTTCGAGGCCGAGATCGACGTCGACGACGACGGCACCGTGCGCCTCTACGCGCCCACGGGCGAGAGGGTCGACGCACTCGCGGACCGGATCACGGCGATGACCAAGGACGCTGAGATCGGCGACCGCTATACCTCCGGCAAGGTGGTCAAGACCACCAACTTCGGTGCCTTCGTCGAGCTCAGCAAGGGCACCGACGGCCTGCTTCACATCTCCAACGTGAAGCCGGGCGAGCGGGTCGGCACGGTCGAGGATGTCCTCAACCAGGGCGACGAGATCGACGTCACCGTCGTCGAGGTCGATAAGGAGCGAGGCCGGATCGGCCTGCGGCTCACCGCGGATCCCGACGTCGAGGGCAAGTCAGCCGAGGAGCTCGCCGGTGTGGGCACCGGAGACCCCGGACCCCCCAGCCGTCGCCGTGATGGCGGCGGCGGTGGCCGCGGTGGTCCCCGGCGCGATCGCGATGGCGGCGGCGGTCGCCGCCGCGAGCGTGACAGCGGCGGCAGAGGCCGCTGAGCCGGACCGCGTGGCCGCACAAAACGCCCAGATAACAGAACTCGAGTCCGGGACCCGGGTCGTCACCGAGGCCGTTTCCTCGGTGCGCTCGGTGGCCCTGGGGCTCTGGGTTCGAACGGGCTCGAGGGACGAGACGCCGGCGCAGGCCGGCGTCTCCCATTTCCTCGAGCACCTGCTCTTCAAGGGCACCAAGCGCTACTCGGCGATCGAGATCGCCGAGATCTTCGACGGCCTCGGCGCCGCGGTGAACGCGGCGACGGGCAAGGAGTCCACCAACCTCCACGCCCGCTTCCTAGACACCCACACCGACGAGGCCTTCGACCTGCTCGCCGAGATGCTGCTCGGGCCGACCTACCCGGAGATCGACTCCGAGCGCGAGGTCGTGCTCGAGGAGATCGCGATGTACGAGGACGAGCCTCAGGACAAGGTCCACGACGTGCTCGACCGGGCGGTCTTCGGCCGGCACCCGCTGGGCAGGCGTGTGCTCGGGAAGGCCGAGGTGATCAGCTCCATTCCGGTCCCCGACATCGACGCCTATCACCGGGCCCGCTACACGGGAGCCAACATCGTGGTGGCCGCCGCCGGCAACGTCGAGCACGAGAAGATCGTCGAGCTCGCCAGGCGCCACGTCGAGCCGCCGACCGCCGCCGGGAACGGCGCCGCGCTGGACGCCCCGCAGGTCGACGGCGCCCAGATCGGCTTCCAGCAGAAGGACACCGAGCAGTTCCACATCTGCTTCGGAGGACGCGGGATCGACCGCAGCGACGAGCGCCGCTACGCGCTCGGCATTCTCGACGCCGTGTTCGGCGGCTCGACCTCATCGCGGCTCTTCCGCGAAGTTCGCGAGAAGAAGGGCCTCGCCTACGCAGTCGGGTCGTACACGCAGCAGTACGTCGACAGCGGGATGATCGGCATCTACGTCGGGACGCGCGGGGACAACGTCCAGGAGGCCTGCGAGATCATCGGCCGCGAGCTCGCCTCGATCCATACCGAGGGCATCACCGACGACGAGCTCACCCGTGCGAAGGAGCACGTCAAGGGACGGATGGTCCTTTCCTCGGAGTCGACCGCTGCCCGGATGGGACGGATCGGCAAGTCGCTCCTCTTCGACACCCCTCTTCTGACGCTCGACGAACTGCTCGAGAAGGTCGACGCGGTCAGCTCCCAGGACGTCGCCGAGCTCGCCCGCGAGCTCTATGCGCCGGACTCGCTCTCTGCGGCCGCCATCGCGCCGAGCGAGGAGCGCTTCCGCTCCGCGCTCGCGCCCGGTGAGCGAGGCACTCGCCGCGGCGTAGATCGCGGGATCTGGTGGGTTTCTTCGGATATGCCGAAGGGACTCCCCAATAGGATCGGTCAGTGGCCGATCTCGACTCGAAATATCGGCCGATTCTCGAGGGACAGCTGGAGAGCGGCGAGGCCCTCCGCGGTCTCTGCATCGGTGCCCAGCAGAAGGGCCTCTTCAAGGGTGGGGCGGCCGTCATCGGCGTCACCGATCGGCGCCTGCTGTTGCAGCCTCTTGATCGCCGGGGTGAGGTTGATGGCACCGCCCAGTCGATCCTCCCCGAGCAGATCGCCTCGGCCAAGGCCGGCGGGGCGGGGGGCGGCTGGTTCACCGTCGAGGCCGGGATCATGGATCACGCCGCGGTCCAGCTGCAGATCAAGACCACCGGGGGCGAGAAGCTCAAGCTGACTTTGATGCGCGGCAAGGGCCGCATGCTCGGCGGTCTCGGTGGCGGCGAGCAGCAGCGCCAGGGCCTCGAGGCGCTCGCCGGGTGGTTTCGGGCGATCGAACCCACATAAGATCGCCTGATGGCCGACCCGATCAAGGTCGTCGTCTCCGGAGCAGCCGGGCGGATGGGGGAGACCGCGTGTGATGCCGTCGAGGGCGCCGACGACATGGAGCTCGTCGGGCGTGCCGACCCGGCCCTCGACGCGTCGCTGAAGGACTTCCTCCCCGGGGCTGATGTGATGGTCGACTTCACGACACCCGACGCCGCCCCGGGGAACGTCACAGACGCGATCGGCGCCGGCGTTCATGCAGTCGTGGGGAGCACCGGATTCGACCTCGAGGAGCTGGCCAGGGCGGTCGACGGACGCAGGGGGCAACGCGAACTGCTTCGTGGCGCCGAACTTCGCGATCGGCGCGGTGCTGATGATGGAGGCTTCGAAGCAGATCGCCCCGCACATGCCCGAGGCCGAGATCATCGAGCTGCACCACGACCAGAAGGTGGACGCGCCCTCGGGAACGGCGAAGCGAACCGCGGAGCTGATCCGCAAAGCCGGGGGGAGCGTCCACGAGCCGATCCACTCGGTGCGCCTGCCCGGTCTGGTCGCGCACCAGGAGGTGATCTTCGGCGGGGAGGGCCAGACGCTCTCGATCCGCCACGACTCGATCGATCGCTCGAGCTTCATGCCCGGCGTGCTGCTGGCGGTGCGCAGGGTGATCGACCTCCCGGAGCGCTTCGTGGTCGGGCTCGAGAACCTGCTCAACTAGAGAACGAGGAGATCAATGGCCACGGAAGACCTTTCAAGGCTGGACGCCACCGCTCAGGCCGAGCTCGTGCGAGACGGCGAGGCGACCCCTGTGGAGCTCGTCGACGCTGCGATCGAGCGGATCGAGGCGGTCAACCCGGAGATCAACGCCGTGATCACGCCGCTGTTCGAGAAGGCACGTGAGGCAGCCGCGGGCGAACTCCCCGACGGCCCATTCCGAGGCGTTCCGACTCTGCTCAAGGACCTTCTCGCTCACTCCGCGGGAGACCCGTTCCACGAAGGCATGAAGCACCTTCGCGACCTCGACTGGCGGGAGACGACGGATACCTGGCTGGTGGAGCGCTTCCGCGAGGCGGGATTCGTGATCTGCGGCAAGACCAACACGCCGGAGCTGGGCATCCTCGCCACCACCGAGCCCGAGGCTCACGGCGCCACCAGGAACCCCTGGGACACCGAGCGCTCGCCGGGCGGCTCGAGCGGAGGATCCGCGGCTGCGGTCGCTGCGGGAATGGTGCCGGTCGCCCACGGCAACGACGGCGGCGGCTCGATCCGCATCCCGGCGTCGGCCTGCGGGCTCGTCGGGCTGAAGCCCTCCCGTGGGAGGGTGACCCAGGGACCGGAGTTCGGCGACGTGATGACCGGCCTCGTGAGCGAACACTTCCTGGCTCGTTCGAGTTCGCGATTCGGCTCGGATCCTCGACTGCATCGAAGGCGTCGCGCCCGGCGACCCCTACGCCGCGCCGACGCCGGAGCGTCCCTATGCCGAGGAGGTGGGCGCCGATCCCGGCAAGCTCCGCATCGGGGTGATGAAGGACGCTCCTGGCGGCCAGTTCGAGGTCCATCCTGACTGCGTCGCCGCCGTCGAGGAGGCCGCGGGCCTCCTCGAGTCGCTGGGGCATGAATCGCGGAGTCCTATCCGCAGGCCCTCGATGACCCGCACTACACCGAACGCTTCATCCAGCGTTGGACCGCCGGGGTCGCCTGGAATCTCGACTACTGGTCGCGCAAGACCCGCAAGGAGGTGACCGAGGAGGGGGTCGAGGCGTCCACCTGGGCTCTGGCCGAGATGGGCCGGTCGCTTCAGCGGGGCGGACTACCTCAGTGCCCTCGAATACCAGCAGCGGGCGGCACGGGACGCCGCCGACTGGTGGAGCGCCCCGTACGACCTGCTGCTGTCGCCGACGATGGGCGAGCCGCCCACACCGCTGGGTGCGTTTGCGCCGGAGCCGGATAACCCGGCGGCCCCGATCTTCCGCTGTATCCCGACGGCGGGTTTCACGGCCTTCTGGAACTCGGCCGGTCAACCCGCGATCTCCCTGCCGCTTCATTGGACGGAGGACCGCCTGCCGATCGGGATCCAGCTGGTCGCCCCGCTTGGGCGAGAGGACGTGCTGATCCGGGTCGGGTCGCAGCTCGAGGAGGCGCGGCCGTGGGCCGACCAGTTTCCGTCACGCGAGGGTGCCCCGAAGGGGCAACCCGTTTAGGTTGGATACCCTCCGGCTGATGCCTGAGATCGGAGGCGTGATCACCGCGATGGTGACGCCGTTCGCCGAGGACCGGTCGGTGGACGAGGCGGCGGCGCGCGCCCTGGCGCGGCGCCTGATCGAGAACGGCTCGCACGGCCTGGTGTTGGCCGGGACGACGGGCGAGTCGCCGACGCTTGACGACGCCGAGAAGCTCGCGCTGCTCCGCGCTGTTCGCGACGAGCTCGGCTCGGACGTCCTCGTCATCTGCGGGACGGGGTCGAACGACACGCGGCACTCCGAGCGGCTCTCAGCCGCCGCCGCCGACGCGGGAGCGGACGCGGTGCTGGCCGTGACGCCGTACTACAACAAGCCCAACTTCACTGGCATCAGGGCTCACTACGAGGCGGTCGCGAAGGCGGCCGGGATCCCGGTGCTCCTCTACAACATCCCCTCACGGGTGGTGGTCAACATCCCGCCCGAGCAGCTTGCCGAACTGGCTCAGATCGAGAACGTCGTCGGGGTCAAGCAGGCCAATGACGACGAGCTCCAGCCGATCGACGGCCTTCGGGTCCTGGCGGGCAACGACGGCACCTTCCTGCGGACGCTCGAGATGGGGGAGCCGGGCGGCATCCTGGTCGCATCCCACCTGGTTGGCCGCGAGATGAGGGAGATCCATGACGCGGTCCAGGCGGGCGAGGTCGAGAGGGCGCGCGAGATCGATGTCGAAGCTCAGGCCGATCTACGAGGCCCTCGGCAAGACCAACCCGATTCCGGTGAAGGCGGGGCTGGAGCTGCTCGGCGTCTGCTCTGCGCGGGCGAGACTGCCGATCGTCGAGGCGGATGAGGAGCAGAGGGCCGAGGTGAGGCGGACCCTGGAGGCGCACGGTTTGCTGGCGGGAAGCGCCGCGTAGATTTGAGCTCGAGCGTTCGGATCCTTCCCCTGGGGGGCCTGGGGGAGATCGGGAAGAACATGACCGTCGTCGAGGCGGAGGGGCGAATCGTCATCGTGGATACGGGCCTGATGTTCCCGACCGCGGACATGCTCGGAATCGACCTGGTGCTGCCCGACTTCTCGATCCTGCGCGACCGCGCCGACGACATCGAGGCGATCGTGCTCACCCACGGGCATGAGGACCACGTCGGCGCCCTCCCGTACGTCCTCCGCGAGATCGGCATGCCACCGGTGATCTACGGCGGCCTCCTCACCATCGGCATGGTCCGCTCCAAGCTCGACGAGCACAAGCTTCGCGACGTGCCGATGGAGGAGCTGCCCGCCGGCGAGCGCGTCGAAGGCGGGCCCGTTCGAGATCGAGCTCGTGCACATGGCCCACTCCATCCCGGACGCGAGGGCCGTCGTCCTGCGCAGCGATGCAGGGACCGTTCTGATCACGGGCGACTACAAGTTCGATCAGACCCCGGTGGACGGGATTCCGGCCGACGTCTCCCGGCTCGCCGAGCTGGGGCGGGACGGGGTCCTCTGCCTCTGCGGGGACTCCACCAACGCCGACCGCCCCGGAGTGGCGCCTTCGGAGTCAAGCGTCGGCCCGGCCCTGCTCGAGGTCTTCAGCCGCTGTGCGGGGCGCATCGTGGTCACCTCGTTCGCCTCGAACGTTCACCGGGTCCAGCAGGTGATCGATGCCGCGGCCCAGCTCGACCGCCGGGTCGCCCTGGTCGGCCGCTCGATGCGGAAGAACTTCAACATCGCCTCGAACCTGGGCATCGCCTCGGCGCCGGAGGGCCTCTTCATCTCGCCCAAGGAGATCGAGGACTTCCCCGACGAGAAGGTGGTCGTGATCTCGACCGGCAGTCAGGGTGAGCCGCTCTCGGCGCTGCGCCGGATGGCCCACCGCGACCACCCGGACGTAGAGTTGCACTCGGGGGACACGGTGATCTTCTCGGCAACGCCGATCCCGGGCAACGAAGCCTCCGTCAACGAGACGATCGACCGCATCTTCCAGATCGGAGCCCAGGTGGTGACCGCGGCGGACGCGCCGATCCATGCGTCGGGCCACGGATGGCAGGAGGAGCTCAAGCTGATGCTCAACCTGACCAAGCCGCAATACGTCTTTCCCTTCCACGGCGACCACAAGCGCCTCAAGCTGCACGGGGACCTCGCGGAGTCCGTCGGCATCGACCGCGACCGGATCTTCATGGGGCGCAACGGCCTTGCGCTCGAAATCGACGAGTCGGGCGCCAGCTTCGGCGAGGACGTCCACGCCAGCATGATCTTCGTCGACGGTGTCTCGGTCGGGGAGCCGGACGAGTTCGCGCTGCGCGACCGGCGCAAGCTCTCCGACGACGGCGTCTTCATCGTCGTCGCGACGATCTCCTCGGACGACGGCTCCCAGGTCGCCGACCCGGAGGTGATCTTCAGGGGTGTCCCGTTCGGCGAGGAGGCCGACGGCCTGCGCGATGAGCTCAGGGAGGTCGTCCAGGACACGCTCAACGAGGCGGCCGAGGAGGAGATCCGCGAGGTGTCACTCCTCCAGCAGGACCTGCACGACGACATCGCAGAGTTCGTCTACGAGAAGCTTCGCCGCAGGCCCCTGGTGCTGCCCGTCGTCGTAGAGGTCTGACACGGTGCGGTCGCCGTGACCGAGCGAGGGCCGCGGGCCGGTCGCACGCCGACGACGGCTGACGAGGAGATCATCTACGCGGACAGCGGGCTGGTCGTCTCCGAGCGCTCGGATGAGGAGCGCCTTCGGCAGGTCCAGCGGGAGCTCAGGCTCGGGTTCGGCGAGCTCAACCGAATCGGGTCCGCCGTCTGCCTCTTCGGCTCGGCCCGCCTTGCGGAGGGGGCCGCGGAATACGAGCTGGCCCGAGAGACGGGGCGCGCCATCGGGGAGGCCGGGTTCGCGGTGATCACCGGGGGAGGGCCCGGGTTGATGGAGGCCGCAAATCGGGGCGCCCAGGATGTCGGGGCGCTCTCGGTGGGGCTCAACATCGAGCTCCCGCACGAGCAGGCCCTCAATCCCTACGTCGACCTCGGCATCGAGTTCCACTACTTCTTCACCCGCAAGCTGATGTTCGTGCGCTACTCCGACGCGTTCGTGGTCTTCCCGGGCGGCTTCGGCACCCTGGACGAGCTCTTCGAGGCGCTCACCCTGATCCAGACCGGAAAGGCGGTCGACCATCCGGTGATCCTGCAGGGCAGCGCCTTCTGGTCCGGCTTGATGGACTGGATCGCCGAGTTTCCGCTGGCTCAGGGGATGCTGACCAGGGAGGACCTGGCTCAGGCCGAGGTGGCCGACGGGGTCGAGGACGTGATGGCCCGGCTCGAGTCGGGGGTCCGCGCCTCCGGGTAGCGGCCCCGCACCTCGTCGACGAAGCCGGCCAGCCGCTCAGCGAGGGCCGCGTCGTTCAGCTCGAGCACCGACTCGGCGTTCTGCTCGCCAGAGCGTGAGAGGTTGAACGAGCCGAGGAAGACGACGTCGTCCGCGACGGTCAGCTTGGCGTGCATGAAGTCGTGGACCTTGGAGTCGGGCGTCCATGGCGTCGATGGCTTCGCGGAGAAGGGCAGCTTGCCGAGCGCCGCCGCAAGCAGCGGGATCTTCCAGGCGCTGTGCCCGTTCTCGGCCCATTGGTGGAACACGGTCTCGGTCTGCGGGCCGTCGACCACGCCGGCGATGTCTCGGCCGCCCCTGTCGGCGAGCTCGGCGAGAGTTGCGAGGATCGGTCCGGACGTGATCACGGGGGAGGCGATCCGCACCCGGCGCCGAGACGAGCCGATCGCGGTCGCGATCCGATGTGAGAGCTGCTCCCCGTGCCCGGGTGTGAACCAGGCCGTCACCCGCACGCCGCCGACCTCGACCGGCTCAGGGTCGACCCTGCCGCTGTGGGCGACGTCCGGCCTCGACCAGAGCTCCTCGAAGTTCTGCCGGAACCGAGCGGCGAGCTGTTCGCTCTCGATGACGGCGAGCACGTTCTCCTGCCTCGTCCAGGAGTCGATCGTCCAGTTCGCGGATCCGGCCCAAACGGCCTCGGAGTCTCTGACGACGTACTTGTGGTGCATCAGGTCCGGTATCCCCGGTACGGGACGCGCATCGATCGGCAGCTCGGCGAGGATCTCCGGCCGCGTGCGGGGTGGCGGATGCAGCTCGGACGGCCTGCCGGAATCGACGTTGTAGAGGAGCCTCGTGGTGACCCCGCGCGCGCTCGCCGCTCGGAACTCGTCCGCGACGATCGAGCCCGTCGGGTCGGGGAGGCGGACGTCATAGAGCGCCAGCTCCAGGGTGGAGCGCGCCGGACGGAGAAAGCCCGCCACCCTTCGCGCGACGTCGTCGGCTGCTTGGCCGCCGTCCGTCAGGGTGAAGACGTCGATGGGCTCCATTGGGGGTCGAACCGGCGCACGCGCGCGCGGAAGCTTCTAGCCTCGCAGGATATGTACAGGGGGTATGTCCAACTCGTTCATGAGGCGTTCGACTGCTTTGATCGCGGCGATTGGGAACGGCTGAGACCGCTCATCGCAGCCGACAACGTGATGACACCGCCCGAGTTCTGGCCCGACCCCGGCCCGTTCATCGGCCCCGATGAGAGCATCCGCGAGTACCAGCGCCTCTTTCAGATGTTTCGCGGTATCGAGGTCTCGGTAAGCGGCATCGTCAGCCACGAGGCCTGGGCAATCGGGCACTACCGGGGAGCCGTGGAGGTCGAGGCCCCGAGCTTCGATGTGCCCAAGCAGCTCCGGTTCACCGGCGTCCACCGCTTCCAGAACAACCTCTTCGCCGAGTCCCACTACCGCTTGGATCGCGACGCGGCTCTCGCTGCCGCGGGCATATAAAAGCCCCCGGCGGTCGAGGGAGGGGCGACCACCGGGGGCGACGCTTTGGCCAAATGTGCTGTGCTGGCCTCAGCGGGTCTCGCCGTGGCGTGTGGGGTTTCGCACCGCGGCGAGGTGTCTCGTCCAGTCGTGAATCTATGAGGCGTTCTTGAACGTTTGCTAAAGCGACGCGACTGACTAATCGGGTCGCGCTGACGCTCGCATCCCCGGCTTGGGTTCCGCATCGGGACCGGGCTTCGCGGCTGGCTGGAGGGGGAGCCGAATGGAGAAGCGTGCACCGCCGTAGGTGCTCTTGCCGGCAGAGACCGAGCCGCCGTGGGACTCCGCCACGGCACGAACGATCGCGAGGCCGAGGCCGCTGCCGCCTCCGCCGGCGGTGTCCGCCGGCCCATCGCCGCGAACGAAGCGATCGAAGACCTGATCCTCCATCTCGTCCGGGATTCCCGGGCCGTCGTCGACGACCTCGAGCAGGGCCTCATCGCCATCACGGCGGGCGGTGAGCTCGACCGTGGTCCGCTCCGGCGTATGCCGGACCGCGTTCTCGAGCAGGTTGCGCACCAGCCGGTGGAGCTCGTCCGGGTTGCCCTCCAGCGGCAGCGGTCCCTCAAGTTGGCTCTCGAGCCGCCGGCCACCTGCCAGAGGCTGGACCTCCTCGAGCGCGCCGGCGGCGATGGCCGCCAGGTCGAAGTCCTTGGTGGCTACACGGCGGCCGGCATCGGCGCGAGCCAGCAGCAGCAGGTCGGAGACCAGCCCTGACATCCGCTTGGTCGAGTTGAGCGCGGAGTCGACCGCGTGCCGGTCGTCCTCCGAGCCGACGCTGGCGGCCTGCAGCAGCTCGAGGTTCGCGTGGATGCTCGTCAGCGGCGTCCTGAGCTCGTGCGAGGCGTCGGCGACGAACTCGCGCTGGCGCTCGAGCGACTGCTCGCGCTCGGAGTGGGCCTCGTCAAGCGCCTGAAGCATGCCGTCCATCGTGCGCGCCAGCTCGCCGACCTCGTCCTCGGTGTCGGGGACTGGGATGCGCTCTGATGGATCGCGTGTACGGCTGATCCGACTCGCCAGGGCGGTGAGCGCTTTGACGGGGCGCATCGCGCGGTCCGCCACCGCGAGCCCGGCGAGCAGCGCCAGCAGTGTGCCGCCGAACACGCCGGCACCGAGGAAGAACCAGAGCCTGGCGACGGTGTCATTGACTCCGCTGTCGGGGCGCGCGTACTGGACGAAGGCGGGCAGGGAGCCGCTGGCGCTGATCGGCTCGGTGGCGACGCTCAGCTCGCCGACCTGGTGAATGCCCTTGGTCGGAGCGCCGAGGCCGATCCCCGGATTCGTCCCGGCGAGCGGATGCCCATACTGATCGAGGATCTTGATCTGGGCGTCCTCCGGCAATGCGAAGGCCCTCAGGGGCGGGGACTTCTGGACGATCTCGCCGTACACGGGATCCGTCGAGACGCTGGTCTCGGCGGCCAGTGAGCGGGCCGCGCTCCGGAGCTCTTCGCGGAAGTCGCTGCGGATCCGGTTGCCGACGACCTGTCCGAGGACGAGGGCGAAGCAGACCAGGATGAGCAGAGTCAGGCCGGCTGTGGTGATCGCGATGCGCCAGCGAACGGGGATGCGCTCGAAGAGCGGCAGCCGCGTGCGCCGGATCCACTTCACGTGGCGCCCTTCAGCACGTACCCCGCGCCGCGCTTGGTGTGCAGCAGCCGAGGCTCACCCCCCGATTCGAGCTTGCGCCGAAGGTTCGAGATGAAGACGTCGATGGTGTTGGTCTGCTCGAAGGGGTCATATCCCCAGACGTCCTCGAGCAGCCGCTCGCGGGACACCACGAGCTTCTGGTTGCGCGCCAGGTACTCGAGCAGCTCGAACTCCCTGTTGGTGAGCTCGATCTCGCGCTCGCCGCGCTTCACCTCGCGCGTGTCCGGATTGACGAGGAGGTCTCCGACGACGATCGAGGCACTGCCCCTCGGGGGCCGTCGCCGCAGCAGCGCCCGGATGCGGGCGAGCAGCTCAGAGCGCTCGAACGGCTTCGGCAGGTAGTCGTCGGCGCCGGTGTCGAGACCCTCGACGCGGTCCTCCGTCTCGGTGCGAGCCGTCAGGATCAGGATCGGCACGTCGCTCTCTGCGCGCAGCCGCCGGCAGACCTCCATGCCGTCCAGGCGGGGAAGCCCCAGGTCGAGCACGACCAGGTCCGGGCTGAACTGCTCGGCCGCGGTCAGCGCCTCGGCGCCGTCTCCCGCACTGCGGACCTCGTGGCCCTCGGCGCGCAGGGAGCGGCGCAGGACGTCGGCGATCGCCTCGTCGTCCTCGACGACCAGGACGCGCGCGGAGGCTATGACCTGTTCCATCACCTTCTTTAGGGTAGGGGTGAATTCCAACGCTCCCAAGCAGTCTTGAGGGAATGTTTAGGCGGCCGCCAGGCCGGACCCACGCACGGCAGGGGACTCCTTACAGGCGTCGAATGGGTGGGCAGATGCTTGCAGACCGCATTTTCGGCGCACCGGAGCGGCGTGATCCGCCCCAGCGCAAACGGAAGCCTGCGCGCGGGCGGAAGGGGAAGCCCGCGGCGCGCGGGCGTGCTCGCGGGCGCCGTCGGACTTCGCCGGAGGTGATGCAGCGGCGGCTCGACCTCGCGGGGCTCGCCTCCATCGGCCTGGCGGTCTATCTCGGGTATGTCATCTACCTCGGGTGGAACGGAGGCACGGTCGGGGACGGCTCTCACACGTCGCTCTCCTACGCGGTGGGCGCCGGCGCGATCGTCGTGCCGGTCGCCCTCGGCCTCGCCGGGATCGGCCTGATCCTTCGGCCCTTCCTGCCCTCGCCCAAGTCGGTTGCGGTCGGAGTGGCGGCGATCGCCTGCGGGCTGCTCCTGGCTCTGGCCGCACAGACGGCCGGGCTCGGCCCGGAGGGCGTGCGCAAGGGCCTGTTCGATCCCGACTTCTTCCCGCACTATGGGGGCGGCCTCGGCGAGGTCCTCTACTGGGCCACGACGACGCTCTTCCAGCGCCTGGGCGCGCACATCATCGCGGTCGTCCTCGTGGTGTCGGGGTTGCTGCTGCTCACGGGCCGCTCCGTCTCGGACATGGTCCGGGCGGGCAGGCGGGGTCTCGATCGCGCCAAGCGTGGCACGGTCGGCTTCGCGACCGCGATCAAGGAGAGCCGGATCAACACGGACCCCGATCTGGTCGACACGGCCCCGGCCGACACCGAGCCCGTCTTCGGGCCTCCGGAGCCGGTGGCGGACGGCGAGGACTTCCAGGTGCTCGTCGGAGGCGACGAGCAAGAGACCGAGAACGTCGCGAACTTCGACGAGGCGGTCCGGGTCGCCGACGAGCCGGACACGAGCGAGCTTCAGGACCTCGAGGAGTCGGACGAGGAAACGATCAGGGTTGCCAAGCCAAACGCGCCCGAACCGCAGACTCCCGGAAGCGAAGCTGTGGACGGGGGCATTGATGGGGAAGCCGTGGAAGACCCCGGTGATAAGGAGCCCGTCCCTCTCACACCCATGGGCGAGAAGCGTGGAGGAGTCACCGAGTCGGAAGAGATCGACTACCAGCCGCCAGACGCCGAGCGTGTGCTCGAGCGCGGAGGGCCCGACAAGGGACCGGACAAACAGGACTACGAGGCGGTCGCCCGCAACCTGCTCGAGACGCTCGGGCACTTCGGTGTCGAGGCGAAGATAGTCGGCACGGTCACCGGGCCACATGTGAGCCGCTATGAGCTCAAGCTCGCCCCCGGCACCAAGGTCTCGAAGATCACCCAGCTGAAGGACGACCTCGCCTACGCCCTTGCTTCCACCGATATCCGGATCCTGGCGCCGATCCCCGGCAAGCAGGCGGTGGGAGTGGAGGTCCCGAACCAGCGCCGCCGCCTCGTCCGCCTCGGCGACATCTATGGCGGCCGCCCGCAGGGTTCCTCCCCGCTTGCCGCCTGGCTCGGCAAGGACATCTCGGGCAGCGCGGTCTGGACCGACCTGCAGAAGATGCCGCACGCCCTGATCGCGGGCACGACCGGATCGGGCAAGTCCGGCAGCGTCAACGCAATCCTCAGCTCGATCCTCCTGCACGCTTCCCCGAACGAGGTCCGGATGGTGCTGGTCGACCCGAAGCGGGTCGAGCTCAACCACTACGAGAAGATCCCGCACCTGCTCACCCCGGTGGTGACGTCGCCCCGGCTCGCGGCCAACGTGCTCAACAACCTGATCGCGGAGATGGAGAGCCGCTACGGCGTCATGGAGCAGGCCCGGGCCCGCAACCTGGCGGAGCTCAACCGCGTGCGCGAGCGCGAGGGAGAGGCACCGCTCCCGCACATCCTCTGCGTGATCGACGAGCTCGCCGACCTGATGATGGTCGCCCCCGCCGAGGTAGAGGACGCGATCATCCGCCTGGCCCAGAAGTCCAGGGCGGTCGGGATCCACCTGCTGCTCGCCACGCAGCGGCCGTCCACCGACATCATCACTGGGACGATCAAGGTCAACATCCCCGCCCGGATCGCCTTCGCCGTCTCCTCCCAGGTCGACTCGCGGGTGATCCTCGACCAGGGTGGCGCCGAGACGCTCCTCGGTCAGGGCGACATGCTCTTCCGCCCGGCCGGGACCTCGAAGATGCAGCGGATCCAGGGCGCCTTCATCACGGAGACCGAGATCGCCAAGATCACTGAGCACTGGTCCGACCAGGGCGAGCCCGACTTCGCCGAGGAGCTGCTCGAGGCGGCCCAGCCGGCAGCCGACGAGGGTGCCGGTGACGATGACTTCGACCCGGACTCGGACGACCTCCTCGACCAGGCGGCACACCTGGTGGTCGAAAGCGGCACCGCATCCGTCTCGATGATCCAGCGGCGCCTGCGGGTGGGGTACACCCGGGCCGGGCGCCTGATCGACATGCTCGAGCGACGGGGGATCATCTCCGGCTACGAGGGCTCGAAGCCGCGCCAGGTGCTGGTCTCTCTGGCGGATCTGCCGCGCGTGCTGGGTGGCGCTGCGGCGCCGGCAGGCACGCCGGCGGGAGGCGGGGAGGAGCCTGTCCCCGCCCGCCTGGACGTCGAGTAGCGCCAGAGCGCCGGTTTAGGAAGCGGAACTACCCTCGACCGCATGGCGGGACGCGGGGATTCGCTCGTGCGTGTGCGAGTGCGCCGCCGGCGAGCGCTGGCGAGCATGATCGGCGGTGTCTGCCTACCCTCGGCGTTCTCGCCTGCTGGCGGCGCCCTCGGGACCCCCGCGCACTCACGATCGTCGAGAGCGCGGCGGGTCCCGGACGGCGCCACCACCAGCGCGATCACGCCGAGCACTATCCCCGGGGTCAGTGCGGCCGTGATCGAGAGGGGGCAGCCTCTCTGGGCGGGAAGCGCCGGGACGGAGCTGCCCGGCGGAGGGGACCCGGTCACTCCCGACACGCTCTTCATCACGGCCAGTACGGCCAAGACGGTGACCGCGGCGATGGCCCTTCGCCTGGTGCAGCAGGCCAAGCTCGGGCTCGATCAGAAGGCGGGGCGCTACCTGCCCCAGCTCCGAGAGGGGAACCGGATCACCATCCGCGAGCTGCTCCAACACACCAGCGGGCTACCCAACTACCTCGACTCGCCGCGGATCCAACGGCTTCTCAGCAGCGACCCGCAGCACGCCTGGACGCGGGCGGAGGTGCTCCGCGCGATTGGGCACCCTTCCTACCGGCCGGGGACTCGCACCAGCTACTCGGATAGCAACTACATCGCCCTCGGGGGGATCATCGAGGCGATCGAGCGTGCGCCGTTCGAGGACGACTTCAAGCGCTTGGTCGCCGAACCACTCGGCCTCAGCAAATCGAGCTGGCGCTATGACGATTCCCAGATCGGGCGGTTCGCGCAGCCGACCATCCAGCGCCCGAACGGATCCCTGTTCGACCCCTGGCAGTCCGGAACGATCAACACCGGCCACTGGGGTGAGGTGTGGACCGACGGAGGCCTGGCGACCACCGCCACGGAGCTGGCCGAGATCGCTCACGCAACCGTGATGGGACCGCTGCTCAAGCCCGCCATGCGCCGACAGATAACCGCCTTCGACGCCGACGGCGTCGGACTTGGCGTCTTCGACAAGCACTTCCTCGGCCGAGCCTGGGTCGGTCATGCGGGCCTCTGGGCCGGCTTCACCTCGGAGCATTGGACATTCAAGCGCCGCGGGCTGACAATCGCGATCCTGACGGACCTGGAGCCCCGGCCCGGCTCGACCAACCCGGCCGAGACGATCTTCAAGTCGCTGGCACAGGTCGCGCTCAGCGCCTGAGCCGGGCGATGGACTGTCCACTCCCGAGGATCGGGAGAATGGAGGTATGAACCGCGATGGAGTGGTCCGAGCCGGCATCCTGGTCACGGGAACCGAGGTCCTGAGCGGATACGTCACCGACCGTAACGGCCCGTGGATCTCGGAGAGGCTCGCCGATCTCGGCGTGGAGGTGACCGAGATAACGGTGGTGGGCGACCGGCCGGGGGACCTGGAGGGCGCGCTCCGCCATATGCGAGACGAGGGCCTGGACCTGATCGTGACCAGTGGCGGGCTCGGGCCGACCGCCGACGATCTCACTGCCGAGGTGGTCGGGCGGTTCGCCGGGCGCGAGCTCGTCTTGGACGAAGCGATGGAGGAGAAGATCGACCAGATCATCGCCCGCTATGCACGTCGCCTGCGCTTCGATCCCGAGGCCGTCCGCGAGGCGAACCGCAAGCAGGCGATGGTGCCAGAGGGCGCGACGGCGATCGATCCGGCGGGCACGGCGCCCGGCCTGGTCGTCCCGGCAGACGGCCAGGTGGTGATCGTGCTCCCGGGCCCGCCGCGCGAGCTCCAAGACATGTGGCCGCGCGCGCTGGCGTCGCAGCCGGCCGAGGAGGTGCTCGGCCGCGCCGAGCCCTACAAGACGATGTCGATCCGGATGTTCGGCATCCCGGAGTCCGAGCTCGCCAAGGCGCTGCGGGAGGTCGAGGACGGGGGCGTCCCGCTCGACCAGCTCGAGGTGACCACCTGTCTGCGGGGCGGTGAGCTGGTGACCGACGTCCGCCACCGCGACGGCGCGGAGGAGGCCGCGGAGGGGCTGCGAGCCGGGCTCGCAGAGCGCCTCGGGCAGTTCACCTACACGGAGAGCGGTGAGTCGATCGAGGAGGTGGTCTTCCGGCTGCTCGGTGATCGGACCATCGCGGTCGCGGAGTCCGAGAGCGGGGGGCTCCTGGCGGGGCGCCTGACGCTGCAGCCCGGCTCATCGAGATGGTTCGCGGGCGGTGTCGTCTCGTACTCGAACGACTCCAAGACGAAGCTGCTCGGGGTCGATGCGAAGCTGATCGAGAGCATGGGGGCGGTCTCACCGGAGGTGGCCGACGCGATGGCCGACGGCGCCATCGAGCGATTCGAGGCCGACGTCGGCTGTGCGATCACCGGGATCGCCGGCCCCGACGGCGGGAGCGAGGAGAAGCCCGTGGGCTACGTCTGCTTCTGCGCCAAGACCGCCGGCGGCGACCGGCTCGCCCGCGATCCGGTCCTCCCCGGCGGCCGCACCGACGTGCGCGAGCGTTCCGTGGTCGTCGCTCTCCACCTGGTCCGCTACCTGCTCGAGGGCCGCGAGCCACCGCGGTGAGTGGGCCTATGCGCCAGCCTGGCGGCGGAGATCATCGGCCCTCGATGGCCAGGATCGGATGCTACCGGCGCCCGGCCGAGGAGCCGTCGGCGAAGTCCACCGCGGCCGACGGCGAGTTCGCCGGGCTGGTCGCGATTCCCGATGGCCGGCGCCTCTATCTCGAATGCCACGGAAGCGGCTCCCCGACGGTGATCTTCGAGGCGGGCCTGCGCAGCCGCGGCGACATCTGGCTTGGTTCGGCCGTGGCCGGTGCGGGTTCAGGGGTTCTCCCGCGGGTCTCCCGATTCACGCACGCATGCTTCTACGACCGGCCCGGCACCCTCGCGCACTTTCCCGACGTCAGTCGCAGCGATCCCGTGCCGACGCCGCGGAGCACGGGTGAGGTCGTGGCGGATCTGCACGCCCTCCTGGGGGCCGCCGGAGTCCCCGGCCCGTATGTGCTCGTGGGGGCATCCACCGGGGGGCTGATCGCCCGGGAGTACGCGAGCCTCTACCCAGCGGAGGTCCGCGGGCTGGTGCTCGTGGACGCGATATCCGAGGCGATGGAGGGCCGGATGAGGCCCGGGCAGTTCGCCCGCTACAACCGCCACTACCTCCAGTCGTCCTCGCCCGCGGCCGCCCAGTACGAGCACCTCGAGGCGATCGACTTCCACCGGAGCTTCGCCGAGATCAGGCCGAGGCGGCGCTCGCCGCGACGGCTGCCCGTGGTGGTGCTTTCGGCCGAGTACGGGTTCGGAGCTCCGCCCGGCGTCTCCCGCCGGTTCGCAGCATTCGTGAATCGCGTCTGGAGGCGGAGCCAGCTCTACCTGGCGTCGCTGCACCCTCGGACCAAGCGGGTGATCGCCCAGGGCAGCGGTCACCAGATCCACGTCAACCGCCCCGGCCTGGTCAGCCGCTACGTGCTGCGGCTGGTTGCGAGGGCGCGCGGTGGCTGACCGGCGCCTCGTGGCACTGGCGGCGGTCTTCACCGCCGCGCTGGCTCTGACGGCCCTGGGCTGCGGGGCCGACACCACCACTGCCGACCGCCGGCAGGCGCTGGAGGACTACGTCGCCAAGGTGCAACCGATCAGGCTCGGCATCAACGAGCTGCTCGACCGGGCCGACCCCATCCTCGAGGGCTATCGGGACGGCGATCTGAGCGCGAAGCAGGCACAACGCGGGATCAACCGGCTCGAGCGCGGGGCGGCGGGCTACGCCGTCCGCATCGCAGCCATCCAGGGTGTCCCCGAGGAGATGCAGGCTGCCCAGGACGCCTACGCCCACACCTTCGTGCTGCAGGACACCTACCTGAGTGCCCTTGCCGCCGCGCTGCCCACCCGGGCCTTCGACGAGCTGCCGCACTTCCAGAACGAGCAGCGCGCCGCGATCATCGGCTGGCGCACACGGCTGCAGGTACTCGCCGACCGCTGGGAAGCGACGCTCCCCGCGAACCTGCAGGTCGCCGGCCGCGGCGAGATCTCCCCGGCCCCGACCGGCGACTGACACCCCCTGCCGAGGACTGCTCGCGTCAGCTCAGCGCGACGGCTGAGGGGCCAATTCGGGGGGCTGCTCGTCGGGTGGTCAATGGCCGGCGGCAGCGAGGGGTCGCCCCCGGGGCCGACGTGGGGCAGCCACTCGAGCCAACTCGGCAGGTACCAGTTCCAGTCGCCGAGCAGCTTCATCGACGCGGGCAGCAGCACCGCGCGGACGACGGTGGCGTCGATCAGCACCGCCACACCGAGCCCGACGCCGAGCTCCTTGAAGAAGACCAGCGACAGAGTCGCGAACGTCCCGAAGACGGCGACCATGACGACGGCGGCGCTGGTGACCACACCGGCCGTCGTCTTGATCCCGTGCGAGACCGCCTGATCGGTGGGCATTCCCCGGTCATAGCGACTCACGGATCCGGCTGAGGATGAAGACGTGGTAGTCCATCGAGAGACCGAAGAGGACGACGAACAGGAACAACGGCATCCAGGAGATGATCGCCCCGGTGGAATGGAAGCCGAGGAACGACTGGAGGTGACCGTCCTGGAAGATCCAGACGATCACCCCGTAGGCCGCCCCCACAGAGAGCAGGTTGAGGACGATCGCCTTCAGCGGGATGACGATCGAGCGGAAGGTGAAGAGGAGCAGGAGGAACGCGGCCGTGAGGACGAAGGCGAAGACGATCGGGACGTGTGCCTTGCTCGTGTCGTTGAAGTCCTTGGACTCAGCGGTGAAGCCGGTCACGTCGGCTGTGACACCCGGCACCGCCCCGATCGTGGCGGGAATCAGCGTGTCCCGCAGCTCGTCCACGGCCTGATTGGATTTGGAGTCGGTGCCGTTGCCCGCGACCGGGATGTTTACCTGGACCACGCTGCGGTCGGGAAAGGTGTCGAGCGTGATCGGGGGCTGGAACAGCGGGCTGGCCTTCGCCCGCGCCGCCAGGGCCGCAATGCCCTGCCTGACCTGCGGTGTGGGGCCCTGGTCGGAGCTGACCACTACCACGGCCGGAATGCCCCCTCCCGGGAAGGCGTCCTGAATCCGGTTGTAGGTCTGGATCGAGGAGACGTCCTGGGGCAGCGACTCGACGCTTTCGTTGGCCGTGTGGAGGCGGAACGCCGGCAGGGCCAGGAAGACCAGCAGTCCCGCGGATAGCAGGACGGAGATCACCGGGTGACGGAGGACCGGATCGAGGATCTTCGACCAGATGCCGCTCTCGCCCGCGTTCCAGGGCTGGTCCTTGATGATCGGGACGCCGCCCTTCTCGATGCGGTCCCCGAGCCAGGACAGGATCGCAGGCAGCACGGTGAGGGATCCCACCACCGCCACCGCGACGACGAGGATCGTGCCGGTCGCGAACGACTCGAAGGTGGGCGTGCCAGCGAGGTACATGCCGGCCATCGCGATGATCACGGTGAAACCGGAGACCATCACGGCGCGGCCGGAGGTCGCCGCCGCGGCGGCCAGTGCCGCTTCCTCGCTTCGACCCGCCTCCCTTTCCTCGCGCTCGCGGCGCAGATAGAACATCGAGTAGTCGACCCCCACGGCCAGGCCGATCAGCAGGACCACCTCGTTGATCGAGCTGTCGACCCCTCCGGTGAGGTGGCTGATCGGCCCGAGGAGGCCGATCGTGGCGAAGACGGCCGTCAGCGCCAGAAGCAGCGGTACCCCGGCAGCGACGAGTGCCCCGAAGGCGATCAGCAGGATCAGAAGTGTGATCGGCAGGGACGTGACCAGGGCCTTGCCGAAGTCCGACTGGACCTTGTCGTTGATCTGCTGCTGAGTGCTGGCGTCGCCGAACTCTCCGACGGTGAACCCGGGATGCGCCTTCTGCGCGGCGTCGGTCGCCGCGATGGCCGGCTTGACTCGATCCATGACCTCGGTGTCGTTCCCGGCGATCTGGAAGCGGAGAAGCGCCGAGTGCCCGTCAGCGGAGATCTGGTTGGCGTTCGCCGGGGTCAGCGGGCTCTCGAAGTTCTGGGTGTGAGGAAGGGCCGCCAGCCGTCGCTGCACGTCCGCCGTCACGGCGCGGAAGGAGGGATCGCCGGCCGTCACTCCGCTGCTCTGAATCAGCACCATCTCCGAGGCGTGCTCAGGAGCTGCGTTCGCGATCGTGTTGTCTGCCCGTCCGGACTCCCCGACCCCGGTCTGGGTGTGCTCGAGGGTCTTGGTGCCGACGGCGCCGCCGATCGCGAAGGCGAGGAATACGAAGGCAAGCCATCCCCAGATCGCTGTCTTGCGGTGCTGAGCGCTCCAGCGTCCCGCCCGTGCGGCAAGGCTACGGGGAGTGGCGCCAGAGGCCTGAGCCTCGAGATTCGGACGAGCTGCCGAGATACCGACCTTCCCTGTCGAAGCGGCCTCCCGACCCTAACACCCTTAGGTCGAAAGGGGAGAGAAGTGGCGCGGTGCGCCTCATCCGCCCCGATGGCTAGCTTTTTCGCGTGGCCAAGGAGCGGCTCAAGAGCCCGCGCGCTCGCCTCTTCGTCGCCCTCGACCTGCCGCAGGACGTGCGCGCGGGGCTGGTCGAGTGGCAGCAGACCGCGCTCGCCGATCCCGCCCTCCGGATCGTCGCGCCGGACGCTCTGCACATCACGCTGGTCTTCCTCGGCTACCAGGCCGAGAAGGAGGTGAAGGCGATCGCGAGGACGGCCTTCACGGTGCAGGCGGAGGCGCCGGCCGTCGAGCTCGCCGCCGAGCCCGTGGGCATCCCACGTGGCAAGCGCCCCCGGCTGATCGCGGTGGCCGCGAACTCGGAGGGGACGGTCGCCCTGCAGAAGCAGGTGGAGGAGCGGCTGGTGCAGAGCGGCTTCTACGAGCCCGAGAAGCGGGCGTTCTGGCCGCATCTGACGGTGGCGCGCGTCAGGCCCGAGGCGCCGGGGAGCCGGAAGCCCGCCCTGATCACGACTCAGCCGCACCCGCTGCCCGAACACATGTTCCGGTTCTTCCGTCCGACTCGTCTGGTGCTCTTCAAATCCCACCTGCGCCGGACGGGCGCGGAGTACGAAGCGATGGCCGAGTTGGAGCTGACGACCGCCAACGACGACCACTGACAGAGAGGTGAAGTGATGGCAGATCAGAAGCCCAACCTGAGAGAGGCCGGCGAGAAGGACGCGAAGGCACGGGACCAGGCGCTGCAGGCGGCGGTCAAGCAGATCGAGCAGAACTTCGGGCAGGGCGCGCTGATGAAGCTCGGCGACCTCGGCGCGCTGGACGTGGAGACGATCTCCACCGGGGCACTGCCGCTGGACATCGCGCTCGGCGTCGGCGGCGTGCCGCGCGGTCGCATCGTCGAGATCTTCGGCCCGGAGTCCTCCGGCAAGACGACGCTGATCTACCACATCATCGCCGAGGCCCAGGCCCGCGGCGGCGTCTGTGCCTTCGTCGACACCGAGCACGCGCTCGATCCCGCCTACGCCCGCAGGATCGGTGTCAATACCGACGAGCTGCTGATCTCGCAGCCGGACTACGGCGAGCAGGCTCTCGAGATCGTCGACGTCCTGGTTCGCTCAGGGGCGGTCGACGTGGTCGCGGTCGACTCGGTGGCGGCCCTGACACCGCGGGTGGAGCTCGAGGGACAGATGGGGGATCAGCACGTCGGGCTGCAGGCACGCCTCATGTCGCAGGCGCTGCGCAAGCTGGCCGGCAACCTGAACCGCGCCAAGACCGTCTGCCTGTTCACCAACCAGATCCGCGAGAAGATCGGCGTGATGTTCGGCTCGCCCGAGACCCAGCCCGGCGGCCGCGCGCTCAAGTTCTATTCCTCCCAGCGCCTCGACATCCGCCGCATCGAGACCCTGAAGGAGGGCACCGAGGCGGTCGGCAACCGGGTCCGGGTGAAGGTCGTGAAGAACAAGGTGGCGCCTCCGTTCCGGCAGGCCGAGTTCGACATCGAGTACGGCGCCGGCATCTCGAAGGAGGGCGGCCTGCTCGACATGGCCCTGGAGCACGACCTGATCCAGAAGTCCGGCTCGTTCTTCTCCTACGGCGAGACCCGGCTCGGGCAGGGGCGCAACAACACCAAGGAGTTCCTGCGCGACAACCCGGAGCTGGCGGCGGAGCTCGAGAAGAAGATCCACGGCAAGCTCGGGCTTGGGGAGGAAGCCGAGGCGCGACCGGAGGCCGAGAAGGAGGCCGATGCGGCCAAGGCCGCCGAGGTCGTCAAGGCGACCAAGAAGCCCGAGCCCGCGAAGAAGCCGGAGAAGAAGGCTGCCTAGGGAGCGCAAGGCCGCTGCACCCAGGAGCGAAGGGCGAAGCCCGGAGCGACTCGTGTAGGGCGGCCGCAAGCGCTCCCGACTGATGGCGAAGCCAACTCGAGACCCCTACGAGCTCGCGCTCAAGGCGCTGAGCTACAAGGAGCGCACGGAGTCGGAGCTGCGTGGGTGGCTCGGCGAACGAGCAGTGGAGGAGGCTGAGATCGAGGAGGTGATCGCCCTGCTGATCGAGGCGGGAGCGATCGACGACGCGAGCTTCGCCCGTCGTTACGCCGAGGACAAGCGCGAGCTCGCGGGCTGGGGGCCGGATCGAATCTCGAAGGCTCTCGAAGGGCGCGGCGTCGCCCGTGAGCACATCGAGGCGGCTCTAGCCGGGGAGGACGAGGACGCGCAGCTCGAGCGCGCCGTCGCCCTGCTCGGCGACCGCGGGCTGCGCTGCGGCTCGGAGCAGGAGCAGGAGCGCGCTTTGGGGCTCTTGGTGAGGCGGGGATATGCGCTCGAGCTGGCCTACGAGGCGGTCCGCCGGGTCGAGCGCCTCGCCGACGCGGCGTGAGGCGCTCGGGGTAGGATCAGCGCCGGATGGACGGCAACTTCTTCTTCGTCATTGGCGGCATCCTCGTGGCCCTCGCGGTGCTGTTCGCCTTCGTCGGGATCCGGGGGGTGGACTCGTTCCCGCCCAACCGAGCGGTGATGGCCGGCGTGATCGCCCTGTTTGTCGCCGTCGTGGGAACGACGATGGCGTTCGCGATCGTCAAGTCCAACGACGAGCAGAAGTCGCGAAACGAGAAGCTCGCGGCGGAGGAAGGGACGACGACGGCCTCGGCAAGCGGCCCGGTCACCGACCTGAGCGTTTCCTCGCCGGCGGACGGCGGGCTTGTCTACCAGCCGAATGGGCTTACGGCCAAGCCGGGCAACGTGGCGATCACCTACGACAATCCATCCCAGGTCCCGCACAGCATCGCCGTGGCCACCGCGAACGGCAACGTCCTGGGGCAGGTCCAGCCGTTCACGACCGGCAAGCAGACCGTGACCCTGCTCAAACCTCGCGCCGGGAAAGTACGTCTTCTACTGCACCGTCCCCGGCCACCGCCAGGCCGGCATGCAGGGCAACCTGACGGTGCTCGCGGGGGCAGGCAGCTCCTCCAGAAATCCCTGACGGGTCTGTATAGCGCCCGTGGAAGGGTGCTATACAGGGTTCGATGATCGCCGAGATGGAGGCGGAGCGCCTGCGAAAGGCGCACACCGACTTCGAGAGGGCCAGAAGCCGTATCTGGGTCGACCGCGTCAGGGTCGGGCTGGAGTACCGCCGGGCGATGAGGCAGATAGACGAGGAAGTGACGCGGATCCGGCTTGTCCGGGACCGGCTGATCAAACAATCGGCCGCCGCCGGGATCAGCTATCGAGAGCTCGGCAGGACCCTCGGACTCTCGCACAGCCGGATCCAGCAGATCGTCAACTCGCGCTCCAAGTAGGCCGCCGCTACATTGACCGCGATGGAGCGCCGCTACCACGTCACCACGTTCGGCTGTCAGATGAACGAGCACGACTCCGAGCGCATGAAGGGGATGCTCGACTCGCTCGGCTACGTCGAGTCCGCCGACCGGCAGGGCGCCGACCTGATCCTGTTCAACACCTGCTCGATCCGGGAATCGGCCGACAATCGCTTCATCGCGCACCTCGGTGAGGCAAAGCGGCTCAAGTCCGAGGATCCGGCACGAATCGTGGGCGTGGGCGGCTGCTGGGCGCAGTCGGTGAAGGACGATGTCTTCCGCCGCTTCCCCTTCGTGGACGTCGCCTTCGGGCCCGGCCAGATCCACCGGCTGGCGGAGTTCCTCACCTCCGACTCGCTAACGGCACAGGGCTACTTCGAGTTCGAGGACGTCTCCGGGCATCTGCCGATGAAGCGGGCACGCGAGTTCCAGGCCTGGGTGCAGATCTCGCAGGGCTGCAACTGCGTCTGCTCGTACTGCATCGTGCCGTCGGTGCGCGGCCGTGAGGCGAGTCGCGACCCGGACGAGCTGATCGCCGAGATCGAGCGCCTGGCCGGGGACGGCGTCTCAGAGATCACCCTGCTGGGCCAGAACGTGAACAGCTACGGGCGCGACCTGCCGAAGGAGAGCCGGATCGCCTTCGCCGAGCTGCTCGCGCGGGTGGATGAAGTCCCCGGGGTCGATCGGATCCGCTACACGAGCCCGCATCCGAAGGACATGCGCGAGGACGTGATCCGCGCGCACGCCGAGCTCCCGTCGCTCTGCGAGCACATCCATCTGCCGCTGCAGTCCGGCTCGACGCCGGTGCTGAAGAGGATGAGGCGTACCTACAGCCGGGAGCGCTATATGGACAGGGTTGCCCTGATCCGCGAGCACGTCCCCGACTGCGCGATCACCACGGACATCATCGTCGGCTTCCCCGGGGAGATCCGAGGAGGACTTCGAGCAGACGCTCGATGTGGTCGACGAGGTCGGCTACGACGGCGCCTTCACCTTCATCTTCTCTCCGCGCCGCGGCACCGAGGCAGCCGAATTCACCGAGCAGCTCTCGCACGCGGTGAAGCGCGCGCGCATGGAGCGCCTGGTGGAGCTGGTCCAGCGCCGAGCTCGAGAGCGGGCAGAGCGCTTCCTCGGGCGCACCATGGAGGTGCTGGTCGAGGGGCCGAGCCGCACCGATCCCTCTCGGCTGCGAGGCCGGACACGTCACAGCAAGACCGTCAACTTCGACGGCACGGCCGCCCCGGGCGAGCTGGTGGAGGTCGAGATCTCCGGCGCGACCTCGACCACCCTGAGCGGCACCGAGCGCCTCCTGAGCCGCGCCGCCTAGGCGGCCCGAGGAGCCGGCGGCGTGCGGATCCTGGCCCTGTTCGGCCCGACGGCCGTCGGCAAGACGAGCGTCGCCATCGCCGTGACCGAGGCGCTGCGAGCCCGGGGCGAGGACCCGGTGGCGGTCAACTGCGACTCGATCCAGGTCTACCGAGGCCTCGAGACCCTGAGCGGCGCGGCGAGCGCCGACGAGCAGGCCCGCCTCGAGCATCGGCTGCTCTCGTTCGTCGATCCGGGCGAGGAGTTCAGCGCGGGACGCTATGCCGAGGCAGCCCATCGCGAGATCGACACTCTGCTCGGGCAGGGGCGCCGTCCGATCGTCGTGGGCGGAACCGGTCTCTATCTGCGGGCCGCGCTCGCGGATCTGGATCTGCGTCCGCCCGTCCCGACGGAAATCCGCGAGCGCGTAGAGGCAGAGATCGCCGAGCGCGGCCCGCGGGCGCTGCACGGCGAGCTCGACCCGGAGCTGGCACAGAACGTCGATCCGAAGGACCGCAAACGGGTCGCCCGCCTGACCGAGCTGGCGCGGGCAGGAATCGAGGCCGCTGCGGGCGCCGAGGGCATGTGGACCGCTGAGCTGCGGCATCCGACCCTGCTGGTGGGCCTGACGATGGAACGCGAACGGCTGGCGAGGCGAATCGACGCCCGGGTGGACGAGATGGTCGCGAGGGGAGCGGCCGAGGAGGCGCGCGCGACCGAAGAGACAGGGGCCTCGCGAACGGCACGGGCGGCCCTCGGCTACGAGCAGCTGGTCTCCGACATCGACGGGGCACCGTCCGGGGAGGCGATCGAGTCCATGAAGGCGGCGCACCGATCGTACGCTCGCCGCCAGCTCACCTGGATGCGCAGGATGGAGAACGTGACCCTGATCGACCGCACGGATCGCGATGATGGCGGGGTGGCCGCCGAGATCGTGGAGCTCCTCTGATGGGTCCCGAGGGCCGCGAGGCACTTGGCGTCTCGATCGTCTGTGAGTTCCAGGGGGAGAGACTTTCCGAGAATGGCCTACTTCCTCGATCGCGAGTCGGCGCGCGCGGCGGCGGAGGCGGACTGATGAGATTCGAGAAGTGGCAGGCGCTGGGCAACGACTATCTGATCGTGGAGGCCGCGGTGCTGCCCTGGGAGCTGACCGAGGCGCGCACCAGGCGTCTCTGCGACCCGCACTTCGGGGTGGGCTCTGACGGCATCCTGCTGCTGGCCGAGGTGGAGGATCCAGCGTACGTCGCCGAACTCCGGATCCTCAACCCGGACGGCTCAGAGGCTGAGCTGTCCGGCAATGGCGCCAGGGAGGCGGTCATGTACCTGCGCCGCTCCGGCTGGACCGACGCGGACGAGTTCACGATCCTCACCAAGGCCGGGCCGATCACGCCGACCATCCGCTCCGACCGAGAGTGCACGCTCGAGATGGGGAGGGCGAATACGACGTCCGGCGATTTCCCGAGCGGCGGAGAGGACGGCAGGGGGAAGGTCGAAGCGGGGGGCAGGACCTGGGCCTTCCAGCACGTCTCGATCGGGAACCCGCAGTGCGCGATCGCCGTGGACGACGAGCTCGAAACCCTCGATCTGGCCACGATCGGACCCGAGATCGAGAACAGCGAGCTTTTCCCGAACCGGACCAACGTGAGCTTCTTCCGGACCGATGGTGACCGGGTCCGCGCGCGGATCTTCGAGCGCGGGGTGGGGGAGACGCTCTCCTCGGGGACCGGAGCATCGGGTGCGGCAGTGGCGGCGCACCTCGCCGGCGCGCCCCGCGAGCTGACCGTCGAGCTGGACGGCGGCGAGCTCGAGGTGGAGATCGGGGATGAGCTCTCCGTGCGGCTCACCGGCTGGGCGGAGCCCGTCTACGCGGGCGAGCTCTCGGCGGAGCTGCTGGCCGAGCTCGCGGCGCTCAGCTAGCGCCGCCCGCGGCTCGGGCCTAGTCTTCCGGATCCGATGGCGGCACCGGCGAAGAAGAAGGGCCTTGCGGCCCCCTCCCAGAGGCTGGAGGCGATCCCCCCGTACATGTTCGCCGAGCTCGAGCGGCGAATCGAGGCGAAGCGCGACGAGGGAATCGACGTCATCAGCCTGGGGATCGGGGACCCCGACACGCCCACATTCCGCTACGTCGTCGAGGCGATGCGCGAGGCGGTCGGCGACCCGGGGGCGCAGAAATACCCCAGCAATCGCGGACGGCCGGAGTTCCGCGAGGCGTTTGCTGACTTCTATCTGCAGCGCTTCGGGGTGGAGATCGATCCCGTGCACGAGGTGATCCCCGCGATCGGGGCGAAGGAGTGCATCTACAACCTCTGCTTCGCCTTTCTCGATCCGGGTGACGTCGCCCTGGCCTCGGATCCCGGCTACCCCGTCTACACCGGCGGGCCCGTCCTCGCCGGCGCCGAGGCCCACCTTCTCCCGCTGCGTGCCGACCTCGGCTTCGCGCCGGACCTCGACGCGATCCCGGAGGAGAGGCTCGAGGCGGCTCGCCTGATCTTCATCAACTATCCGAACAACCCGACTGGAGCGGTTGTGCCGGAGGGCTTCTTCGAGCGCGTGGTCGAGATCGCCCGCCGCCACGAGATCCTGGTCGTGCACGACAACGCCTATTCAGAGACGACCTACGACGGCTACGTCGCTCCGAGCTTCCTGTCGACGCCGGGGGCGAAGGAGGTCGGGGTCGAGGTCTTCTCCCTCTCCAAGGGCTACAACATGACCGGCTGGCGCTGTGCCGCCATCCTCGGCAACGCGGAGGCGATCAGGACCTACTGGCGCCTGAAGACGAACGTCGACTCGGGCCTGTTCGAGGCCGTCCAGCTTGCCGGCGCCGCCGCGCTGCGCGGACCGCGCAAGGAAGTCGAGGAGATGTGCCGGATCTACCAGCGCCGCCGCGATCTGGTGGTCGATGCCCTCAGGGACATCGGGGTCGAGGTCACGGCCCCCAAGGGCACGATCTACATCTGGGCGCCAGTCCCGCAGGGACATACCTCCGCCTCCTTCGCGGAGGTCGTGCTCGAGGAGGCCGCGGTCGTCGTCTCACCGGGCTCGATGTACGGACCGAGCGGAGAGGGGTTCTTCCGCATTTCGCTGACGACCCCGGAACCCCTCCTGGAGGAGGCCGTCCAGCGCCTCCGCGCACACCTCACCAACTGACTCACGTCGAGGCAGGAGCTGCGACGCTGGGGGGAGAGGTGTCCTTTACCCAGTCCTCAGGTCAAGGAGCCACCTTCTTGCGCCGAAGCACCAACTGATGAGCGAAATCGGACTCATACTCGCCCTTGGCTGCGCCCTGATCTCCGGTGTGGCGCTGCTCTGCAAGCACCGCGGTGCGGTCGACGCTCCGGACGTCGCGCTGCGCAGCCCGCTGCGCAGCGCCTCCGCTTTGTTTCGCTCGCGGTGGTGGGCGATCGGGTTCGCGCTCGCCTTTTTCGCCTGGTGCCTGCACGTGGCGGCGCTCTCGATGGCTCCGCTGTCGCTGGTCCAGGCGGTGATCGCGGGGGGACTGGCGCTCCTGGCGATCCCGGCGCGCCGCTGGTTTGGCATTGCCGTGTGCAGGCGTGAGGTCGTCGGCATGGTGCTCTGCGCCTCAGGGCTCGTGTTTCTGGCGCTCACCGCGGGTCACGGGAGGCCCGGCGGCGGATTCGCCGGCTCGACGATGGTGGCGTTTGAGGGCGGTGCGCTGGCGCTCGGCGGCCTGCTGCTCTGGGCGTCGGCTCAGCATCGCCACAGGGCCCGCGGATGGCTCCTCCTCGCCGCCGCCGCTGGAACCTCGCTGGGGGTCTCGGACGTGGCGCTCAAGGCTCTCGCCGAGACCGTTCCCGGCTCGCCGCTTGGTGTGTTCAGCCCCTGGACCGCCGTCGCCATCCTCGGCGGGATCGGCGCCTTCCTGGCGCTGGCGCGCGGGTTGCAGCTCGGGGAGGGCGTCAGCGTGATCGTCGTCTTCTCCGCGACCGCGACTCTCGCGGCGATCGCCGGGGGGATCCTCGTGTACGGCGATCCGCTCGGCTCGGATGCGCTCGAGGTCGTCATGCGCTCCACCGCTTTCCTGGCGGTGGTGGGCGCCGCCGCCCTGATGCCCGTGGTGCCCGGGCGGCAGACCGCTCCTGCGGCCGCCTAGCCTTCCGGGTCTCATCCGGCGCCTAACATCTGTTCAGTGCAGAACGGCTCCGCCGGCATCGTCAACCCTCGCGCCGCCCAGCGCGCAATCGCAGTGGGGATCATCCGCGACCACGAGCACCGCGACGATCCACTGGCCGAGCTGAAGGAGCTCCTGCGCACCGCCGGAGTCGCGACGGCCGGCGAGATGACGCAGGCCCGGTCCCAGCCGGATCCCGACCGCTACCTCGGCCGGGGCAAGCTCGCAGAGCTCCGCCGAGAGATCGCGGCGGCCGACGCCAACCTGGTTGCCTGCGACGACGAGCTGGTGCCCCGGCAGGAGCGCAATCTGGAGCAGGAGCTCGGAGTCCCCGTGATCGACCGAACCGCGGTGATCCTGGACATCTTCGCCGACCACGCCCACACGGCCGAGGGAAAGCTCCAGGTTGAGCTGGCCCAGCTCGAATACAACCTCGCCCGCATGAGGGGCCTGTGGACCCACCTCGAGCGTCTCGGCGCAGGACGCATCGACGGCGGGATCGGCACACGCGGTCCCGGCGAGTCGCAGATCGAGACCGACCGGCGCCTGGCGCGCAACAGGATCACCGCACTGCGCCGCCGGCTGCAGGACGTGGAGGGAAACCGCGCCGTGATGCGCGCCGAGCGAGAGAGAGCCGCGCTGCCGTCGGTCGCCCTGGCGGGCTACACGAACGCCGGCAAGTCGACGCTGCTGAACGCGCTGACCGGCGCCGGGGTCGGCGTGGGGGAGCGCCTCTTCCACACGCTCGATCCGACCACCAGGGCGTTCACCCACGAGGGTCGCCGCTTCCTCCTGACCGACACCGTCGGGTTCATCCGCAAGCTTCCGCACGCCCTCGTCGAAGCCTTCAAGGCGACTCTGGAGGAGACGGTGCTGGCTGACCTGATCCTCCACGTCGTCGACGGCTCCGAGTCCGAGGAGGAGCGCGCCGACTCGATCACGGCGGCGGACGCGGTACTCGACGAGATCGGCGCCGGCTCATCGCCGCGTCTGCTGGTGATGAACAAGGTGGATCTGCTCGGCGAGGAGGATCGCCTCGAGCTGCGGATGCGTCACCCGGAGGCGATTCAGGTCTCGGCCGAGACGGGGGAGGGGCTCGAACAGCTGCGCTCGGCGATTGCGGCCCTGATCGAGCAGGGACTCACCGAGGTCGAGTTGCTCGTACCCTTTGACGCCGGTGAGCGTCTTTCGGAGCTTCACGAAATCGCTGGTGATCTCGAGCGCGAAGATCGCGAGGACGGGGTTCTTGTTCGCGCGCGACTACCTGCCGCCCTCGCCGATCGCTTCACCGATCTTTCGTTCAACGGACGAGGAGGCCGAGCTCGAAGCGGAGTTCGAACGGCCGGCGACTAACGGCAGCTATCCGATGGAGGAGCTGAGGTTCATCAAGCTCAGCGAGACGGCGACGCTGCCGACACGGGCGCACGACAGCGACGCCGGCCTCGACCTCTACGCGGCAGAGGGCGCTCGGATCCCGTCGGGCGCGAGGGCAAGCGTCGGCACCGGCCTGGCGGTCGCAATTCCGGAGGGCCTCGCGGGATTGGTCCTGCCTCGCTCCGGACTGGCGCTCAAGCAGGGCGTTGCGCTGGTCAACTCACCCGGGCTGATCGATCCCGGATACCGCGGCGAGGTCCGAGTGTTGCTGCTCAACACCGACCAGTCTGTCGAGTATCAGTGCTCGCCGGGGGATCGGATCGCCCAGCTGCTGCTCGTCCCGATCGCCACGCCCAGCCCGGTGCAGACCGACGAGCTCGACTCGTCGATCCGCGACGCGGGCGGCTTCGGGTCGAGCGGGATCTAGCCGTCGGCTAGCTGAAGGAGACCTGCGGCGCTTCGCGCTCGGAGGCGTCGCCGATCTCGAAGAAGGGCTTGGCCGTGAAGCCGCCCTGATTGGCGATGATCGAGCCCGGGAACTGCTGGATGCGCGTGTTGTACTGCTGGACGTTCGAGTTGTAGATCCGACGGGAGGCCTGGATCTCGTCCTCGAGCTCCGAGAGCTGGCGCTGCAGCTGCTGGAAGTTCTCGGTGGCCCGGAGCTCCGGATACTGCTCGGCCACTACCCGCAGGCCGCCCAGGGCCTGGGTGAGCTGGGTCTCCGCCTTGCCGGCTTCCTCGGGGCCGCTCGCCTGCATGGCGGCGGCACGGGCCTGCGTCACCTTCTCGAAGGTCGACTGCTCGTGCGTCGCGTAGCCCTTCACGGACTCGACCAGGTTCGGGACCAGGTCGTGCCGACGCTTGAGCTGGACGTCGATCCCGCTCCAGGCCTCGTCGCACTGGTTTCGCAGCCGGATGATGCCGTTGCGGGCGAGGACGTAGATCAGCCCGACCAGCAGGATCAGCGCGACGATGATGATCACGATCACCATGCCCTGATCCTAACCAGTCGAGGCCGCCCGCAGGGCGGAATCGTGGGCGGCCGCCTCGAACTCGTCCTCGAGCGGCTCCAATTCCGGCAGCGAACCCGTGCGGCGCTCGATTGCAAGCGCGATCAGCCGGTCCGCCAGCCAGGCGTTCTTGGGCAGCAGGGGACCGTGCAGGTAGGTCCCGATCAGGTTGAGGCGCTTCACTCCCTCGTATCCGTCGCGATCGTTGTTGCCGTGACCGTGCAGCACCCTGCCCAGCGGCTCGGCGCTCGGACCGAGGTGGGTGCGGCCGCCGTGGTTCTCGAAGCCCGCCAGCACTCTCGGACCCTCGCCGAGGTCGACCTCGATCGAGACGTTGCCGATCAGGCGCGGCCCGGGCGCCCGCACCGTCTCGAGGTCGGCGATGCCGAGGCCGGGGATGGATTGCTCCCCGAGCTGGTAGCGGTGGCCGAGCAGCTGATAGCCGCCGCAGACGGCGAGTAGGGCCGCCCCGTCCTCCACCGCTGAGGCGATGGCGTCCCGCTTGGTGCGCAGCATGTCCTCCGCCACCAGGATCTGGTCGCGGTCCTGGCCGCCGCCGATGTAGATCAGGTCGTGCTCATTGGGCTCGAAGCCCTCGCCCGGTCCGGCCGCGGTGTAGCGGAATCGGATCCCTCGCCACTCGCTGCGGCGCTGCAGGAAGACGATGTTGCCGCGATCCGCGTAGATGTTCATCTGCTCCGGATAGAGCGCGAGCAGCCGGACCTCCGTTTCGCCCGCATTCATCTCGGCGCCCCCAGGAGGACGAGGATGGAGTCGGCCTCGCTCTCACCGGACCTGATGGTCTGCCTTCCCATCGGGAGGAAGCCCGCCTCGGTCGCCTCGCGCTCGAGCGCCTCGGGTTCGACTCGGTGAAGGATCTCGTCGTGGACGGCCCGCTCCATCTGGCCGCTCGGGGAGACGCGCTCACGCAGCCGGCGCACGGTCAGAGCCTCGTCACCGACCTGAACCCAGAGCGGCTCGCTGGAGTAGACCCAGCCCTCCAGCTCCCGCATGTCCGGAAGGATCTGCGTCGAGGCGGCTCCCGCGCTGAGCAGGGTGGATTCGTCGACCAGGGTGAGGGCCATGGTGGCGCCGGGGGCGATCAGCTCCAGGATTCGGCCCAGCAGCAGCGGCCTTGCCTCAGCGTCGAGAACCTGGATCACGTGCAGCGGGCCGATCACGAGCGCCGGTCGCCGTGGCAGCCGCAGGTCATCCGGGGAGGCCAGGTCGGCGGCGAGGATGGTGAGTGATACGTCTCGCTCTGCTGCGACGAGCTGGAGCTCGGCCGCCAGATCCGGGTCGCGCTCCAGCGCGATCACGTCGTGGCCGCGCCCGGCCAGGTGAAGGGCGACGCGGCCGGCTCCCGCACCAAGCTCGAGGACCGGCCCATCGGAAGCGTCCGCAAGCTCGACCCAGAACGGCAAGTCGGCGCTGTAGGCGCCGAACTCGACCTCCTGCCAGACGGATCGGGCCGTCATTGCCAGTAATCGGGCGCCAGCCCGCGATCGGCAAGCAGGGTGCGGAGCTCGAGCAGGGCCGTGTAGGTGGGAAGCGCGAAGAGGCGGCCAGGGGCGGCCGCCACCGCCTCGTCGAGCGAGGACTCGACGGGCTCGATCACCTCGATCGCGTCCTGGGGCCAGCCGGCGTACTTGAGCCGGAGCGCCATCTCGGGCGCGCGGGTGCCGGCACAGATCACGCGGCGGACCCCATCGGCAAGAACCTCGAAGTCCGCATCCCAGATCCAGGAGACATCGCGGCCGTCGGCGATTCGGTCGTTGAGCGCGAGCCAGAGGTCGATCCCGCCATCGGTGGACTCGAGCGTCAGGGTGCGGAGGACCTCGTTTGCCCCGGCCGGATTCTTGATCAGGAGGATCGAGACGGGTTTGCCCGAGACCTCGATCGTCTCGACACGGCCGAAGACGGCACGCATCGACTCGAGGCCCTCGCGGACCTGTTGGAGGGGGACACCCGAGCGCAGACCCGCCGCCACGGCGGCCAGGGCGTTGTAGACGTTGTAGAGGCCGGGGAGGGGGAGCTCGAGATCGAGCTCTCCCACGGGCGTGGTGAGGTGAACGCTCGAGCCGCTGATCCCGTGCAACTCGATCCTGGTGGCGGCGATGTCGGGGGCGGGGCGGTCGGCGCCGCAATTGGGGCATCGGTAGTGGCCAAGGTGCCCGACGAAGGCACGATCGTAGACGTACGGCGCGCCACAGCGACGGCAGTGCTTGGCGTCGTGGGCGTGCTGCAGCTCGGGGAGCGCTTGGCTTCGGTCCTCGATCCCGAAGTAGGTGACGCCCGGTCGCCGCTGAAGCTCGCGGTCGCGGCCGAGGTCCGCGATCAGCGGGTCGTCGGCGTTGAGGGCGAACTCGCATGAGCTCTCCAGCAAGGCCACCAGCTCGGCCCACCCATCGGCGATCCTCTCCAGCTCGCCGTAGCGATCGAGCTGGTCGCGGAAGAGGTTGCCGAGAACCAGCAGGCGCGGGCGCAGCTGGGGCGCGACCCGCGGGAGCCAGGCTTCGTCGAGCTCGAACAGGCCCTCGTCCCCGGACTGCTCAAGCAGCGCCGTAGCGACGCCCCAATGCATGTTGGACCCGGCGCGGTTGTGCACGGGAGTTCGCCCCGCGGCTCGCAGGATGCCGGCGATCATGGCGGCCGTTGTGGTTTTCCCGTTGGTCGAGCTCACCACGATCGACCCGCGGTCGAGCTGAGATGCGAGACGGTCGATCGCATCGGGTGCCATCCGGACGAGCATGCGGCCGGGGAGGGTCGTACCGCCGCCGCGGCCGCTGCGGCGACTGAGGTTCCCGACGGCCTTGGCGAGTCCGCGCTTCGCTGTGAACAGGGCGCTCATGGCGCCCGCAGGTTAGGCCCCGGGTCAGGCGGGGGGACCGGCGAGAGGGCCGGGTGGCGCGATCACGGTGAGGGCACGCGGGAGCACCCTCAAGGTCGCCGGCAGGTCAGTGATGTGCTCGCCATCGGCGTACACGGCGAAGTCTCGGGTCGCGCTGATCTCGACCCTGGTCGCCCTCATCTCGCTGACCTCATCGTTGTCGATGTGGGTGCCCTTGAACGCCTTGGGCAATCCTCTGGCGTAGCGCAGCTTGCTGACGTCGCTGACCGTGATCACGTCGAGCTTGCCGTCGTCGAGCTCTGCGTGCGGGGCGATGAACATCCCTCCGCCGAAGGCGCGGCTATTGCCAACTGCGACGGAGTATCCGTCGAAGTCGATCGGATCGCCGCCATCCAGAACCACCGTGAACCGTGCCGGGCGCCAGGCGATCAGGGCACGGATGGCGGCGTAGGCGTAGACCAGGTTGCCCCTCACGAGCCGCGCCTCATTGGCGATCCGGTTGGCGTCGGAGTCGAAGCCACAGGAGGCGACGCAGAGGAAGCGGCGATCGTTGGCTTCGCCGACGTCGATCTGGCGCTCGTGCCCATCCGCGAGCACGGCCACCGCGCCCGCCGGCTCCGAGGGGATGTTGAGGACGCGGGCCAGGTCGTTGCCGCGCCCGCCCGGGAGGATTCCCATCGGCGTCCCTGTCTCGGCGAGGGCGCCGCCAACCTGGCCGACGAGCCCGTCGCCGCTCATCACCACCGGGACCTCGTCCCCTGCGGCCGCGTTGCGCGCCTCGGTGACGCCGTGCTCGAGGCTCTCCGTGCGGACGACGCGATATTTCACGCCCTGGCTGGCGAGCTCCCGCTCGACCTCGGGGAGCTTCTCCAGTGTCTTCCCGCCTGCCGAGTGCGGGTTGACGAGCAGCAGGTGGCGTCGGTCGGTGGAGATCCGGTGAATCTATTTGGGTCGCGGATCAGGAGGAGCGACGGCCGATGAAGTACGTGCCGTTGGCGGCCCCACCGGTTTCGATCTGATCGATGCCCACCTTGCGAAAGCCGCGTCGCATCACCGAGTCGGGCGTGTAGAAGGGCGTCTCCGAGCCCCAGCTAGCGGCGATCACGGCGTAGCCGCCCGGGCGCAGGACGCGGGCGATCTCGGCGAAGAAGGGGGGAGTGTTGAGCTGGACGACGAGGTCGAAGGACTCGTCCTCGTACGGGAGGTTGGCGGCGTCGGCGACCTTGAACGCGACGCGTCCCTCCGGGTCGAGGCCGATTCGGTTCTGGGCCCGGCGGATCATCTCGGGTGAGATGTCGACACCGCGGACGCGCGCGTGGGGGAACTCCCGGGCGACCAGGAGCGCGCCGGCGCCGGTGCCCGTTCCCACCTCGAGGACGCGTTCGGGCTCGGGCCGCACCCTGAGCAGCGCGGCGGCGAGCGGTGCCAGGTGGGCTGCCGATCCGGCGCTGGTGCGCTCATCCCAGCCGGCGGCGCGCTCGTCGAAGAAGCGGCGCATCGGGGAGCGAAGCAGCGGCCAGAGGAAGGGCAGGTGGGTCACGAGCCAGTTGAGGCCACGGCCGATGGCGAATCGGTGACGAGGGATCGGATCCAGGTCGCTGGGAGACGCGTCGGTCATCCCCGCCGATCATCGCAGGAGGCGCGAGTAGGCTTGGGCGCCTTGAGCACCGGGCGGACAGCGATCGCGGCCACGCTGGCGATCGTCCTCATCGGGGGATGTGGCGGTGGGGGAGGGTCGACGTCGACCGTGGCGCTGCCAACCGGCTGCAGCAAGGTCACCACTCCCGCGCCGAAGCAGGTCCACCTGTCGCGCCCTGACGCGGTGCTCCGCGGGCCGGCCAAGGCGACGGTGGACACGAGCTGTGGCTCATTCGAAATCACGCTCGACACGGCGCGGGCGCCGAAGACTGCCTCCTCGTTCGCATATCTTGCGCGGCGGGGTGTCTACGACGACACCCTCTTTCACCGAATCGTGCCGGGATTCGTCGTCCAGGGCGGCGATCCGACCGGAACCGGCACGGGCAACGCCGGTTACTCGATCGATGAGCCACCACCTCAGAACCTCTCCTACACACGCGGCCTGGTCGCGATGGCCAAGAGCCCGGCGGAGCCGCCGGGGCGCTCCGGGAGCCAGTTCTACGTGGTGACGGCTCCGGACGCGGGCCTGACACCCAGCGACGCGCCGCTCGGTCGCGTGACGAGCGGTTTCGACGTGGTGCAGCGGATCGAACAGCTCGGCACTCCGAGCGGGACGCCGAAGGCGCCCGTGGTCATCCGCAGGGTCAGCATCGAGGGCGGCTGATGGCGAAGCTCCGCATCGGCGATTCGGCGCCAGACTTCGAGCTCGAGGGGACGGGCTCGCAGACTTACCGCCTGGCTGACTACCGCGGCAGCGGCGTGATCCTCGCCTTCTATCCGGGGGACTTCACGCCTGTGTGCACCAAGCAGTTCTGCTCGTACAGGGACGACGGCGACCGCATCGAGGCCCTGGGCCTGCCGATGGTGGGGATCTCTCCACAGTCGGTCGACTCCCACGAGCGTTTCGCCGATCTGCATGGGTTGACGGTGCCGCTGCTCTCTGATCCAGGCAAGAAGGTCGCGCGCAAGTACGGCGTCGTCGGGCCTGGCGGGTTCATTCGACGTGCCATCTTCCTCGTCGATACGGCCGGCACGGTCCGGTATCGCAACGTGGCGCTCTTCGGCATTCGCTACCAGGACGTCGGCGACCTGCAGCGGGCCGTCTCGCAGCTCGCCTAGCCGTGGCCCCCGAGCGTCTTCAGCCGAGCCCCTTCGAGGTCGATTCCTCTGGGGTGGTCCTCGCCGGTGAGGAGGTGGGGGAGGGGCCGCCCGTCGTCCTCCTGCATGGCCTGACGGCGACCCGGCGCTACGTGCTCCACGGCTCGGTCGCGCTGGCGCGGCGCGGCCACCGGCTGGTCTCCTACGACGCTCGCGGGCACGGTGAGTCGGGTGCGGCACCGGAGGGGGAGGGCTACGGCTACGGCGCGCTCGCAGGTGACCTGAGAGCCCTCCTGGGTGAGCGGGCGTCCGACGGGCGCCCGGTGCTGGTCGGGCATTCGATGGGCTGCCACACCGCCGTGGCCCACGCGCTCGACCACGCAGACGAGGTCGCGGCGCTCGTCCTGGCCGGGCCCGTCGTGCTCGGCATCCCGGCGGCGGATGAGTCGCTCGCCTACTGGGACAGCCTCGCGGACGGCCTGGAGCGAGGCGGGATCGACGGCTTCATGGAGGTTTACGAGGCGTCCCTGAAGACCGATCCGGCCTGGACCGAGACCGCGCTTCGGATCACGCGCGAGCGGATGGCGCGCCACCGCCATCCAGAGGCGCTCGTGCGGGCGCTCCGGGAGGTACCGCGCTCGCTTCCCTTCGAGGGACTCGAGGAGCTGGAGACGCTCGACGTCCCGGCGCTGGTCGTCGCCAGCTACGACGAGGCCGATCCAGGCCACCCGTATGCGATCGCCGAGGCCTGGGCGGAGCGGCTCCCCGCCGGCAGGTTGGTCAGCGAGGAACCCGGCAAGTCGCCGCTCGCCTGGCAGGGCGGCCGCCTCTCGCGCACGATCGCGGACTTCTTGGACGAGGCGGCCGTCAGCAAGCGGCTCTCCTAGGCCGAACGGTCCTCGAGCCGGATGACGAGCCGGAGCCCCGACCAGGTCTCGTCGATCGCGCAAACCTTGTTGTCGACCAGGTGGTTGGCGAGGCCGAGCTCGCGGGCGACGTCCTCGGTCATATCCGTGTCGACCCCGGATGAGCGCTTCGGCCAGGCGATCCAGAGTCCGGCGGCGGGGTCCATGGCGCGCCGCAGCGCCGACAGCCGTCTCTCGAGCTCGGCCCGGCTCGTGGTGAAGAAGACGATCACGTCGAGGGGGCCGCTCGCCCGCGACTTGACCGTGACGCCGTCAGGGAGGGCGTCGAGCAGGTCCTCGAATCCGTGGGGAGCGGAGGGGAATGCGACCCGGTGTCCCGCCTTGATCCCCAGCTTCTTCGCCAACGGTGTTGCCGAATACCCGGCCATTCGTATATTTCACAGGGTGGGAGCGGACGACGGCTATCCGATTCACTACGCGGCCGTGAAGCGCGGCACGCCCGTCTACGCATCGGACGGGCACCAGGTCGGCGTCATCGACGAGGTCGTCGACAACTATCGCGAGCGCATTCTCGACGGCTTCGTCATCGAGGACCCGAGCGGCGAGCTGCGCTTCGTCGACGCCCCCGAGGTCGCCCGCACCGCCGAACGAGCGGTCCGCCTGACCATCGACTCGGCCGCCGCGGCGCAGCTGCCGCCGCCCGAGAGGGGCGCTCCTGAGTTCAGCCCGCGGCGCAGCGGGCGCCTCGGCAAGCTGATCGGCGGGAAGTGGCGGCGCCGCTAGGCGCCCAGATGCCCCTTCAGCGCGCGGGCATTGCGGAGCGCGTAACCCTGCCAATCATTGTTGAAGTACGCATAGACCTCGGTTTCCCGGCGCCACTGCGCGATGCGCCGGGCCCAGGTTTCGATCTCGGACGCGGAATAGTTCCCGTGCCGGCCGCGGGAGCCGTGATGGAATCGGATGTAGGTCCAATCCGCGGTGCGAACGTGTGGCGTCTTCACCCAGCGGGAGGACTCATCGCCGATCACGAGCGCCGCGCCGTGCTTCCTCAACAGCGCGTAGACCTCGTCGGTGAACCAGCTGTCGTGCCTGAACTCGAAGGCGTGTCGCCCCCGGGGTAGGGCTTCGAGCGCGCCGCCGAGCCGCTCGACGTCGCGATGGAAGTTCTCCGGGAACTGCCAGAGCAGGGGACCAAGCTTCCCGCTCCCCGTCAGAGGCTCCAGTGGCTCATAGAAGCGCCCGATGCCTTGGTCGAGCATCGTCAGCCGCTTGATGTGCGTGATGTAACGGCT
>CAVUGL010000018.1:0-31192 GCA_963740995.1 uncultured Solirubrobacterales bacterium
TCGTGATCGCCTCGCACTCGGCCTCGTCGGGCGCCTCCACCATCACGCGGACGAGGGGTTCCGTCCCCGACGGGCGGACAGCACCCTGCCACGCCCGTTGAGCTTGACGTCTCCTCGCTCAACCGCATCCCAGACCTCGGTCGCACCCTCGACCTCCAGCGATCTGCGATGCGGACGTTTCCAGGCGCTGCGGCAGGCGCTCGAACGGCTCGACGTCCTCGAGGCGGCGCTCACCGAGGGCCCGCAGCACCAAAGGGAGGCGGCGATCCCGTCGCCCGTCGGAGTGAGGTCGGTCCAGACGATGTGGCCCGACTGCTCTCCGCCGAGCCGCCAGTCGCGCTCGAGCAGCTGGTCGATCACGTGGCGATCCCCGACCTGCGTCTGGATCACCTCGATCCCCGCTTCTCCATCGTGGTCATGAAGCCGAAGTTCGTCATCACCGTGACCGCGACACCCCCTCGAGCTCGCCACGGCCGTGCAGGTCCAGCGCGATCAGCGCGATCAGATCGTCGCCGTCGTGGAGTCGCCCCCTGCCGTCGACGGCGAGGACCCGGTCGGCGTCGCCGTCATAGGCGAAGCCGATGTCTGCGCCGGATTCGCGGACCAGCTCGATCAGGCGCTCGGGGTGGGTCGATCCGCAGTCCGGATTGATGTTCTGGCCGTCGGGCTCCTCCGCCATCGGCAGCACGTCGGCGCCGAGCGCCGCGAAGTCACCGGCGCCGCCGGTGGCTGGCACCGTTCGCGCAGTCGAGCGCGACGCGCATGCCCGAGAGATCGAGCTGGAACGTCGTTCGAAGCTCCCGTATGTAGTCGTCGAAGGCCCCCTCGATCTCCCGAACTTCGCCGATCCGCTCCCCCGTCTCCTCGTCCATACGACCCTCGATCTCAAGCTCCCGGTCGTCGTCGAGCTTGGTGCCGCGATCATCGAAGACTGACCCCGTTGTCGGAGGACGGGTTGTGAGAGGCCGAGACGACCGCCGCGAGATCGAAGCTCAGGCGCGGGCGAGGACTGACGCGGCGGGCGTCGGCAGGACACCGCCGGGCATCGCGTCGCCGCCGCCAGCGGCGATTCCGGCAGCCAGGGCCTCCTCCAGCATCGGTCCCGACTCGCGGGTGTCGCGCACGATCAGGAACTGAGGCGCTCGGCCTCGGCCACCAGGGCGGCGGCCCGGCCCAGGCGCACGGCCAGATCGGGGGTGAGCAGATCGCCCACGGGCCCCCTACCCCATCGGTCCCGAAGAATCTCCTCTTCCGCCACGCGGCGGACGCTAGCGCTTGGAGAACTGCGGGCGCTTGCGGGCCTTCTTGAGCCCCGCCTTGCGGCGCTCCTTGACCCGCGCATCGCGGGTGAGCATGCCGCGGCGCTTCAGCTCCGGCCTGAGCGCGGGATCAACGTCGCAGAGGGCCCGGGCGATGCCGTGGCGAACGGCGGCCGCCTGGCCCGAGATGCCGCCTCCGTGGACGCGAACGCGGACGTCGACGTTCCCCTCGTAGCCGCTCTGCGTGAGCGCCTGCTTGGCGACCGACTGCAGGTAGGCGCGGGGGAAGTACTCCTCGAGCCTGCGCTTGTTGACCTCGATGCTCCCGTCGCCGGGCCGCAGGATCACCCTGGCCACGGAGGATTTCCGCTTGCCGGTGGCCGCGTAGGTGGCGTCCCCGGAGAGCTTGGCGGGATTCGCCGCGACCGGCGCCGCCTCGTCCTCGTCGCCGATCAGCTCCCGCTCGCGGCGCGCGCGCTCCTCCTCCTCGGCCTCGCGGCGCGCGCGCTCCTCGGCATCGAGCTCGCGCTCCGGCTCGATCGCGATCGGGTCGAGCTCCGCGCCGGGGACGACGTCCTCCTTCTTCCCGCCCTCGGCCTTGGGTGCCGGGGCGGGAGCCGCAGCCTCCTCGGCGGGAGTGTCGTCCTCGCTCGCCGCGTCCTCGGCGAGGGCCTCCTCGGGCGGCACCTGCTCGGAGTCGCCCGCTCCGCGCTCGGGGCTGCCGCCCTCCGAGGGCGGCGCCTCCTCGGGCGCCTGCTGCTCCTCGGACTGCTGCTGCTCGGGCGTGCCTTCGTCGGGCTGCTGCTGCTCTTCGTCCTGCATCAAGTCTCGATCTCCAGCGTCTCGGGCTTCTGGGCCTGGTGGGGGTGTTCGGGCCCGGCGTACACCTTGAGCTTGCGGAGCTGCTGGCGACCCAGGCGGTTGCGGGGGATCATGCCCTTGACGGCTCGGCGGATGACCTCCTCGGGCCGATGCTCGAGCAGCTCGCCAAGGGTCCGGGACCGGATCCCGCCCGGGTAGCCGCTGTGGCGCCAGTAGCGCTTGTCCTCGAGCTTCTTGCCGGTCACCGCCACCTTCTCCGCGTTGATCACGATCACGAAGTCGCCCACGTCGACGTGCGGGGTGTAGGTCGGCTTGCGCTTGCCGCGCAGTACATTCGCGATCTGGGTCGCGAGCCGGCCGAGCGTTTTGCCCGTGGCATCGACGACATACCAGTCCCGCTCACGGTCCTGGGCATTCGCCTGATAGGTCTTCATCGCTGTCGCAGTGGCCATAAAAAGAGCCGCGCACCGAGCCGCGGCCGGCGGATGATAGCGCCGGTAGGATCGCCCGAAGTGGACGCGGGCCAGCAAGCAGCCTCCGTTTCCTACCGGGACGTCACCAAGCGCTATCCGGGACAGTCACGTCCAGCGATCAGCCACCTTTCGCTGGAGGTCGCGGCGGGCGACATCTGCGTGCTCGTCGGCCCCTCGGGATGCGGGAAGACCACCGCGATGCGAATGCTCAACCGGACGGTCGAGATCACCGAGGGCGACATCCTGATCGGGGACACCTCGGTCCGTGACCGGGATCCATCGGAGCTGCGGCGGGAGATGGGCTACGTGATCCAGCAGACCGGGCTCTTCCCTCATCGCACCGTGGCCGACAACATCGCGACCGTCCCCAAGCTGCTGGGCTGGGACCGTGAGCGAACCCGGAACCGGGTCGGTGAGCTGCTCGACCTGATCGGGCTCGAGCCGGCTGACGCCGACCGCTTCCCGAGCCAGCTCTCCGGGGGCCAGCAGCAGCGGGTGGGCGTGGCGAGGGCCCTCGCCGCCGATCCCCCCGTGATGCTGATGGACGAGCCCTTCGGCGCGATCGACCCGATCAACCGGGAGCGCCTGCAGAACGAGTTCCTCCGCCTCCAAGCCGAGATCCGGAAGACCGTGCTGTTCGTCACCCACGACATCGACGAGGCGATCAAGATGGGCGATCGGATCGCGATCCTGAAGGAGGGCGGCCACCTCGCCCAGTACGCCACCCCGGCGGAGCTCCTGATGGCGCCGGCGGACGACTTCGTGGAGGATTTCGTCGGCGCCGACCGGGCGCTGAAGCGCCTCGCCCTGATGAGGGTTCGCGACATCGACCTCTGGCAGGCCCCGCTGGCCTACGTCGGGCAACCGACCGCAGAGGTCCGGGCGAAGCTCGATGGAGGGGAGGTGCCCTACGCCCTCGTCGTCGACTCCGAGCGGCGCCCGCTCGGCTGGCTCTCGGAGACGGACCTCCGGGCGGACACCGTCCCGCACAATCCCGACAGCGGACCGCAGCCGGTTCTTGACCTCGACGACGTCATGCGCGATGCGCTGGCCGATCTCCTCCAGACCGAGACGCAATACGCGCCGGTGACCGACGCGAATGGTCGAATCGCAGGCGTTCTCTCCGTGGAGATCATCTCCGAGTTCCTGGTCTCGCCTGAGGCGAAGGTCGAGGAGCACGACGCGGTCGAGCGGCCGCACGGGCAATGAACCCGGCACTCGCGCAGTTCGCGCCCCTGCTCGCCCAGGTGACGATCCACAACAGGACCGGAAGCAATGCCCCGTGCCAGGCCCAGCAGAGCAAGGTCTTCTGCTTCGGCTGGGCGGCGGACAACTTCGATCGCTACACGACGCCACTCCTGAACCAGGTTTTCCTGGTTCTGATCGCCGTCGCCATCGGCTTCGCCATTGCCTTCGCGATGGCGCTCATCTCTCACCGACGCCGCTGGCTCGTCCCCAGCTTCACGGGGGCGACGGGCGTCCTCTACACGATTCCCTCGCTCGCCTTCATCTTCCTGCTCCTGCCGATCACCGGGCTGGGCTGGACGACGGCGATCATCGTCCTCAGCGTCTACACGCTCCAGATCATCTACCGGAACACCGTCGCGGGCCTCAACAACGTCCCGATGGACAGCAAGGACGCAGGGCAGGGAATGGGCATGACCGACCGGCAGCTCCTCTGGCGGGTGGAACTCCCTCTGGCTCTGCCCGAGATCATCGCGGGACTCCGCATCGCCACGGTCTCGACGGTGGCCATAGCGACCCTCATGGTGTTCGCCAACGTCAACACGCTGGGTGCCCCGCTCTATCAGCAGATCACGTTCAAGACCAACATCGTGATCGCCGGTGGGCTGTCGATCCTGATGGCGATCGCCTTCGACCTGCTTCTCCTGCTCGCCCAGCGCCTGTTGGCCCCCTGGCGGCTGTCCCAGAGAGGGGCGACGACTTGAACGGCCCCTCGCTCCATCTCGCCTTCCTCGGCACCTTCGGCGACGCCTTCAACTTCATCTTCCACCAGCAGGAAGCGCGCACGGGAGGGACGATGGTCGGCGGACCCCACCAGGTCCTCGAGCTGACCGGCCAGCACCTCAAGGTGACCTTTCTCGCGCTCGGGGCGGCGATCGCGATCGCGCTGCCCACCGGAGTCATCCTCGGCCACCTGCGGAGGGGAGAGACCTTCGCGATCGCCCTCGGGAACGCCGGCCGCGCCGTGCCCGAGCTCGCACTGATCGCGTTCGTCGCGGCCTTCATCGGGGTCGGGCTCATCAACGTCACATTCGCCTTCGCCGTCCTGGGAATCCCACCGATCCTCACCAATGCTTACGTGGGGATCAGCCAGGTGGACCGCAACGCCGTCGACGCCGCCCGCGGCATGGGCATGCGCGGGCTCCAGGTCATCCTCAGGGTGGAGGTCCCGCTGGCGGTCCCGACGATCATGGCGGGCATCCGCACCGGGGCGGTCAACATCATCGCCACGGTGGCGCTCGCCTCGCTCGCCGGGCTGAGCACCCTCGGGGATCTCATCCTGGGGCGCAACGTCTATGGCGACCAGGGCGTGGTGGCGGGCGCGATCCTCATCGCCGTGCTCACCCTGGCTCTCGAGTTCAGCCTCGCCGGCTTGCAGTGGCTGCTGACTCCGCAGGGCCTGAAGTTGGCGCGCGCCGGTGCAGCCGCATAGGATCACGCAGTCCATTCCAGGGGCGCTGACCGCCCCAGACGAGAGGAGAATCACGTGGTGACCGGCCATTCGCGAACGAGGGCGATCTTCGCGCTGCTTGCGGCGCTGTTTCTCGCTCTCGGCGTTGCCGCTTGTGGGGGTGGCAGCGACAACAACGACACCGGGACCAGTGGGGGCAACTCCGCCAACCTGATCAAGTCGAACCCCGCCAACAAGAACATCTCGTTGACGGTGGGTTCGAAGAACTTCACCGAGGAGTACATCCTCGGGAACATCTACGCCCAGGCTCTGACGGCGGCGGGCTACAACGTCAAGACCAACCTCAACCTGGGGTCAGAGGTGATCGCCTACAAGGCGCTCCAGGACGGCCAGATCAGCGGCTATCCGGAGTACACCTCGACGCTCCTCGAGTCCATCTTCGGCGCGCAATCGGTACCCGCCGATGCTCAACAGGCATACACCCAGGCCAAGGCGCAGCTCGAGCCCAAGGGCGAGACCGCATTCCAGCCCACGCCCTTCGCCGACGCGAACGCGTTCGGCATGTTGAAGAGCAGGGCCGACCAGCTCGGGGTCACGAAGATCTCGGACCTGCAGGGCAAGTCGCAGGACCTGACGCTCTATGGCTCGCCGGAGTGCCGCGAGCGGACCGACTGCCTGGTCGGGCTGGAGAAGACCTACGGCCTCCAGTTCAAGTCGTTCAACCCCGTCGACATCGGCCTGCGCTACACGGTGCTCGACAAGGGCCAGGCGGACGCGTCGATCGTGTTCACCTCGGACGCCCAGCTGTCGGCGAATCCGGACAAGTACGTCCTGCTCCAGGACGACAAGGGGATCTTCCCCTCCGGGAACGTCATCTGGGTCACTGACCAGTCCACGGTGCAGAAGGCCGGACCGGACTACCAGGCGACGATCGAGAAGGTCCAGAAGGGCCTCACCCTGCCCGTGATGCAGGAGCTCAACGCCCGGGTCGACATCGACAAGCAGGATCCGGCGGCCGTCGCGACGGAGTACCTGAAGGAGGACGGCTACATCCAGTAGTGCGTTCCGCCACGAGGGATTCCGGAGGGCCGGGGCTTACCCCCCGGCCCTCTCTCTATACTGCCGCGCCAGCAAGGGCCAAGTCCCCCCGGTCATACCGGAGGGAACGGAGGACCCAAAGGGGTTCACACCCCAGGGGCGAATCGCAACCAACTGGTTCGTAGCGCCGCTCTCGGCGCGAGCCCGCCAGCTAACTCCGTAGGCCGCAGAGAGAGTGCGAAGCGCGTTGATCGACAAGCCGGTTGGTCGTACGCCCCGCAGGCGGGTGGCGCTGATCGCTGCCGCCGCGATGGCGATCACCATCGCCGGCTCTCAGGTCGCCTTCGCACAGAGCGGAGGAGTCGGCACCCCCGGCGGGACCACCACGACGAACCCGGCGCCCACTGGCGCAATGATCTTCCCGGTCGCCGGTCCGCACACCTTCGGCGACGGCTTCGGCGCTGCCCGCAGCGGCCACTCCCATCAGGGCCAGGACATCATGGCCGCCTGCGGCATCCCCGAGGTGGCTGTGAGCCGGGCAAAGGTGAAGTGGGTGAGCTTCCAGAAGCTGGCCGGGAACTACGTCGTCATCCGCAACAAGAAGCTTCACCAGGACTACATGTACGCGCACCTCGCGAGCCGCGCCATGGTCAGCAAGGGCCAGGTCGTCCAGCCGGGCCAGCAGATCGGAATCGTCGGGCAGACGGGCGACGCGACGGCGTGCCACCTCCACTTCGAGCTCTGGCTCGGCAAGTGGTACCGGGGCGGGCATCCGGTCAACCCGATGCCCTACCTGCAGACCTACCAGGGCTTCTAGGACCAGCCCGCCAGCCGGGTGCTACAACAGAGCGCTTGATGTGTTCCAGCCGGGGCATGCGACCTAGCCGAGTCCTGCCGGCCGCCCTGATCGCCGCGCTCGTCGCGGCGGCGCTGGCCAGCCCCGCCTCGGCCTATCAGCGCTACCGCTACCCCCTCAACGGACCGCACAACTACGGCAATCTGGACGTCACCGGCTTCGGCGTGAAGCGCGCCGACGGCTCGATCCACACCGGCCAGGACATCATCGCCAACTGCGGGACGCCCATCGTGGCCGCCCACGACGGGGTCGTCAAATCGGCGGGCTATTCCACCGGCTACGGCAACTACGTGGTCATCGGCGGGCTGGGGACCCGCTTCGACTTCGTCTACGGCCACATGAAGGGCCGCTCGCGGGTCGGCGCCGGCAAGCCTGTTCGCGCGGGCCAGCGCCTCGGCTCGGTCGGCCAGACCGGGACGGACAGCGGCGTCTGCCACCTCCACTTCGAGCTCTGGAAGGGTCGCTGGTTCGCGGGCGGGAGCCGGACGGACCCGCTTCCCCACCTCCGCGCCTGGGACCAGCACTCCGGCGGACCGCTGCAGGCGGAGCCCAAGCCGCCGCCGGGCCAGTACTCGGCGAGCAGGCGGCTCTTCTACGACGCGCCGCCGAATAGGAACCCGAGCGGCCTCGGTCAGCCGACGTCGTAGCCGAGCTCGCGCAGCTTGTCGCCCATCACTCCTGCATCACGGCCGCGCGGCGGGCCCCACGTTCTCCTGCCAGACCGGGCGTCGCGGCGCGGTGAAACTTGCGAGCGCCCCGCTCGTCCTTCGGCATGCGCTCGAAAGCGAGCCGGCTGGCTACGTCGGCCGCCCAATCAGCGGAGGCATCGACCCCGAGCCAGCGCGCGATCCGGACCAACTCGGCGGGCGTCTCGGTCAACAGGTCCTCGTAGCGAACGGTGAGCATGGAGGCCGGCCCGACCAGCTCACATGCTCGCTGCACCACGTCCATCCGGTAGACCCAGTTGGCGGCGCTTCCCAGGAGATAGTTCTCGCGCTCCTCGGGTGACAGCCCGTCCCATCCAAGGTCCTCGGCTGCCTCCCCGGTGGCGGTCGTGACAAAGTCCCGCAACGAGTCCACGACATCGCGACCGTCCCGAATCAGGAACAGGACTCGCGATCGAGGCAGCAGCTTGACGAGAGTGTCCGCTGCCTCCGAGGTGTTCGGCTCCTTGACCACCAGATACGGTCGACCCCAGTCCGTTCGGGCCTGTCCGTGCTTGAGCTGGTGCTCGAACCCCTCGAGGAGAAAGGCCCGCATCAACGGACGCCAGAGGGGCTCGCGCTCGGGAGCAAGCACCCAGCCGGGAATGTTCGCGTGGGCCTCCGCCGAAGAGGTGATCTTCAGGGTCCCGTCCTGGGGCCAGGCGAATCCCCGGTTGAAGAGCTCCCCTGCCCAGGTCTCGTTGATCGTCGCCACCCCGGGTGCGCGCGCCTCGGCCAGCATCCGCATGAGCCAGGTGCTCCCGGTTCGTGGCGATCCGAAGATCCAGACCACGCGCGATTCGAGCGCGTCGAAATCCGGCTTGTTCAGATAGCGGCTGCGATGCCAGCGACCGGCCCAGGCCCGGAATCGCGCGCGGATCTCCGCCAGGGCCCTCGTCGAACCCCTCTGCCAGCTACTCCCACTCGATCGTGCCGGGCGGCTTCGAGGTGAGGTCGAGCGTGACGCGGTTGACGCCGCGGACCTCGTTGATGATCCGGTTGGAGACCCGCTCCAGCAGGTCATAGGGCAGCCGGGCCCAGTCGGCGGTCATCGCGTCGTCGGAGGTGACGGCGCGGAGCACGATCGGATGGGCGTAGGAGCGCTCATCGCCCTGCACGCCGACCGAGCGGACGACCGGCAGAACGCAGAACGACTGCCAGAGCTCGCGGTAGAGACCTGCGGCGCGAATCTCCTCCTGCAGGATCGCGTCCGCCTCGCGCACGATTTCGAGGCGCTCCCGGGTGACCTCGCCCCCAACCACGCGGATTGCGAGGCCGGGCCCCGGGAAGGGCTGTCGCCAGACGAAGCGCTCGGGCAGGCCGAGCTCTGCGGCGACGGCGCGGACCTCGTCCTTGAAGAGCATCCGCAGCGGCTCGACCAGCTCCATCTCCATCTCCTCGGGCAGGCCGCCGACGTTGTGGTGCGACTTGATCGTCGCCGCCGCTCGCCCGTCGCCGCCCGACTCGATCACGTCCGAATAGAGAGTGCCCTGCACCAGGAACCGGGCGTCCTCGACCTTGCCGGCCTCCTCTTCGAACACTCGGATGAACTCCTCGCCGATGATCTTGCGCTTCGTCTCGGGGTCGTCCACCCCGGCGAGGCGGTCGAGGAAGCGGTCGGCTGCATCGACGTGGACCAGTTGGATGCCGTGCTGCTCGCGGAAGGCGGTCACCACCTGCTCGGCCTCGTCCTTGCGCATCATGCCGTGGTCGACGAAGACGCAGGTGAGGCGGTCGCCGATCGCGCGGTGGACGAGCAGAGCAGCCGTCGCCGAGTCAACCCCACCGGAGAGGCCGCAGATCGCGCGCGCGTCCCCCACCTGTGCCCGGATCGCCTGGACCTGTTCCTCGATCACGGACGCCGGCGACCACTTCTCGCGGCAGCCGGTGACGTCGCGAAGGAAGCGGGTGAGGATCTCGGTGCCGTAGGGGGTGTGCACGACCTCGGGGTGGAACTGGATCCCGTAGAGGCCGCGCTCCGGGCTCTCGAAGGCCGCCACGGGTGACTCCGTGCTGGAGGCGAGAGCGGCGAAACCCGGCGGCGGCTCGAAGACGGTGTCGCGGTGGCTCATCCAGACCTGCTGTTCGCCCGGCAGCCCCTCGAGCAGCGTGCCGCCACCGTCCCGGAGAGTGAGCCGGCTGCGGCCGAACTCTCCGGCCGGCGCCTGCTCCACGCGGCCGCCGAGCTCGTGGACCATCAGCTGCATCCCGTAACAGATGCCGAGAACCGGGATGCCGAGCTCGAGCAGGTCCTTGCGGAGCTTGGGCGCGCCGTCTGCATACACGGAGGCGGGGCCTCCCGAGAGCACAAGCCCACTCGGAGCTCGGTCGCGGATGTCCTCAATGGGCGTGTCATGCGGCAACAGCTCCGAGAACACGCCGCATTCGCGAATCCGTCTCGCGATCAGCTGGCTGTATTGGCCGCCGAAGTCCAGGACCAGGACCTCCTCATGGGCCGTTGCGCGAGCGGCGCCCTCGCGCCCAGCGCTTGAGCCCCCGCTCCTCAATCGCGGGGTCAGCGTCCGGGGTACTCCTCTCAGGCACATGAACCCGGGCGTCCTTCTCAGTCGAAGGCGCCGCCGGGTCAGTCATCCGAAACGGCGACCCCAACTGCGACGGTGGCGCGTCCGTTGGAGCCCATCCCGACCGACTGCTCGCGCTGGAGCTGCTTGCCCTCGGACATCAGGGCGGGCGCGACCATCACCTCGGCGCGATGGAACTCGGGGATGTCCGCGTAGCCGGTGGTCGCCATCGAGGTGCGCAGCGCGCCCATCAGGTTGAAGGTGCCGTCGTTCTCCTGGGCGGGGCCGAGGAGAATCTCCTCCAGCGTCCCGTCCTGGTTGGTGGCCACCCGGGCGCCGCGCGGCAGCGAAGGATGGAAGGTCGCCATTCCCCAGTGGTAGCCCCGGCCGGGAGCCTCCTTCGCGCGCGCCAGCGGGGATCCGATCATGACGGCGTCGGCACCCACGGCGATCGCCTTGGAGACGTCGCCCCCGGTCCGCATACCGCCGTCGGCGATCACGTTGCAGTAGTTGCCCGTCTCCATCATGTGCTGCCCGCGGGCGGCGGCGACGTCGGCGATCGCTGTCGCCTGCGGCACGCCGATCCCGAGGACGCCGCGTGTCGTGCAGGCAGCGCCGGGGCCGACGCCCACGAGGACGCCCGACGGCGCCGGTCCGCATCAGGTGCAGGCCGGTGTTGTAGGAAGCGCAGCCGCCGACGACACAGGGCACGTCGAGGTCGGCGATGAACTGCTTGAGGTTGAGCGGCTCGGTCTGCGTCGAGACGTGCTCCGCGGAGATCACCGTGCCCTGGACGACGAGGATGTCGAGCCCGGCCTCGAGCGCGGTCTCGTAGTACTCGGTGACCTTCTGCGGGGTGAGGGACCCGCAGGCCACCGCGCCGGCCGCCTTGATCTCCTCGATCCGCTGGGCGACCAGCTCGGCCTTGACCGGCTCCGCGTAGATCTCCTGCATGATCCGCGTGGCGACCTCCTTGGGGGCCGACGCGATCTCGTCGAGCTTCTCGTCGGCGTTCTCATACCGGGACCAGATGCCCTCGAGGTTGAGGACGCCGAGCCCGCCGAGGTTGCCGATCAGGCCGGCGGTCGCCGGGCTGACGACGCCGTCCATCGCGGACGCCATCAGCGGCAGCTCGAAGCGATATGGACCCAGGGTCCAGGTGATGTCGATGTCGTCGGGATCGCGCGTCCGCCTCGAGGGGACGATCGCGATGTCATCGAAGCCGTATGCCCGGCGGCCCTTCTTGCCGCGGCCGATCTCTACTTCCATTCGCCGATCCTACGTTCGTTCGCGGACGAAAAAACCCCGCGTCGCGGGGCCGGAAATGCGGTCAGAGCGGCGTTTCGGAGGTCACACACCAACGCCCGTTCGATGATAACAGCGGTAAACCGGCGCCCTTTGCGGCCCTAGACCTTCGCCGGCGTTTCGAGCTCCCGCGACTCGACACCGGGCAGCAGGCGCTCGACCTCGGCCGCGTCGATGCTCCCCGCGCCGAAGTGCTGGGTCGACTCCGCGCCGCAGGCGACCGCGAAGCGGAGGCACTCCTCCGGCGGCCGGCCGTCGTAGCGCGCCGCGACGAAGCCGGCGAGGAACGCGTCCCCGGAGCCGACCGTGGCGACCGGCTCGACCTCCGGGGCGGTCACCTCGTAGGCATGACGTTGATCCTCAGTCCCGAGCATCGACGCCAGGCAGCCCTCCGGCCGCGTGATCACGGCATCGGTCGCCCCGAGCTCGACGAGGCTGCGCAACCCGTTGAGGGCGTCCTCGCGGTCGTTGAACTCGTGACCGACGGCGCCCTCGGCCTCCCGCACGTTCGGTGTGACGGCCGCTGGGCCGGCCCGCAGGGAGGCGACGAGAGGCTCCCCCTCGGTGTCGACGATCGTCTCGACGCCGATCGCCTTGAGCTCTTCGACGATCCGCGCCGAGAACGAGGCCGGGACGGATGGCGGCAGGCTGCCGGCGATCGCGCAGATCCGCGCGCCGCGCGCCAGGTAGAGGAGCTTCTTCAGGAACCGCTCGAGCTCCTCGCCGCCCACCTCGGGTCCGCGCTCGTTGATCTCGGTCTGCTCGCCGGAGGTGGGGTCGACGACGGCGAGGTTGGTCCTCGACTCGCCGGCGATCCAGGTGAAGTCGGTGAGGATCGATTCCTCCGCGAGGCGTTCCATCAGGCGGGCGCCGGTCGGGCCGCCGGCGAGGCCGGTGGCGATCACCGGCCGGTCCAGCAATTTGAGCGCGCGGGCGACGTTGACTCCCTTGCCGCCGGCGACGGTGCTCGCCTCCACCGCGCGGTGCCGGTGCCCCTGCCGGAAGCTCGGTACAGCCACCGTGCGGTCGATCGCCGCGTTCAGGGTGACGGTGAGGATCATCCTGTGCCCTCCTCCCGCTCCATTCTCTGGCGCCTCCTGCGCATTCTCTCCTCGTGCATCCTGCGCCGCTCCTCCGGGGTCCGCTGTTGGGGGGCCTGCCGCCGGTTCGTTCGCGGTCGCGGGGTCGCCATCTCCGGCTCCTTCGACCCGCGCCCTCGTCTGGTCAACAGTAGACCTACAAGTATCACGATCGCAGCCAACCCAAGGAGAACAAAAGGACTTTTCGCGGCCGAGACGGCCTTGTCGAACGTGGTCGCCGCTCCCACCGCGCGGGCGGCCACCAGCGGGCTGGCGGCGGCGACCTTGCCGTCGACTCTGAGCGTGACGCGGCCGAGCACCTGACCCTGCCTGACCGCGCCGCTGATCTCCTCCGGGGCGCTGACGTGGGTCGTGACACGCTGGCCCTGCCGCACGTTGAGCGGCAGGGCGCGTTGCGCCACCAGCGAGAGATGGTCACTGCGGTAGTCGAGCTTCGGGTCGGCGAGCTGCTCGCCCTGATGGACGGGCTGCACCGCGTGGTAGAGCGAGAACCCGTACTGCAGGAGCGTCAGCGTGTCGGCATCACGCGTGGCCTCGTCGGGGGTGCCGAGCACAGCCGAGATCAGGGTCGTCGAGTCCTGAGTCCCCGAGCCGACCAGGACGTATCCGGCGCCGAGCGTGTGCCCGGTCTTCACCCCGTTGATCCAGGGAACGTCGCCGAGCAGAGTGTTCCGGCTGGTCACCGTGCGGGGGTGATCCCCGCTGTGGAGGGTGGCGCTCGGCGTGTTCACGATCCTGGCGAAGAGCGGGTTGCGCAGCAGGATCGAGGCGAGGGTGACGAGATCGTGTGCGCTCGAGTAGTTGTCGGGATCGTCGAGGCCGATCGGGTTGGCGTAGCTGGTATGGGTGAGGCCGAGCCGCTGGGCGGTCTGGTTCATCTCGGTGACGAACGCCGGAACCGAGCCGGCGACTCCCACCGCCAGGGTCTCCGCCGCGTCGCTCGCGCTCGGCAAGAGCAGCCCGTAGAGAAGGTCCCTGACCCGCATCCGCTCCCCCGGGCGCAGGCCGAGCTCGATCTCGGCCGAGGCCTCCGGGTGATAGGACGGCGCCGCGATCATCTGATTCGGCTTCAGGTGGTGGAGGGCGAGGTAGGCCGTCATCAGCTTGGTCGTGCTGGCGATCGGCAGCCGCTTGTTGGGGGACTTGGCGGCCAGGACCGAGTCATCGCGAGGGTCGATCAGGATCCAGGCCTTCGCGTCGAGCCTCGGAGGGCCGGCCGCTGCCGGCGGCTGGGACGCCTGCTGCTTCTGCGCCGCTGCCGGGCCCGCCCCCACCGCCGACGAACGCGAGCGCGACGATGAGCGCAAGGGCCACGCGCACGACTCCCCCACCCCGCCTGCCGTCGATTCCGAGCACGGTCAGCGCAACGCTATTCGCTGGCCCTCGAGGAGGGTCTGCGGATCGAGATCAGGGTTGAGCTGCTGAAGCGTGGTCACGTCGATGCCGGTCTTCACGGAGATCGAGCCGAGCGTGTCGCCCGAATGGACGATCCAGACGCCCCGCCGCACGGCCCTCTGGCCGGCCTTGCTGACGCTCGGCTTCTGCGCGTTCCCGTTGTCATTGCCGCCGGACCCACCTCCCGAGGTCGCGATGATCACCACCACGAGGACGAAGGCCGCGATCAGGGCCATCACGGCAAACGCGCGGATGATCTGATTCGGCTTGTAGTCCGGCATCCGCGGGCTCGCGATGGTACTTGGACCGCTCCTCAGATCGCGGCAGCGAGCTAAGCCAGGCCCCAGACGGCGGCCCGGAGCTCCTCCGCCGCCGCCGCCGGATCGCCCGCGCTCGCGATGCTGCGGGAGGCGGCCACCAACACCGACGCCGGGCGCCCGGCGGCCAGCGCAGGCCCGAGGTCCTCGGGCCGGCCGCCCTGCGCGCCGATGCCAGGGATGAGGAAGACCGAATCCGGCATCAGCTCGCGCAGTCGGCCGAGATGCTGCGGGGCCGTCGCCCCGACCACGGCACCCAGGCCGGAGAGCCCCGACGCCCCAGCCAGCTCCGAGGCGCTCTCGGCCACCAGGCGAGCGAGCTCCTCGTGCATCGGGCGATCACCGAGCATCGCATCCTGCAGGCGGGCCGCGCCGGGGTTGGAGGTCCGCACCAGCAGGAAGACCCCGGCGCCCGCGTCGCGGGCGGCCGCGATCATCACCTCGATCTCGTCGTCGCCGAGCAGGGGGTTCGCCGTGAACGCATCGGCATCCAGGCCGCGCACCGGGCCCCAGGGCGTCTCGGTCTCGCCGACCAGCGCCTGGCCGTAGGCCTTCGCGGTCACGGGAACGTCGCCCCGCTTGCCGTCGGCGACCACCAGCAGCCCGGCCCGCTGCGCCGCCCCGCAGACCTCGGCGAGCGCCGCCCAGCCGGGTGCCCCGAGCCGCTCGAAGCAGGCGAGCTGCGGCTTCACCGCCACGCAGGCGGGGCCCGCCGCCTCGATCAGGGCCCGACACTCCTCGAAGACGGCGGCGGCTGCGCGGTCCGCGACGTCCGTGATGTCCGCGCCCGGAGCGGAGTCTGGCGCTAGAGCCGCGGGGTCCGGGTCGAGGCCCAGGCAGACCTGGCTTCGACGCTCCTCGACGAGCGCCGTCAGCCGGTCCGCGAATGGCGTGGTGCTAGCCGCCCTTGACCTTCTTCTTCAAACCGGATCCCGACGAGAAACGCGGCACCTTGCCGCCGGGAATGAAGATCCGCTCCCCGGTCCGCGGGTTCACGCCCTGTCGAGGGCCACGCTCGGCCACGGCGAACTTGCCGAAGCCCGTGAAGTTCACCTCGCCTCCCCCCTGGAGAACGTCGGTGATGGCGTCAAGGACCGCATCGACGGCCTGCCCAGCCTCTTTCTTGTTGCCGATTCTGCTGTCGCGTGCGAGCACGTCGAGGAACTCAGCCTTGGTCACGTCATCTCCTCCTACGGATTGGAGTGGGCGCCGAGCCTAACACCGCGTCCTGAAGCCAAATGCCGTGGCTAGGAACCGCCGATGGCCATCTCGCCGACCAGCATCGGTGCGGTTCGGACGGAGCCGCCGAAGGGCACCCACCGTGCCTCGGAACCCACCGCCTGCACCGCCGCCAGGGTGCCGAGCAGGTCACCCGCGATCGTGAACTCGCGCAGCGGCTCGGCAAGCTCGCCGCCGCGGATCGCGCGCCCGGACGCCCCGACCGAGTAGCGGCCGGTCACCGGATTGACGCCCGAATGAAGGCCGGCGACCTCGGTGACGTAGACGCCGTCCTGCGCCCGGCCCAGGAGCTGCTCGAGACCCAGCTCCCCCGGGTCGAGGACCAGGTTCGACGTGCTCACCGAGGGTGCAGTTCTGTAGGAGCCGCGCCCCGCATTGCCTGTCGATTCAGCTCCGCCGCGGCGCGCCGTGTAGCTGTCGTGCAGGTAGGCGAGAAGCTTCCCCTCCGCGATCAACTCGGTGCGCCCACGAGCTGTCCCCTCCCCGTCGAAGGGAGCGCTGGCGAGACCGCCGGGATCGATCCCGTCGTCGGCCAGGACGTAGGCCCCGGACGCGAGCTCGTCGCCGAGCCGGTCGGCGAACGGCGAGCGCCCGCGCTGCACGTCGTCGGCGCAGAGGGCGCCGCCGATGAAACCGGCGAAGCTCGCGGTGACCCGCTCGGAGAGCACAACCGGACAGCTGCGCGACTCCGGCTTGTTGGCACCGAGCATCGAGCTCGCCTCGTCACCCGCCTCCGCGCCGATCTGCTCCGGGTCGAGGGCGAGCGGCGATCGCCCGACCCCGAAGCCGAGCCCGGTCTGCACCTCCGAATCCCTGCTCGCCATCGCCTGCAGGAACGCGTAGGCAGTCGACGCCCCGAAGCGCCCGGATATTCCGCGCGAGGTGGCGATCGCGGCGTCGCCCTCCTCGTCGACGTAGACGACCTCTTCCACGCCGGTGACGCTCTCGTCGCGGTCGAGCGCGACCCGCTCGATCCGCTTCGCCAGCTCGATCACCTCTGCGGTCTCCGTGCTCGAGACCCCCTCGTCGCGCAGGCCCTCGATATCTGCGGGATCCCCCGACGGATCCGGCGCCGCCGAGTTCTCATCCTCGTCGGCTACCCGGGCGGCCCCGACGGCCGCCTCGGCGAGCTCGGCAATCCCGTTGTCGGAGAGGTCGGTGCCGTACGCGTACCCGGTTCGATGGCCGACCCAGGCCCGCACACCCACCCCCAGGCCGCTCGCCTCGGTGAGGCTCTCGACCTCGCCAGCGTGCACGCGGACCTCGCGGCTCCGGGACCCCTCGCTCCACGCCTCGGCATCGGTGGCGCCGGCTTCGGCGGCCGCCTCGATCGCCCTGCCGGCGATTCCCTCGAGATCGGTGCCATCGGCGCTCATACCGCCGTGCCTCCGACGGTGATCCCCTTGATCCGGACGTGGCCCTGGCCGGTGCCGACCGGGGCGGTCTGCCCGGACTTGCCGCAGAACCCCGTCTTCATCTCGAAGTCGGACCCGACCGCGTCGATCCGGGCGAGCGCCTGCAGGCAGTTGCCGATCAGGGTTGCCCCGCGACAGGGCCTGGTCACCTTGCCGCCTTCGATCAGATAGCCCTCGGAGACGCCGAAGACGAAGTCCCCGGTCGCCGGCTCGACCTGGCCGCCGCCGAAGGAGACGGCGTAGAAGCCGTGATCGACCTCGGCGATGATCTCCTCAGGGGCAGCATCACCCGGCTGGATGTAGGTGTTGGTCATGCGTGGGATCGGGAGATCCCGGAAGCTCGCCCGCCGCCCGTTGCCCGTCGAGGGGACGCCATCGCGCTCGGCCCGGAGGCGGTCGTAGAGGTAGGAGGTGAGCTTTCCCTCCTCGATCACGGCCGTCCGCTGGCAGGGGGTCCCCTCGTCGTCGATCGCCCCGGTTCCCCACTCGCCCGGCATGGTGCCGTCGTCGAAGGCGTTGAGCAGTGGCTCCGCCACCCTCTCGCCCATCCTGCCCGCGTAGACGCTCGCACCCTTCTGGACCGCGTCCGCCTCCAGGCCGTGGCCGGTCATCTCGTGGAAGAGGACACCGCCGAAGCCGCCGCCGACCACGACCGTCATCTCCCCCGCCGGGGCCGGGTCTGCGCCGAGCAGCTCGAGCGCCTTGTGGACCGCCTGCTCCGCGATCCGAGCCGGGTCTCCATCGAGCAGCTCGAAGCCGCGGTGGGCGCCGAGCGTCTCGAAGCCGGTCTCGACCGTTCCGTTCTTACGGGCCACGACCTGCGCCCCGAGCCGAACCCGGGTCCGGTCATCGCTCGCCTCCAACCCCTCCGAGTTGAAGACCGCGACGCTGCGCCGCCCCTCGCTGTAGCTCGCCGATACCTGGGCGATCTCGGAGCCGGCGGAGCGCGCCCGCTCGTCGAGCTCCCTCAGGACCTCGGCCTTCCGCTCCGCCGGGACGGAAGCCGGATCGACCTCGATCTTCTGGAGCTTCGGCGGGCTCGCCGCCTTCAGGGCCACCTGCTCGCTCGCACCGGAATTGAGTGCACTGGCGAGTCCGTCGGCCGCGCGCACCAGGTCCTCTTCCGCGATCCCGTCGACGTGCGCAAAGCGGGTCACCTCCCCATCAATGACCCGAACCCCGGCGCCGCGCTCGCTTCCCGACTGCGGCAGCTCCACCCGGGACTCGTCGATCGAGAGGGTGAATCCACGTCGCTCCTCGCAGAAGAGCTCGGCGAAGTCGCCGCCCCTGGACAGTGCCCGTTCGAGGACTCGGGCGGCGACACCCTCGTCAACGATCGTCACTTGGGGCTCCTGGAGCGCGGTCCGGCCACCTCGATCAGGTGGGCGGCGGCCAGGAAGAGGGCCTGCCCCTCCTTCGAGTCGTCGGGAAACCCCATCGCCCGACCGTCCGGGTAGTACGTCCTTGCGAATGGCTTGCGCAGGTGCCGGCGGCGGCGGATGTAGGCCGCCGCTTCGTCGGCGTAGCTCGAGACGCGGTCGAGCAGCAGGCGGTGTGGCTTGGTCGGCACCTAGGACCCCGCGGTCTCGGCGGCGAGCCGGCGGAGTGTGTTCCGCATGTCGAACAGCATCAGCGACGCGAGCGTAAACCGCTCGGCGACTGCCACCGCGACGAGGCCGCTCTCGCGGACGCAGAACGCCTCGCCGTCGCCAGTGGCGACGTGCGCGTGGGCGACCGGCTCGCCCCCCGCGGCGTCGGCCGCCGCCAGCAGGTCGCGGCCGGCCTCGCCCCATTCCTCCGCAGCGCCACTGGCAGCGAGCACCTCGCCGGGATCGGAGAGGATCGCGCAGCCCCGCATCTCAGGCGAGATCTCCTGCAGATATGAGACGGCGCCCTCGGCGTCGGTGAGGGTCGGGGCGTCGACCGGCGGCATTCAGCCAAAATAGCGAGCGTGACTCTGCAGCAGGGTTCCTGGCTCACCGTCGTCGTCGTCTGCGGGATCTCGGTGATCCTCCTGGCGCTCGGCGGCTACACCGGGTACAGCATCGTCGTCGGCTTCGTTGGCCTGGCGGCGGCCGTGAACCTCATCTAGAGGTCGCGGCCACGAGTGGCCGCTAGCCCGCTCGGAACGCCTGCGGAGACTCCGACGGGTCCCGGCGAGAGCTCTCTGGCTCCAGGTGGATGAGCACCTCAGCGTCGCCGAGGTCCGACTCGATCGCATCCCGCATCTCGTGGGCGACGTCGTGGGCGCGCTCCAGCGAGGTCCCGTCGCGGAACTGCACGTGCAGGTCGATATAGGTGCGGCGTCCTGTGCTGCGGGCCCGCAGCTTGTGGTAGCCAACCACTTCGGGCGACTCCGAGCGGGCCCTGCCGATCGCGCCCTCAATTCGATCCATCTCGGCGGCCGGCGGCGCTTCGTCGACCAGCGCCGAAGCCGACTGGCGCATGATCCGGACGCCGGCGGAGACGATGATGATCGCGACTCCGATCGCAACCGCGGAGTCGATCCATGCGGCTCCCGTGATTTGGACAAGCACCAAGCCGACGAGGACGCCGAACGACGTGAGGGCATCGGTCCCGAGGTGGGCGGCGTCACCGGCGAGCGCCGGCGAGCGGTGCCGACGCGCCTGTTGCCGGAGAAAGACCGAAACACCGACATTGGCCAGCGCCGAGAAGCCGATCACGGCGATGCCGACCCCGAGTTTCTGCACCTCAGCCCCCGTGGTGAGCCGATGGACTGACTCGTAGACGATCAGGCCGGCCCCGGCGAGGATCAGCATGCCCTCGATCGAGGCGGCGAGGCTCTCCAGCTTCTCGTGCCCGTAGGGATGGTCGACGTCCGCCGGCTCGTCCGCCCGGCGGACCGAGACGAAGGCGATCACCGACGCGATCAGGTCGATCATCGAGTGGAGCGCCTCGCTCAGGATCGCCACGGAACCGGTGATCGCCGCCGCCGCCAGCTTCAGCGCGATCAGGCTGGCGTTCGAGGCGATCGAGACCGCCGCCGCCCGTGGCTTGGTGATCCTGCTCGAGGCGGCGACGCCCATGGGGCTCATCCGGGGACCTCGATTCCCAGGTGCGCGGCCAGCTTTCGGCCCGCGCGCCCCCGGTGGCTGATCGAGTGCTTCTCCGCGGGCGCGAGCTCCGCCATCGTCCGCTCGTCACCTGGACCGGTGTCATCAGGGACGAAGGCGGGGTCGTAGCCGAAGCCGCCGCTGCCACGCGGCTCGCTCGCCAGGATCCCCTCGCAGCGCCCCTCGAACAGCGACTCGGATCCGTCCGAATCCACCAGCGCAATCACGCAGACGTAAGCCACTCGCCGGTCGTCCTGGCCCCCCACCTCCTCGAGCAGCTTGGCGAGGTTCTCCTCATCCGTCGCGTCCTCACCCGCGTAGCGGGCCGAGCGCACCCCCGGGCGCCCGCCGAGCCCATATGCCTCGATCCCGGAGTCATCGGCGATCGCGGTCCGACCGGTCGCGGCCCTGGCCGCCCGTGCCTTGCCGAGTGCGTTCTCGGCGAATGTCTCGCCCTCCTCCGGCGGCAGCTCGACCTCCGGCGGAAGCGGGTCGATCGCGATACCCGGAAGGGCCTCGCGCAACTCGCGGAGCTTGTGCTCGTTCCGGGTGGCCAGGAGCAGTGCCGACATCGCCGGCTACAGAATCTCAGTCCGGGAGCTCTCCGACCGCCGATTCCTGTGCTTCGCGCAACTTCGCGATCCCCCCTTCGGCGAGCGCCAGCAGCTCGTCGAGCGAGGTGCGCGAGAGCGGGGTGCGCTCCGCGGTGGCCTGGACCTCGACCAGACCGCCGTCCCCGGTCATCACCACGTTGGCATCCACCTCCGCCGTGGAGTCCTCGCTGTAGTCGAGATCGCAGAGCGCCCTCCCCTCCACCATCCCGACGCTGACCGCGGCCACCGACTGGTTGAGCGGCAGGGTCTCCACGTCACCGGCTTCGACGAGCGCAGAGAGGGCCTGGTGCAGGGCCACGAAGCCGCCGGTGATCGCCGCGCAGCGGGTGCCCCCATCGGCCTGCAGGACGTCGCAATCGACGTAGACGGAGCGCTCGCCGAGGGCCATGAAGTCCACCACCCCGCGGAGCGAACGCCCGATCAGCCGCTGTATCTCGACCCCGCGGCCGTCCTGTTTGCCCCGGCTGATGTCGCGCGCCTTCCGGTCGCCGGTCGAGGCCGGGAGCATCGCGTACTCGCCGGTGACCCAGCCGCGGCCCTTGCCCTCCATCCAGCGCGGCACCTTGCCACTCACCGACGCCGTGCAGATCACCCGGGTCTCACCCTGCGAGATCAGAGCTGAGCCGTCCGCGGTGCGGACGAAGCCGGGCTCGATCGTCACGGGGCGCAGATCGGCTGGCGCGCGCTCGTAGCTGCGAGAGGCCGGCATGCGCGCCAGTCTCTCACGGCTGCGGTTGACGGCTTCGCCATCAGACCGTGATCGCAGCGGCCGCCCCACCTGGAGTGAAACGGGTTGCTCCTCGGCTCCGCCTCGGAGCACCCTCGCATCAGGGCTTCGCCCTTCGCTCCAAGGTGGAGCGGCCTGGCGATCACTTGAACTTGACCTGACCGACCGCCTCCCGGATCTTGTCCACGATCGTCTGGGCGAGCTCCAGCCCCTGCTTGCCCTGGAAGCCCTTCATCGCGGCGACCATCCCGACCATCAGCAACGCCACCAGCAGGATCAGCCCGACGTACTCGACGGTTCCCTGGCCGCCGCGTGCGGCCGGGCCCAGCAGCCGGCGCCCGGCCGCGTACGCGGCGAGCCCAGCTCGGGCGACGAGTTCTCGCATCGAAAACCTCCTCGGCTCGTTTCCGCAAGGCTCGCTGTGCGGAGCGAACGAGACCAGGCCCCCGTGTGCCCGAAGGCGAACGTTTCGGCGCCCAGTCAGAGCAGCGGCCGGTCACGATCCGCCGGGCCTCGCGTAAAGTGACCGCCTCGATGACCGAGCGCCCAGACGAAGGCGCCGGGCCCGGTGAGAAGGGCGGCCCGTCGAGCCCGCCGGCCAAGGAGCCAACGAACGGCGAGCGGGACGAGCGGATGAAGCGGGCCGTCGAAGCCGCCCGGCGGCAGGCCGAGGAGAGGGCGACCGCCGAGATCCTGGCGCTCGAAGAAGATTTCGAGCGGGAGCGGGAGCGCGCCGCCAAGACCCTCGAGGAGGTCCAGCGCCTGCTCGAGGTGGCCGAGGCCCGAGCGGCCGGCAACGTCTCGGTTACCGACGCCAGGAGCCGCACTCGGGAGAGTCAGCAGCTCGACGCCGAGATGCGCCGACTGCAGGCGGAGTCAGACGCCAAGATCGAGGAGGCCCTCGCGAAGGTCGAGTCGGAGACGCGGGCACGGCTGCAGCGTGAGGCCGACCGCCGCCTGACCGAGCAGGAGGAGCAGCTTCGCGCCGAGGCCAATGAGCGCGTCCAGGCCGCCGGCGAGACGGCTCGCAGGGAGGCCGAGCGGCAATTCCAGGACGAGCTGCGGACGCTCCGCGGCCAGCTCGAAGAGGAGCGAGGCTCACGAGAGCAGCTGATCGAGAAGGCCGAGGCACGCGCGAAGCGGGCCGAGGCGAATGTGAACGACGTCGAGACGGCTCGCTTGGACGCCGAGGCCGAGGCACGGAGCGCCGCGGCCGAGTGGCTACGCGGACAGACCCGCGCCCTCCAGCAGGAGACCGAGAAGCCGGCGAAGCCAGAGGTCGGGAAGCCGAAGCCGGAGGACGACACCACCGAGCAGAAGGCGGATGGGTCGGCAGAGCCCAAGGTGGGATTTCTCCGCCGCCGTGCGGAGGCCCGCCGGGCAAGGCGTGCGGAGAAGGCCGCCGAGCGCGAGAAACAGGGCTCCACCGCAAAGGCCGCCAGCCAGGTGAAGAGCTCATCAGAGTCCAAGGGCGCCGATTCGCAGCCCGCCACCGAAAAGGCCAGGCCGCGGCGTCGCGGCGGTCCGCTCGACGTCAACAAGGCGTCCTTCGAGCAGTTCCGCGAGCTCGGCATGTCCGTCACCCAAGCGACCCGCGTGATCGCCTATCGCGAAAGGCAGAACGGCTTCCAGTCGGTCGACGACCTCGACGCCGTGCCCGGCCTGTCGAAAAAGCTGATCAAGATCAGGGACCAGCTCACGGCATGAGGAGAAGTGGCCGGGCCTAGTCGGCGGCCAGGACCGGCCAGAAGCGCACCAGCCGCTCGCGGTAGGGCGCCGCGGGGGCGCTCTGAGCCTCGCCCGGCGATCGATCGCCGGAGATCGCGTCCAGGGTCGCCACGACCGATCGCGCCAGCGCTTCGAGCGAGTAGCCACCCTCGAGGCAGACCAGCAGCGGTGCGTCGAGCTCGCCGGCGAGCTCGCGCATGCTCGCGGCCATGTCCCAGTAACCCTGATCGTCGACCTCGCAGTTGGCGAGCGGATCATCGTGGTGGGCGTCGTACCCGGCGGAGATGCAGAGCAGGTCCGGCCGCCATTCCCTGGCAATCGGCGCCACCACAAGCTGGACGAGTGCCAGGAACTCGTCGGACCCGCTGCCAGGCGGCACCGGGAGGTTGACCGTGTAACCCTCTCCCTCGCCGCTGCCGAAGTCGGTGGCCGCGCCGGTCCCGGGATAGAGCGGGCTCTGGTGGATGCTCGAGTAGAGGACCTGGGAGGAGCCGTAGAAGATCGCCTCGGTGCCATTGCCGTGATGGACGTCCCAGTCGAGCACCAGGACGCGGTCCGCCCCACATTCCTCGAGCGCGTGCGCGGCGGCCACTCCGACGTTGTTGAAGAGGCAGAAGCCCATGGCGCGGTCACGCTCCGCGTGGTGGCCCGGGGGGCGCAGGCCGCAGAAGGCGAATCCCCCGTCCGCAAGCAAACGCTCGGCGGCGTGGACGGCACCTCCGGCCGAGTGGAGGGCCGCCTCGAAGGAGCCGGCGCTGGCGACCGTGTCGAGGTCGATCATGCCGCCGCCGCGTGCCGAGATCGCTTTGATCTCCTCGACGTGGGCGGCGCTGTGGACGCGCTCGAGCTGCTCGCGGGTGGCGGCCGGCGCCTCGACGAGATCGAGGCCGAGCCAGTCCCGCTCCGACATCGCCTCCTCGATCGCGGTGAGCCTCCTCGCGTTCTCGGGGTGGCCTCCCGTGTCGTGCTGGAAAGAGCTCGGATGTCGGAAGTAGAGGCCCGGGATCAGGTCTCGCATTCTGCCCATATAGCGTTGCCTCGATGACGCCCGACCTCGACGTCGTGGTGGTGGGCGGGGGCGCCGCCGGCCTCTACTCCGCCCTGACGGCCGCGGACGCGGGCTCCCGGGTGGCGATGGTCCTCCGCAAGCCGCTCAGCGAGAGCTCGAGCTTCTGGGCCCAGGGCGGCCTCGCGGCCGCGATCGGTGAGGACGACTCGCCGGAGCTTCACGTCGAGGACACCGTCGCGGCGGGGCGCGGCACCTGTAGGCGCTCGGCGGCCGAGCTGCTGGCGCGAGAGGCACCGGCGGTGGTCACGGAGCTGGAGCGCCGTGGGGTCGAGTTCGACCGCGACCCGGACGGCAGGCTCTCGCTCGCCCTTGAGGGCGGGCACTCCCGGCGCCGCGTGGTCCACGCCGGTGGCGCCGGCACCGGCCGGCGGATCACCGAGCGACTCACAGAGCTGACGCGGATGCACGAGCGAATCGAGATGAACGAGGAGACATCGGCAGTGGCCCTGTGGAGCGACGGCGAGCGCTGTCACGGCGTGATCACCGACCGCGGGCCCATGCGGGCGCGAGCCACCATCTTCGCCACAGGCGGCGCGGCCGCTCTCTGGGCGCGCACGACAAACCCATGGGGGGCCATCGGAGCCGGTCCGGTGATGGCGCACGCCGCGGGTGCCGAGATAGCCGACCTCGAGCTCTGTCAGTTCCACCCCACGGCCCTGGCCGCACCGGGAACGCGCTATGACGGTCTCCTCGTCACCGAGGCGGTGCGTGGCGAGGGCGCGACCCTGCTCGGCGCCGACGGCGAGCGCTTCACCGACGAGCTGGCACCGCGCGACGAGGTCACGCTCGCGGTTCTCGATCGGATGGAACGGGACGGCGCCGACCACGTCCTCCTCGACCTGCGCTCCGTGAGCGAGGCTCGCTTTCCGAACATCTTCGAGGCCCTCCGCGAAGCCGGCTTCGACCCGGCCAGCGAGCCGATCCCGATCTCGCCCGCCTCGCACTACGTGATGGGCGGGATCGCCACGGACCTGGCGGGTCGATCGACAGTGCCGGGCCTGTTCGCGGTCGGCGAGTGCGCCTGCACGGGCCTCCATGGCGCGAACCGGCTCGCGTCGAACTCACTCACCGAGTGCTTCGTTCTCGGCGCCCGCGCGGCGGCCGCGGCTTCCGCAGATGCGGCAGCGGGGTTTGTGGCTGCCGGTGATGCTGGCCGCGAGCCGCCCGAGCCTGCCTCCTGGCGCTTCGAACCACCCCCGGCCGAGACCCGAGAGGCGGTCTGGCGCCTGGCCGGGCCCCTGCGCAGCGCCGAACACCTCGAGCGGCTGCTCGACGACCCCTATCCGCTCGCTCACCTGATCGCCCGCTTCGCGCTCGAGCGCCGCGAATCTCGCGGCTCCCACCAGCGCCTTGAGTTCCCCGCTCCTGACCCCCAGCTCGACGGGCGCCACATCGTCTGCTTGGGGGACGAGCTGCACTGGCAGGCGTGGGCATAAGCCCTGCCTACTCAAAAGCGCGGGGCCTAGCCTACTTAATAGTGCTTAATGCGGATTTAACCTAATTTTGGGTATGCCGTGGTTCAATCAGCGTCGCCTGAAGAGCCCGAGGGCAGGAATCCCTCGGATGAGACTTCAGGGGGGTAAGGAGAGATCGGGATGTATCAACTCAGTCGTTGCATCTACCGGGACCTGGCACCTCGCATCGACGCCTCGGAGGGCGTCGAGAGGACGTTCGCGGCCCGGCGGACACTGCTGGAAGCATGTGAGGCCACCATTCAGCGGCTGGTCAGCGACCGCCGCTACTTCGCACGGCCGGCGAAGACGCTGTTCACCGAGGTCCGAGAGCACTTCGCGCTCGCGGAGCAGGTTCGGGTCTACATGGTCATCGAGCACCACCTCGAGCGGATCGAGGAGTTCCTCGACTCGCTGCCGGACGACGTGACGCTGGATGGCCAGGAGAGAAACTGCCTGGCGAGCACTCGCAAGGGGACACCTTGCCAGCGTGAGCCGCTGCCGGGGATGGACTACTGCCCCTCGCACAAGCACCTCGAGGAGACCTACGAGGTGCGCGAGGTCGAAGCTGCCGTCGCGTAGCCGCCAGAGTGAATGAGACGGTCGAGGGCCCCGAATTCGGGGCCCTCGCCGTGAAGAGGCTGATGTAGGTTCGCGCCATGCTGCTCGGCGTTGATGTCGGTGGGACCTTCACCGACGCCGCGCTGCTCGACGGAGATCGCCTGCGGACCGCCAAGGTCACGACCACCCCCGACGATCAGTCGCGTGGAGTGATCGACGCGATCGAAGAGGTGCTCGATCGCGCCGGCGCTCGACCCGAGGACGTCGAGGGCTTCACCCACGGGATGACCGTGGGGACGAACGCCCTGCTCGAGGAGCGCGGCGCCCGCACCGCGCTGGTCGCGACCAGGGGGTTCGCCGACCTGCTCGACATCGGGCGCCAGGCGCGCCCAAGCCTGTACCACCCATGCCGTGGCCGGCCGCAACCCCTGGTCGCCGAAGAGCTCCGGTTCGAGGCCGCCGAGCGGATCGGCGTCACCGAGGTGATAGAGGAACTCACGGAGGCCGAGGTCGGCAGGTTGGTCGAGGAGCTGCGCGCGGCACGAGCCGAGTCCGTCGCCGTCTGCCTGCTGTTCGCCTTCCGCGACCCGAGCCACGAGCGGCGCATCGCGTCCGCGCTGCGGGAGGCGCTGCCGGACCTGCACGTCTCGGCCTCGCACGAGGTCCTGCCCGCCTTCCGGGAGTTCGAGCGCTTCTCGACCACCGTCATCGATGCCTACCTCTCGCCGCTGCTCGGCCGCTACCTGACCCGCCTCGCCGAGGCCAGCCGGTCGAAGTCGCTGCCCGAGCCGGAGGTGATGCGCTCCTCCGGCGGCACGGCTGAGGCCGCCGAAGCGGCACGGGCCGGCGCCTGGAGCGTCCTCTCGGGCCCGGCGGGGGGCGCGGTCGGCGCCGCTCTACTTGCGAAATCAGCGGGGCATCCCGACGCGATCGGGATCGACATGGGAGGCACCTCCTGCGATGTCTGCGTGGTCGATTCCGGCGAGGTCCGGCGCACGGATTCACGCGAGATCGAGGGTCGCCCGGTGCAGCTGCCGATGGTCGACGTCCACACGGTCGGGGCGGGCGGCGGATCGGTCGCCTGGCGCGACGCGGGCGGCGCCCTGCGTGTCGGACCCCGTTCGGCGGGTGCCGACCCCGGGCCGGCCTGCTACGGGCGCGGCGGGACCGAGCCGACGGTCACGGACGCCAACCTGCTGCTCGGCTATCTCTCTCCCGATTCACAGCTCGCCGGCGGGGTGGCCCTGGATGCGGAGGCAGCGCGCCGCAGCGTCTCCTCACTCGGCGAGCGGCTCGGCCTCGACGAGATCGAGACGGCCGAGGGGATCGCACGGGTCGCCAACCAGGAGATGATCCGCGCGCTGCGAGTGGTCACAGTCGAGCGAGGAGTCGATCCGCGCGACTACGCCCTGCTGCCCTTTGGCGGCGCCGGCCCGATGCACGCCGCAGCCCTGGCGAGCGAGCTCGAGATCACCCGCATCGTCTGCCCCCGTGCCAGCGGCGTGCTCTCGGCCCTCGGACTGATCGCCGCCGGCCACCGCCGCGACACCGCCCGGACGGTCCTGCTCACCGGGGACGAGATCAGCGCGAAGCGAATCGCCTCGGAGGTCGAGGAGCTGAGCGAGCCGCTGCTCGAGGGGATGAAGGGAGCCGAGCTCGAGGTCGTCTACGAGCTGCGCTACCGCGGGCAGGCCTTCGAGCTCCCGGTGCCGGGTCCGGCCGAGCCGGATCCGGAGCAGTTGGCCGAGGACTTCGCGCGCCAGCACGAGGCGCGCTACGGCTACCGCGACCCCGAGGGGCGGCTCGAGCTGGTCACGATCCGGGTCGCCGCCGTCGAGCCGGGACCCGAGCCGCGCCCGCGGGCGGCCGGGGATGGCAGGGTGGCCGAGAGCGAGCGCAGGGCGCGGTTCGACGGGAGCTGGGTGAGCACCCACGTGCTCCGCGGCGAGCCGGGGGCCGGTTTCTCCGCCGAGGGGCCTTCCGTATTCGAGTTGCCCGAGGCGACGCTGGTGCTGCCCCCGGGGTGGAACGCGTCCGTGGACGAGGCCGGCACGATCACGGGGGTGCGGGAGTGAACGGCCCGGGGCTCGACCCGGTTGCCCTCCAGGTGATGACGGGCGCGCTGCGAGCTGCCTGTGACGAGATGGGTGCTGTGCTGATCCGCTCTGCCCACTCCCCCAACATCACCGAGCGGCACGACTGCTCGACGGCGCTCTTCGATCCGGCTGGGGAGCTGGTCATGCAGGCGGAGCACATCCCGGTCCACCTCGGGTCGATGCCCGATGCCGTCGCCGTGATCGTCGAGGAGGATCACCGCGAGGGCGACCTCTGGATCCTCAACGACCCCTATCGCGGTGGCACCCACCTGCCCGACATCACCCTGATCAGCCCGGTCTTCGGTGAAGGCGAGCTGATCGGGTTCGCCGCCAGCCGCGCTCATCACGCGGACATCGGCGGGCCGACGCCGGGCGGCATGCCGGCGCTCTCGGTGACGCTTGACGAGGAAGGGGTCGTGATCCCCCCGACCCGCGCCGATGATGCCGTTCTCGCCGACCTGGCCGGCCAGATGCGAAACCCGGAGCAGCGGCTGGCGGACCTGAGGGCCCAGCGCGCCGCGAATCTGACCGGCATCCGCAGGCTGGGTCAGCTGGCGGAGCGGCACAGCCGGGAGCTGCTCCGGACCGCAACCGACGAGATCCTCGACTACGCCGAGCGGCGCACCCGGGCCGCGCTCGCGGACCTCCCCGAGGGCGAGGGCACAGCCGAGGACGTGCTCGAGGGTCGCGACGGCGACATCCGCCTGCGCCTCACCGCCACAGTTCGCGGGGATTCCCTCGAGCTCGACTTCACCGGCAGCGCCGACCAGGTCGCGGGCAACCTCAACTGCCCCCTCTCTGTGACCAAGGCGGCCTGCTTCTACGCGGTCCGCGTCGTCTGCGATCCGGACGCGCCGCCTTCGGCCGGCGCCTGGCGCCCCGTGTCGGTCAGCGCTCCCGCCGGATCGCTCCTCAACGCGCACCCGCCGGCCGCCGTCGTCGGCGGGAATGTCGAGACCTCGAGCCGCGTCGCGGACCTGGTCTTCGCGGCGCTCGCCGAGTTCGCTCCGGTCGGGGCGGAGGGACAGGGGACGATGAACAACGTGACCCTCTCAGGCGAGGACTGGACCTACTACGAGACGATCGGCGGCGGTCAGGGCGCTTGCCGCGACGCCAACGGGCCGAACGCCGAGCACGTGGCGATGTCGAACACCCTCAACACGCCCATCGAGGCCTTCGAGACCGACTATCCCGTGCTGGTTCGGGAGCTCTCGGTCCGGCGTGGGAGCGGCGGGCGGGGCCGCCACCGCGGGGGCGACGGGATCGTCAGGGAGCTGGAGGCGACCGAGCCGATGCGCTTCACCCTGATCGGCGAACGGCGTCGGCACGCCCCTCACGGCAGGGACGGTGGGGCGCCCGGTGAGTCCGGCCGCGACTTGCTGAACGGCGAGCCGATCGCGGCGAAGACCGAGGGAGCGCTCCAACCCGGGGATCGTCTGCGCATCGAGACCCCCGGTGGCGGTGGGTACGGCCCCGAACCAAATCATTAGTGGTCCTTCGCCAAACTTCCAACCTCGCCTCGATTGGCCGGTCAACCAGGATCGATACCGCATGGGAATGGGCTATCCGATACTTACAGCTAAGTCTCTGAGCTTGTGACGATCCGTCACAAGGGTTGTCAAAGCAGGGATCGTCGTCTAGACTGCGCGCCTCCGAAGGGGCCCAGGCGCCCAAACTGGCCGCCCCGCCCCCGCATCCAACCAAGATTGACTACCCCCTAATTCCTTATGCCGATTGCATTGAAAGAGTGGGCCGTGACCGTGCGGGCGCTGGCGGAGGGTGAGCAGCTGGTCGCTCTCCGCAAGGGCGGGATCCGCGAGGAGGAGAAGCACTTCGAGGTCGAGCACGATCAGTTCTTCCTCTATCCGACCTTCGACCATCAGCGGAACGATCTGGTCCGCGAATCTCACCATCCGGAGCTCCGCCGCGCCCTCGAGGAGGGCGTCTGGCCCGACGAGGAGCCGCCCCCGCGGGCGCTGCTCCAGGACGGCGGCATCCCGCAGCCCGATCGGGTGCGGATCCGCAGCTGGGCCGAGATCACCGACCACTTCACCACGGACGATCACCGCGTGGTCGAGGCGCTGGCGCCCTTCCACATCTGGACCTCGGACTATGCGCAGAAGCGCCTGGCGTGGAAGCGGACCCATCCGCTGCACGTGCTGCTTCTGCGGGTCCATCGATCCCGCGTCCGGTCACGGTGCGCGTCAAGGACGAGCACCACGGTTGCCGCTCCTGGGTGGAGATCGACCGCGATCTCCCCTTCGAGGGCACGCCGGTGATGGCCGACGAGGAGTTCGAGCGCGCCGCCGGCACGATCCGCGAGATCGTCCAGGGCGACCTGGTACCGGCCTAGCGGCTGCCAGGCCGCTGCGCTCCGGCGCGAAGGGCGAAGCCCGTAGCGACTGATGCGGGGCGGCCGCTCGCAGCCGCGATCTAATGGCGAAGCCGTGCCCCTGAACGCACTGAAAGATTCCGACCGCGCCCTGCTGATCGGCATGGGCGGGGGCGGCGACGTCGTCGGCGCGCTGGCGATCACGGATCTGCTCGACGGACTCGGCACGGAGTGGGTCCTGGGCGGCGTCGCCTGGGAGCGATCGCCGATCGACCCGCGCCCGGGTCCACGGTCGCTCGACGAGATCCGCGGCGGCCGCCGCTGCGGCTCCGCGGCGGTGCTGACCGAGGGGTCAACGACGAGCCTCGATGGGGTCGAATTCTCCGAATCGAGGATGGCCTCGCACCTCGGCCGGCCGGTTCTGCTGCTCGACATCACC